>DASVNT010000149.1:0-13398 GCA_036383715.1 Sphingobium sp. | reverse complement strand
AGTGCTGCAGGGGCCGGAGGGGCTGGACCGGCTATCGTCGAAAGGATCGCTGCGGGTCGCGCCGTCTGAACTGGAGGCGCTGGGCCTCGATCAGCCGATAGCCTTTGCTGTGCCCGCCAACACGCTGATCGTCGCGGATACGCTGGGTTTTCATGCCCGTGCGGTCGCGGCCAGGCCGAGTATCAGGGTGGAATTATGGGCCTATACCCGCCGCAACCCGTTCCTGCCCTTTACGGGACTGAATATCGGGAACCTGCCATTTCTGAGGCATCGGCGCATCGTGCTGCTCTGGCGGTTGCAGGATCGTTTTCCGGGACTTTTGCACAGGTCGGTGCTGCCGACAGGGATCAGGAAACCGGGCGAGCTATGAGGGCGGGCGAGGGCTAACTTCCGCCAGCTCTCACTCTTCCCCGAACTTGTCCTCCACCAGCGTGCAAAGCTGGTCGAGAGCGCCCTGCGCTTCGACGCCACTGGTGCTGATCGTGATCGAATCGCCCATGGCCGCGCCCAGCATCATGAGGCCCATGATCGACGTGCCGACGACCGCCGCGCCGCTGTCCTTCGCCACGCGCACATCGGCGGACAGGCCGCTGGCCATTGTCACGAATTTGGCGCTGGCGCGCGCATGCAGGCCGCGCCGGTTGGTGATCTTTACCGTTTTGGTCAGGGCTGTGCTGGTCATAGCCTCTCTCTCACCGTTTATAGTCTGGTCGATAGTCAGGGCGTGTCGCCGAGAAGTTCGGACGCCACGCTGATATATTTCGTTCCCGCCTCGCGCGCTGCGGCGACGGCTTCCTTGACGGTCATCGCCTTGCGCGCGCTTTCCAGGCGGATGAGCATCGGCAGGTTGACGCCCGCGATGACCTCCACATGGCCCGCGCGCAGCAGGGAGATGGCGAGGTTGGACGGCGTGCCGCCGAACAGGTCGGTCAGCAGGATCACGCCCGACCCGTCGTCCACACGCTTCACAGCGGCGGCGATGTCGGCGCGGCGCGCCTCCATATCGTCCTCCGGCCCGATGCAGATGGCCTCTATGGCCTGTTGTGGGCCAACCACATGCTCCATCGCAATACGGAATTCCGTCGCAAGGCGCCCATGCGTGACCAAGACCAGACCAATCATTGCGCCCCTGTACCCCGTGTCATGTCCGGTCCTGTCATATCGCCTCTGGTCGCCCCTCGGCGGCGGTCCTCATAGGCTTCCAATGGTTGTGATTCCAGATTTCTGTGCGAAATGGTGGGTGAAAATCCCGCCTTGCGCAAGCGTTTCGCCATGTTTTCCGCCACGCACACCGACCGATGCTTGCCGCCCGTGCAGCCGAAAGCCACGGTTACATAGGATTTGCCCTCCGCGAAGTAGCGCGGCAGGACGGTGAGCAGCAATGTTTCTATCTGCCCCGTTACAAGATCATAGCTGGGGTCTGCCGCAACATAGGCCGCCACGTCGGCTTCGAGGCCGGTGCGGGGCCTGAGGTCCGGCATCCAGTGGGGATTGCGCAGAAAGCGCATGTCGAAGACGAGATCGGCGTTGCGGGGCACGCCGCGCGAATAGCCAAAGGACAGGATGGTCAGCGTCGTCGCCATATCCTGCCCGAAACGGGCGCGAATCTCCTGCTGGAGTGCGTTGACGTTGAGGTCGCTGGTATCGACGATCTGATCGGCATGGTGGCGCAGCGGTTCGAGCAGTTCGCGTTCTCGCGCAATGCCGTCCGATGCTGGGCGGTCGAGTGCGAGGGGATGACGTCGCCGCGTCTCGGCAAAGCGCCGTTCGAGCACCGAGCCGGAGCAGTCGAGGAACAGCGTCTCCACCGTGCCGCCGTCGGCGCGGATGGCGTTGGCGCGCGCGATGATGGCGGCGGCGTCGAAATCGCGCGTGCGGCTGTCGATGCCGATGGCGAGCGCGCGCTCCTCCGCCGGGTCATGCCCTTCCGCCACGGGCGCGGCGAGCAGGCGGTCGATCAGGAACAGCGGAAAATTATCGACCACTTCCCAGCCGATGTCCTCCAGCGTGCGCAGGCTGGTCGACTTGCCCGCGCCCGACAGGCCGGTGACGATCAGGATGGATTTGGTACGGGCGAGAGCGGCCTTGTTCACGACGACGAGCCCTCGGCGAGTCGTCGCAGCGCCAGTTCGACCTTGATCGGCGCCGAAGCCTCCCGCGCGTCGAGCCGGATCAGCGGCACGGCGATTCCCTGAAGAATGATGCGGAGGGTGGGGTCGGGCATACGCTCTGGCTTATCATCCAGCCGAATCGCGAGCGCAACCGGAAGATTGTGCACGTGCGGCATTGCGACGATACCGATATGGCGCACTTCCATCTTTCCCGCGATGGTCGGCGGGGGGGAGGCGCGGAGTTGCCCTTCGCAGGGTGCGAGCAATGTATAGTCGTCGCTGACCAGAGACGCGCCCCGGTCGATCAGGCGCAGGGCGAGGTCGGACTTGCCGAACCCGCTGGCCCCCATCAGCAGCACCACCTGGCCGTCTATCGCCACGGAGGTCGCGTGGAGGGGATTCTCCGAGTCGGTTTCGGTCATGCTCATTCGTCACGCTCCTCATGCCCGTGATGGTCCTCGATCAGGGGCAGGCGGACGATGAAGCAGGCGCCGGATTTGCCATCCGGGCGATCTTCGATGGCAATGCTGCCGTCATGCCCGTCGAGGATCGAGCGGGCGATGGCGAGGCCGAGGCCGCTATGCTTGCCGAAATCCTCGCCCTCCAGCCGGTGCGAGTGGAAACGGCGGAACACCGCGTCACGCTCGTCGGCGGGAACGCCGGGGCCTTCGTCCTCCACGGTGACGATGGCGAAATCCGCATCGGCGTCGAGCGCGATGCGGACCGTGCCGCCTTCGGGCGAGAAGGAGATGCCGTTGGCGATCAGGTTTTCGATCACGCGCGCCAGCCGCTGCTCCTCACCGGCGACGTGCGGCACGGGGACAGGGGCGGGGTCGAAGCGCAGGCGCACCTCATTCTCGATGCCGCGCATTTCATGGGCGCGGACCAGCCGGGAGATGAGCGTGCGCAGGTCGATGGCGCGGAAGGTCGCACGGGAAAGCTGCGCGTCCATGCGGCTGGCCTCCGCAATGTCGGTGACGAGCCGGTCGAGCCGCAGCACGTCATCCTCCGCAATCGCCATCAGGCGGGCGCGCAGGTCCGGGTCGTCGATGCGTCGCAATCCTTCGAGCGCGGACCGGAGCGAGGCGATGGGGTTTTTCAGTTCGTGGCTGACATCCGCGGCGAAACTGTCCGTGGCGTCGATCCGCTTGCGCAGCGCCTGCGTCATGTCGGACACCGCGCGGGCGAGCAGGCCGATCTCGTCGCGCCGGTCGGGCAGGCGGGGCACGATCACCTCCCGCGCACGGCCGAGGCGTACACGCACGGCGGCGCGGGCGAGGCGTTGCAGGGGCCGCACGATGGTCCGCGCGAGGAACAGCGACAGGAGGATGGAGGTGATGATGCCCGCCGCGAGGACGAGGCTGATCCGCAGGCGCTCCTGCCGGACGGTCATGGTGATGTCGCGCGCATTCTCCGTCGCCAGCAGCACCGCGCCATTGCGCGTGCCCGTTCCGTCGAAGGGCGTGGCGACGGTCAGAACGGGCGTGCGGTCCGGGGCGAAGCGGAAGCTGCCCGCGCTGTGGCCCGTGGCGCGCACCTGCCTCGCCTCTGCCCATGCGGGGGCGATGTCCTGACGCGGTTCCGCATAGAGCGGCGGCACGCGGGCGAAGACGATGCTGTCCACCATCTTGTCGAGCAGGCGCGCGGCCCGCATGTTGAGCGCCTCGGTCGACGGGTCCACGAAATGATCGCCCACCCCGCCCATGCCGACGCTGTCCTCCAGCCGCGCGCCGTCCGCGTCATAGAGGCGGACGCGGTAGCCCGCCACGCGGGCAAAGCGCCCGATCATCGCCTCCCGCCCCTTGGGTGGCAGGTCGCGCAGAGCCGCGCTCATCAGCACCATCTCGCGCGTGATCCGGTTGATCCGCTCGTCGATGACGCGCGTGCGATAGCTGTCGAGATAGAAGAATCCGCCCGCCAGCAGGGCGAGCGCGAAGATGTTCACGGCAAGGATGCGCCGCGTTACGGATATGCGCCATGGCAGCGCCCGCGGACGGGGTTTTCTGGCGCTAGGCAAGGGCGCTATTCTTCCGCAAAACGGTAGCCCGCACCATAGAGCGTATCGATCGCGTTGAATTCGGGATCGGCCTCGCGGAATTTGCGGCGCAGGCGCTTGATATGACTGTCGATGGTGCGATCATCGACGTAGATGTCGTCATGATAGGCGGCGTCCATCAACTGGTTGCGGTTCTTCACCACGCCCGGCCGCTGCGCCAGCGCCTCCAGAATCAGGAATTCGGTGACGGTCAGCGTGACGGGCACGCCCTTCCACATGACCTTGTGCCGGGCGGTGTCCATCGCCAGTTGTCCGCGTTGCAGCGGTTCGGGATCGTCGCTCTGCGGTTCGGTTTCCTTGCGGACGACTTCGGCGCGGCGCAGGATCGCCTTGATCCGGGCGATCAGCAGCCGCTGGGAGAAGGGTTTGGCGATATAATCGTCCGCGCCCATGGCGAGGCCCAGCGCCTCATCCGGCTCGTCGGTCTTGGACGTCAGCAGGATGACCGGCAACTCCGACGTCTTGCGCAGGCGGGTGAGCAGTTCGATCCCGTCCATCTTCGGCATCTTGATGTCGCACACCGCCAGATCGGGCGGGTTGTCGATCAGCGCGGTCAGCGCGGACTGGCCGTCCGAATAGAGGCGTGTGGCGAATCCCTCCGCCTGCAGCGCGATGCTCAGTGAGGTCAGGATATTGCGGTCGTCGTCGACCAGGGCGATTGTGGCGCTCATTGCGCGGGCTTCTCCCAAGCGGAGTGGCGCGGACAGGGCGCGCAGGGATAGACGATGGCCGGGCATGCGGCAAGTCGGGCGAGGGGGCGCTGTCTCGATTTCCGTGGGTGGAGCGTCGTCAAATGGCGCTGAACGCTCCCTTAACGGCGGTGCGACACTGTTTGACAATCCCGGCGGCTATCCGGCCTGCGCGTCCCATGCTATTCCAGCGCCATCGCGTTTCCTTATCGGGTGAGGTCGGCATGAGCATTTTTGACGGTATCCTTGGCAACCTCGAAGGCGTTGCCGACAAGCTGGGCATCCCGGCGGATCAACTCCAGTCCCTCGCCGCGAGCGCGCAGGAGAAGCTGGCCAATGGCGGCGACCTGTCCTCGCTCCTCGCCGTCGCGCAGGAGCATGGCATTTCGCTCGACAAGATTCAGGAACTCATGGGCCATGCCTCGGTCGGCGACCTGATGGGCAAGGCACAGGACATGTTCGGCGGCAAGAGCGAAGGCGACAGCCCGCTGGGCGGTCTGGCCGATATGGCCAAGGGCTTTTTCAGCAAGGAGTGAGGCCAGCCTCACCGCTCCGGCGGGCGCTCCGGCGCCTGCGGGGGCGAAGCGAGTGGAGGCGACGGGTTTGCGGGGAGCGGTGGCGCCCCCGGAACCGGGCTCGCGGCGGGTACGACCGGCGCGGGATCCTCGATGGTCAGCTCCATCTTCACCGGATCGGCGACCCCGAAATAGCGGAATTCCAGCGTCATCGGGCCGGGCTTCGCATTTTTCAGCGGCAGGGGTAGGGCGATGCCGTCCTCACCCTCCACGGCGGTCCACGGCAGCGTCTTCGGCTTCGCCTTCGACCTGCGCCGGGCGGGCGGTTGGCCGGTGTTGAGCGTGATGCTGTCGATGCAGGCCGGGACGACCCCATCGATCATGATCGTCTGGTCGGCGCCGGTCAGCAGCACGGCATTGCCTTCGTCCAGCACCGGCGCCTCCGTACCGGGAAATTGCAGGGTGAACTCCGGCCCGTCGAAGCGGCGGAACCCCCAATTGCCGTGCAGCCTGCCCTTGATCGACCCAGTGAGGCCCGACGGCCTGTCTCCCGTGAAGACATAGCCACCCTGATCGGCACGCGCGGCGACGGGCAGGTCGACGCTCTTGCCGTCCGCCATGCTCAGTGTCAGCACCATGTTGCGCGAATAGGCAGTGGCGTAGATCAGCGGTGCGCCGTCTACCGGCAGCGACAGGTCGGGGCGGGTCGCGCACAGCGGCGTGTCGACCGCACGGCGCAGTTTCGGCGGGCTGTCCCCCTCGATCGCGGACAGGGCGGAGACGAGCACCGACTTGGGCTTGCCGAACGACGGGGCGCGGTTGAGCAGCAAGGACAAGCCATCGCCGTCGCGCATCCCCAGCGCGGGGAGGTAGTCGAGGTCGGGATTGCCGAACGCGCCGAATATCCGGGCAATGTCGCGCACGACGCCGATATAGGGGCTGTAATAGCCTTCGCCGCCTTCGCGCGTGGAACTGAGTTGCAGGGCGAGTTCGGTCGGCGCGCCCGCCAGCGTCTCCGCCATCGAACTGCTGTGCATGTCGCCCAGCACCAGCGAATCGCTTTTTTCGAGGAGGCAGGACGCCTGCAACTCCACGACGCGGGACAGGCATTCCTCGTTCAGCTTCATCGACAGGCTGCGCGCGAGGCGGGGGGCGACGGTGCGGAGCACTTCGGGATGCGTGTTCCCCTGCGTACTGATCGCCGTCATGAACGTGTTGAGCCGGGCGCGGTCGAGCGAGGCCTGATTGAGTTCCTGCGTCGCGCGGACGAACTCGCCGGGCCGGTTGCGGACGGCACTGGAAATCGCGCCCGCTACTCCGCCCGCTTCGGGAACGAGGAACAGGACGAGTTGCCGCGCGCCCTTGGGAATGACGAGGGAGAGGCGGTTGTCCTTCTCCCTGGGCTTCCATGTCTCGGCGGTGTTGATCCACTTTTTCGGCGGCGGATTGGTCGCACCGCGCAGAAAGGCGGACAGCATCAGGAAATGCGCGTCCTGATCGGCGGGCAGGTCGGCGGTGATGGAAATCCTGTCTCCTTCGGCGAGGCTGGGCACCTGTGCGATGGGCAGGGTCGCCTCGCCGCGCGTCACGCTGATGCGCAGGGTCGGACCGGAGAGGTCGAAGGGGGCCGCATTCTCCGCCGCTGTCGGTTGCAGGGGCAAGGCCAGGGAGGCAGCGGCGAAGAGGACACGCGCGGAGAGGGGAAGGGCGCGGCATTCGGGCATGGGTATGGCTCGCTCCATCGCAGGACACAATCTGTCGACCCCATTGGCCGATTGCGGCGCGGCAGGCCATCCGTGCGGGATGCACTGCATCGTTACCACGCCGGATCGAATAGCCGGGCCGGATGAGCCGTGGCTGAACGGGCGGAACCGTTGCAGTGCAGCATGGTTGTGCTGCCATGCCGAACGAACTCATCGCCGGTTGGAAAGTGCCGGTCTGGATCATCGATTCCACCGTCATCGTCGTGACCATAGCGATCGCGCTGCTGATCCACGCCGTCGCGACTGCGCTGCTCCGACGGCTGGCGGCACGCACGCCCGACAGCACAGACGACATATTGGTCGCCCACGGTCTGCGACCGTCCCGCTGGTTGCTGGTCGGGCTGGCGCTGACCCTGATCCGCGAACAACTGCACCTCCAGCCGTGGGCGGTCGTGTTGTGGAGCCGCGGAGCGGGGCTACTGGTGCCGGCACTGCTCGGCTGGCTGGCCATCGCCATGCTGCGTGCCGGGTCGAACATCGTCGAGCATCGCTATGATATCAGCGTCGAGGATAATCTGGCGGCGCGGCGGCGCCGGACGCGCAGCCTGATCCTGACGCGCATCCTCGTGCTGCTGGTCGGTTTCGTCACCATCTGCCTGATGCTACTGTCCATACCCAGCATCCGCACAGTTGGCGTGACGTTGATGGCGTCGGCGGGCATCGCGGCGCTGGCGGTCGGCGCGGCGGCGCAGCCTGCGCTTAAGAACCTGATCGCCGGCATTCAGATGGCGTTCACCGAACCCATTCGGCTGGACGATGTGGTCATCATGGACAATGAATGGGGCCGCATCGAGGAAATCCGCCTGACCTATGTCGTTGTGGCGCTCTGGGACGAGCGGCGGCTGGTGGTGCCGGTGTCGAAATTCCTGGAGAGCAGTTTCCAGAACTGGACGCGCAATACGTCGAAACTTCTGGGGTCGGCGTTCTTCTACCTCGACCCCAGTGCGGACGTGGCCCGGCTGCGCGCAAAGGCGGCGGAGATCATCGAGGCCAATCCGCGCTGGGACAAACGCTTCCACAATATGCAGGTGACGGACATGAAGGAGGAACTGATGGAGGTGCGCGTACTGGCCACGGCGCGCGATGCCTCCACGGCGTTCGACCTGCGCTGCGACATTCGCGAAGCCGTGCTGGCGTTTATCCGCGACGAGATGCCGGAGGCGATGCCCCGTCGCCGCGTGCTGCAACAGCGTGTGCCGGATGATTGGCGGGAAGGGGGCAGGGTTGAGGGGGAGGTTTGAGAGGTGTGGGGACTAAGACATTCGTTAAACTCCGTTCGGTTCGAGCAGCTTCGAGCGAAGTCGAGAAGCGTCCGTCGAGAACTTGCAGCGTAGCGCCAATTCTCGACTTCGGTTCTCGACAGGCTCGAACCTGCGCTCGAAACGAACGGATTTTTAGGAACGTCCGAAACTGGTCGCAACCCACCCATCCTCAGGCACCATCCCAAAAAACTACGGTCGCCCCACCGTCAACGTCGCGCTCGATGCGGCCAGTACCACCAGCCGCTCGCCGACTTCCGCATCCGGGCCGACCGCGTTCCATGTGCCGTCGTCCAGCTTGACCCGGCCCTCGCCGCCGATGATGGTCGCGATCACGACCACCTGGCGTCCCACCAGCCGCGCGGCGCGGTCGTTGAGCAGGGGGTCGGAGGATTCCACCGGATTGTCCCTGTACCAGCGCCGCCCACCCCATGTCGCGACAAGGCACAGGACGGCGAAGATCAGTATCTGGACCGGCAGGCCCACCGGCGACCACCATGCGATGCCGCCGGTGATCGCGGCGGCAATGGCGACCCAGATGAGGAAGATGCCGGGCAGCACGATCTCCCCGATTGCCAGCAGTACGGCGAAGACCATCCAGCCCACCCATGGGGCCATGTCCGCCGGGAAAAGCCATCCGCCGACCATGACGCCTTACTCCTGCGGACGGGGCGCGGTGGCCGGAATGCCGCTGGCCGTGGACGGTCGCCGGGGCGGAGCGGCTGGCGTGCCCGGCCCGTCGTTGCCGCCCAACGCCTCCTTCGCCAGTGCGCCGATGCCGCCCAGCGTGCCGATCAACTGCGTCGCCTCGACCGGGAACAGGATCGTCTTGGCATTGGGGCTGGTCGCGAACTGGCTGACCGCCTCGACATATTTCTGCGCGATGAAATAGTTGATCGCCTGTGCATTGCCGCCTGCAATGGCGTCGCTGACGACGGTTGTCGCCCTTGCCTCGGCCTCTGCCCCACGTTCCCGCGCCTCTGCCGCGCGGAAGGCCGCTTCGCGCTGGCCTTCGGCTTGCAGGATGCGCGCCTGCTTCTCACCCTCGGCGCGCAGGATTTCGGCGCTCTTGAAGCCTTCCGCTTCCAATATGTTGGCGCGTTTCTCTCGCTCCGCTTTCATCTGGCGGCCCATGGCGTTGACGATATCGGCGGGCGGGCGGATGTCCTTCAATTCGACGCGGGTGATCTTCACGCCCCAGCTGTTGGTGGCATGATCGACCACCGAAAGCAGGCGCGCGTTGATCTCGTCGCGCTTGGACAGGGTTTCGTCGAGGTCCATCGACCCCATGACGGTGCGTAGGTTGGTCGTGGCGAGCTGGAGCAGCGCCACGTTCAACTGGCTGACCTCATAGGCGGCCTTGGCGGCGTCCAGCACCTGAAAGAAGACAACTCCGTCCACCGACACCATAGCGTTGTCGCGGGTGATGATCTCCTGACTGGGCACGTCGATGACCTGCTCCATCATGTTGATCTTGCGACCGACGGCATAGAAGAAGGCGGGAAAGAAATTCAGGCCCGGATGCGCGACCTGCGTGAAGCGTCCAAAGCGTTCGATCGTATATTGATAGCCCTGCCGCACGATCTTGATGCTGGCCGCAAGGTACAGGATTACGAGAACGGCGACGAATACAGCAAAGGTGCCCATGGCGATATTATCCTCCCGCTAGAGCCATGGTTATGCCGTCAAACCTTTGGGCCGCAAAGGGGCATTGGCACAGGGGATGATCTTTGTTGGTGGTGCGCCGATTCACCATCGCAGCAGGCCATTATATTGCAATCGCAAAAGAGCGACGAGAGGGCCTAGCCCCCGCGCCCCTAAATGATTACATGGGCCGCCACGATTCCTTCTCGACCCAAGACTCACAAGGTGGCGCATTCCATGGAAATCCGGCTCGGCCTCACATTCGACGACGTGCTGCTGCAGCCCGCTGAATCCGACGTGCTGCCCAGCCAGACGGATACCTCCACCCGCGTCAGCCGCGACATCGCGCTGAACATCCCGATCCTGTCGTCCGCCATGGACACAGTGACGGAGGCGGACATGGCGATCGTCATGGCGCAGCTGGGCGGCATCGGCGTCCTGCACCGCAACCTGTCGGTCGAGGAACAGGCCGCTGCGGTCCGCGCGGTCAAGCGGTTCGAGAGCGGCATGGTCGTCAATCCCATCACTATCGGCCCCGACGCTCCGCTGGCCGAGGCGCAGATGCTGATGGCGCATCACAAGATCAGCGGCATTCCGGTCGTAGAGGCGAGCGGCAAGCTTGTCGGCATCCTGACCAATCGCGATGTGCGCTTTGCCGAAAACCCGCTCCAGCCGGTGCGCGAACTGATGACGCACGAGAATCTGGCGACGGTCAGCACGGGCGTCAGCTCCGGCGAGGCGCGCCGCCTGCTGCACCAGCGCCGCATCGAAAAGCTGTTGGTCGTGGACGAGGCTTATCACTGCGTCGGCCTGATCACGGTCAAGGATATCGAGAAGGCCGTCACCTATCCGCAGGCGACGAAGGACGCATCGGGCCGCTTGCGCGTCGCCGCCGCGACCACGGTCGGCGACAAGGGGATCGAGCGGACCGAGGCGCTGATCGACGCGGAATGCGACCTGATCGTCATCGACACCGCCCATGGCCATAATCGCGACGTCGCGCGCACGGTGGAGCGGGTGAAGCGCCTGTCCAACACGGTTCAGGTGGTGGCGGGCAATGTCGCCACCGCGGAGGCGACCCGTGCGCTGATCGGTGCGGGTGCGGACGGCGTGAAGGTCGGCATCGGCCCTGGCTCCATCTGCACCACCCGCGTCGTCGCGGGCGTGGGCGTGCCGCAGTTGACGGCGGTGATGGACGCAGCGGCGGAGGCCGAGAAATCCGGCGTTCCCGTGATCGCGGACGGCGGCCTGCGCACCTCCGGCGACCTTGCCAAGGCTCTGGCGGCGGGCGCATCGACGGTGATGATCGGTTCGCTGCTGGCGGGCACGGCGGAAGCTCCGGGCGAGACGTTCCTGTATCAGGGGCGCGCCTATAAGAGCTATCGCGGCATGGGTTCCGTGGGCGCCATGGCGCGCGGTTCGGCGGATCGCTATTTCCAGGCCGACATCAAGGACCAGATGAAGCTGGTGCCGGAGGGGATCGAGGGACAGGTGCCGTTCAAGGGGCCTGCCCGCGACGTGATCCACCAGCTCGTCGGCGGCGTGAAGGCGGCGATGGGCTATACCGGCAGCGCCACGCTCAAGGATTTGCGCGAGCGGGGCCGCTTCATCCAGATCACCAACGCGGGCCTGTCCGAGAGCCATGTGCATGACGTGACGATCACGCGCGAAGCCCCCAATTACCCGACGCGGTGAAGATAAGGTGGTGACATCTTTTCTCCCCTCCCGCTTGCGGGAGGGGCTGGGGGTGGGCAAGCGACCGATAGGTCGCTCAGTCGGCAGTCGAAGCGCAAGCCCACCCCCCGGCCCCATCCCGCAGGCGGGAGGGGGAGTAAGGCCATGACACCCGCTGCCCGTGTTCAGGCCGCCATCGACCTGCTCGATAGGGTCATCGTCGCGGTCGCGTCTCAGGGCGCGGCGGCGGATACGCTGATTGCGCGCTATTTCAAGGAACGCCGCTATGCCGGGTCGAAGGACCGGCGAGCGGTGCGCGACCATGTCTATGCCGCGATCCGCGCCCATGTCGAGCCGCCCGCCAGTGGCCGCGCGGCCATGATCGCACTCGCCGCGCAGGATCCCGCTCTCGCCGCCCTGTTCGACGGGTCGGCTCATGGTCCGGCCCCGATTGGCGACAGTGAGACTATCGCAGTTCCGGGGCAGGCCGATCCCATTCCGGGCTGGATGACCTCCCTGCTGGCCGCGCCTGTGGAGGGAGAAGAACGGGCGGCGTTGCTGGACCGTGCCCCCCTGCATATCCGCGCCAACGGCCTTCGGATCACGCGCGCGGCTTTGCAGGAGCGTCTGCCGCTGGCGGAAGTGCTGGCCAATACGCCGCACGGCCTGTCCCTGCCGGAAGGAACCGCGCTCGAATCCTCGCCCGAATGGCAAGCGGGCCTGCTGGAAGTGCAGGATGCGGGAAGCCAGATCATTGCCGCAGCCTGTGATGCGCGGCCGGGCCAGACCGTCCTGGACCTGTGCGCGGGTGCGGGTGGCAAGACACTGGCGCTCGCCGCCGACATGGGCGGGCAGGGCAGGTTGATCGCGGCCGATGTCAACCGCGACCGGCTGGCGCGGCTGTCCCCTCGTGCGGACCGTGCGGGCGCGGAGTTTATCGAGACATTGCTCCTCAACGGCAATCAGGAGGAGGAGGCGCTGGCCCCGCTCACCGACGCCTGTGACGTGGTGCTGGTCGATGCGCCCTGCACGGGCATGGGGACGTGGCGGCGCAACCCGGAAGCGCGCTGGCGCCTGACGCCCGCTGCGATTCGCCGCGCGACCGACCTGCAACGCAGGGTGCTGCATCTGGCACAGCCGCTGGTGAAACCCGGCGGCCTTCTCGTCTATGCGGTCTGCTCCCTGCTCGATTCGGAAGGGCGCGATCAGGTCGATGCCTTTCTCGCTGCCCATGACGGCTGGAAGGCCGAAGAAAGCGATTGGGGACGCCGGAAATGGGGCAGCGGGGTGTTGCTCACCGCAAAACAGGATGCTAGCGACGGCTTTTTCTTCGCAAGGCTGCGTAAAGCGTGCTAATCCGGTTGGATGAGAGGCGAAAGCCTCAGAAAGAATCCGTACTGGAGGTGCTGATGCGGTTCACGCCCGCTGCTGTGTCGCTTGCTGTTCTCCTTGCTGTTTCGTCAAGCATTAGTCACGGGCAAAAGCCGTCATCACTCGATCCCCGATCCATCCAATGGTCGGAACGTGGTGTTGCTGCCTTTGCCGGTGGTAATCTTGATGGCGCCACGGACGCGTATGAGACATCCCTCGCTCTCGATCCACGCAACCGCGTCGCCTATGTCGGCCTCGCGCAGATTGCCCAGTCGCAGGAACTGCCGGGCAAGGCGATCCGCTATTATGACGAGGC
>DASVNT010000148.1:0-1873 GCA_036383715.1 Sphingobium sp. | reverse complement strand
GACCAGTTCGCGCACCTGCTGCCGGTCCTCGATATCGTCGGGCAGGGTGATGCGGATGAGGGTGCGGGTCTTGGGGTCCATGGTGGTTTCGCGCAGCTGCATCGGGTTCATTTCGCCCAGCCCCTTGAAGCGGCTGACATCAACCTTCTTGCCCTTGAACTCGCTGGCGAGCAGCTGCTCGCGATGCGCATCGTCCTTGGCGTAGAGGCTCTTGCCGCTGGTGACGAGGCGATAGAGCGGCGGCTGCGCGAGGTCGAGGTGTCCGCGCCGCACCAGTTCCGGCATCTCCTGAAAGAAGAAGGTCATGAGCAGCGTGGCGATATGCGCGCCGTCGACGTCGGCGTCGGTCATGATGACGACCCGCTCGTATCGCAGACTATCAGGATTGCAGTCCTTGCGCGTGCCGCAGCCCAGCGCCAGGATCATGTCGGCGATTTCCTGATTGGCCAGGATCTTGGCGGTGTTGGCCGACGCCACGTTCAATATCTTGCCGCGCAAGGGGAGGATCGCCTGCGTCTTGCGGTCGCGCGCCTGCTTGGCCGATCCGCCAGCCGAATCGCCCTCTACCAGGAATATTTCCGTGCCCTCGGGGTCATCCGTGGAGCAGTCGGTCAGCTTGCCGGGCAGGCGCAGTTTGCGCGCGCTGGTGGCGGTCTTGCGCTTGACCTCCTTCTCCTGCTTGCGCTTCAGCCGCTCGTCCATGCGGTCGATGACATAGGCGAGCAGCGCCTTGCCGCGCTCCATATGGTCCGACAGATAATGATCGAAATGGTCGCGGACGGCGTTTTCCACAAGGCGCGCGGCTTCGGGGCTGGTGAGGCGGTCCTTGGTCTGGCTCTGGAATTGCGGGTCGCGGATGAACACCGACAGCATGACTTCCGACGAGGTCACGATATCGTCGGCGGTGATGTCCTTCGCCTTTTTCTGCCCGACGAGGTCGCCAAAGGCGCGGATGCCCTTCACCAGCGCGGCGCGCATGCCGGCTTCGTGAGTGCCGCCGTCGGGCGTGGGGATGGTGTTGCAATACCAGCTGTAGCTGCCGTCCGACCAGAGCGGCCATGCGACCGCCCATTCGACGCGCCCGGCGGTATCGGGAAAGTCTTGGGCCCCCGAGAAGAAGGCGCTGGTCGCGCATTCCCGTTCGCCGACTTGTTCCTTCAGATGGTCGGCAAGGCCGCCGGGGAACTGGAACACGGCTTCGGTAGGGGTGTCGTCGCTGATGAGTTCGGGCGCGCATTTCCAGCGGATTTCGACGCCTGCGAACAGATAGGCTTTCGACCGGGCGAGGCGGTAGAGGCGGGCGGGCTTGAACTTCTGTTCGCCGAAAATCTCATGGTCGGGGATGAAGCTGACCGACGTGCCGCGCCGATTGGGGGCGGAGCCGACCCTTTCGAGGCCGCTGGTGGGAAAACCCTGGGCGAAGCTCTGGCGGAACAACTCCTTGTTGCGCGCGACCTCGACCACGGTGACGACCGACAGTGCGTTCACGACGCTGATGCCGACGCCGTGCAGGCCGCCGGAGGTGGCGTAGGCCTTGTCCGTGAACTTGCCGCCCGAATGAAGGGTCGTCATGATCACTTCCAGCGCCGACTTGCCGGGGAATTTGGGGTGCGGATCGACCGGGATGCCGCGGCCATTGTCCGTTATGGTCAGCTTGTTGCCGGGCTCCAGCGTGATTTCGATCCGGGTGGCGTGGCCCGCCACCGCTTCGTCCATGCTGTTGTCGAGCACCTCGCTGGCGAGGTGGTGCAACGCGCGTTCGTCCGTGCCCCCGATATACATGCCGGGGCGACGGCGGACGGGCTCCAGCCCCTCCAGGACTTCGATGGCGGAAGCGTCGTAACCGGGGGAAGTGAGCGGCTGGCTCGCGAAC
>DASVNT010000147.1:0-43567 GCA_036383715.1 Sphingobium sp. | reverse complement strand
GATCAGCAGGGCCGCGACAGTCGGCTGGATGCCTTCGTCGAGCGCGAGCGGCATCAGGTTCGTAATCATCCCCTTCATCCCCGACGTCACCACCGCGAACACCAGCGCAGCGCACCAGAAGGTCCGGTCCGCCAAAATCGCGCGCACGGAAAAGGCGGGAGCATCCACGCCGCCGTCCACGACCGCTTGCCGGCTCGCGGCGGCGTCATCGTCCAGCCCATCGGCGTGCAGGCCCCGGTCGGACGGTCGGCTCACGACCAGAATTGCCGCAGGACCGGTGATGAGGAGCAGGATGAGGGCGAGGCCGCGATAGGCCTCCCGCCACGGCAGCACGTCCAGCAGCCCCTGAATCACCGGCGGAAACAGCAGCCCGCCCACCGCGATGCCGGTAATCGCAATGCCGATCGCGGCACCGCGCCTGCGCACGAACCATCGCGAGAGCAGCACCGACACCGCTATCGGCCCCATCAGCACGTTCGCCGGCGCCATGAACAGGCCGTAGATGACCAGAACCTGCGAAAAGGACGTCGCAAAGGACAGCGCCACGAAGCCCAGCGACAACAGAATCGCCCCCGCCAGCATCAACAGCCGCATCGAGACACGGTCCATCAGCGTGCCCAGCACCGGCGACAGCAGGGCGGAAACGCCCGCCATGACCGTCATCGCGAACATCAACACCATGCGGCTGGGCTGGAATTCGTGGGCGAGCGGCACCGCCACGATACTATAGGTGGCCGCGATCATGCCGGTAGCGGCCAGCAGGGCCACACACGCGCCGACCTGCCGCCATCCTGTCCTGAAATTCGTCACAGGGGTTCCTCTCCTCCCTCTTGCACGGGAGGAGCTTGCCCTAAATTCGTATTTTAGAAAACTATTTCGTCAAACAGGAACAGATTAAAGGATCACCCAAGGCTATGATGGGCGCATGGTGGGAAATGGGAGAATCGGATCGCGATGGACGCGCCAACGCATCATGCGGACCGTTTCACGATCTTTCGCACGACATCGCCCCGCCTGAGCGGAGAAGCACATCTATACCGATATAGGGAATGGTGGAGCCTAGCGGGATCGAACCGCTGACCTCCTGCTTGCCATGCAGGCGCTCTCCCAGCTGAGCTAAGGCCCCATCCTTCGTGCCGGGTTCTGGAGGTTCCCGGCGGGTGAGGCGCTGCGTTTAGTCAGCAGCGCCACACCATGCAAGCATCTTTTTATCGCCCCCTGACAGTTTTTTTGGACCGTCAGTTTTTTGGGGCGATAGTTCGTCAGGCGTCGTCTTCGCCGTTCGCGTCGGAGTGATCGACGCCCAGGTCGTCGTCACCGCCCAGATCCACATCATTGTCCGGCGAGGGTTCCTCGTCGTCCACGTCGATGTCCAGATCCAGATCGTCGTCCTCCTCCTTCTCGACCTTCACGGCCTTCTGAGGCTGCTCATACGGGAGCGGTTGCTTGGACTTCAGGACGGGTTCAGGCGTCCAGACGTTGCCGCATTCGATGCACGTAACCGGATCTTCCTTGCCCAGATCGTAAAAGCGCGTGGCGCATTTCGGGCAGGTCCGCTTCGTTCCCCATTCAGGCTTCACCATGTGCCGCCTCTGTCCTTTCAGAAACCAGGTCGCAGGCCGCCGAGGGTATCCCGGAGCCGCGAAACAGTCGCGCGCCTTGCCATAGGAGGCCCGCGCTGTCAAAAGCCGACGCGATTTTTTCCACGCCTTCCGGCCTTTACTTTGCCGGCAGCCATGACGATCGAAAGCCCGATGAGCGCCTCCCATTCCGCCAGCCTGCCCGTTCCCGGCCATTTCGCGCCGTCCGCCCCTCTCCGGGGCACCGTCACCGTGCCGGGGGACAAGAGCATCTCGCACCGCTCCCTGATGCTGGGCGCTCTGGCCGTGGGAGAGACGCGGATCGAGGGATTGCTGGAGGGTGAGGACGTCCTCGCCACCGCCGCCGCCATGCGCGCCATGGGTGCGGACATCGCGCGCGGCGACGACGGCATATGGACAGTGCACGGCGTCGGCGTCGGCGGCCTGCTGCAACCACAGGTCGCGCTGGACATGGGCAACAGCGGCACATCCACCCGTCTGCTCATGGGCCTGATCGCCAGCCATGGCATCACCGCGACCTTCACCGGCGACGCCTCGCTCAGCAAACGTCCGATGGGCCGCGTGACCGAGCCGCTGTCGCGGATGGGCGCGGAGTTCATGACCTCGCCCGGTGGCCGCCTCCCCCTCACCATGCGCGGCCTTTGCCCCGCCGTGCCCATCGAATATCGCCTGCCGGTCGCCTCCGCACAGGTGAAGTCGGCGGTCCTGCTCGCGGGCCTCAATACCCCCGGCATCACCCGCGTCATCGAACCGATCCCGACCCGCGACCATAGCGAGCGCATGTTGCGCGGCTTTGGCGCGACCCTCGACGTAGAGATAGAGAGCGACGGAACGCGCATCATCTCCGTCACTGGCGAGGCGGAACTGAGCGGGCAGCAGATCGTGGTGCCCGGCGACCCCTCCTCCGCCGCCTTCCCCATTGTCGCGGCGCTGATCGTGCCGGGATCGGAGGTCAC
This sequence comes from Sphingobium sp., assembly GCA_036383715.1. Taxonomy (GTDB): domain Bacteria; phylum Pseudomonadota; class Alphaproteobacteria; order Sphingomonadales; family Sphingomonadaceae; genus Sphingobium. The sequence goes on along the minus strand of DASVNT010000147.1, from coordinate 41,010 downwards.
CGTGACCAATGTCGGCATGAACCCGACGCGCGCTGGCATCTTCGAGATATTGCGCACCATGGGCGCCGACCTGACCTATTCCAACGAGCGGATCGTCGGCGGCGAGCCGGTGGCCGACATCACCGCCCGCCATTCTGTCCTGACCGGCATCGACGTGCCGCCCGACGTCGCGCCCAGCATGATCGACGAGTTCCCGATCCTGTTCGTCGCCGCCGCCATGGCGAAGGGCGTCACCCGCACCAGCGGCCTCGACGAACTGCGCGTCAAGGAATCGGACCGCCTGACACTGATGGCGCAGGGCCTCGCCCGCATCGGCGCACGGGTGGAGGAGGTCGAGGACGGCCTGATCATCACCGGCACCGGCGGCGAGCCGCTGGGTGGCGGCAATCAGGCGCCCGATATTTCCGCCGCGCTCGACCACCGCATCGCGATGAGCTTTACGGTCGCGGGCCTCGTCACCACGGGCGGGCTGACCGTGGACGACATGCGTCCGGTCGCGACCAGCTTCCCCACCTTCCTGCCGCTGCTGCGCACATTGGGCGGCGTGCCGGCATGATCATTGCCGTCGATGGCCCGACCGCCAGCGGCAAGGGCACCATCGCCCGCGCCCTCGCCGTCCATTTCGGCCTCCCCTGCCTCGACACCGGCCTGCTCTATCGGGCGGTCGGCGCGCATACGGTTGCGCTGGGCGGCGACCCGGATGACGCGGCGGATGCACTGAAAGGCGCGGATTTCCCCGAAAGCCTGCTGGCCGAGCCCGCCCTGCGGACGGAGGCGACGGGCGCGCTCGCCAGCCGGGCCTCACGCCATCCTGCAGTGCGGCAGGCGCTGCTCGACCGCCAGCGCAGTTTCGCCGCGCAGCCGGGCGGCGCGATCCTTGACGGACGCGACATCGGCACGGTCATCTGCCCCGATGCGGATGCCAAGCTGTTCATCACCGGATCAGTCGCAGCACGCGCCGCGCGGCGTCATGCGGAGATGGTCGGGCGCGGCGTGGACGTCACCCTCGCCGCCATCACCGCCGACCTTGAGGAACGCGACGCCCGCGACGCGAACCGGAGCGCCGCGCCGCTGGTCCGCGCGCACGATGCCGTCTTGCTAGATACCAGCAATCTGGGTATAGAAGCGGCCGTCCGAGAGGCTATCGCCCTCGTGGACGCACAGCTGAAACGTCACCTTATTTCGTGACTTTGAAGAGGCGCCGGTAATTCCGTGCGCCCTTTTCGCCTTTTCAGCCCGTGTGGTTCACGGAGTCGCGGTCTTGAGGATGTTGCCCATGACGTTCGGTCAGGGTGACGCTTTGGCCACGGACCCGCAAGCATCACCTGATGATTGCCGGCCCGGTTGACAAGACCGCCGGAGACAACCGGTTGGCCAGCAACGACGTGAAGGAACCTAATCCATGGCCTCTACGGCATTTCCCTCGCGCGACGATTTCGCCGCGCTTCTCAATGATTCTCTCGGTGGTGCAGAGGGCGGCTTCGAAGGCCGCGTCGTCAAGGGCACCGTCACCGCCATCGAAAACGACCTGGTCGTCATCGACGTAGGCCTCAAGAGCGAGGGCCGCGTTGCCCTGCGCGAATTCGCCGCTCCCGGCCAGAAGGCCGACCTGAAGGTCGGTGACGAAGTCGAAGTGTTCGTCGACCGCGTCGAGAACAGCCAGGGCGAAGCGATGCTGTCGCGCGACCGCGCACGCCGCGAAGCCGCATGGGACAAGCTCGAGTCCGAGTTCGCCGAGAACAGCCGCGTCGAAGGCGTCATCTTCGGCCGCGTCAAGGGTGGCTTCACCGTCGACCTCGACGGCGCCGTGGCCTTCCTGCCCGGTTCGCAGGTCGACATCCGCCCCGTGCGCGACGTCACCCCGCTGATGGACATTCCGCAGCCCTTCCAGATCCTCAAGATGGATCGCCGCCGCGGCAACATCGTCGTGTCGCGCCGCGCCATCCTCGAAGAGACGCGCGCCGAGCAGCGTTCGGGCCTCATCCAGAATCTGGCCGAGGGTCAGATCATCGAGGGCGTCGTCAAGAACATCACCGACTACGGTGCGGTCGTTGTCCTGGGCGGCGTCGACGGCCTGCTGCACGTCACCGACCTCAGCTACAAGCGCATCAACCACCCGTCCGAGATGATCAACATCGGCGACACCGTCCGTGTCCAGATCATCCGCATCAACCGCGAGACGCAGCGCATCAGCCTCGGCATGAAGCAGCTGGAGAGCGATCCGTGGGAAGGCGCATCGGCCAAGTACCCCGTCGGCGCCAAGCTGTCGGGCCGCGTCACGAACATCACCGAATATGGTGCGTTCGTCGAGCTGGAAGCCGGCATCGAGGGCCTGGTCCACGTGTCCGAAATGTCCTGGACCAAGAAGAACGTTCACCCCGGCAAGATCGTTTCGACGAGCCAGGAAGTCGACGTCATGGTTCTGGAAGTCGATGAGGACAAGCGCCGCATCAGCCTCGGTCTCAAGCAGGCCCAGCACAACCCCTGGGAGAGCTTTGCCGACCGTCACCCGATCGGTTCGGTTGTCGAAGGCGAAGTCAAGAACGCGACCGAATTCGGTCTGTTCATCGGCCTGGACGGCGACGTGGACGGCATGGTTCACATGTCCGACATCGCATGGGGCATCTCCGGCGAAGACGCGCTCAACCTGCACCGCAAGGGCGAGCAGGTGTCGGCCGTCGTTCTCGACATCGACGTCGAGAAGGAGCGCATCAGCCTCGGCATGAAGCAGCTTGAGAAGGGCGCACCCACCGCGGGCGGCGCAGTCGCAGGCGGCACGGGCGGCGTGAACAAGAACGCCACCGTCACTGTCACCGTTCTCGAAGTCCGCGACGGCGGCCTGGAAGTTCAGGCTGGCGAAGGCGGCGTGACCGGCTTCATCAAGCGCAGCGACCTCGGCCGCGACCGCGACGAACAGCGCCCCGACCGCTTCCAGGTCGGCCAGAAGTTCGACGCGCTCGTCATCGGCTTCGACCGCAGCAAGAAGCCCAACTTCTCCGTCAAGGCGCTCCAGATCGCCGAAGAGAAGCAGGCGGTTGCCCAGTATGGTTCGTCCGACAGCGGCGCATCGCTCGGCGACATCCTCGGCGAGGCGCTCAAGGGCAAGAACTGAGTCGTTACCGACATCACATGGACCGTCCCGGCGAATCACGCCGGGACGGTTTTCCTATATGGGGCTGAAAATGTCCCGATCTGCGGCAGATGGGACGCCGGCACAGTAGAAATATGTGCCTAATCTCATACAATTACCGCTTTATCCTTGATATAGATTGTCGCGACCGCAATGCGGACTGTCTAAGGTTGGACATCAACGGCTGGGGGGCTGGGGTAACCAATATGGTGCAAGGGGTGGGTAGAATGATCCGGTCGGAACTGGTGCAAAAGCTGGCGCAGGAAAATCCTGACCTGTCGCTTCAGACGATCGACAAGCTGGTCGATCTGGTTTTCAAAAGTATCGTTGATCGCCTCGCAACCGGCGGTCGTGTGGAACTGCGCGGCTTTGGCGCCTTCACGACGCGCGGACGTGATGCCCGCGTCGGTCGCAATCCGCGCACCGGCGAGGAAGTTTCCGTGCCCGCCAAGCGCGTGCCGCACTTCAAGCCCGGCAAGGAAATGCGCGAGCGCCTGAACGCCAACGGCGAGGACTGACGCTTTATACCGCCCCCGTGCGCGATTCGCGTCACGGGGGCTTGGTTTCGTCTCCATGCCTTTCTATACGATGCCCCTGCCCATGTGCGGGCGTGGCGAAATCGGTAGACGCAACGGACTTGAAAGCCACAAGCTAACGAGTGCTCGCGTGGAAATGCGCGAAGTAGAACTGCTCAAATTCGGGGAAACCTTTGGCATGGCAATCCCGAGCCAAGCCTGCACCAACGGACAGGGTCCGGGCCATGCAGGAAGGTGTAGAGACTAGACGGGCAGCGCCTAACTCCCCGGTTCGACCGGCGACAAGGCGAAGGGATAGTCCAGACCACGAACATGGCGGCATCCGGCCCCATGGCGGCGAAAGCCGTAGCTGGTAAGAAAATCCGTCGGGCTTTGCCCATGGGGGTTCGAGTCCCCCCGCCCGCACCAAATATCCCGATCTTGTCCCTGCGATCTCGCGCGGCATGTTGTGCCCTTCAGGGACAAAGAAGGCTTAACCGCATTGCGCGGACGGCCATGCCGGAGCGATAGTCGGCCATGGCTTCAAGGCGATCCCATCCATGCACGATGCAGTAACCCTGATCGGGACCGCCATTGTCGGCGGGTTGATCCTCGATCTGCAGCGACGCCTGTCCGCCCGGCAACTGATCATGGCGGGCCTGGTCCTGCTGCCGTTGGGCTGGACCCTGATGCTGGGCATGAGCGCGTCGGGGCCTTTTCCGTTTCAGGCGGGCGCCGCCATCGGGTGCGGCATCCTGTTGACCGGCATCGCCCTGCTGTCCCTGCCTGCCTTTCGTGCACGCCGGGCGACCCGCGATTCAGGACGGTCCCGCAATAACTGAGATACTATTGTTTATTGCACGTTCCCCTCGCGACATTCTGCCGGTAGGAAGCGCGCGCATATGACCGTGGTCCCACCCCGCTTCCTGTCGCCAACCGCCCGCACCGTGGACGAGATCGAGTGCGTCCTGTCCGTGTTGCTCGCCATCGGCATGGCGCACTGGCTGAACGCCACCCATGTTTCCTGGGCCGCCTACGCCGGTTATATGGTGATGCGCGGCCATGTGATGGAGACATTGTCGCGCGGATCGTTGCGGATCGTGGGGACGATCGTCGGCGCTCTCGTCGCGCTCGCGGCGACACCCTTCCTGCTCCACAATGCGGCACTGGCGGCGCTCGCGCTGTTCGCGGTCGGCGCGGGCAGCCTTTATGCCGCGCTCACCGCCACACGGGCCTATGCATGGCTGTTCTATGGCCTGACCTTCGCCATGGTCGTGCTCGACAAGCTGGAAAAGCCCACCATCCCGCTGCGCGCCTTTGTCGAGACGCGGATATTGGAGAATGTCGCGGGGACGGTCGCCTGCATGGCGATCAGCCTGCTCTCCACCCTGACCCTGCGCCGCCTCTGGCCCGCCACGCCGACGCCTGCCGCGCCCGTCGTCCGCTGGCATCCCGATGCCTTTCGCCACGCGATGCAGGGCGGGATCGCGCTGGCATTGCTTGTGGTGCTCGGCACCCGCTTCGACTTTCCGGCCATGGCGCAGAGCGCGATCACAATCATGGCCGTCCTGCTGGTGCCCGCCAGCGGTCTGAGCGCAGGCAGCGTCGTGCCGGTCCGGCAGAGGCTGCGGCATCGTTTCCTGGGGTGCATCGCGGGCGCCGCGCTGTCCGCGCTCGTCCTGCTGATCGCGCAGGGGTCCGCACCCGTGCTGGTCGGGGGAACGGTGATCGGCATAGCGGTCGGGCGGCATATCGAGAATGGCACGGGCCGCTACCGCTATGCGGGCATGCAGTTCACGCTCGCCCTGCTGGTCATCCTCGTGCCGGACAATTATGCGGGCGCGAGCATAGAGCCGGGGTACGAACGGCTGCTCGGCATCCTGATCGGCATGGCGCTGACCGAGCCTGTTCTGCTGCTATGGCAGTGGCTGACGCCCGAACGGTTCCGCGCGAAGGCTGACGAGGCGATCGGCGGCAGCGCAGGCGACCTCTGAGTACAAAAAAGCCCGACCGCGAACGGCCGGGCTTTTTCACTATCCCAGTGATCGGCGGATCAGGATCAGGCGGCGTCGCCCGCCTTGTTACGCTGATCCTCGAACACGCGGATCGGTTCCTTGGAACCCGCAACCACATCCTTGTCCACCACGACCTCGGTCACGCCCGTCATCGATGGCAGATCGAACATGGTGTCGAGCAGGATGGCTTCCAATATGGAGCGCAAGCCGCGCGCGCCGGTCTTGCGCTCGATCGCCTTCTTGGCGACCGCGACCAGAGCGTCGTCGGTGAAGCTGAGTTCGACATTCTCCATCTCGAACAGCTTCTTATACTGCTTGACCAGCGCATTCTTCGGCTCGGACAGAATCTGCACGAGCGCGGGAATGTCGAGATCCTCCAGCGTGGCGATGACCGGCAGACGACCTACGAATTCGGGGATCAGGCCGAATTTCAGCAAATCCTCCGGCTCCGACTGCTTAAGCAGTTCGCCCGTGCGGCGCTCCTCCGGCGCGGCGACATGCGCGCCGAAACCGATGGACTTGCCCTCCAGACGATCACCGATGATCTTCTCCAGCCCGGCGAACGCGCCGCCGCAGATGAAGAGGATGTTCGTGGTATCGACCTGCAGGAACTCCTGCTGCGGATGCTTGCGGCCACCCTGCGGCGGAACGCTGGCGGTCGTGCCTTCCATCAGCTTGAGCAGCGCCTGCTGCACGCCCTCACCCGACACGTCGCGCGTGATCGACGGATTCTCTGCCTTGCGGCTGATCTTGTCGATCTCGTCGATGTAGACGATGCCGCGCTGCGCCTTTTCGACATTATAGTCGGACGCCTGCAGCAGCTTGAGGATGATGTTCTCCACATCCTCACCCACATAACCGGCTTCGGTCAGCGTGGTGGCATCCGCCATGGTGAAGGGCACGTCGAACGTCTTGGCCAGCGTCTGCGCGAGCAGCGTCTTGCCGCAGCCCGTCGGGCCGACCAGCAGGATGTTCGACTTGGCGAGTTCGACGTCGCCCGTCTTTGCCCCGTGGTTCAGACGTTTGTAGTGATTGTGCACGGCGACCGAAAGCACACGCTTCGCCCGCATCTGCCCGATCACATAATCGTTCAGGACGTCGCAGATTTCCTGCGGGGTGGGCACGCCACCGTCACGGCGGCCGACGATCGCACCCTTGGTTTCCTCGCGGATGATGTCGTTGCACAGCTCGACACATTCATCGCAGATGAAAACCGTGGGTCCGGCAATCAGCTTCCGTACCTCATGCTGCGACTTGCCGCAGAAGGAACAGTAGAGAGTGCTCTTCGAATCGGAACCGGTAAGCTTCGTCATTCATCGCCTTTCTTCGCCCGCCGCCCCCGCCCCGCCGGAGCGGGGGAGCGGACCGATATGGCCACGGCCATTCTAGACCGCGTCATATCCCTTTCACAAGTGGCCTGTAACCCTGCAAGTCACGTAAACCATGCGTCCTGTCTCCGGATCAGGAATCCGCCGCCGGAGTTTCGGTCGTGACAGGGCGCTTGTCGAACACCTGATCCACCAGACCAAAGGCCTTGGCTTCTTCCGCCTCCAGGAAGGTGTCACGGTCCATCGCGGCTTCGATCTTGTCGAGCGGCTGGCCGGTGTACTTCACATAGAGATCGTTCAGGCGCTTGCGAATCCGCAGGATTTCCTTGGCCTGGATCTCGATATCCGACGCCATGCCCTGCGCGCCGCCAGACGGCTGGTGCACCATGATCCGCGCGTTGGTGAGCGCCACGCGCATGCCCGGCTCACCCGATGCGAGCAGGAAGCTGCCCATCGACGCGGCCTGACCGATGCAGACGGTGCCGACCTTCGGACGGATATACTGCATGGTGTCATGGATCGCCATGCCTGCCGTCACCACGCCGCCGGGCGAGTTGATGTACATCCAGATATCCTTCTTCGGATTTTCCGACTCGAGGAACAGGAGCTGGGCGGTGATGAGCGACGCCATGTGATCTTCGACCTGACCGGTGACGAAGATGATGCGCTCGCGCAGCAGCCGGGAATAAATGTCGAAGCTGCGCTCCCCCCGGTTCGACTGCTCGATCACGATCGGAACGAGAGCTGCCATGGGGTCGGTCATAATGTCGTGCATGATCGTCTTTCGATTGTTGCCCTTGCGACGCCATACATCGGATGTCTTGACGATCCCTTCAAGAGGTTTGGCCATTCCGTGCAAGACTTCGCAATTTCAGCAGAAAAAGTTACCCGTCAGGACGCCAGCCGCTGCGCCCGCATCCCATCGGCCGATACGACCGTGGAGGGTGCCGGAAGCGCCAGATAGGCCAGCCGCCGCATCTCCAGCCGCCCGCGCGTCACGGTATCGAGGATCAGCCCGCTCATCAGGCTCAGCGCCGACAGGATGACGAGGCCGACGCTCAGCATCGCCGTGGGGAAACGGGGGACAAGGCCGGTGTCGATGTAGGTCAGCAGGATCGGCACCGCGAGCAGCAGCGCGACGAAGACCAGGAAAGCCGAGATCGCGCCAAAGAACCACAGCGGGCGCTCCGTCCGGTACAATTGCACCATCATGCGCAGGATGCGCCAGCCGTCGCGATAGGTGCTCAGTTTCGATTCGGACCCCTCCGGGCGCGCGGCATAAGCGGTCAGACGCTCACCCACCGGCATACGCAGTTCCAGGGCGTGAACGCTCATCTCCGTCTCGATCTCGAACCCGGCGGACAGCACGGGGAAGCTCTTGACGAAACGGCGAGAAAAGACGCGGTAGCCCGACAATATGTCTGTGAAGCTGCGGCCGAACAACGTCTGGAGCAGGCCGGTCAGCATGCGGTTGCCCAGCACATGCCCGCGCCGGTAGGCCGCCTCCACCTCCGACTTGCGGGCACCGACGACCATGTCGAGATCCTCCCGCAGCATCTCCTCGATCATTGCGGGCGCGGCGGCGGCCTCATAGGTCGCGTCGCCATCGGCCATCACATAGATGTCGGCGTCCACATCCGCGAACATGCGGCGCACCACATGCCCCTTGCCCTGCTGGCGCACGGTGCGAACCACCGCGCCCGCCGCCAGAGCCACGGCGCGGCTGTCGTCGGTGCTGTTGTTGTCAAAGACATAGACGGTCGCGCCCGGCAGGGCCGCCGCGAAACCGGCCACGGTCTGCCCTATCGCCGCCGATTCATTGTAGCAGGGAAGCAGGACGGCGATGCGGGGCGACAAAGGGAAACCTTGGCGTTGTGAACGGGTATTTCGCCTATCCCAGTTGGCAGGGACATTGCAATGAAAAGGGCGACCGCGCCGTCGGCATGACGGATTGCGGTCGCCCTCTATCTTTCCGGCTCAGGCCGAAAGCGGCGCTGCCTTATTCGGCGTCGGCCTTCTTCTTGGCGGGAGCCTTCTTGGGCTTCGCCGGAGCGGCCTCTGCGTCGCCTTCTGCCTTCACTTCAGGCTCAGCCTTATCGGCGGCGGCCTTCTTGGCGGGAGCCTTCTTCGGCTTGGCGGAAGCGGCTTCCGCTTCGCCTTCGGCGTCGGCCTTGGCTTCCGGTTCGGCCTTGTCAGCGGCAGCCTTCTTGGCCGGTGCCTTCTTCGCCTTGGCGGGTTTGGCGTCGTGGTCATGGCTATGGTCGTGACCGCAGTTCGGGCCATGGACGTGGCCGTCTTCGCTCTCGATCGACTCTTCCAGTTCCTCGCGGCTCACCGCGCGGTCCGTGATCGTCGCCTTGTCGAACAGATAGTCGACGACCTTGTCCTCATACAGCGGTGCGCGCAGTTGGGCGGCGGCCATCGGCTCGGAGCGGACATATTCCACGAAACGCTGGCGATCCTGCGGCGAGTACTGCTGCGCAGCCTGCGCGATCAGGCGGTTCATTTCCTGCTCGGACACTTCGACGCCATTCGCCTGGCCGATTTCGGACAGCAGCAGGCCCAAGCGCACGCGGCGCTCGGCGATGCCGCGATAGTCGTCCTTTTCCTTCTCGATCTCGGCCAGAGCGGCTTCGGGATCTTCCTCATGACCGGCTTCATGCTGGAGCTGGCTCATGATCTGCTCGAACTCGGCCTCGACCATCGTCGGCGGCACGTCAAAGCTGTGCGCATCGGCGAGCTGGTCGAGCAGCTTGCGCTTCATGTGCGTGCGCGTCAGGCCGTTATGCTCCTGCTCGATCTGGGTCTTGATCAGCTCACGCAGCTTCTCAAGGCTCTCCAGACCCAGCGACTTGGCGAACTCGTCGTCCGGACCGGCTTCCGACTTGGCGTTCACGGCCTTGATCTTGAGGTCGAAGGTCGCGGGCTTGCCGGCCAGATTGGCGGCGCCATATTCGTCCGGGAAGGTGACGTCGATCGTCTTTTCGTCGCCGGCCTTCACGCCGACAAGCTGGTCCTCGAAGCCGGGGATGAGCTGGCCCGAACCGATCACGACGGGCATGTCCTCGCCCGTACCGCCATCGAATGCGACGCCGTCGACCTTGCCGACGAAATCGGTGACGACCTGGTCGCCCTCAGCCGCAGCCTTGCCTTCGACTTCCTCGAAACGCGGATTGCCGCTGGCGATGCGCTCAATGGCTTCGTCGATCTGCGTGTCGGCGACTTCGACGGTCAGGCGCTCCAGCGTGATGCCTTCGACCGACGGCGTCTCGATCACGGGCAGAACTTCCAGCTCCACCTTGATCTCGGCGTCCTTGCCCAGCGCATAATCCTCGGCCAGTTCGACCGACGGCTGCATCGCGGGACGCAGCTTGTTCTCGACGATGACCTGCTGCACGCCGTCACGGATCGACTTGTCCAGCGCCTCGCGCTGCAGCTGCTCGCCGTGCACCTTCTTCACGAGGTTCGCGGGAACCTTGCCGGGGCGGAAGCCAGGCATGCGGACCTGCGGGGCCAGCGACTTCACCTCGGCATCGACGCGCGCGTCGATATCCTTGGCGGTGACGGTCAGGGTGTAGGCGCGCTTGAGGCCTTCGTTCAGTGTTTCGACAATCTGCATCTTTTTCGTTCCGAACTTTCAGAAAGGCTGAATAGCGTTGGGCGCAGCATGAAAGCAGGCGCAACTGGTGCGGGCGAAGGGACTCGAACCCCCACATCTTGCGATACCAGAACCTAAATCTGGCGCGTCTACCAGTTTCGCCACGCCCGCATCGGTCGCCGGTCGGCGCGTCCTATAGCAAGGGTGAGGAAAGGGCAATCCCGCTTGATGCACCGATATGACATGCCCGTGACAGACCGGCGCGGAACCTTTTGCGCCCCCTGCCCGCTGTAGAAAGCCACGGAGACAGACGCCCAAGGAGATAGGCACATGGCCACCCAGCCGCCCGAAATCCCGCCGCCCGACACCATCCAGCCGCAATCGCCCCCGGAAACCCCGCCCATCGACCCACCGGACGAGACGCCCTATCACGAACCGCCGGAGATCGTGCCGGAGCAGCCGAACGTCGATGAACCGGGACGCGGGCCGGATGAATTGCCGCCGATACCGGGCGACTGATAAGGTCATGCCGTTGGGGTCGGCGCAGCCTTACCCCAGCGCCTTCTTCAACAGTTCGTTGACGACCTGCGGATTGGCCTTGCCCTGCATCGCCTTCATCGTCTGACCTACGAAGAAGCCAAATAGTGCTTCCTTGCCGCCCTTATACTGTTCGACCTTGTCGGCGTTGTCGGCGATGATCTTGGCCACCACGGCCTCGATCGCGCCGGTATCGCTATTCTGCTTGAGGCCCTTGTCCTCGACGATCTTTGCCGCCGGGTCGCCGGTTTCCAGCATGATCTCGAACACCTGCTTGGCGATGCTGCCCGAAATCGTGCCGTCCGCGACCAATGCCAGCAGTTCCGCCCCCTGCTCCGGCGTGACCGGGCTGTCGTCCAGCGTCCGGCCCAGACGGTTGAGCGCGCCGAACAGCTCCGACATCAGCCAGTTGGCCGACGCCTTGGCGACATCGCCCTCACTCTTCTTCTGGATGCGCGCGCCCTCGGCCACCAGCACCTCGAACCAGCGCGCCGTATCCGCCTCCGCCGTCAGCACGGCGGCGTTATAAGCGGACAGGCCCAGAGACTCCTCATAGCGTTTGCGCTTGGCATCCGGCAGTTCGGGCAGCGACTGGCGGCATTCCTCAAGGAAAGCATCGTCCAGTTCCAGCGGCAGCAGGTCGGGGTCCGGGAAGTAGCGATAGTCGTGCGCGTCCTCCTTGGACCGCATCGACCGCGTCTCGTTCCGGTCGGGATCATAGAGGCGCGTTTCCTGCACGATCGTACCGCCCGCCTCGATCACGTCGACCTGCCGATTCGCCTCATGCTCCACCACGGCCATGACGAAACGCACGGAGTTGACGTTCTTCGTCTCCGTCCGCGTGCCGAATTCCTCGCCGGGACGACGCACGGAGACGTTCACGTCCGCGCGCATCGAACCCTGATCCATATTGCCGTCGCACGACCCGACGTAACGCAGGATCGTCCGCAGCTTCGCCAGATAAGCCCCTGCTTCCGCGGGAGAACGCATGTCGGGACGGCTGACGATTTCCATCAGCGCCACGCCAGAACGATTGAGATCAACATAGGAGCGGGTCGGATGCTGGTCGTGCATCAGCTTACCCGCGTCCTGCTCGACATGGATGCGCTCGACGCCGATGCGCTTGGGCGTGGCGTTCGGGTCCTTCTCGTCCAGCACGATGTCGATCACGCCCTCACCCACCAGCGGATGATAGAGCTGGCTGATCTGATAGCCCTGCGGCAAATCGGCGTAGAAGTAGTTCTTGCGGTCGAAGCGGGACCATTTGTTGATCTGCGCACCGATGGCCATGCCGGTGCGGACGGCCTGCCGGATACATTCGCGGTTCGGCACGGGCAGCATGCCGGGCATGGCTGCGTCGATCAGGCTGACCTGGCTATTGGGTTCCGCGCCGAAAGTCGTGGCCGCGCCGGAGAACAGCTTGGACTGGCTGACCACCTGAGCATGGACTTCAAGGCCGATCACGACCTCCCACTCACCCGTGGCGCCCTGGATACGATAGCTTGATTCGGTCACGACATAGTCCATGCTGCTGGAATTTCCGATTTCTCCCCTAGGACCGAATGCCCTGTGCCCGCAACACGCATGTCGTGCGCGGCGCATATGTCATTGCATTACAGCGCGTGTCCCGCCCCCTGTCCCCGTGCGGGCCTCCGTCGGTCGCGGCCCTGATTGTCATCATCGCAACAGCGGGCTAGGGAAGTGAAGGGAAAGCGGGCCTGCCCCGTTTGGAGAAGCATGCAAGGAAACAGCACGCGAGTGAGGCGAAGCCTGATCGTCTTTACATGGGATGGCGGATCGCTCGATCATCTCGACCTGGATGTAGAACCGCAGTTCGACATACTGTTGTTCGATTTCACGGGCAAAGCCGTGCGTCCCGACAAGCCCTGGCCGTTCCTGTCGCAAAAGACGGAGTGCAAGGGCGACGTGCTGCGCGTCGTCAGTCGCTACCTGCGTCAGGATGCCCGGATCCCGGACTATGTTGCCCTCTTCGACCATGACATCAGGACCAGCATTTCCGACATCAACCGGCTCCTGACCATCGCGCGCCGCGAAAAACTGGACAGCTTCGCCCCCGCGCTGACACCGGACAGCCATTTCTCCTACCCCCGCTTCCTTCAGCAGCCGGGCGGCCATATCCGCAAGACCCGATGGGTCGAGGTGATGATGCCCTTCTACCGGGCCGAACTGTTCCTCGCCGCCAGCGAATTCTACGAACGCTCCATCACCGCCTATGGCATCGACAGCTTTGTCATGCCCCTGTTCCAGAAGGTTCTGGGCATGGACAATGTGGCGATCGTCGATTCCGTCACCGTCACCCATTTGAATCCGGTATCGAGCGGGTGCCGGGTCTGCTCCAACGGTTGCACCCCCTATCGCGAACGATTGATCGCGCGGGAGCAGTGTCTGGAGTGGCTGGCTACAAATCGCCCCGATCTGGTCGGAACCGCGTGGTTCTACGAAACCTTTGCGCCGCTCGACGGCCCCGCGAATTTCTGGCTGCTGCGGCTCGGCTGGCCCTGGCACAAGGCGAGGTCGCTCTGGACCGAATTATTCCCTTCCCGCCGCCGCTCAAGACAGGTTTCGACAAAAGCGATATAGTCCGCCGCAATCCGTGCCGGCGTGAAACGTTGCATGGACTGCGCCACCACCTCCGCCGATGGGGGGGCGCGCTCTCCCAGAACCAGCGCGCGCAGTCCCTGCGCCAGCCCGTCCACGTCGCCGGGCCGCAGCAACAGGCCCAGCTTGCCGTCCTCCAGCACCTCCCGCGGCCCGCTGGGGCAATCGAGAGCGGTGACGGGCGCGCCCGCGATCAGCGCCTCGGCCAGCACGATGGCAAAGCCCTCGAACACGGACGACAGCGCAAAGGCGCTTGCCCGCGCGAGATAGGGGCGCACATCGGGTTGATAGCCGCCAAAGATCACATCCTCGCCAAGGCCAAGCCGCCGTGCCTTATCGCGCAGGCGCCGCTCCAGCACACCCTCGCCCAATATCAGCAGGCGCGCACGCCCCGCCAGCCCGGACGCGGCAAAAGCCTCGATCAACGTCGCCTGATCCTTTTGCCGGGTCAGGCGGCCCGCCGTCATCACCACCGGGCGGTCGAACCAGCACTCATGCTCCGGCGGCAGCGGCGGCACCGCTCCCCGATCCGGCATGGGGTTATAGATGACCTGCACCCGGTCGGACGGAATGGCGAAATGCGCCTGCACCTGATCACTGAGCGCGCCCGACACGACATGGCAGCCCAGCACGCCCCGGTACAGCCAGCGTTCCGGCCCATAGCCGAACCAGCGGCGCAACCAGAAACGATGCGCCTTGGGCGCGTCCAGCGCGGCATGGACACTTAGCGCCAGTGGAATGTCGCCGATAATCTTGCGCGCCAGCCCGGCCATGATCTTGGCCGTATGGACGAATGCGATGAGGAGGTCTGGTTTGGCCCGGCGGCAATAGCGCGCGATATGAAGTGCGCTCAGCATCTCATTGGGCGCGCCAAGGTCGATGCGATAGCGTTTTGCCAGCGGGTGATGGACCAGCGATCCCCTGTTCACCGCCACCAGCAGGTCGACGGCATAACCCTCCGTCGACAGAGCATCGCACAGGAACAGCGCGACCCGCTCAGCACCCCCACCATTGAGGGAAGGTAGCAGGACCGCGATCCTGCCCCTCTTCCCTAAATGGTCGTCTGTTACCACCACTTCTCCGGCCGTGCGGTAAAGGCCGCACGCTCCTCTATGGCGAGCGCGGCGTTCAGCACGCCCTGCTCGTCCAGCGCCCGTCCGATGATCTGGAGGCCCAGCGGCAGGCCCTGCGAGTCCAGCCCGGCTGGCACCGACATCGCGGGCAGGCCCGCGAGGCTGGCGGGCACGGTGAACACGTCGTTGAGGTACATGGCCAGCGGATCGGCCTGCTTCTCACCCAGCGCGAAGGCGGCGCTCGGCGCGGTCGGGGTCAGCAATATGTCGCAGGTGGTGAACGCCCGCTCGAAATCCTGCGCGATCAGCGTTCGCACCTTCTGCGCCTGCGTATAATATGCGTCGTAGAAGCCCGCCGACAGGACATA
The DNA here is from genome assembly GCA_036383715.1 of Sphingobium sp. Lineage (GTDB taxonomy): Bacteria > Pseudomonadota > Alphaproteobacteria > Sphingomonadales > Sphingomonadaceae > Sphingobium. Next base: position 25,827 of record DASVNT010000147.1, on the reverse strand, counting down.
AGTGCCGATCATGATGCGGCGCTTGACCTCCGGCCCGAAACCGGCGGCGCGTGTCGCGGCATACATGTCCTGCAGCCCCGCGCCGTCCGGCAGGTCGCGAAGGCCGTAGCGTACGCCATCATAGCGCGCGAGGTTGGAGGAAGCCTCCGCCGGCGCGATGATATAATAGGCGGGCAGCGCATATTGGGTGTGCGGCAGGGAGACGTCGACGATCTCCGCGCCCGCATCCTTCAGCCATGCAATGCCCTGCTCCCACAGGGCGTCGATCTCGGCAGGCATGCCATCGACGCGATATTCCTTGGGAATACCGATCTTCTTGCCTTTGAGATTGCTGGACAATCCCGCTTCCCACTGCGGCACGGGCAGGTCGAGCGAGGTCGCATCCTTCGCGTCGAAGCCCGACATGGTTTCCAGCAGGATCGCATTGTCGCGCACCGTGCGCGCCATCGGCCCCGCCTGATCCAGCGAGCTGGCGAAGGCGACAATGCCCCAGCGCGAGCAGCGGCCATAGGTCGGCTTAATGCCGGAAATGCCGGTGAACGCCGCAGGCTGGCGGATGGAGCCGCCGGTGTCCGTGCCGGTCGCCGCCGGGCACAGACGCGCCGCGATGGCCGACGAACTGCCGCCCGACGAACCGCCGGGCGCGAGCGCCGCATTGTCACCGCTTCCACGCTTCCACGGGGAAATGACATTGCCGAAATAGCTCGTCTCGTTGGACGATCCCATGGCGAACTGGTCGAGGTTCAGCTTGCCCAGCATCCCCGCGCCCGCCGCCCACAGCTTGCCCGATACCGTCGATTCATACTGCGGCGTGAAGCCTTCCAGCATGTGCGATGCGGCGGTCGTCTGCACGCCCTCGGTGCAAAAGAGATCCTTCATGCCAATCGGCACGCCCGACAGCGGCTTCAGCTCGCCCGATGCGCGCGCAGCATCGGCGGCGGCGGCGGCGGCCAGCGCCTTTTCCGGCGTTTCCACGATGAAAGCGTTCAGCGCCTTTGCGCCCGCAACATTGGCGTTGAACGCCTCCGCCACTTCGCGCGCGGAGAAACTGCCTGCACGGAAGCCGTCGCGGATTTCGGCGACGGTCAGGTTGGTGATGTCACTCATCATTCGATCACCTTGGGCACGGCAAAGAATCCCTGTTCGGCCTGCGGAGCGTTGGCCAGCACGCGGTCGCGCACATTGCCGTCCGTCACCGCATCCACGCGCAGGCGCAGATGATTGGGGATCACCGCCATCATCGGCTCGACCCCCGACACATCGACGGTGCCGAGTTGCTCGACAAAGCCGAGGATATTGTTGAGTTCGGGCACCAGCGCCTCCGCCTCTCCGTCCGTGACGGCAAGGCGGGCCAGGCTGGCGATCTTTTTCACTGTCGCAAGGTCAACGCTCATGGGCCAGCGCGCTAGCATCGGCGCGTGGCATCATCAAGGCGCTCGTCGCACTATGGTACTATTCTCCATCGGAAAAGGCGCATCGACGGGGCGTCCGTCGATATAAACGCGGGCATAGGGTTCGGTGCGCACCTCCACCCGGCCGCCGATGACGCCCGCCGCGCGGGCGCGGGCGATCTCTGCGGTCGGGTTCTGGCTGTCCGGCGAATGGGCCAGACCGGGCGATACCCATCCTCCCGTCGTGCGAACCAGTATCGACAGATTGGGCCAGCAGTTCGGACAGTTCTTTTGCCGGTCACGGATCACCGTGGCGACGCTGCCGCTGGAGTCGAGCCGCACCGTGCACTGTCCTTCCCCGCCGCAGACGCCATCCTGCGTCAGGGCACCGCGCAGCGCGGGCGGCAAGGCTGTGCCTGCGGGCAACACGGTCAGGCGCGCGCCCAGCGTATCCTCCCGCTTGCGCGCATCGAGCGGGTCCGGTGCGTAGCGACCTTTCAGCGCCTGCGTCTGCCGGGCGAAGTCGCGGATCGCCGCCGTGCCGCCCGACCGGGCCAGCGCGCGGATCGCCTCTTTGCCCGTCGGACCGAAATCGAACCACAGCGCGCGATAGTCGAACTTGTCCGCCGCCGTCCGTCCATCCGCCAGCCGCGCCATCTGGTCCCGCGTGGCGATGGCGTCGAACCGCACCAGCGGCGTTGAGAGAAGCAATGCCACGGTACAGATCAGGAAGGCGAGCAGCAGGTTCGCCGACCGCACCGTCTCCGCCCAGCGCCTGCGCCCGACCACCACCGCCGCCAGATAACCCAGCGCAACGACGCAGGCCATGACCACGAAAGTCGCTGCCCATAGCCGCTCGGGCGTCCAGCCATATTGGCCGACGCGCAGCCCCGTGGAGATCGCCGCGATCACCGCCAGCGGCCCGGTGACGAGCGTCAGGATCAGCGCGGAGAGGCGCAGGATCGGCGCGCGCTCCTCCATATCCTTCCCCCCAATATTCCGACCATGACCGATCACGCTGTTGGACAGCACCAGCGCGATCACCGCCGCACACAGCAATATCGGCGTGGTCGACCGCGTCGCATCCCACAGCGGCGCAAGGCCGGTCAGCGGCAGGATCGCCAGGAACAACGCCAGCGACACGCCCAATATTGGCGCGGCAATGCGCAGCACGGTCATGGCCACCGTCTGCAGGCCGGAGATGATCCGCTGATGATCACGCAGCAGCCCGGTGCTCCCACCAATGGCCCCGCCCCAGATCGCGGTGATCACAATCCCGTCCTGCAACCACTGTTTCAGGAAGGAGACATGGACAAGGTCGAACAACGCCCCGACCAGCAGCAGCATCAGGAAGAAAACGCCCGCGAATAGTACGGACAGGCCCACCGTGATCAGGTTGGTCCAGCCATGTTCATGGACGGTCGCATAGTCGAAATTGTCGCGTACCCATGCCGCAAAGCCGGGCGGCGACCAGTGCGGCGGCGCACGGAAACCCGGCGCGCCCTCCGCCCGCTCTCCCCCCGCCTGCGCCATCGGCACGAACAGGAACACCGCCAGCAGCGCGGCCACGATCCGCCAGTTCTCCCCGCCGCTCCAGTCATCGCTCGGCGTCCCGTTCCACAGGAACACCAGCGCCACGACCACCCCCGACACCGCCCCGATGCCGACCGCCCGCACCAGACGCCCCCGCACCCACGCATGACCAAAGGCCAGCAGCGCGATCCCGATAAAGGTCGCCAGCGCATAGCGTTGCGCAACAAAGCCATCCGGCAAGGGCCGGTCCAGCAGCAGGTAGATCGCCACGCCCCCCGCCGCGCCCAGCAACGCCAGAACGGCGGCCCTCAGCGGCCATGGCTGCGCTTCGCGGTCTGTACCCTGCATGTGCATCCTCCCTGCGATACGACTGCAATGCCTATCGGGCGCGGCAGCGTCTGGCAAATCGCGGCGGGCCGCGCTAACGCCGGGCCGAGACGCGCACAGAAAGGCCCGCCGTGGTTCGCAAGTTCCTGTTCTTCTTCGCCGGGCTGATCGTATTGGTGCTGACGGCGGCCTTTACCTATGGGCTGTGGGGCGACCGGCTGCTGCGGCTGGCGCTGGTGCCGGGCGCGGACTTCCACGCCCCCGCCGCGCGCTCGCTCGCCGACTATGCCGGGCCTCGCCTGTGGTTCGAGCATGGCACGAGCGGCACCCTCCCCCTGCCCGACGGCTCGCCCAAGGAAGCGGGTCGTCCAGCGGAGCGGCAGGCGGCGATCTTCTTCGTCCATCCCACCAGCTTCATCGATCGCGCCGCGTGGAACGCCCCCGATGGAGACAAGGACGCCGACGCACTCGCCCGCACCTTCCTCTCGGTGGAAGCGAATATCTTCACCGGTATCGGCCCGATCTGGGCGCCGCGTTACCGGCAGGCGACTTTCGGCGCGTTCCTGACCGACAAGCCGCAGGCGGAGCAGGCGCTGGACGCCGCCTATCGCGATGTCGCCGCCGCCTTCGACGCCTTTCTCGCCGCCAATCCCGATGGTCCGATCATCCTCGCCGCGCATAGCCAGGGATCGCGTCACCTGATGCGCCTGCTGGCGGAAAAGGTCGCGGGCAAGCCGGTCGCCGCGCGCATCGCCGCCGCCTATCTCGTCGGCTGGCCGGTGTCGGTGACGGCGGACCTCCCCGCCCTCGGCCTGCCCGCCTGCCGCCAAGCCGACCAGCCCGGCTGCATCGCGAGCTGGCAGAGTTTCGCCGTGCCCGCCGCACCCGACTATATCCTCGCCCCCTATGACGCCTCGCGCGGGCTGACCGGCAAGCCCCGGCGCGGCACCGTCATGCTGTGCGTCAACCCGCTGAGCGGCATTGCCGACACCGCAGCACCAGCCACCGCCAGCCTCGGCATGGCAAAGCGCGACGAGAAGGCGGGCACGCAGTCCATCGTCCGCCCCGGCGTCGGCGCGCGCTGCGATGAGGGCAAGGACGGGCGCGGCCTGTTGCTCATCGACGGGATGCCGGACCTTGGCCCCTATGTGCTGCCCGGCAACAATTATCATGTGTATGACTATACGCTGTTCTGGGCCAATGTCCGGGCGGATGCCGCAAGGAGGCTCGACGCATTTTGGGCACGCTGATCACCACCGACCGCGCCGAATTTCGCGAAGCGCTGCCCATGGGCGGGCGGCTGGCCGGGCTGGACGTCGGGTCGAAGACCATCGGCATCGCGCTGTGCGACGCGCAATGGACCTTTGCCAGCGCCGCAGAGACGATCAGCCGCAGCAAATTCGCCAAGGATCGCGCGAAGCTCGACACCCTGTTCGCGGCGCAGTTCGTGAAGGGCGTCGTCATCGGCCTCCCCCTCAACATGGACGGCACCGAAAGCCCCCGCAGCCAAGCCAGCCGCGCCTTTGCCCGCAACATCGCGGACATGGGCCTGCCGATTTTGATGTGGGACGAACGCTGGTCCACGCAAGCCGTCACCCGCGCGATGATCGACGCCGACACCAGCCGCGCGAAGCGGGCGGAACTGGTGGATAAGCTGGCGGCAAGTTATATTTTGCAGGGGGCTATTGATGGGTTGATGATGGGGTAGTTGGGGTGGCGGCCGGTTGGGGACCGTCCGGTTACAGGCGGATGGTCCCCAACCCGCCTGTCCGTTATTACGCCGTGACCCACGGGATGGTTCGACCGCTACCAGCAGCGCGCCACCATGTTGTGGCCATTGTATCACCAATCAGTTGAGCCTTTCTGCAGCCAAGGTAATTTGTCGTTCGCCCAACGTTTTGCTCGACGATAGCGCCGTCTGATCCAACGTGACGATCGACGCGAGTGAGCACGCAAACCGCGAAAAAGAATGCGTATCTTTGCCAAATTGCGGTGCCACCATCCACCAATGCCAAGCTCTACCACAGCGATATCGAGCAAGTCAGTCGCAGCGACATTATGTGCATAGATTGGCGTCAGATATGCATCAGGCCCGCTTTCCCACTCCGCCTGAGCAGCCTCACAAATCATAGCTTCATAACGTCGCCGAAATTTTGACGGCAGTATGAGATAATCTTTCTCGAATGCGTCAATTGCTATATTGATTACATCCCAATATATTCTGTTGGTCTTTTTGAGATTATCACTTTCGTAGTATCGATGCACGTCTTCCGAGAATCCGTCTTCGATCATTCGACCGTAAACCCTAGCTGCTCGAATTTGCGAAACTATAGTGTTGCAGGCCTTCTTCTGCTCGTTCCACAGATTTTCCGCCTTGAATTTGTTCCTTGTTAGGAAAGCAGTGGAAAAAGCCACAAGCAGAGACCCCATTATTGTAAGCAGAGCCGTTGCACCCGTCGTCAATTGCTTATTGAAAAGGAAGTCATTGACGATCTGATACATAATAATATCCACATTTAGGCTATTGCATCTGATTTATTTAAAGCCCCTTGGTCGACAGTAAGGTTCTGCACTGAAAAAGCTATCTGGAAAAGCGAGCATTATCGGCGACCGCTTGAGACGGTCGCTTTGAGGATTGAGATCCGGCGCACTGAACGGCAAGAAATGGCGCAAACCCTCCCCTCCATCCTCACACCCCACACCCTCCCCGCTTGCCCCCGTCGCCCCCCTCGGCTATCGCGCGGCTTTGATGATCGACTCCTCGCCATTTCCGCATCGGCACCTGCTGGGTATCTCCGGCCTACAGCCCCACGAAATCCGCTATCTGCTTGATGAGGCCGAACAATGGGTCGCCCTCAATCGCGCGGACAGCCGCAAGCATGACGACCGCCTGCGCGGCCTGACGCAGATCAACGCCTTCTTCGAGAACAGTACGCGCACGCTCCTGTCGTTCGAGATCGCGGGCAAGCGGCTGGGCGCGGACGTCATCAACATGCATGCGGCGCAGTCGAGCGTGAAGAAGGGCGAGACGCTGATCGACACCGCCGTCACGCTCAACGCCATGCGCGCGGACGTGATCGTGATCCGGCACCAGTCGTCCGGCGCGGTGCGACTGATCGCGGATCAGGTGGACTGCCCCGTGCTGAACGCGGGCGACGGGCGGCATGAGCATCCGACGCAGGCCCTCCTCGACGCCCTCACCATCCGCACGCGCAAGGGCAGCGTGGAGGGGCAGATCGTCGTCATCTGCGGCGACATCCTGCACAGCCGCGTGGCGCGCTCGAACATGCTGAGCCTGACCGCGCTGGGCGCGCAGGTCCGCGTGGTTGCCCCGCCGACGCTGATGCCTGCGGAGATCGAACGCTTCAAAGTCACGCCCTTCTACGATTTCGATGCGGCGCTGAAGGATGCGGACGTGGTGATGATGCTGCGTATCCAGAATGAGCGGATGGACGGGGCGATGATCCCCTCCGCGCGGGAGTTTCATGCGCTCTACGGCCTGACCTCCGAACGGCTGGCGCTGGCCAAGCCCGACGCGCTGGTCATGCACCCCGGCCCGATGAACCGGGGGGTGGAGATCGTCAGCCATGTCGCCGATCACCCGGAACGGTCGGCCATTACGGAACAGGTGGAAATGGGTGTCGCCATGCGCATGGCCTGCCTCGACGTGCTGACGCGCACCAATCGGGGGGTAAAGGGATGGGCGTGACACTTATCGAGAATGCGCGGCTATGCGATCCGGCGGCGGACACACTGACCGAGGGAACGCTGCTGGTGCGCGGCGCGGTGATCGAGGCGGTGAACCCCGCCGACGTGCCCGCCGATGCGGAGCGCGTGGACGCAGGCGGCCTGATCGTCGCGCCCGGCATCATCGACATGGGCGTGTTCAAGACGGACAAGCCCGCCTTTCACTTTGGCGGGATCACGCGCGCGGCGCTGATGCCCGACACCCGCCCCACCCTCGACGATCCCGGTCTGGTCCAGCATGCGGGCCGCGCGGGCAAGCCGGATTTCTGGGTCCATCCCCTCGCCGCCGCGACGCGCGGCCTCGCGGGCAAGGATCTGGCCGAGTTCGCGATGATGAAGGCCGCCGGTGCGCGCGGCGTCGCGACCGGGCGGCAGGCAGTGGCGGACGCGGGCGTGATGTTGCGCGTCATGCGCTACGCCGCCGCGCTCGACCTCGTCGTCGTCACTCATGCGGAGGATGCCGGGTTGACGGCAGGCGCCGTCGCGACAGAGGGCGAGACGGCGACCCGCCACGGCCTGCCCAGCGCGCCGCCCTGCGCCGAAAGCATCGCCATCGCGCGCGACATCGCCCTGGCCCGCGTGTCGGGCGCAAAGGTGCATTTCCGCATCGTCTCCACCGCGGAGGGGTTCGCCCTGATCCGCGCGGCCAAGGCGGAGGGGCTGTCCGTCACCTGCGGCACCAGCCCGGCCTATCTGTTCCTGAGCGACGCGGCGATCAGCGATTTCCGCACCTTTGCCCGCATGTCCCCACCGCTCCGGTCGGAGGATGATCGCAAAGCGACCATCGCCGCCGTCGCGGACGGCACCGTCGATGTCATCACCTCCAGCCACGATCCGCGCGGGCCGGAGGACAAGCGCCTGCCGTTCGAGGACGCAGCGCCGGGCATGGCGGGGGCGGAGACGCTGCTGGCGCTGTCGCTCAATCTGGTGCGGGAGGATCATCTGACCCTGCCCGCGCTGATGCGCCTGCTGGCCGCCAATCCGGCGCGCCTGCTGGGGCTGGATGCGGGACAACTGGCGGCGGGTGCTCCTGCCGATCTGATCTTCATCGACGCCGACGTGCCGTGGCGGGTGGACTCGCGCAAGATGGCAGCGGCGGCGGGCAATACGCCGTTCGACGGCTTGCCGGTGCAGGGCCGCGTGCGCCGCGTGATGAAGGGCGGGATTTTCTACTGATCCCGCCGCGGGGCCGTCAGAGCCCCTCCAGCATCACCACGCGATAGTTCGCGCCCTTGCGCCGAAACTCCGACGCGGCCTGATAGTCGGGGCTGTTGTACCACGCCTTGGCAGCCTCTGCGTTCGGGAACTCCAGCAGAACGACGCCATTGGGCGCCTCGCCCTCGAAAGCCTCCTGCGCGCCATAGACGATCAGCGGCTTGAGGTTGGGATCGCGCGGATTGTCACGGTTCATCGTGGAATAGGTGGCAAGCGCCTCCGCATCCAGAATCTCGCCCTCGCGGATGAACAGCATATAGGTGGTCATGATCTCTCCTGTCAGGGATGGGGTGCGGCCTCGCCCGCCAGCCGTTCGGCAGCGGCGGCGTGATCGGCGCGATAGTGGCGGGCGGCGAGCAGCATCAGCAACGCCGCCGGAAAAGCGAGCAACAGCGAAAGCAGCATCGCCATCCGCAAAGACCCTTCGCCATAGGCGGGCTTGAGCGCGTCACTCAACGCACCCACCGCCGTAGGACCGAGGCCGAGGCCGACCAGTTGCAGCACAGTGTACAACACCGCCACCGTCGTCGCCCGCGCCCAGACCGGCGGCAGGCTGACCACCAGCGACATCAGCGGAGAGGAGAACAGACCGCTCACCAATATCTGAAGGGCGATGACCGGGAAGAAGATCGACACCGGCCCGGAGAAGGCCAGCAGCGACAGCGTTCCCGACACCATCACGATGCCCGCCCCCAGCCACAATGGCCCGCGCAGGTCGCGGCGGATGAGCCAGTCGGACAGCGGCCCGCCGAGCAAATGCCCGATCAGCGACCCCGCCCCCATCGCCGCGCCCAGCGACGCACCGATGGTCACGGGGCTGAGGCCATGGGTCCGCTGGAGAAAGGCGGGCATCCAGCCCACCAGACCGGAGGCCAGCAACGACTGCAACGTCGCGCCCGCAATCAGCAGCGGCAGCGTGCGGATGCGCACGACCATGCGCAGCGTCTCGACGATGCTGGGCGGAATGAAGGTGCGCGTGATGCCGTCCGCCGCGCCCTTGGTGATGTTGCGGACCGTGAACAGCATCAACGGACCGAGGATAATTCCCGGCACGCCTGCCACGACCAGCGCCCAGCGCCAGCCATAATGCTGCGCCACCCAGCCGCCCAGACCGAGGCCCACCGCCATGCCGATGGGAGCGCCCATCAGGTAGAGGGACATGGCCGTCGCGCGCTGGCGGGGCGGAAACATGTCGCCGATCAGCGCCTGCGACGGCGCCGCCGCCCCCGCCTCCCCAAAGCCCACGCCGACGCGGGCGAGGAACAACTGGACAAAATTCTGCGCGAAGCCGGTGAGCGCCGTCATGACACTCCATATGCTGACCGCCGCGCCGATCACCAGCTTGCGCGGCGCACGGTCGGACAGGCGGGCCACGGGAACGCTCACCACCACATAGGTCAGCGCAAAGGCAATGCCGGTCAGCGCCCCGATCTGCTTGTCGTTGAGGCCGAATTCATGGCGGATCGGCTCGACCAGCACGAACAGGATTTGCCGGTCCACCGCCGCGACCGCCGCAACCAGCATCAGGAGAAGCAGGACATAGCCCCGATAGGCAAGGCTGGGCAGTTCAAGGCCGGGCAGTTCCCCGCCCGCACCGCGCCCGTCGCTTGCTGGTCCGCCTGCTGGTCCGTCTGCCCGTCCGTGCATGTCGCTCTCCTGCCCGCTATGCGGCTTGCGACAGGGATAGCCGCCGCCCGGTCGCACTGACCACCGCAAACTGGTCGAACAGCGAAGGATCGCCGCAGCGGCTGCCGCGACGATCCCCGATGGTCAAAGACTCAGATCAGGCCACCCCGCGCACATAGGCATCGACCGTGCCCGCACAGCCGATCTTGTCGTCGCCTTCGAGGTCGGCATAGCGCTGCACATTGTCACGGATCGTCGGCCCCTTGTGCCCGCAGGCGCACGGACGGAAATCGATCGCCACCTTGTCGCCGGAGATCACCCCGCCCCAGCGCCCGTCGAGCGACAGGTCGAAGAACGCCGCGCGCCCTTCATATTCCTGCGTCTGGTCGATGGGGAGCAGGTTGTCGCCGCTCTTGTCGAGGATCAGTGGCACCAGCCATGGCGGCAGATGGTAACGGCCACCCTTCTGGCACTTGGGCATGCCCGACTGGAGTTCCTGCATCGAGTAGTTCTGGAAATTCCGCTCCGGGCGGATGTTGAACGTCTCGAACACATAGTCCTGATAATCGTCGGGCAGTTTCGCCCGCTTCAACCCGCCACCCACATAGATGGAGTTTTCGGGATTGAAGTCCTTGGCCGAATAGCCGCGATCCCGCACCGCCTTGGCAATCTGCCACAGGTTCATCCACAGGCCGCCGACGTGGATCTTGCGCTCGCGGTGCTTCACGATTTCATCGGCGGTCGATTCCACCGCATCCGCCAGCGCCTTTTCGCGCATCGCGGAGGTCGCCTCGAAATCCGCGATGTCCGCGGGCTGGGCCGTACCCTCCGCCATCATCTTGCGCAGCACGACCATCTTGGTCAGGCTGCCGACGGTCACTGGCGGGATCGGAAAGGTCCATGGCTCGTAAGCGGGGTCCTGCAACCCCTCGCGCTGGCCGACGCTCGACCAGTGGTTGCGCGGCACGGATGCGATGGCGCCGGTGCCGAACATGATGCGATCCTGCTTCGGCTCGATCCCCGACCCCCAGCAATAGGCGGCCAGCGTCTCCTTCTTGACGCGGTGCATGTCGGCCAGCGACGCCACCAGCATCGCCGACTTGCCCGTCGTGCCGCTGGAGCAGGACACGAAAAAGCCCTCGTCAGACAGCTTGTTCACCCAGTCGTCGACGTCGGCCGCGTCCTTCACCTTGTCCACCGGCACGCGCCATGTGGACACCGTGTCCAGCCATTTGGAGAGCCGGTCCCACCGTTCCTCGCGCAGCCAGTTTTCGGGATAGCTCTTGTAGGCGGTATGGGGCAGCAGCAGGCGGACCATATCCTCTGGGCTGCGAACCTCGCTGATGCCGGCCTCCTCCGCGCGGTGACCGACCAGTTTGATCTTGTCCTTCCGCTCCTGGAACCGCTCGTTCATCGCCTCGACCTGCGCGTCCCGCACATCGGCATAGGGGATGTTATAGCGATCTTCCGAGTCGATCAGACTCGTCAGACGTTCGACAGCCTCGCCCATGATATTTTCTCCTTTTTAGCTTGCGTATCGCTGGCTTATAATAATGATACCCATACGTTTCGTTATCAACGATTCGCATCGAAAGACAAGCAGATTCTTACCAACGACCAACTCGCCCCCCGTTCCCGCCTTGGTCGCCCGACCCGCGAAGAGGCGGAGGCGCGCCATGCGGAAATGCTGGAAACGGCGCTCGACATGTTCCTGGACAGGGGATTCGAGCAGACGACCATCGAGTCCATCGCGACCGCGCTCGGCATGACCAAGCGCACCATCTACGCGCGCTATGAGGACAAGAGCGCGCTGTTCAAGGCAGCCGTGCAGCAGGCTATCGACCGTTGGGTGATGCCGATCGACACGTTGAAGGCGCTGGATGCGGACGATCTGGAGAGCACTTTGCTCACCATCGGCCGGATGCGCGTTGCCCATGTGCTGACGCCACAGGGACAGCGGATGCAGCGCATCATGAGCGCCGAATCCTATCGTTTCCCGGAGATATTCGCCGCCGCCTATGATCAGGGCAGCAAGCCGGTCATCGAATTTCTCGCCGCGCTGCTGCAACGCCATCATGATGCAGGCACGATCGCCGTCCCCCGCGCCTTCATGGCCGCCACGGTCTTTCTGGGCATGGTCGTGGGCGGTCCCACGCGCAACATCGCCTTTGGCGCGCGGCTCGCGCCCGATGAGATCGAGGACCGCATCACGTTCAGCGTGTCGCTGTTCCTCGACGGCGTGCGACGGCGATAATCAAAGATAAAACAGGTCTTTAGGGGACAATGATGACTGAACAGAGCAAACGGCGCGTAGCCGTCATCACGGGCGCAAGTTCCGGTATCGGCAAGGCGACGGCAAAGGCGCTGCTCGAACAGGGCTGGCATGTCATCGGCCATGGCCGCGACGCTGGACGGACAGAAGCTGCGGCGGCGGAACTGCGCGCGGCGGCGGCGGCGGGCGCGAGGCTGGACATGGTGCGGGGCGATCTCGCCCTCCTGTCCGACGTGGCGCGGCTGGCGGACGAGATCGCCGGGCTGACCGACAAGGTGCACGTCCTCGCCAACAATGCGGGCGGCACCCGCGCCGATCTGGTCATTACGCCGGAGGGGCATGAGGCAACCTTTGCGGGCAATCACCTCGGCCACTTCCTGCTGACGAAGCGGCTGTTGCCCCTGCTCCGCAACGCCGTCGCGGACAGCCCGCCGGGGACGGTGCGGATCGCCAACACCTCCTCCGCCGGGCATCTCGCCTCGCCGCCGCTCGACTGGGACGACCTGCAATATACGCGCGACTGGCAGTCGGGCCGCGTCTATTGCCTCGTCAAACTCTACAATGTGCTGCACGCCCGCGAACTGGCGAAACGGCTCGCGCCGGAGGGTATCGTCGCCAACGCCATGCACCCCGGCACCATCGGCAGCAATTTCGCCAATCACTGCGAGCCGGGGATGAAAGCCTATATGGAATCGCAGGATCTGCGTCCGCCGGAGGAAGGCGCGGACACGCTGATCTGGCTCGCCACCGCACCGGAAGCGGGCGAGCAGACCGGCCTCTATTTCCACCAGCGCACGGCCAGCCCGATGTCGGATCAGGCGCAGGACGATGCCGCCGCCGCGCGCCTGTGGGACGAGAGCGAGGCGTTGCTGGCAAAGGCGGGCTATTAGGGCCGATCGACATTCAATTCAGGTGGAGCCGAAAAGTGTGATTTCCGAGCACCGGAGCGCAGCGTACTCAAAAGTACGTGAGCACCGGAGCACAGGAAATCGCACTTTGCAGGCCCGCATGGGCTGAATGTCGATTGGTCCTAGTCCTCGTACACCACGGTGACATGAGGAGAGGTCGGCACGGCCTGACAGGTCAGGATATAGCCCTGCGCCACCTCTTCCTCGGTCAGCACGCTGTTGTTCTCCATCTCCGCCGTGCCCTCGGTCACGCGCGCGATGCAGGTCGCGCAGGCTCCGCCGAGGCAGGAATAGGGCGGGTTCAGCCCTGCATCCATCGCCATGCCGAGGATGGCGACGCCCGCTTCATAGGGGACGTCGACACTCTGTCCCCGGCGGCTGATGGTCAGGGAGATCGGCGTGGTGTCGGAAGGGGCTGTCATGCGGCGCGACATTGGCGAGAGCGCGCGGATCGTCAAGAGGGGGAGTCTCTGGCCCTGACGGAAACGGCGCGCTAAAGCCCGCACCAAAGACGGAGACATGCCGATGACGCCCACCGACCGCCCGCGCCGCAGCGCGCTCTATCTCCCCGCCTCCAATGCCAAGGCGATCGCCAAGGCGCGCACCCTGCCCGCCGACGTGGTGATCCTCGATCTGGAGGATGCCGTCGCGCCGGAGATGAAGGCGGAGGCGCGCGCGGCGGCCGTGGCCGCAGTGCAGGAGGGCGGCTTTGGCGACCGGGAAGTCGCGATCCGCACCAATGGCCTCGATACGGAATGGGGTGCGGACGACCTCGCCGCCGTGGCTCTATCGGGCGCCAACGCGATCCTCGTCCCCAAGGTCGACGGGCCGGAGGATATCGCCCGCTATCATGCCGCGCTGTCGGCAGCGCCTGCGACGACGCAGCTCTGGGCGATGATCGAAACCTGCGCCTCCGTGGGGCAATTGCCTGCCATCGCGGCGGCGTCCGCCTCCACCCGATTGTCGCTGTTCATCATGGGCACCAACGACCTTGCCAAGGAGATGCGGGCACGGCTTACACCGGAGCGCACGCCCTTCCTGCCGTTCCTCAGCATGACGGTGGCCGCCGCCCGCGCGCACGGCGTCGCGGTGCTGGACGGCGTGTGCAACGAGTTTCGCGATCTCGACATGTTCCGGACGGAGGCGCAGCAGGGCCTGCTGTTCGGGTTCGACGGCAAGACCTTGATCCACCCGGACCAGATCGGGCCGTGCAACGATGTGTTCTCACCGAGCGAGGAGGAACTGGCCCGTGCGCGCGCGGTGATCGACGCCTTCGCCCTGCCGGAAAACGCGGGCAAGGGCGCGATCAAGGTCGATGGCAAGATGACGGAACTGCTGCATCTGGAGCAGGCGAAGCGGCTGGTTCTGGTGGCGGAGCAGATCGCCGGGCGTTAGGCGGATTTGGGGTGGTTGGGGGACCGTCCGCTACCCCCTCCCCGTTCGGTTCGAGTAGACTTCGAACTTGTCGAGAAGGCGTATCGAGAATGCTGGCAAAGCGCCGACTTCTTGACACCGGTTCTCGACAAGCTCAAACCTTGCTCGAAACGAACGGATAGATTGCCCGAAAGGGGACGCCACCCCCCTGCCCAACCTCAAAATCGCGGCGCGATATGCGGCAGGTCGAGCGTCGTGCGGATGCCCGGTTCCGCCGCCACTACGGCGGGGATCGCATTGATCGGGCGATGCGCGGTCAGGCCGGGCGTGAAGGCGGCATAATCCTCCGGCGCGACCGGATAGGTGATCCGCACGTCCATCGGCGTGTCGCCCTCCACATTGACCAGCCAGCCGGACACGCCGTCCTCTATACCCCAATCAGTCTTGTCGATGTCCGTGCTGCAAAACCAGTGCGCGCGGAAGCGGAGCAGCGGCTTGCCCTTGTGGATGCCGCTGACCGTGATGCGCAGCGCCGCGACGGTGCCCGCCGGGATCGTGCCCGCCGCGATGTCCTTATCGCTGTTCGCGGTGGCCATCTCGCCCTCGACTATGATGTCGTCGAGCGTGATCCCAATCGCGTCCGCCAGCACGAGCAGCGAGCCGGAAAAGTCATGCTTCACATGCTGGAGCATGCCCTCGTTGAACTGCCCCGGCGAACGGCCATAGCCCATCATGTTGAAGATCATGTCGTAGGAATCGCGGCTGGTCATGTCCGCATATTCATTGATCGTGAAGCAGTCGAGGCGGCGCTGCTGCGCCAGCAGCGGCAGCGGTAGCGCCTCGCTGATGAAGCCGGGGCTGCTGCCCGATGCATGGATGGACGTGCCGCCCTCCCTGCACGCAGCCTCGACCAGCGCGCGCTTGTCCGGTTCCATCGCCGCCGGGTGCAGGAACTCGCCGCGCGGCGTCACGATATTCTTGCCGGACGCCAGCAGGCGGCACACATCGTCCCAATTGGTATAGGCGGGCATGTAGGAGACGGCGTCGGCGTCCAGCGCCACGATCTCGTCCACGGACAGCGTCGCCTTGATCCCCGTCTCCCCGTCGATGCCGGCGAGTTCCGCCGCATCCTTGCCCTGCTTGGCGTCGGAGGTGACGAGCAGGCCGACCAGGTCCATCTGCGGATGCTCGATGATCGCGCGGAGCGCGCGCGAGCCGACATTTCCGGTCGCCCACTGAATGACACGATAGCGTTTATTGTCCGGCATAGTCCCTCTCCCAAGGCGTGCTGTTCGCAAATGATAGGGCAATGTGCGGGCCGGTGCGCGCTGGACATTCCCGGTTGGGGACATAGCGCGGTGGCGATGCGCGGAAGACCGCCGGACAAAAAAGGGGGAGCGAACCCATGGCCCGCTCCCCCGATATGATCAAACCAGTGCGATCAGAACTTCGCGCCGACCTGAACGCCCCAGGTGGCAGGGTAATTCCAGACATTGCCGACGCCGAAGCCATTAGGCAGCAACTGCGTACGATACCGGCGGTCGGTGATATTGTCGCCATAGACAGCCAGCGTGTAGCGATCGGACGCATCGGTCCACTCCGCGCGCAGGGCAAGCTGTTCATAGCCGCTCTGGCGGAACTGCGTACCCGACGGACCGAAGTAGAAGGCGCTGGTGTAATAAAGATTGCCCGACAGCGCCAACTGCCCCGCCGTGTCGAGGTCGATGGCGTAACGCGCCCCAATATTGCCGGTGAAGTCCGGCACGCGCTGCATCTTCACATTCTGCAACGGTGTCGCCGTGGTGGCGAAGACGGGGCCAAAGGCGCTTGGGAACGGACCGCTGACAACAGGCGCCTGCGGGAAGTCCTTGTACCGCGCATTGGTATAGGCCGCGCCGATGTTCAGGCTGAAGCTCTTGCCCACCCGATAGCTGGCCTGCCCATCGACGCCCCAGATGCGCGACGTGGCGGCGTTCAGGATATTGGCCTGCGCCGTCCCGCGATAGACCGACACCTGCAGGTTCTTGTAATCATAATAGAAGGACGAAAGGTCGACCGACAATTCCCGGTTGTCGAATTTGAAGCCGACTTCATAGGCGTTGATGTCTTCCGGCTGGACCGCACGTCCCGTGGCCGGAATAGTGGCATCGGTGTTGCCCACGTCCAGCATCGGCGCCTTATAGCCCTTGGTCCAGGATGCGTAGATGCTGGACTCGTCGGTCGGCTTGTAGCGCAGCACGACGCGCGGGGTGAACTTGTCCTTCTTGACGTTCGGCGGATAGCCGAGCGCCGGATAGGCACCCACGGTATAATAAGCGTCGCGCACGACATCATGACTGAACCGTCCGCCCGCCGTCAGATACAATTGCGGCGTGATCGAATAGGTGAGGTCCGCGAAGCCCGCAAAGCTCTCCGTCGTGGTGGAGGAGCGGCCAAAGGGAACATTCGCATAGGGATTGCTCGTCGTCGGCGTGCCCGCGAAGATCGACCAGCTATCCTTGTTCTGGAAATAGAACAGGCCCGCCGTCCATTGCAGCTTGCCGCCGGGCTTGGACGTCAACAGCAGTTCCTGGCTGAACGTCTTGTCCTTCACCCCGATATGGATGAGGAACACCGGCGCGGCGGTCTGATCCAGATCCTCGATGATCACCGAGTTCTCGGTCCGATACTGCGTATAGGAGGCGAGGTCGGCAAAGCCGAGGTCCGCCTTGATCGTGCCCTGGAACACGTCCGACTTCGACTTGAACTGGCGCGGGGCGTTCAGGGCGATCTCGTCGGGATTGGTGGCATAGGTTCCCGCCGCCTGCCCGGTGCCCGTCCCGTTGAACAGGCCCGCATCATTGCCGACATAGATGTTGGAATTGACCGTCGTCGGGTCGTCCGTGCGCGTATGGGTGTAGCGCAGCAAGACCGAGAGATCCTCCGACAGATCCGCCTTTACACCACCGCGCACCGACCAGTTCTCATACCGACCATCTTTCTTGCTGCCGGTCAGGATGTTGCGGACGAAACCGTCCCCCTTGCTGTACAATCCCTCCAGATCGACGGCGAGTTTGTCGGTCAGGCCGAAGGTGCCATAAGCCTGATACCGCTGCGCGTTGAAGCGACCATAGGATGCCTTGACCTGCGCGGCGGGCGTGGTGCTCGGTTCGGCGGTGGTGACCAGGATCGCGCCGCCCGTCGTGTTGCGCCCGAACAGCGTGCCCTGCGGCCCCTTCAGCACCTGAATGCTCTGGACGTTCATGAGCTGGAAGTCGGCGGCGAGCGGGTTCACCGAATAGAAACCGTCGACATAGATGCCGACGTTGGCGCCCGACCCCGAACTCGTCACCGCCGTGCCGACACCGCGGATCGACGGCTGTACCCAGGCCGCAGCACTATCGAATCGCAGAGCCGGCGAAACGCGGGCGAGATCGGAAAGCTGGTTCGCGCCGGCTGCGGAAAGCTGGTCAGCGGTCACCGTGGTCAGCGTGATCGGCACGTCGACCGAGCGTTCCGCGCGGCGCTGCGCCGTGACGATTATGTCGCCATTGTCCTCGGTGGCGGCAGGTACTGCCGACTGCGCCCATAGCGGCGTGGCTGCGCCCAATGCCGTCGCCATCGCCAGAACCGATGTGACACGTCCATTCGCGGTGAAACGCATATATCCTCCCCTTTTCAAAGACCTGCGCCATTATTTGGCACTTGCTCAGTCGCGGGAAAAACTATGGCGAATGCGGCGGGCTTCCAACCACAAAATGTCCCTGAATAGGAATTCAGATGCGACATGTGGCCAATAAGCAACCCACTCTCGGTTATCAGGGGGTGTAGATGGGCATCGCATCCTGCCGCGGATCGGGCGTTTCCGCGCGCCAGCGGACGGACCCGAATGGCCGTGCCAGCTTGCGCCGGATGCGCGGCTCCCCATCATGATGGTGGAAGGTATCGACCTGCACCTGTACTTCGCGATCGGCCAGCGTGCTGCGTCCCCGCAGGCGGAGGTAATCGCCCCAGGTCGGACATTCGAACCGTTCCGTCCATGCCCACGGGTCACCGATGTCGCGCGACAGGGACCAGTCGAAGCCGCCGTTGCGCTGGC
The DNA here is from genome assembly GCA_036383715.1 of Sphingobium sp. Taxonomy (GTDB): domain Bacteria; phylum Pseudomonadota; class Alphaproteobacteria; order Sphingomonadales; family Sphingomonadaceae; genus Sphingobium. The sequence goes on along the minus strand of DASVNT010000147.1, from coordinate 7,356 downwards.
GTATCCGCTGCACCTTCAGCATCGTGGTGTAGAAGTCGCGCGCCCGTTCGGGATCGACATGATAATCCACCTCGATCACGACAGGTCCGGAGCGCAGGCTGATGTCCAGAGCCACATCCGGCTCATAGCCCAGTTCGACCAGTTCCAGGTCGGCGTCCTCGCTCTGCGCATGGGGCAAGGGGGCGAGGAACCCTGCGAGGATGGTCAGCATCAGCGCCGCGCCCGATGCGATCATCGCCAGTTCGACCCCATAGCTGGAGGCATATTCGCCCCACAGGATCGCGCCACCCGCGATGCCGCCGGTCAGGGCGGAGGTAAACAGGGACAGCGCGCGCGCCGTTACCCAGCGTGGCGCGGACAATTGCACCGCAACGTTCATCAGCGAGACGGTCAGGATATTGCCGCCGCCAGCGATGAAGAAGGCAAAGGCCGTAACCCAGATGTTGCCGCTGATCCCCATGATGGCGAGCGTCAAGGCGGAGAAGGCCGCGCACCAGCGGATCGCATTCTCCGTACCGATACGGTCGCGGATCGGGCCGATCAGCAGGGCGCCCACGACTGCCCCGATCCCGCTCGCACCCAGCAACAGGCCATAGGTACTGGCATCGCCATGCAGCAGATCGCGCGCGATCAGCGCACCCAGCGCCGAATAGGATGCCGTCGCAAGCCCGAACAGGAAGGCGCGGATCAGCACGCGGCGGATCGGCGGCGAGTGGACCGCGTAGCGCATGCCCGACAGGATCGCGCGGTCGATGCGTTCCGGCGGCAGGCGGGAGGGCACATGCGCGCGCTTCCACAGCCAGAATGTCAGGAACAGCGGGATATAGCTCACCGCCGTGACGTTAAACGCCGCCTTCGCGCCCCAGGCGAGGACGATCAGGCCGCCGAGCGCCGGACCGAAGCTGCGCGCGATATTATAGCTAATTGATCCCAATGCGACGGCGGCGGGAAGCTGCTCCGGCTCCACCTGTTCCCGGATCGAGGATTGCCATGAAGGAGAGAACAGCGCCACGCCCGCACCGATCAGCACGCAGAACGCCAGCAGAACCCACGGCGTAGTTATACCCATATAGGCCAGGACCGTCAGCACCACGGCGCTGGCGATGGAGAAGGCCAGCCCGCTCATCGCGATCTTGCGCCGGTCGAACATGTCCGCGATCGCGCCCGCCGGAACCGCGATGAGCATCAGGGGAAACATCAGCGCGGCCTGCACCGCCGCCACCATGCTGGCCGATGTGGTAAGATGCGTCATCTCCCACGCGGCACCCACGCCCAGGATCAACTGGCCCAGATTGGAGAACAGGCTCGCGATCCAGATGTTGCGGAACACCGGCTGACGCAATGGCGCAAAGGCCCCCGTCCCCGCCGTGTTACCCGTTCCGCTATCTGCCGTCACTGACCCGTCTCCCCTGTCGATACCATCATCATGCCCCGCCGGTGCAGTGCCCCCGCGGCGACCGTTACGCAACACAATCCCCGATTTCGCGCGTAATCGACCGACAGAGCGATATTCTTGCCGTTCTACACTTCCCGCTGGTTCGTCATGCGTCAAGGACAACCGGGATGACCGAACACGCAATGGAAAGCCGGACGCACGCCCCCATCTCTCCTTTATCAATCGCGGGAGCGATACGCCGCCCGGTGGCACAGCCGACATCGCCATGCCATATCGCAAGGCAACAGGCCGCCGACGGTTCAGACACCGGGCGTCTACGAAGGAGATACAGATGGCTGACGCATTCATCATCGACGCCGTGCGAACCCCCCGCAGCATCGGCAAAGTGGGCAAGGGCGCGCTTTCGAAGATGCTGCCGCAGCATCTGGCCGCGACCGTCATGAAGGCGATCAAGGACCGCAACAATATCGACACCGCCGATGTGGACGACGTGATCTGGGGCGTCAGTGCGCAATTCGGCACGCAGGCGGGCGACATGGGCCGCATGGCCGCGCTCGACGCCGGTTTCGACCCGAAGGCCAGCGGCGTGACGCTCGACCGCTTCTGCGGCAGCGGACTGACCGCCGTCAACATGGCGGCGGCGCAGATCAAGGCGGGCTTCGAAGACCTCGTCGTCGCGGGCGGCACGGAAATGCTCTCCTACATCAACAGCTATGGCGCGGAACTGCGCGCATCGGGCCTGCAAAAGGGCGGGCTGGGCAGCAACAATCCCCGCCTGCAGGCCAAATATCCGCAGACCAACCAGGGGGTCGCCGCCGACGCCATCGCCGCCATCGCGGGCATCACCCGCGAGGACATCGACAAGCTGGGCGCGGAGAGCCAGCGCCGCGCCGCCATCGCGATCGAGGAGGGCCGCTTCGCCAAGTCCACCGTGCCCGTCTATGACGAGGATGGATCGCTGCTGCTCGACCATGAGGAATTTCCGCGTCCCAACACGACCCTGGAAGGCCTGTCGCAGCTCAAGCCCGCGTTCGAGGCGATTGCCGACATGCCCGCCGATGCGGAAGGAAACACCTTCAAGGGCCTGATCAACAAGGTCTATCCCGATGTGGACGTCAAGGCGCTGCATCATGCAGGCACGTCGTCGGGCGTGGTCGATGGCGCGGCAGCCCTGCTGCTCGCATCGGGAGACTATGCCGACGCCCATGGCCTGACCAAGCGCGCCCGCGTCGTCGCCACCGCCAATATGGGCGGCGATCCGACCCTGATGCTCGACGCCCCCGTCCCTGCCGCCCGGAAAGTGCTGAAGCGCGCGGGACTGACCAAGGACGACATCGACGTCTGGGAGGTCAACGAAGCCTTTGCCGTCGTGGTCGAGAAGTTCATTCGCGAACTGGAAATCGACCGGGACAAGATCAACATCAACGGCGGCGCCATCGCGCTGGGCCACCCCATCGGCGCGAGCGGCGCGGTGCTGATCGGCACGGCGCTCGACGAACTGGAGCGCAGCGGTGGACGCTATGCGCTGATCACCATGTGCGCCGCCGGCGGCATGGCACCCGCGATCATCATCGAGCGCGTCTGATCCCACAGGCCTTGCGACGTCCGTCAAGGAATTGGCGGGCGTCGCGCCTTTCTTTTCCGGCGATCCGCGCTTAAGATGCTTCTTATGACAAAGAGGTTTTCATGAAGCCGGTGACTCTGGACAAGGAAGAGACATTCGAGCGCAAGCGCGACCTGTCGCGCAAATTGACGGTCATCGCCCGCCATCTCCGTAACAGGTTCGACCAGAGCGTGACCAAATTGGGCGTAACCCGATCGCAGTGGACGCTCATCGCCGTCGTCTCATCCCGCCCTGGCCTGACCCAGCGGACCATCGCCGAAGTGCTGGAGATTTCGGAAGCCGCCGCGGGTCGGCTGATCGACCGCCTCTGTGCAGAAGGCCTGCTGGAACGCAAAGCCCGCAGCGACGATCGCCGCGCGTACAGCGTCTATGTGACAGAGGCCGCCGCACCCTATCTGGAAACCCTGTCGACAATCGCGATCAAGAACGAGGAAGAGACGTTTTCCGGCCTGACCGAGGAACAGCTGGAACAGTTGGAGGATCTCCTCTCCCTCGTTTACACGAACGTCGCGGCGCAGCGCGACCCGATGGCGACCGCCAAATCCGACTGAGCCTTCGCAGGCGTTGACGGCCCTACCCCCCCAAAAAAACCGCGCAAAGAAAAAGGGGCCGCCCAATGGGCGACCCCTCTGAAGGCCGGCTAGAACGGCGCTGAAGAGATCAGCGCGAAATCAGCTCGTTCTTCGACAGGCTCGTCTGAATCTTGCCGTCAGCGGCAGAAATCGTGGTGCCCGGAACGGTCACGAGGCGGCCATCCAGAATGATCTGGGCCGAACCATCGGCAGTAACCTTGTAGATCGCGCCCAGACGAACGCCACCGCTCGCGTACAGCATCTTGCCCTTCTCGGCAGCAGCCTGCGCATTGGCAGCAAGCGGCGCCAGCGCGAGTGCGCTAAGGATAACAAGGCTCGAAAGCTTCTTCATACAACACTCCATTCGTTACCGGACGTCATGCCGAATCAGGAAACCCTGACCGACTTATACTAAGGGAGGTTAGTATGCTGCGGCTGCGAAAGTCAAGGGATGTCGTGGACAAATCCACCCATTCCTCGCGAGAGTTCCTTAAAAAAATATTGGGCATGCTCAAATTTTTCTAGGTGCCAATTGCCGCACCTCGCCGCGCAAACAGAACCTACAACCTCCGTTCCGTGGTGAAAAACCGCCAGTTTCAGGATAAAATCACCCTCTGAGCGGGGATCGTCCGAAGCGGTTCAAACACTCCGCACCAAATGGTGCATATGCGAGGCTCTCGGAGTCAAATCGGAGAATCACCCCTGCACCGTCACCGGAAACTGCGGCGCTGTTCCGCGCCAGCCGCGCATCGCCCCCACGTTGCGATTTTCGGCGCATCGTCGCGGCGATTAGCGTGGCACGCCGTCACGCTCCAGCTTGCCGAACGTCCCGCAGGCCCTATTTTACGGGGCCTTGAAGCCAGAGCCTCGCGCCGTGGCCAAAAAACATGACAAGGTGATGATGCGATGACGCAAGTGATGAAGGGTGTGCGGGTTCTGGAGGTGGCGCAGTTCACTTTCGTTCCGGCTGCGGGGGCGATCCTGGCCGACTGGGGCGCGGACGTGATCAAGGTCGAGCATCCCGTGCGCGGCGACACGCAGCGCGGATTCCTCAACATGGGCGGCGTTACGCTGGACCCGCTGCGCCACACGCTGGTCGAGCATCCGAATCGCGGCAAGCGCAGCATCGGCATCGACGTGTCCACGCCGGAAGGACAGGAAGTCCTCTACGAGCTCGCCAAGACGGCCGACGTCTTCCTGACCAACTACCTCCCGCAGGTTCGCCAGAAGAACAAGTTCGACGTCGAGCACATCCGCGCGGTCAACCCGAACATCATCTACGCACGCGGCAGCGCGCTGGGCAATAAGGGGCCGGAGCGGGAGATCGGCGGTTTCGACGGCACCTGCTTCTGGTCGCGCAGCGGTATCGCGCACGCCATGACGCCGGAGGCGCTGGATGGCCCGCTGACGCAGGGCATTCCGGCATTCGGCGATTCTATCGGCGGCATGTTCATCGCGGGCGGCATTTCCGCCGCGCTCCTCCACCGCGAAAAGACGGGTGAAGGCGTGGAGATGGACGTCTCGCTCATGAGCGCCGCATGGTGGGCGTCGGGCGCGCTGATCTCCCAGGTAATGGAGACGGACATCCTCACCCCCAATGGCATGCCCCAGTCTGGCGGATCGCTGCGCAACCCGTTCATGGGCAATTTCCGCACTTCCGATGGCGGCACGATCAACCTGTGCATGGTCAGCCCGACCGGCCTGATCGCGGACACCTTCGCCCATGTCGGCGCGCCGGAAGCCGCCGACGATCCGCGCTTCAAGGACGTCCCCTCGCTGATCGAGAATGCAGGCGCCGCCAGCGATATTCTCGTCAAGGCGTTCGGCCAGAAGCCGTTCGACTATTGGCGCACGCATCTCAAGACGCTGAAAGGCCAGTGGGCGCCGATCCAGAGCTTCAAGGATCTGCTGACCGACGAGCAGGCGCTGGCCAACGACATGATCATCGAAGTCGAGGGCGCAGATGGGGGCGAACCGCTGCGTCTGGTGCGCGGCCCCGTCCAGTTCGACGGCGCCCCTCTCCAGACCACCCGGTCCCCGCAGGCTTCGGAGCATACCGAACTGGTCCTGATGGAACTGGGCGTCGAGTGGGACCAGATCGAGGCGTGGAAGGCGGCAGGCGCGATCGCCTGATCCCCGCACGATAGCCGCCGCCGGGACGGGACACCGATCATGCCTCAGATAATGAAAGGTGTCCGCGTCCTGGAGGTTGCCCAGTTCCTGTTCGTGCCAACCTGCGGCGCGATCCTGGCGGACTGGGGCGCGGACGTGATCAAGGTCGAGCATCCGGTGCGCGGCGACACGCAGCGGGGCTTTGTCACGATCGGCGGCATGACCTTCGATCCCACCGTCAATCCGATGATCGAGCATCCCAATCGCGGCAAACGCAGCGTCGGCATCGACGTGTCCACGCCGGAGGGGCAGGAACTGATCTACGATCTCGCCCGGACGGCGGACGTGTTCCTGACCAATTACCTGCCCGAAGCACGGCAGAAGCTGAACATCGACGTCGAGCATATTCGCGCCGCCAATCCCGACATCATCTATGCGCGCGGCTCGGCCTATGGCGACAAGGGGCCGGAGCGGGAGCGCGGCGGGTTCGACGGCACTGCCTTCTGGTCGCACAGCGGCATTGCAAAGGCTCTCTCCCCCGCCGAATTCGAGGTTCCGCTGATGTGCAACATCGGCGGTTTCGGCGACTCCATTTCCGGCATGAACCTGGCGGGCGGCATCACCGGGGCGTTGTTTCATCGCGACCGCACCGGCGAGGCGCTGGAGGTCGATGTCTCGCTGCTCAGCTCCGCCGCCTGGGCATCGGGATCATCGATCAACACCTTCGTCCATGCGGGACAGATGACGACCGCCCAGATGCCCCGCGCAGGGGCGTCGTCGGTCAACCCATTCCTCGGCAATTTCAGGACATTGGATGGCGGAACCATCAGCCTGTTCATCATGGCGCCCGGCGCGTTCATTCGCGACACCTTCGCGCATCTGGGCATAGCGGATGCGGCGAACGATCCCCGTTTTGCGGACGCCCGCTCACTTTTCGCCCATGCGAAGGAAGCCGGCGCCCTCATCGCCGAAGCGATAATCGCACAGCCATTTGACTATTGGCGCGAACACCTCAAGACGATGAAGGGCCAGTGGGCTGCGGCCCAGAGCTTTCTCGACCTCGCGCAGGACGAACAGGCGCTGGCCAACGATATATTCTTTGACGTCGAAACGATCGATGGCAGCGGCGCCATGAAAGTCGTTCGGGGACCTGTACAATATAACCACGCGCCATTTGTCTCGACACGCGCTCCGCAAGCGTCGGAGCATACTGAAACGGTACTGCTGGAACTCGGACTTGAATGGGATCGGATTGAGAGCCTAAAGGCTAAGGGAGCGATCGCCTGACGGCGATAGAGAGATAAAGGACGTTGAGGGACATGAAACCAGGAACGAAGCTCAAGAGCAGCGTGGACGACACCGAAGTGATGGTGATCAAGTCCGGCGAGGGCCAGATCGAAAGCGGCGGTGCGCCGATGGCGGAGAGCAAGCCTGCGGAACTCGGCGCGCTCAGCCCCGATTTCTCCGGCGGCACGCTGATGGGCAAACGCTATGTCGACGCCGCCGGCACGTTCGAACTGCTGTGCGTCAAGCCCGGCAAGGGCAATCTGTCGGTCAACGGCGTGGCGCTGTCCATCAAGGACGCCAAGCCCCTCCCCGCCTCGGACTGAAACAGACCCGCATGAACATCTCGCTGATTCTCGAAATGGCGG
>DASVNT010000146.1:0-4292 GCA_036383715.1 Sphingobium sp. | reverse complement strand
AAGCGGGCGGACTGCTCGCCGCATCCGACGATTTCAAGCACAGCTATCCCCACAGCTGGCGCTCCAAGGCGAAGATCATCTTCCGCTGCACCCCGCAATGGTTCATCCCGATGGACCGCGCCCAATCAGCCAGCCCCCACTCCGCCAACCCCAACTCCGTCATGCCAGCGAAGGCTGGCATCTCAGGCCTCAGCGCGCCTACGCATGAGACCCCAGCTTCCGCTGGGGCGACGAATGAGGGGGAAGGCAATGCCCAAAATTCTCCGTTCGGTTCGAGCAGCTTCGAGCATAGTCGAGAAGCGTCAGTCGAGAACTCGGGCAACGGCGCAACCCTGCGCAACCTCGCTCTCGACGCCATCGAGAATACCCGCTGGGTGCCGGAACGCTCGATCAACCGCATCCGCTCGATGGTGGAGGGCCGCCCCGACTGGGTGATCTCCCGCCAACGCGCCTGGGGCGTCCCCATCGCGCTCTATGTCAATCGCAAGACCGGTGAATATCTCGTTGATAAGGCGGTCAATGCCCGCATCATCACCGCCTTCAAGGGCGCAGGCGCGGACGCATGGTTCGGTGCGGATCATCAGGCGCTGCTCGGCCCCGATTACGACCTCAACGACTATGAGGTGGTGAACGACATTCTCGACGTCTGGTTCGACAGCGGCTCGACCCACAGCTTCGTGGTCGAAGGCCGCTACGGCCCCGACGCTCGCGCCGACCTCTATCTCGAAGGTTCCGACCAGCATCGCGGCTGGTTCCAGTCCTCGCTGCTCGAAAGCAGCGGCACCCGCGGTCGCGCGCCCTATGACGCCGTGCTCACCCACGGCTTCGCGCTGGACGGGCAGGGCCGCAAAATGTCGAAGAGCCTGGGCAATGTCGTCGATCCGCTGAAGGTCATCGCCGAAAGCGGCTCCGACATCCTGCGCGTCTGGGTCGCCAGCACCGATTATTTCGACGACGTCCGCATCGGCAAGGAAGTGCTTGCCGGTTCGTCCGACGCCTATCGCAAACTCCGCAATACTTTCCGTTACTTGCTAGGCGCTCTTTCCGATTTTTCGGAAGAAGAAAAGCTGCCCGTGGCGGAGATGCCGGAACTGGAGCGCTACATGCTCCACCTGCTCGCCAAGCTCGACGCAGACCTCAAGGGCGTGGTCGACAAGGCGGCGGGCAGCGAGAATTGGCTTGAGTTCAGCCGCTACACCCGCGCGTTGATGGACTTCGCGAACAGCGACCTGTCGGCCTTCTTCTTCGACATCCGTAAGGACTGCCTCTATTGCGACGCGAAGAGCGATCCCAAGCGCCGCGCCTACCGCACAGTGCTCGACACGATGTTCCACGCATTGGTCCGCTACGCCGCGCCGATCACCCCCTTCACCGCTGAGGAAGTCTGGCAAAGCCGCTATCCAAATCACGAAGAAAGCGTCCATTTTCTCGAATGGCCGGAAGTCGACGCCGCTTGGCTTGACCACGGCTTGGATGCCAAATGGACCAACCTCCGCAATCAGCGCAATCAGGTCAACGAAGCCATCGAACCGCTCCGCCGCGAAAAGGTGATCCGCTCCAGTCTGGAAGCCGACGTCACCATGGGCGAACTGGTCCCCAGTGACGGTGTGAACTTCGCCGAAATCGCCATAGTAGCGCGCATCGAAACGGGCGTAGGCGACGGCATTATCGTCAAACCCAGCGACTGGCGCAAATGCGGCCGCTGCTGGCGCCTGCTGCCGGAGGTCAAGGAAGACGGCGCGCTCTGCCATCGCTGCGACGAGGTGCTCGGCGCATGACTTCATTTGCCCTGTCCTACAAGCCTTCGGCTGCGCTATGGATCGCGTCATGATCGCCCCTGTGAATCACCGCCCGCTGGGCTTGACCGTCGCGATCGTCACGCTCGCGCTCGACCAGCTCATCAAATATACCGTCACCTATCCGCTCGCGCTCAAGAGCCGGGCGGACGAGGGGATCGAGATATTGCCGATCTTCCGCCTGCGCTGGTTGGAAAATCGCGGGGTGTCCATGGGCTTCTTCCATGCCGACACCGATGTGATGCGTTGGGTGCTGGTCGGCATGACCATGTTGATCGCCGGTTTCGTCGGCGTGTGGATGTGGCGTGAAAAGGCGCGGCAGGATGTCGCGGCGCTCGGCCTCGTCCTCGGTGGCGCAATCGGCAACATCGTCGACCGCATGCGCCTGGGCTATGTGGTCGACTATGCCGACCTGCATTTTGGCGAATGGCGGCCTTTTCTGATTTTCAACCTGGCGGACGCCGCCATCACCATCGGCGTGCTGATCCTGCTTGCGCGGGCGCTGCTGCTGCGCGAGAAGAGCGCAAAGACGGAGTCATTGAACTGATGCGTAAACTGATCCTCGCCGCCGGCCTTGTTTCCACCCTGTCCGCCTGCGGCTCCTCCGGGCTCTTTAACCGTGATCGTCCCGACGAGTTCGCGGTTTCGCGTCAGGCTCCGCTGGTGATCCCGCCTGACTTCGCGCTGGTTCCGCCCGCACCCGGCACGCCTGCCGCCGCCTCGGTCGATTCCAGCCGTGCGGCGATGGATACGATGTTCGGCGGAGCCGCGTCGCGCAGCGCGACCGAATCCGCCACGCTCAACGCCGCCGGCCGCGCCAATGCCGCCGTCGGCATCCGTTCGTCGGCTGGCGATCCGGGGACGGAAGTCGTCGAAAAGGGCGCTACCACTCGCGACATCATCGCCGCACCGGAAGGCGACGGACAGGACGCCCGCGCCTCCGTTCCGCAGCAATAAGTTGCATTTCCAGTAGTTTATGGCTCACTTTCCACAAGGAATTTAAGTCGATCCAGCGTCTGTTCCCACTGCGCGTCGACCGCATCCAACCAGTCGCGCGCAGCATGGACAGCCTGCGGATCGAGCGCGAAATGCACCTCACGCCCGCTCTTCGCCCGGCGCACCAGCCCCGCGTCGAGCAGGACATCGAGATGCTTGGCCACCGCTTGGCGGCTGATCGGCAAGCCTTCGCTTATCTGGGTGATGGATCGGGCGCGACCATCGGAAAAGCGCGTGACCAGCCCCAACCGGGTAGGATCGCCCAGCGCCGCAAACATCCGGGCGGGTTCGGGGGCGGGTAGTGGGACCGCCTCAGCTCTCGACATAATTTCTGATATTCTGCACCTGTTCGGTCCAGCCACCGTCATTATCGCGCATCACATTGGTCCGCCGCGGCTCGGGCACCTTGTCAAAGCCGCTTTCCGTAACGGTCAGCCGCGTGCCTCCCGACGTCGGCTCTAACCGGAATTCCACCCGTGTCCATTCGGGCACGGGCACGCCGCTTTCCATCAATTCCTTGTCCCCGCCCGTCGCCGGCCATTCAAAGGCGAAGCAGGTCATCGGCTCAATCACCACCACCCGCGCTTCCCAGCGATAATCCTCATAACCCGGATAGGTCATGTGCCCGGTCGAAGGCTGACCCGCCACGAACGGCTGATCCAGCGCAACCTGGAACCAGCTGCCGAATTTCTCATGATCGACCAGTGCGTCCCACACTTTGGGCACGGGCGCGGCGATCTCAACGGTTTTGATGATGGAGTCGGACATATAAGCAACATCCTGGTTGCGTATATATGGACCTGTTCTCCGGAAAAGCAATCTGGCTTCGGTCTGGAAACGCCGGACTAAGCCCTGACCTCAGCACCCACCCCGGCGCTGTTATGGCGCAGCGCCGTCAGCACCGTGTCAACGATCCCCGCCGCATCCAGCCGGGCGTCGGCATATTGTTTTTCCGGCTTGTCCTGATCCTGAAAGATATCGGGAAGGCGCATCGTCCGCAGCTTCAGCCCATTGTCGATCAGCCCCAGATCGCTCGCCAGGGTGAGAACATGTGCGCCCAGCCCTCCGATCGCGCCTTCCTCGACCGTGACGGCGACTTCATGCGTCGTCAGCAATCGCCGGATCAGCGCCTCATCAAGGGGCTTGGCGAAACGCAAGTCGGCCACGGTCGTCGAAAGCCCCTTGGCCTCCAGAATTTCGGCGGCCTTCAACGCTTCCTCCAGCCGCGTGCCAAGCGACAGGATGGCGACCTGGCGGCCTTCGCGCACGATCCGGCCCTTGCCGATCTCCAGCCGCTGCGGCGTTTCGGGAAGCGCCACGCCCACGCCATTGCCGCGCGGATAGCGCAGCGCGATCGGCCCATCGTCATATAGGGCGCAGGTGTGCACCATATGCACCAGTTCCGCTTCGTCGGCGGCCGCCATCACCACCATGTTGGGCAGGGTGGCGAGATATGTGACGTCGAAGCTGCCCGCATGAGTGGAGCCGTCCGCGCCCACG
>DASVNT010000145.1:0-1999 GCA_036383715.1 Sphingobium sp. | reverse complement strand
CCGCCTTTATCTCGCCGCGCAATGCGCTTAACCCCATGACTCCATGGATCTCTACCTGCCCATCGCCAATCTGTCGGTGAACGCGCTGGTGATCGTCGCCCTTGGCGGCGTCGTCGGCCTGCTGTCGGGCATGTTCGGGGTCGGCGGCGGCTTCCTGACGACGCCGCTCCTCATTTTCTACGGCATACCGCCGACCGTGGCCGCCGCCTCCGCCGCGAGCCAGGTCACGGGGGCCAGCGTTTCGGGCGTCTTCACCCACATGGCGCGCGGCTCGGTCGATTTCCGCATGGGGGGCGTGCTGATCGGCGGCGGCGTCATCGGCGCGGGGATCGGCGTTCTCCTCTTCCGCCTGCTCCAGTCCATCGGCCAGATCGATACGGTGATCGGCATCCTCTACGTGCTGATGCTGGGCGGCATCGGCACGTTGATGGCCAAAGAATCGATCCAGGCGCTGGTCGCGTTGAAGACCGGGCGGCGCGCGCCCGCCCGCAAGCGGCGTCATCATCCGCTGGTCGCCGCACTGCCGATGCGCTGGCGCTTCTATCGCTCGGGCCTCTACATCTCGCCGCTCGCGCCGCTGCTGCTCGGCATGGCGACCGGCATCCTCACCATGCTGCTGGGCGTGGGCGGCGGCTTCATTCTGGTTCCGGCGATGCTCTATTTGCTCGGCATGGCGACCCAGTCGGTGGTCGGCACCTCGCTGTTCCAGATCCTGTTCGTCACCATGGCGACCACCATGATGCACGCCATGACCACCAAGGCGGTCGACCTCGTCCTCGCGCTGCTGCTGCTGATCGGCAGCGTCACCGGCGCGCAAATCGGCACCCGCATCTCGATGACGGTGCGCCCGGAATATCTGCGCATCCTGCTGGCGGTCATCGTCCTGCTCGTCGCCGGGCGCATGGCGCTGGGCCTCGGCTTCCGCCCCGACGAAGTCTATACGGTCGAGGTGCGATGAAGCGCCTGGCCTTCCTCACCCCCGCCCTTCTCCTGCTGACGGCCGCCAACGCGCCGATGCTCGTCCCCGACGTTTCGCAGCGCGAGGTGGATATCCGCTACAGCTTCACCGGGGCCGACCTCCTCCTCTTCGGCGCGATCGTCTATCCCGACGGCCGCCGTCCGAAAAAGCCCGCCGACGTCGTGGTCGTGCTCAAGGGCCCCGACCAATCCATCACCATGCGCGAAAAGCAGAAGATCGCCGGCATATGGATCAACGCCGACAGCGCCCGCTTCCGCTCCGCGCCCACCTTCTACGCGCTCGCCTCCTCCCGCCCGATCCACAAGGTCGTCGACCAACGCACCGCCGCCATCTACGAAATGGGCGTGGACAAGCTCCAGCTTTCGCCCTCTTCGCTCAACGACAGCGCGGTGCTGGACCGTTTCCAGGCGGGCCTTATCGACCTGCGCGAGCGCGCGGACCTCTATGTCGAGCGACCCGGCACGGTGGAGATCACCGATGGCGTCCTCTACCGCGCACGCCTTCCGCTGCCGGCGCGCGTGATCGTGGGCGACTATACGGCGGAAACCTTCCTGGTGCAGGATGGCCGCGTCGTCGCCGCCGCCGTGCGCGACATCACCATCCGCAAATCCGGCTTCGAACGCTTCATGGCCGTCGCCGCCGAACAATGGCCCTTCCTCTACGGCCTCACCGCCATAGCCCTCGCCGTCGGCATGGGCTGGACCGCCGGCGCCATCGCCCGCCGCTTCTGACGCCTTAAGGGAGCAAGTCGAGGACGCCTTGCCCTCTTTCCCGCCCTCGCTTAAAGGGTCCGTTCATGCCCGATATCACTGTTCCATCCGCCTCGTCTGACCTCAAGGGGCGGGCGTTGTTCCCGCATCGGCATCTGCTGTCCATAGCGGACCTCAAGCCCTGGGAAATCCGCTTCCTGCTCGATGAGGCCGCGCATTGGGCCAAGACCAATCGCGACAACGCCCGCAAGCATGACGACCGGCTGCGCGGCATGACCCAGATCAACGCCTTTTTCGAGAACTCGACGCG
>DASVNT010000144.1:0-19688 GCA_036383715.1 Sphingobium sp. | reverse complement strand
GCCGCATGGCGTCGCCTCGCTCACCTTGTGGCAGGGCCTGACCCTGACCGAGAAGGCGAAGGACAATCTCGCCAAGATGGGCGACAAGATGACCAAGTCGATCACCAGCATGACCGGCAGCACGGTCGAGCATCCGGGCCGCGTCGTCGCGGCGCTGGCAGCCGATCCCGACGTCATGAAGAAGTCGGGCGGCGAGTTCGTGACGGCCGAACTGGCGCAGGAGTACGGCCTGACCGACGTCGACGGCACCGTCATCCCGTCCGCGCGGGAAACGCGGGGGTCGCCGATCTGGAAGCCGATTTCGGAGGTCAGCTATCGTGGTAAGTAACACTATCGTCCGCGACCGGGAGGCCCGGCTGGACGCATTGCTCGACCGGCAGGACATATACGATTGCCTCGTCCGCATGAACCGGGGCACGGACAGGGCGGATCGCGACCTGTTCCTGACCGCCTTCCACCCCGATGCCGTGATCGCGGCGGGGCCGTTCGTCGGCAATGCGGAGGAACTGTTCGACTGGTCTGCCAAGCTGCAGGACATGGCGCACAAGGCGACCTATCATATCCTGCTGAACCATAGCTGCGACATCGACGGTGATAGCGCGCACAGCGAAACCTATTATCTCTACATCGCGCAGAACCGGGACGAGACGAACCTGTTCGCCGGTGGCCGCTACCTCGACCGGTTCGAGAAGCGCGACGGGGTGTGGGGCCTGATCGTGCGCAACAACAGCATCGAATGGTCGAGCGTGGTGCCTGCGCTCGACAATCCGCTGGCCGCCGTGCCGGGCATCCTCGCCAATGGCATTGCATCGCGGGGACAGGACGATATTTCCTACATCCGTCCGCTGGAGAACAAGCGGGACAGGTTCGTACCGCCGCTCGGCTGACAGGATAAGAGACAGGCATGGCCTCATCCCGCAACTGGTTCGCATCAGGGGGAGAGGCCTATGCCCGTTTTCGCCCCACCTATCCCGACGCGCTGGCGGAGTTTCTCGCCAGCGTTGCACCCGCCACGGGCAGGGCCGTCGATGTGGGATGCGGCAATGGGCAGTTCACTTGCCAACTGGCGGCGCATTTCCTGTCCGTGATTGGGGTTGATCCCAGCGCGGACCAGATCGGCCATGCCGTCGCCCATGATCATGTCCGCTATGTCCGTGCGCCGGCAGAGGCGACGGGGCTGCCCGCTGGCGGCGCTTCGCTGATCACGGCGGCGCAGGCGGCCCATTGGTTCGACCTGCCGCGCTTTTACGCGGAGGTCCGGCGGATTGCCGCGCCGGACGCCGTGATCGCGCTCATAAGCTATGGCATTCCGCAGTTCGACGCGGAGATCGACGGTCGCTTTCAGCACTTCTATCGCGATGAAATCGGTCGATATTGGCCGCCCGAACGGGCGCTGGTCGAGACGGGCTATGCCGGGATCGACTTCCCTTTCGCAGCAATCCCGTGGCCCGCCATGACGATCCGGCGCGACTGGGATCTGGCCGCGTTTCTGGGCTATGTATCGACATGGTCGGCGTTGCGCGGAGTGGAAGAGGCCGGGCAAATGGCGGTGGTCGACCGCTTTGCCGGGGAGATGGAAACTCTGTGGGGCGACCCTGCCGCGAATCGGCTGGTGACATGGCCGATTTCCCTAAGGCTCGGACGGGTGTGAGGCGGTCATTTCGCTGCTAAATTGTGGAATTTGCAAAAAATTGATGGCGCGCGGCTTGCTGTCTCCCCGGCGGCAGTGGCGTGGATGCACCCCGGTCGCTCCACCATGGTAACCGAAACGTTCAGTATTTCTGCCGTTTCTTCCGGCATGCCCCGCAAAACGACTGTGCTCTCCTCCGAAACGGAGTGAGATCATGACAGCAACCTTTCGTTACACCGGGTCTTAAGGGGGCGTGGTCCATAATCCTCACACGCTTCGATAGGGCGTGACGCAGAGAGGGACGACTATCATGTTGGGCTGGTTCGAGAAAACCGCACCTATTCGCACCAAATTCAGGGTGCTGCTTTACGCTTATGGCCTGTTGGCGATCACGTCGACCGGAGCGGCCATTGCAGGCGGTGCGTCCACGACCGCGATCGGCGTATCCGCAGCGTGCGTGGCGCTGACGCTTGTCGTGGCGCTGGTGAGTGCCCGGCTGGTGTGCACGCCTTATGTGAATACGGTCGTCCGTATGGAGGCGCTGGCAGCGGGTGATCTCCATTCGCCGGTGGGGCATACCGACCACCGCGATTGCGTGGGACGCCTGACGACCGCGATGGACATGTTCCGCCGCACCGCGCAGCAGGCCGCCGATGGCGAGACTGTCGCCCATGTGGTGCGCGAACTGGCCGCCGGGTTGCAGGCACTGGCCGACGGCAACATGACGTACAGCATTCAGCGCCCCTTTGCCGATGAATATGAGAGCCTGCGCAACAGCTTCAACGAAACGCTTGTCGGGCTGGAGCGTGGACTGAGCCAGGTTTCGGGCTCGGCGCAAAGCGTGCACAGCGGCTCGACCGAAATCCGCGCCGCGTCGGAGGATCTGGCCCGCCGGACCGAGCAGCAGGCCGCCAGCCTCGAAGAGACGACGGCGGCCATGGCTCAGGTGACCGGCATGGTCGCGGAGACGGCGCAGGGCGCGACCGAAGTGCGCGGCGCGATCGATGCAGCGCATAAGGACGCCAGCGAAGGCGGCGTCGTGGTGGGCAAGGCGGTCAGCGCGATGGACGCGATTGAAAAGTCGAGCCAGGAAATCGAGCAGATCATCAACGTCATCGACGGTATCGCCTTCCAGACCAACCTCCTCGCCCTCAATGCGGGTGTCGAGGCGGCACGGGCTGGCGATGCGGGCAAGGGTTTTGCGGTCGTCGCCAATGAAGTGCGCGCTCTGGCGCAACGCTCGGCGGATGCGGCCAAGGACATCAAGACGCTGATCACCACCAGCACCCAGCAGGTTTCGCATGGCGTCGACCTGGTGGGCGAGACGGGCAAGATGCTGGCGCGGATCGTGACCAAGATCGGCGACGTGAACGGCCTGATCGCAGAAATCGCTCGCAGCACCGAAGCGCAGGCCACCAATCTCCAGCAGGTGAACGGCGCGGTCAACGACATGGATCGCATGACGCAGCAGAATGCCGCGATGGTGGAGGAAAGCGCCGCCGCCGCACGCAGTCTGGCAAGCGAAGCCGACCAGCTTTCGGACCTCGTCGCGCGCTATCAACTGCGCAGTGGCGCCCCGGTCCGCAAAGCGGCCCCGACGCCTCCTCCGGCGCCGCGTCTGGTGCGGACCGCAGCGCCCGTCAGCGGCAATCTGGCGATCAAGGTCAGCGATGAGGACTGGACCGAGTTCTGACCTGAACACACGCTATCGCTGCGGGCGGGGAAGGCAGCTTCCCCGCCCGTTTTCGTTCAGTTCGAGCGGGTGGGATCGGTCATCGGTTCCGCGATTTCCTGCG
This sequence comes from Sphingobium sp., assembly GCA_036383715.1. Taxonomy (GTDB): domain Bacteria; phylum Pseudomonadota; class Alphaproteobacteria; order Sphingomonadales; family Sphingomonadaceae; genus Sphingobium. Next base: position 16,262 of record DASVNT010000144.1, on the reverse strand, counting down.
GACTGGTGGCGCGGGTGACGGGCAGGGAGCCGGTCTGGCGCTCGATCATGCGGTGGACGACCGGATCCCGATCCGTGACGTGCAGGCGGCGCAATTCTTCGCTGTTCGCCAGATCGGCATGCGTCCGGCGCTGGTTGTGGCGCACATAGTCTAGCCATGTCGGCACATGATAACGCTCGATCCACAATTCCGGGTCGGCAAGGTCGCGCATCAGCGTCCAGTCCCGCGCGCCATCGCGTAGCCTGATCCGCCGCCGTTCGCTCATCGCGGTCAGGAAGGCCATGATGTTGGCGGGGCCGACACGATGTTCGATGGTGATGACGATGGGGCCGCTGCGCGGTTCCAGCGGGACGGCTATCTCTGGCTCCTGCCAGCGGTCCTGCGGGTCGAGATTGGCGTCGCTGATCGCCTGCAACGGGATGCGGGTGCCGATAAGGACGCCCGCGATCTGGATGGCGGCGGCGATATGGAGCGCGGCGACGGGGCCATGGTAGTCCGCGATCACGCCGAACAGCCAGCTACCCCCGGCCATCGCGCCGAATGCCGCCATCTGGTAAAGGGCCAACGCGCGGGCGACGACCCAGCGGGGCGACGACATCTGCACGCTGACGTTGAAGGTCGAGAGGGCGAGCACCCAACCGGCCCCGGCCAGCGCAAGGGCGACCAGCGTGATGGCGAGGTAGCTGCTCAGCCCCGCCGATCCTGCGCCGATGGCCAATGCCGTGCCGGCGACCTGCGTGATCTGTTCCGTGGTCAGGCGGCGACGCAATTGTCCGCTGAGCAGCGCGCCGCCGACCGCGCCGATACCGAACGCTCCTGACAACAGGCCGAAGGTGACGGGACCGCCGCCGATCACGTCGCGCGCGATCAGGGGCATCATCGCCGGAACGCCTGCCGCAGCCAGACCGAACAGCGCCGCGCGGACCATGACCCGGCGGATCGGCGGCGACATGGCGACATAGCGGATGCCCGCTCCCATGGCGACACCCAGCCGCTCGCGGGGCAGTTTGCGGGGCGGGGTTTCGGGACGCCAGCGCGCCAGCACGGCGATCAGGCCGATATAGCTCACTGCATTGGCGAGGAAGGCAGCCGCCGCGCCGCCGATCGCCACGATGGTGCCGCCAAGTGCCGGGCCGACGCTGCGCGCGATATTGAAGCCCATGGAATTGAGCGCGATGGCGCTGGGCAGGACGGAGCGCGGCACCATGTCGCCCACCGACGCCTGCCACGCCGGGCCATTGAGCGCGGTGCCGCAGCCGATGAGGAAGGTGAGCAGGAGCAGAACCCATGGCGAGAGCAGGCCCATCCACGCGCTGACCGCCAGGATCAGCGAGACGGCGAGCATGAAGCTCTGCGCGCTCAGCATCACCTTTCGCCGGTCGAGATTATCCGCGATGGCCCCGGCCCAGAGCGACAGCAGCATGATCGGCAGGGTGGTCGACGTCTGGACCAGCGCGATCATTTCCGGCGATGCGCCCAGCGACGCCATCATCCACGACGCGCCGACCGACTGGATCAGACCGCCGAAATTCGACACCAGACTGGCAACCCAGATGGCGCGGAAAATCGATAGCGACAGCGGCGATGGGGGTGGCGTCTGGGCAGACGATGGGAGGGGGGGAGAACTGGTCATGGGCGGTGGAACGCCCCATTGTGGCGAAGGTGGCGTGAACAGGCAATCGGAATGACGCCTGTCCTCACCTCCGGGCGACCACGATCAGAAGCCCAGTTCGGCCATCTCCACCACGCGATGCTCCCGCGCGCTGATTTCGGCGGCGGTTCCGATGGCGACGGCCATCATCCCGTCGCGCGCGGTGACTTCCACCGGCGCTTCGCCACGAACGGCGGCAATGAACCGCTGATGCTGGTAGAAAGTGGAGCCATGGTGGCTGCCCGCCGCGAGGGCCGCGCCGTCCACCTCGATCACCTGCCGCTCGACCTGCTTGGGATTGCCGAAGCCGGTGCGGGGGCTGAACACGACTGCGCCTTCGGGGATCAGCACGTCCAGCCGCGCCCTGTCGCCAACCGCCGTGATCTCCTCCTGATTCTCCGCACCTTCGGCAAACATCGACAGGTCCAGCATGGCGCGCACGCCATTGGCGAAGTCGACCGTGGTATAGCTGTTGTCGATGATGTCGGGGCGCTGACCGTCATAGCGTTCGTCGAGATGGTTCACGTCCATCGCGCCGGAGCAATAGACGCGCACCGCCTCCGCGCCCACGATCAGGCGCATCAGGTCGAAGAAATGACAGCATTTCTCCACCATCGTCCCGCCGGTGTTGCAGCTGAAACGGTTCCAGTCGCCGACCTTGACGAGGAAGGGAAAGCGATGCTCGCGGATCGACAGCATGCGCAGCGCGCCGATGCGTCCGCCCTGCACCTGTTCGATAAAGGCGGCTGCGGGCGGCATGTAGCGATATTCCATCGCCGTCCAGAACGGGCGGGCGGACCGCTCCGCCTGCTCCACGATCCAGCGGGCGTCGTCCAGCGTGGTGGCGACCGGCTTTTCACACAGGATCGCGACGCCCGCGTCGAACAGCGGCTCCAGCACGGCGCGGTGCGTATAATTGGGGCTGGCGACGATCACCGCATCGACAAGCCCGCTTTTCGCCAGAGCGGCGCTGTCCGCAAAGCTCTGCACGCCTTCGGCCCGCTCGCCCAATGCCGCCCGCGCCCAGCCGAGCGAGGTTTCCACCGGGTCCGCGATCGCGGTGACGACCGCGCCGGGCGTGATCGCCAGATTGTTGATATGCTCGGCCCCCATCATGCCGGAGCCGACGAGGCCGTATCGTACTTGCTCTACCACTGGACTGACCTTCTTCGCGGTGACCACGGTGTCATAGGGGTTGCCCTTACAACGGAAATTTTCGCGCCGGGCAAGGCGGAAAAAGCCGATGTGGGGGTTCCACGCCGAAGGGGCGACGTCGTTGGCGGAGACCGAATGCAACCCTGTGGTGTTTTGTTGTGAGAACCCGCTTGACAGCATCGCCATCATCCGTTTGGTAACGCTATCATATGCAAGTGTCGAATTGGGAGTTGATGATGCCGGGGCTTTCTTCTGTGCGTGACTGTCTTCCGTCGGATTGGCCGGTGGGTCGATATGCCGGGCGCGTGCTGACGGCGGCGGGCCCCAGCCCGATCCTGATCGAGAATGGTGTCGCCTATGACATGTCGGGCATTGCGCCGACCATGTCGCTGCTGCTCGATGCGCTGCCGTCTTCGGCTGCGGGTGAGGGCAAAGTGCTCGGCGCGTTCGATGCGCTCGATCTGCCGCTGCTCAGCCCGGTCGATCTGCAATGCGTCAAGGCCTGCGGTGTGACTTTTGCCCTGTCCGCCATCGAGCGCGTAATCGAGGAGCGGGCGCGCGGGGACTCGGGTGCGGCGACGAGCATCCGTGCCCGGCTGGAGGAACGCGTCGGCGGTTCGATCCGCGCTGTGGTGCCGGGGTCGCCGGAGGCGGCGGCGCTGAAGCAGGCGCTGATCGAGGACGGCCTGTGGTCGCAATATCTGGAAGTCGCCATCGGCCCCGATGCGGAGGTGTTTACCAAGGCGCCGGTGCTCGCCACCATGGGCGCGGGCGCCGACATCGGCATCCGGTCGGATTCGACGTGGAACAACCCGGAGCCGGAGATCGTGCTGATCGTCGACTCCCGTGGGGAGGCGCTGGGCGCCACGCTCGGCAACGACGTGAACCTGCGTGATTTCGAGGGGCGCTCAGCCCTGCTGCTGGGGAAGGCAAAGGACAATAATGCGTCCTGCTCGCTCGGCCCGCTGATCCGCCTGTTCGACGCCAGCTATTCGATCGACGATGTGCGGTCGGCGGAGGTCGCGCTGACCATCGAGGGTACGGATAACTACCGGCTTGAAGGCGTCAGCAGCATGAACCAGATCAGCCGCGATCCGCTGGAACTGGTGCGCCAGACGCTCAGCGAGCATCAATATCCCGACGGCTTTGCGCTGTTCCTCGGCACGCTGTTCGCGCCGACGCAGGACCGCGACGAGCCGGGGCGAGGTTTCACGCACAAGGTCGGCGATGTCGTGTCGATCTCGACGCCGAAACTGGGCGCGCTGGTCAATCGCGTGGTGACGTCGAAGGATGCCGCGCCGTGGACGCTCGGTCTGGGCGGGCTGATAGCCAATCTGGCCGGACGCGGCCTGCTGTCCGGGCAGAAGGCGGAGCAGCCCGCATGACCGAGCGGGCGATCTATCCCAGTCTTGTCGGCAAACGGGTTTTCATCAGCGGCGGTGGTAGCGGCATCGGTGAGGGGCTGGTCGAAGGCTTTGTAGCGCAGGGTGCGCGCGTTGCCTTTTGCGACATCGCCGTGGAGGCCAGCCATGCGCTGGTCGCCCGCCTGTCCGGCGCGACCGTTCCGCCGGTGTTCCATCCTTGCGATTTGCGCGACCTGACGGCGGTGCAGGCGATGATGGCGGCGGTCGAGAGCGACCTTGGCGGGATCGACATCGTGCTGAACAACGCGGCCAATGATGATCGCCATGTCGTTGCAGAGGTGACGCCCGACTATTGGGACGAGCGCATGGCGGTGAACCTGCGGCACCAGTTCTTCGTGGCGCAGGCAGCAATCCCGGCGATGCGCAAGGCTGGCGGCGGCGTGATCCTGAACTTCGGGTCGATCAGCTGGCACCTCGGCCTGCCCGATCTGGTCCTGTACCAGACGGCAAAAGCGGCCATCGAAGGGATGACGCGGGGCCTCGCCCGCGACCTTGGCCGGGACAATATCCGCGTCAACACCATCGTTCCGGGCAATGTGAAAACGGTGCGGCAGGAGAAATGGTACACGCCGGAAGGTGAGGCGGAGATCGTGGCCGCCCAATGCCTGAGCGGACGGATCGTGCCGCAGGACGTCGCCGCGCTGGCGCTGTTCCTCGCCTCAGACGATGCGCGCCTGTGCACGGGGCATGATTATTTCATCGACGCGGGCTGGCGCTGAGCCATGGCTGTCATAGCCTGATAAAGACGAGAGAGGATCGAGGGTGGAAGACGGGCGCACGGATCAGGTCAATATGACCTTTATCGCGGCCATCGTCGCTGTGGCGACAATCGGCGGTTTCATGTTCGGATATGATTCCGGGGTCATCAACGGCACGCAAAAGGGGCTGGAAGCGGCCTTCGACCTTGGCAAGCTGGGCATCGGCATCAATGTCGGCGCGATCCTGGTCGGGTCGTCCATCGGCGCGTTCATCGCCGGGCGTCTGGCCGACGTGATCGGTCGGCGCGGCGTGATGATGCTGGCCGCCGTACTGTTCCTGGGCAGCGCGCTGCTGGCCGGGGCGGCGTCGTCCTCCATCATCTTCATCTTCGCGCGCATCGTCGGCGGGCTGGGCGTGGGCGCGGCGAGCGTGATTTCTCCCGTCTATATTTCGGAGGTGACGCCGGCTGCGGTGCGCGGTCGCCTGTCGAGCATCCAGCAGGTGATGATCATCTCCGGTCTGACCGGCGCGTTTGTCGCGAATTTCGTGCTGGCCCGCTATGCTGGCGGTTCTACCGCCGAGCTATGGCTGGGCTTCCCCGCGTGGCGTTGGATGTTCTGGCTGCAGGCGATCCCGGCGGCGATCTACTTCCTGGCCCTGACCGCCATCCCCGAAAGCCCGCGCTACCTCGTCGCCCGTGGCCGCGATGAGCAAGCGGAGGCCGTGCTGACCCGACTCTTCGGCGCGACCGAGGCACGGCGCAAGGTGCTGGAGATCCGCTCCAGCCTCGCCGCCGATCATCACCGGCCCAAGCTGTCCGACCTGATCGACAAGGCGAGCGGGCGCATCCGTCCGATCGTGTGGACGGGCATCGGGCTGGCGGTGTTCCAGCAGCTCGTCGGGATCAACGTCGTCTTCTATTATGGTGCGACGCTGTGGGAAGCGGTCGGCTTTTCCGAGGATTATGCGCTGCAGACCAACATCCTGTCGGGTGTCTTGTCCATCGGCGCCTGCCTCGCCACCATCGCGCTGGTCGACCGCATCGGGCGCAAGCCGTTGCTACTGGTCGGGTCGGCGGGCATGGCGGTGACGCTGGCGACCGTCGCCTACGCCTTTTCGACGGCGGTGACGGATGCATCGGGGGCGGTCAGCCTGCCGGGCAATAATGGTGTCATCGCGCTGATCGCCGCCAATCTCTATGTCGTGTTCTTCAACCTGAGCTGGGGCCCGATCATGTGGGTGATGCTGGGTGAGATGTTCCCCAACCAGATTCGGGGATCGGGTCTTGCCGTATCGGGCTTTGCCCAGTGGATCGCCAATGCGGTGGTGTCGGTCAGCTTCCCGTCGCTGGTCGTCGCGCCGGGTCTGGCCGTGACCTATGTCGGCTATGCGCTGTTCGCGGGCATATCCTTCTTCTTCGTGCGGTCGCTGGTGCATGAGACGCGCGGGCGCGAACTGGAGGATATGCAGGGCTGAACCCAAGGGCCTGTCGCAATCGAAAGGGGTCGGTCCGGTGAGGATCGGCCCCTTTTTCGGTTATCGCGGCGCGCGCGGCCTGCGCCGGGGTGCGGCGTCCGACTGGCGGCGGATCAGCGTGTAGTCGAGCAGGATGTGGCGGGCAGGAGCCTTTCGCGCCGATGTTCTGCGATCCTTGATCTCCCGCACCAGCAGATCGACGGCGGCCCGCGTCATCTCGTTGATCGGCTGCCGGATGGTGGTGAGTTCCGGCCAGATGGTGACGGCGAGCGAGGTGTCGTCGTAGCCGCATATGGTGAGGTCGCCCGGAACGTCCAACCCGCGCCGGTGCGCGATGGCGACCGCCGCCGCCGCCATGTCGTCGTTGGACGCAAAGATCGCCGTGGGCGGTTCTGGCAGGTCGAGGATCTGCTCGGCGGCGTCGAGGCCGGAGCGATAGGTGAAATAGCCCTGCGCCATCAGCCGCTCGTCGGGCGTGATCCCGGCGTTGCGCAGCGCATCGAGATAGCCGTCGATGCGCCTGCCGCTGGCGTTCAGATTGGGGTGGCCCTTGATGAAGCCGATGCGTTTGTGACCTAGGCCGATCAGGTGCCGGGTCATCGTATAGGCGGCGTCATGATCGTCGATGCTGACCGCCGAAACCGTATCGGTAATGCGTTCCGTGGCGACGGCGACGGCCGCGATGTCGGCCCTGGTCAGCGCGTCCGTCATCTCCGCCAGATCGCACAGCGGCGGCGGCAGGACGACGCCGTTGATGCGGCTACGCAAAAGATGGTCGACGACGGTCTGGACGGAGGTTTCCTCGTCCCATTTCTCCACCACCAGATCGACGCCGCTGCGGCTCGCCTGATCGAGGCTGCCGACCAGAAACTCGCTGAGGAAGGAGGCGGACGGGTTGCTGTAGAGCAGGCCGATGCGCGTCTCCTCCCCGCCCGCCAGGCTGCGCGCGGCGGCGCTGGGGGAGTAATTGAGCGCGGCGATGGCGGCTTCCACCTTCTCCCGCGTGGCCTGCCGCACGACATTCTCGCCATTGATGACGCGCGACACGGTCATGGGCGACACGCCTGCCTGTTTTGCGACGTCGTTGATCGTGGGCGCGTTACGCTGCCGCCGGGAGATTTTGGCGTCCATCAGCGGGCAACTTCCGGCCACAGGCGGGGGAGGGACGAGGACATGGCCGGTCTGGTATCCAAAACGGAGCGGCGCGCCAATGCGAAATGAACCATCTCCTTCGCCTCCGTGCCGGCACATATCGGGCGATGGCGTCGCTGCCTGTGGAGCCGATGTCGCTCGCTGCCCGGCATTGACAAGCCACTCTTGCCCAAGTGATGATAACGCTATCAAATGTGGTGCGGCAAGCAAAAGCCTCGTCGTGCCAATCGGGAGAGGGGTTTTCATATTTCGGTCCGGGACAGTCCAGTATCGCGCGATAGTCGTGGTGTTCCCTTGAGTGACGGCGTTTCGATGCTCCTGTCTGCGGGCGACTATCGCCTCGAACTGGCGCCGGAGAAGGGCGGGGCGGTGTTGCGCTTCGACTGGCGCGGCATGCCGCTGTTCCGGCCTGTTTGTGGTCCGTCGATACTGGACACGGCCTGTTTTCCCCTCGTCCCCTTTTCCAACCGGATCGCGTTCGGGCGCTTTGTCGCGGAGGATCGGGAGGTCGCTCTCGCCCCCAATTTCCCCGGCTCCGACCATCCCCATTGCCTCCACGGCTTCGGCTGGCTGTCAGCATGGGAGGTGGTCGAGGCGGGCGAGGCAGCGGCGGTGCTGCGCCATCGCCATCCGGGCGGCGAGTGGCCATGGCCCTATGTCGCGGAGCAGCGGTTCGAACTGGACGAGACGGGGCTGACGATGATGCTGTCCGTCACCAATGGCGCGGACACGGCAATGCCCGCGGGGCTTGGCTTCCACCCCTATTTCCCGCGCGATGCGGACACAATCTATCATGGCCTCCATCGGGGCGAGTGGCATAACAGCGCCGACGGCCTGCCGGAACGGCTCGACCTGCGGGATGGCGCGCGGGACTGGTGGGAGGGTGCGCCGGTGGGGAGCCGCGCGGTCGACACGCTCTACACGCACCGGGAGGGCGCGTTGCGGATCGTCTGGCCATCGCGGGGGATGGCGCTGGAGATGACCGCGTCACCCTCCCTGCGGCACAGCGTTGTCTACAGCCCGGCGGGCATGGATTTCTTTTGCGTGGAGCCTGTCACCCACATGACGGATGCCGTCAATCGCGCCGATGACGATATGGACTGGCTGCCCCCCGGCGCGACGCTTTCGGCATGGGTTCGGCTGGAGGCGCGTTGAGCCGAGCGCCCGTCCGTCACACCAGTTCGTCGTAGAGTTTCTCCGCCAGCAACAGGCGGCGCGTCGCGCGTGTCGCCGCGACATAGAGCAGGTTGATCATCTGGTCGGTTTCCCCGGCCATGGCGGGCGCGGCCTGCCGCCGCTTTACCTGCGTTGAGGGCAATTCAAAGTCGTCCAGCACCACGACGGTATCGAACTCGCGCCCCTTTGCCTTGTGCGCGGTCGATACGATGATCTGCGCATCCGCTTCATTTGGACGGTGCAGCCTGCCGAGCTTGTCCAGCAGGGCGGGCAGGTCGGTGCCATGTTTGTCCACGATGTCGCGCAGCCGGCGCGCCTCGCCATCGCCCTTGTTCGCGGCCTCGTCAAAGGCGTGCCATGAGGTAAAGCGCGCCACGCTGTCGTCCGTCACCTTGTGCAGATGCCGGTGCCGCAGGGCGAAGGCGGAGGAGAGCTGGCGTTGCAGGTCCGCGATCCCGCCGAGCAGATGGAACGGGCGATCGAGGCCCGCCAGACTCTCGAACAGGCGCGCGTTCGTCCGCGCGAGAATCGCCGTGCGCGCGCCGCCCGGCACCCGGCCGGTGTAGCGCAGCACCTCCGTCTCCTGACCCGGATGCCCCCGCAACAGGCGGCGCGGCGGCGTGCTGTGATGGCTCAATATGCTATTGGCGAGGGAGGCCACGTCGGACCCGAAGCGCCAGCTTTGCGTCAGGGGGAATTCCTCCGCCTTGAACTGGGCCATGGCGTTCACCGCCCCGCGAAACCGATAGATGGACTGATAGGCGTCGCCCATCACGACCGTCGGCAGGCGGGATTTCCGGGCGATGGAGATCAGCACGGGATTGAGATCCTGCGCCTCGTCCAGCAGCAGATAGTCGAAATCGCCCTCGATCCGGTGCCACAGCTCGAACGCCTTGAGGTAAGCGTCATGGGTGATCGGCAGGTCATGCTTCTGGAACCGCAGCAGCTTGCCCGCAATGCCCTGTACCATCTTGCGCACCGCGTTGCGCTGGGTCGTGTTCTCCAGAACGCAATGCTCGACCTTGATCTTGCTGCCTTCGTCGATCAGGAAATTTTCGAGCGTGCGCAGGATGCTGGCGCGGACCTGTCCGTCGGTCATGCCCGGCACGGCGACGATCATGTCGTCATAATCGCGCAGATGCTCGAAACGAAAGCGGGCGACCAGATTGCCGCGCTGCCCGATGTCGAGCGCGCGAAAGGCAAAGCTGTGGGCGGTGCGCGTTTCGATATGGGGCGGGAACTTGCGCCGGGCCTCGTCCGCAATCGCCTTGTTGAACGCGAGATAGAGGCCGCGCTTCGACCACCGCTCCCCATAGGCGACGAGGGTCGACGTCTTGCCACAGCCCGCGCCGGCGGCGACCTTGATCGACTTGGCGGGCGGGCAGTCCAATATGGCCTGCTGCTCGGCGGTGAGATGTATCATCGCCGGACCTTCCTGGAGGTTTTGATAGTGCACCACTTGCCGCTGCGCCAACCTTGTTCCTGCACAAAAGTCAGGTTCAGTGCAGCGTTTCCCCCGTTTTTTAAAGGGAATTGGCGACCGTCGCCTGCCCTCCAGTCAATCATAGGAGAGTTTCTCAAAACCGCCAAGCGTGGTCGGGTGCGCGCCGCCAATGACTTGCATTGGGACATGTACGAACCCGCTGGCGCGGGATTGGCGCCAAGATTTAATGCCACGGTGATTCTGCTGGCGATGCGCTCGGGTTGAGCAGAGCCCGGCACGGGTAGGTCCTATCGGCTCCTTCAACCAAGGAGTCGAACGATGAACACCACCACTGTGATGATGCCCGTCCGCACGTTGCGTGAGCGCATGGCCGGGGACATGGACCTGCGTCGCCTGTCCCGCGCCACGCAGCGTAATTATTTGCGGGATGTGGCGCGCTTTGCCACCTGGCTGGTCCGTCCTCCTGATACCGCGTCGGGCGAAGAGTTGCGCCAGTTCCAACTCGACCGGCGGGAGGCAGGACTGGGCGGTCCGACGCTGAACAGCATCGTGTCGGCACTGCGGTTCTTCTACACCCCTACGATCGACCAGCCCGATCTGACCCGCAACCTCTACCGGGTGAAGCATCCCCGATCATTGCCCACGGCCTGAGCCGCGAAGAGGTGACACGGATGTTCGGGGCGACCACTAGCCTGAAGCACTAGGCCATCCTGTCCGTCGCCTATGGGGCGGGGTTGCGCGCCTCGGAAATGGCCAAGCTCAGGGTTAGCGATGTCGACGGTGAACGCATGCTGCTCCGGGTGGAGTGTGACAAAGGCGGACCCGCACCTTGAGGAATGTGGTCAGCCCGCTCGACAAGCTGGCCCTGCTCCCGGCACCACAGGCACAGGTATCGCCGGACGGCTGAGCCGTTGCGCACCTCGATCGAGGTTGCCGACATCTTCCGTGCTGTTGGACCGGCCTATCGTGCCGCTCATGCCGGGCATCTGAGCCTCACACAGCTTAAGGTGATGACGGCGATCGAGAACTGCCGCACCGCTGCTCTGGGCGGTCATGTCGAAGCCTGTGAGGACTGCGGACATTGGCGGATCGCCTATAACAGCTGTCGCAACCGGCACTGCCCCAAGTGCCAGGGCGCGGTGGCGCGTACCTGGGTGGCGGAGCGCGAGGCCGATCTGCTGCCGGTCGGCTACTTCCACGTTGTGTTCACGCTGCCGGCGGAGATCTACAACGCCGTCGCTTTCATCTGCGCCCTGGCTCTCATCCCGCTTGCTAAGCGGTTCGGTGCCGTGAAGATCCATGCGTTGTGTCTTCTGACTTCGGGCATCGCGATGATGCTGATCCCCCAACTGACCCAGATTCACCTGCTCTATGGGGCGATGGTCGGAATCGGACTGGGCTGGGCGGGGATGATGGGCAATCCCTATATAATGCTTGTCGACATGATCCCGCCGTCGCGCACCGGAATCTACATGGGCATCTTCAACATCTTCATCGTTATTCCGATGATTATCGAGAGCCTGTCGGTCCCCCTGATTTATGACAGCCTTCTCGCCGGGGACCCGCGCTTCGTCCTTGAAGCCTCGGGAGTACTCATGCTGATTGCGTCTGCACTGACGCTACGCCTGAAGATGACCACTAAGGTACGGGGAAAATTTCGTTCATCGCCATGAGCCGGAGTACATTCCTCCCACCTCTGCTAGGCGATCACCTGTTGTTGCGAGAGTGACCGGGGTCGCTCTTTGCTCTTGCGTAAGCGGCCGGTCTGCATCTGGGAACGGAAAATCAGTGGCTGAACGACCATAAAAGGGCGATCAATCCAAGCATCAGCGGTTAGAAATAAGAATGGCATGGTGATGCGGCAATCCGCTGGATGCTATCACTCCTTCTTCGCCTCTGCCGCGGCAAGAACCCGCAGCACATTGCCTGACCAGATTTTCTGGATGTCGCTTTCCGAATAGCCTGCTTTCACCAGCGCAGCGGTAATCTTCGGAAGCGCCAGCACATCCTCCATGCCGACGACGCCCCCGCCGCCGTCCCAGTCGAGCCCGATGCCGACGTAATCCGGCCCGACGACCTTCAACGCATGGAGCATATGCGCCAGGAAATCGTCGAAAGTCGGCTTGTCTGTATCGGGATAGAGGTGATCGATCTCCTGCCGCTTTGCCAGCAACTGCGCTCTTTTCTCCGTCGAAATCTTCGCCCCCTCGCGAAACTCGCCGAACAGCGCCATCAACGCCTTTTGCCGCTCTGGATTGGGTTTCGATGCCCGGAGATACGCGCCATAGGCGTTCATCTGGATGACCCCGCCCTTGGCCGCCAAGGCCTTCAGATGATCGTCGTCGATGTTGCGAGGATGGTCATAGATCGCCTTGCAGCCCGAATGGGTGAGCAGGATCGGCGTGGTGGACAGCGCCAGCAGGTCGTCCAGCACCTGATCGCTACTGTGGGAGGCATCGGGGACGACACCCAGCCGGTTCATCTCCTTGAGCAATTCCTTGCCGAGCGGACTGAGGCCTCCATAGCGCGGCTTCTTCGATGGATCGGTCGAGCTGTCGGCAAACTGGTTATGCGCGAAATGAGCAAAGCCCGAGACGCGCACGCCCAAGTCGTAGAAGGTTTTGAGCAGTGACACATCCTCGCCCAGCGGATAGGCGTTTTCGATCGACATATAGACGACCCGCTTGCCCTTCGCCGCAATCGGCGCCGCGTCCTTTGCTTCGAGTGCAAGCGCGAAATTCGCCGGGTCCGCCGCCACCATCTCGCGGATCGACACGCCGCGGAGCAGCGCAAAGTCCCGCGCCTTGCGGAAACCCTCCACCGTCAGCGGCCCCTGCGACGTATAGATCGCCCAGAATCCGCCATCCAGCCCGCCCTTCTTCATGCGCGGCAGGTCGACCTGCGTGAAATCGGCATGCACGTCATGCTCCGCCTCGATGGACCAGCCGGGCAGGTCGAGCGACGCGGGCGTATCGAGATGGGTGTCGAGCGTCAGCAGCTTCTGGTGCATCTTCATCACCGCCGGAGGCACATCCTGCGCCGAACCGGCGGCCGGGAGCAGCGCGATAAGTGCTGCCCCCCACATGGCCTTCTTCATGCTCAAATTTCCCCAGAGATCGTCAGTTGGAAAGTGCGCGGCGACAGTGGCCGGAACGCGCCGTCGCCCGTCACCGCTGTCGAGATGAAGGACAGCACATCCTTGTCGAAGATATTGTCGACGTTGACTCGCAGCTTGGCGCTCTTGATCGGGCCGAGGCTGAAGCCGTCGCCAATGTCCACATAGGCACTGAACACCGCGAAGCCGGGCACGCTTGATCCCGGCGCATTGACGAAGGTGGACCAGCGGCGGCTGGTATATTTGCCGCTGATATTGCCGACCAGCCAACTTGCCGGCTCCACTGTCACGCCGCCCGAAACGATCCATTTCGCGCTGTCCGGCACGAACTTGCCCGCGATGGGGATGACCGCCGAACCAAGGATGTCGTCCTTGAACTTGGCATGATTATAGGTGACGTTGATATTGCCATAGGCGAGGCCGTGCAGGAACAACGGCTTGTAGGTGCCGCTATATTCCACGCCATAGGACTCCACCCGGCCGACATTCTGGAAGAATGTCTCGGTCGATGCGCCGCCACCCGGCACGAAGCTGGTGATCGACTGGATGCGGTTCTTGAAGAAGGTATAGTAGACGGCCAGCGACGCATAAAGCTGCCCTTGGTTGGTGCGGATGCCCAGTTCCGCATTCTGCGACCGTTCGGGCGCGGGGGCGGGGACCAGTGCAGACGTGCCGGGCCGCGTGATCGCATAGATGTCGTCCATACCCTTGGGCAGCGCCATATTCTCCGCATAGGAGGCAAAGGCCTGCGTCCGGCCGTCGAATTTGTAGAGCAGGCCGGCCATGGGCAGGAACAGGTCCCTGTAATGGGCGCTGTTGGTCTGCGGTCCCCAGCCCGGCACGCCGACCCCGCCGACGACCCGATAATAATCGTCGAAGTCTCGATATCCCCGCTGGCGATAATCGAGCACCAGTCCCTTGAAGCCCAAGTCGATGGTCAGCTTCTCGTCGAGCAGCTTCAGCGTGTCGCGCGCGAAGATTTGCAGCGTGTCGCGCTTCGACCGATAATCGCGGCGCAGATAGACCAGTTCGTTGAGATTGGGTGCGCCGTCGGGCGATCCATCCACCGTGTTGTAGCGTGCCTGTGTGCGGTGATATTTGTCCACCTCCGCCCATACGCCGCCCTCGACCGTGTTCCACCCCATGTCCCAATGGACGATGGAGGTGATGCCATAGCGGTCGCCGCCGACACCCGACCGGCCATATTGCACGCCCTTGGGTGCGGTGACGGCCAGCCCCGCCAGCAACTGTGGCGTATAGCGGCTCAGCGAATTGGCATAGCCGTCCGGCGAGACGCCATAGCCGTCCTTATTCTCATAATAGAGGGTCGATTCCGCCCAGATGCCGTCCGCGATGCCGGCATGGAAGGTGCCGGCATAGAGCCGGTCCTTGCGCACGTTAATCGCGAGATTATAGACATTGGTGTAGGCGGCGTTGGAATAATAGATGCTTGCCGGACTGGGCGCGAAGCCTGCCGCCGTATTCGGCCGGGTGGCGATATAGGCATAGTCGCGCCCGCACAGCCCGTCGGCATTCTTCACGGTGCAATTATATTGCGCCCGCGTGATCGTCGGCGAGTCATAGTCGAAGAAGTCGTTGGAAATGAACTTCAACCGCGCCCAGCTGTCCCCGCCCAGGTCCGCGTGGATCATCCCTTCCCAATGCTCGCGGTCCACCGTGCCGGGGCCGCGCCACAGGTTGCTGTTGAGCTTGGTGCGGCTGACGAACGCCTTGAACGGCCCGATCTGTCCGGTGCTGGCCCGGATGAAGGTGCGCCGGAGGTTGAAGTCGCCGAAGCTCTGCGAGACGAACAGGCCCAACTCGTCCTGTGGCACGATGCTGTTGTACTGGATGATGGGGCCGAGCGAGGAATAGCTCGGCAGGCTGACGTCGCCCGCGCCCACCGACGCCACGACCGCGCCCAGATTTTCATTGTCGACATAGCGGAACACGGGGCTGCCGCCGAAAGCATCGCTGCGCCCCGTGGGCACGCCATCGACCACAAAGCCGATCTGGTCGAGGTTGAAGGCGCGCGTCTGCACGCTGTTACCGAATTCATAGAGGCCCAGCGCACCATCGGTCTGCACGTTGAAGCCGGGCAACTGCTCCAGCATCTTGAGGCCAGAAATGCCCGACGGCGCGGACAGCAGCGCCTCGCGCGTAATCGCGACGACGGCGCTGACCTTATTCTCGCCGATGGCTTCGGACGATTGGGAGATGCGGCGACCGGTGACAGTGATGCTCTGCTCGTCATTTTCTTCGGCGGTCGGTGCCTGTGCATGGGCGGCGGACAGTGCCGATCCACAGCAAGTAAGGAGAAGCGCCCCGCGAAGAGCATGTGAAAGCGATTGATGTAGCATTGAACGGGCTCCCTGTTCTTGCCTTTGCAGGCATTTTGCGAGCCATTCAGGATGCGCCTGTTACTTCCCGAGCATGACGCCATTCCCCTCCTCATGCCGACCAGTTTGCTGGCCCGGAACTCGGTACGCCCTCCCAGGAATACGAGTTTCGATCGGAAACTTTTCATTGGAGAGATGCGTTGTCCAGCGCGTTTTTATCATAGGCGAATGAGTGCTGACGCGGCTGCCCAACTTCCTCCACCGATAAGTAAAGGTCGATGTTATTATGGTGCCCGTCCAAGCAAAATTGCACACGCTGGCGGCTCGAAGTCCTTGGAAAAGCAAATCCATACTCTTGGCCACCATATATAGTGGGCTGTTGGCGACGGATTTGCCAAGTCAACGGACCGTCCACTTCCGGAGGAAGGATTTTGGTCGTTGAGCGTCCTACATGGTTTGAACCCAGGCCTCAAAGCCGTTCCAGTTGACTGATTATCTGCGCTTAATCCACGCTGCGCTGGTGCGGCAAGGTGTCACCCGGTCGCATGCAGCGGCGCAATATCATCCATCAAACGTCCAAATCGAAGTGGCGGAGAAGTGCCTGACGATTTGCATCATCATCGTTGTATAG
>DASVNT010000143.1:0-15859 GCA_036383715.1 Sphingobium sp. | reverse complement strand
ATGGACTATGACTATATCCCGCTGCCTGCGCGCCAGCCGCTGAAGTGGCCGAACGGTGCGCGGGTTGCGTTGATCCTGACGTTCAATCTGGAAACCTGGGATCTGACCAAGGACACGGACAAGCCCTATTATGCGGGCGGTCCGTCGATCCTGCCGGACATCCTGCCCGGCAACACGCCCGATTTCCCCAACTATAGCTGGCGTGAGTATGGGCAGCGTGTCGGGCTGTGGCGGATGATCGACCTGTTCGACAAGCTGGGTGTGAAAGCCAGTTGCACCACCAACGCCGTCACCTTCGAGCGGCGCGGGGCGATGACCGATGCGGTGCTGGAGCGCGGGTGGGAATTGCTCACGCATAACTGGGAACAGGGCGAGCTTCTCACCAACTTCGCGAACGACCCGGCGAAGGAGCGCGAGGTGGTGCTGCGCACGCTCGACCAGTTCGAGAAATATACCGGGCGCAAGTCCAAGGGCTGGCTGTCCTCCTCGCTGCGCGGAACCTTGCAGACGGCGGATATCCTCGCGGAACAGGGGTGCACCTTCTACTGCGACATAATGAATGACGATCAGCCCTATCTGCTGCGCACGCCGCATGGGCCGATCGTGTCGGTGCCGTACTCGAACGAGATCAACGACTTCACCTTCATCACCCGCAAGAACTTCACCACCGACCAGTTCGCGCAGGCGCTGATCGAGGAACTGGATGTTCTGTACGAGGAAGGCGCGACGACCGGCCGCATAATGAACGTCGGCCTCCACCCGCATGTCTCGGGCCGCGCGCACCGCATTCGCGCGCTGCGCGAGTTCATCGAACATGCCAAGTCGCTCCCCGGCGTCTGGTGGGCCACGCGTGAGGAAATCGCCGACTGGTATCTCCAGAACCATGAAAGCCACATTCCGGGGCAGCTCGGCTGAAGGCTCGCGATTAAAGGGATTGCGGAGTGCGCAGCCTGTCTAGTTGGACGGGCCGCAGCATCATGAAAGGTCGCATATGAAGGACAATCTCGACGGCGATTATGAAAGCGCCGGTTTCGGCGGCAAGCTGCAAGTGGGGCGCAAGGCCGCGCTGGTCATCGTCGATGTGGTGATGGCCTATATCGATCCGGCCTGCCATCTCTATGCGGGGGCATTGTGCGAAAGCGCGCTCGGCTCCAACGAGCGGCTGGCGGCGGCAGCGCGCACGGCTGGCGTGCCGGTGATCTTCACCAATGTCGCCTATGCCAAGGGCGGGATCGACGGCGGTCAGTTCTTTCGCAAGGTGCCCGCCCTGCGCGCGTTCGAGCCGGGCTCGCCCTTTGGCGCCTTTCCGCCGACGCTTCAGCCGGAGCCGGGCGAACTGGTCGTGACCAAGCAATATCCGTCGGCTTTCTTTGGTACGGCGCTGGCGTCCACGCTCCATGCGGCGGGCGTGGATACGGTGTTCCTCACCGGCTATTCGACATCGGGCTGCGTGCGCGCCTCCGCGCTCGACGCGCTGTGTCACGGCTTTGCCCCGTTCGTGATCCGCGACGCCTGCGGCGATCGCGACCCGCGTCCGCACGAACAGAATCTGTTCGATATGCAGGCGAAGATGGCGGAAGTCGTCAGCGAGGAAGAGGCTGTCGCCCTCTTCGCCAGGGTCGCAGCCTGATCCACAAAAAAAGGCCCCGGTCGTGACCGGGGCCAGTGCAAGCCTGAAAAAAGGGAAGGGGTCTTCAGGCAGGATCGACGATCAGGCGGGTCAGGACCGTGCCGGCGCCTTCGCGCAGGGCCTTTCCGGCCTGATATTCGGGCGATTTGGCATAGGCGGTGGCGGATGCCGCATCCGGGAAGCGCGAGACGACGATCCGTTCATTCGGATCGACGTCGCCTTCGAGCACTTCCTCGACCTTGCCGCGAACGAGATATTCGCCGCCGAAGCGTTCCGACAGGCCCGCAATGGCTTTGACATAGGCGCCGAATTTCACGGGGTCTGCGATGGTGACGGTAGCGACGATATAGGCGGCCATCCTGGGAGTCCTGACTATTGGGAAGATGCCCGATCCTAACGCGCGAGCGGGCCGACGGGGCTGCGTCTACCACATTTGGCCGACAGGCGGTCATTCAGGGGCTGTGATATCGGCAAACGCCCTCGAAAATCGCCAGTCGGATAGCTTTCGATCCCCTGTTTTCCGCAGGGTGGAGGAACGGGATGAAGGGGCATCAGATCTCAGGGGTTCCTGTCATGCCTGTCGAAATCAACGGCCTTCTCCACCATAATCTGTCGTCAGAGACGCAGCCGATCCCGTCGTCCCATTATGATGTGGAGGCCATCCGGCATCTCGCGCGGCTGCATGACGAGGGCGGCTATGACCGCGTGCTGATCGCCAATGCCGCCGTGATGCCGGACAATATCAGCGTCGCCGGGCATGTGGGCGCGGTGACGGAGCGGCTGGGCGTCATGCTGGCGCATCGTCCCGGCTTCATCGCGCCGACCATGGCCGCGCGGATGCTGGCGACGCTCGATCACCTGATGGGCGGGCGGCTGGCCGTGCATATCATCACGGGCGCCAGCGATATCGAGATGCAGGCGGACGGCGACTATCTCTCCAAGGAGGAGCGTTATGCCCGCAGCGCGGAGTATATCGACATATTGCGCGCCATCTGGTCGTCCGACACACCCGTCGATCATGAGGGCGAGTATTTCCGCTTTCGGGGCGGCTTTGCCGAGATCAAGCCGGTGCAGAAGTCGGGCGTTCCCGTCTACTTCGGCGGCATGTCGCCCGCCGCGCTGAAGGTTGCGGCGCGGTCCGCCGACACGTTTGCCACGCTGAGCGATACGGTGGCAGGGATGAAGCAGCTGGTGGAGACGGTCCAGCCCGCCGCCGCCGCATTGGGCCGCGCGCCCAATTTCCTCATGTCGATCCGCATAGTGCTGGGCGACAGCGAGGCGGATGCGTGGCGGCGTGCGGACATATTGCGGGGGCAGATCGCCGCCGCCATGCCCAATCTGGAATCCAACAAACTCGCCGCCGCTGCCGCATCCGGTTTCCAGCGTACCGCCGAACTGGCGGAGCGGGGCGACCGGCTGGAGAAATGCTTCTGGAACGGCATCAACCAGTTGCGCGGCGGGCAGAGCAATAGCGGGACATTGGTGGGCGACGCCGACCAGATCGTCGATGCGCTGATGGACTATTATGATGTGGGGGTGAACGCATTCATCCTGCGCGGTTTCGATCCGGTCGACGACACGGTGCGGATCGGGCGGGAGATTTTGCCCGCGCTGCGCAAGCGGGTGGCCGAACGGGACGCGGAACGAGAGGTCGCCTGATGCCCTGTGAGATCGTCGGCCTGCATTTCTTTGCGGACTCCTCCGAACTGCACCCGCTCAAGGGCGTGTTCGATCCCGCGTTCATCCGCGACTATGCCGTGGCGCATGAGGAGGCCGGGTTCGATCGCATATTGATCGGCCAGACGGCGGTGTGGCCCGACGGGCTGGCGACGGCGGGCCATGTCGCGGCGGTGACGAGCACGCTGAAGTTCATGGTCGCCCACCGTCCCGGCTTCATCGCGCCAACCATGGCCGCGCGCATGTTTGCGACGCTGGACCAGATTTCGGGCGGGCGCGCGGGCGTGCACATCATCACCGGCGCGAGCGACGTGGAGACTCAGGCGGACGGCGATTTCCTGACGAAGGACGAGCGTTATCGCCGCAGCCGCGAATATGTCGACATCTTGCGCGCGATGTGGACCGGTGAGGCTCCGTTCGATTTCGAGGGAGACTGGTATCGGTTCAACGGCGGTTTCGCTCTGGTGAAGCCGGTGCAGCCGAGCATTCCGATCTTCTGGGGCGGCTCGTCCGACCTGGCCGTCGCACTGGGGGCGGAGGTGGCGGACGTCTATGCCGTCGGTCCTGCGCCGGTCGCGGATACGGCAGCCCATGTCGCCCGCTTCAAGGCGGAGGCCGCGAAGAGTGGGCGCAATCCCGGCATCTCCATGTCGATGCGGGTGATTGTGGGCGATACCGAAGACGCCGCGTGGGCAAAGGCGCAGGCCATTCTCGACAGCGTAACCCGCTTCCAATCGTCAGGCGCGAAAATCGGCCGGGACAAGGGGGAGGGCGATGCAGGAACGAAGGCGCTGGTGGCGCTGGCCGAGCGCGGCGATTGCCTCGACGAACGGCTGTGGACGGGGATCACCAAGGCGACCGAGGGGCGGCTGCACGCAGCGGCGCTGGTCGGGACGGCGGATCAGGTGTCCGATGCGCTGATGGCCTATTACCGGGTGGGGGTGGATCGATTCCTGCTCAACGGGTTCGATACCATTCACGATGTGCGGCTGTTCGGGCGGGAGCTGATCCCGATGATCCGGGCGAAGGTTGCTGCGGCGGACGCTGTTGCGGGGTGAGGGGGCTGGGTCGTTTTTGGCCAATCTCGGACACCACTTCACCATCCGTTCGTTTCGAGCAAGGTTCGAGCGTAGTCGAGAACCGGTGTCGAGAAATTAGTGCTGTGCCAGCGTTCTCGATACGCCTTCTCGACAAGCTCGAAGTCTACTCGAACCGAACGGAGAGGGCTTAGCAGTCCACTCCCACACCCCTAAACCCGCGCCCAATGGCATTCCCCGCAGGTATAGCGCCCATTGAAATTCATATAATTGCCCGCCGCGCTCTGTCCGTCGGCGGCGAAGGTCACGCGGACCATGCCGAAGAAATCATGCCCCGCCGTCGCGAAATGGCCGGGGTCGGCGGCATAGTCGTAGAAGATGCGGGTGCTGCCATCCGGCAACAGGCGCGGAATCGCCGCTTCGCTGACCGACCGGCTTTCCTTTTCGTTGGTCTGGATGATGACGCGCACGCCGCCCCCGTCCTCCACCTCCTCGACGGTTGCCCGTGCGGTGAAGGTGTAGAGGTGCGTGCCATCGGTCTGGAACGCGACGCCGGTATAGTGCCAGTCGCCGAGGATGGAGGCCAGGGCGCTCATTGCGCGGGGGCCGCCGTTACGCGGTCCAGAAACGCCTTGAGGTCGCGGCCCGTCTCTGTCGGCAGTTCCAGCATCGGATAATGGCCGACGTCTGGATAGTGGATGAGTTCGACCTTGGCGTTGGCGAAGTCCCGGACGGCCTTGTCCGCCAGATCCTTTGGCAGCACCACGTCGCGGTCGCCCCATTGCAGCAGGATCGGTTTCGCGACCTTCGCCGCATCGTCGGACGCACCCTTTTTCCAGAGGCCCTTGAGGTTCGCCTGATAATAGGCGCGCACCCGTGCGTAGCCGCCGTCGATGACATTGGTGCGATAATACCAGTCCACCGTCTCCGGCTTGAGGCGCGCGGGCACGCCGTAGAGTTCTGACAGCGAGCGTTCATAGAAGAAGCGCGGATAATAATTGGGGACCAGATTTTCGTGCGTCCAGACCATCAGGTTGGTCAACTGCGATACCTTGGTCGGCGGCGGCGCGGCGAGGGGCAGGGCGGACAGCGCCAGTGCGCGCACCTTTTCAGGATGATTGGCGGCATAGAGGACGGAGAGGGTGGCGCCGCTGCTGCTGCCGACCAGCGTGATGTCGTTCAGCTTCATCTGGTCGACAAAACCCTCGACCAGTTTCGCGACGCCGCGCGACCCGGTGGAAGGCTTGGGATCGACGCTCAGGCCATAGGGCGGCCAGTCGAGGCGGACGACGCGATAGCGGTCCTTCAACTGATCGGCCCAGCCGTCCCAGATGCGCAGGTTGGTCATGGAGCTGTGCAGCATCAGGATGACCGGCCCCTTGCCCTCGTCCCGATAATGGACGGTGACGTCGCCGACCTTCATGAACTTGGACGGCGGCCCTGCCTGCTCGGCCTTCACCGCATCATAGCCGGGGTTCCACAACCCGACCCGCATGGAGCCGAGTATCATCGCAAGCACGAGTACCAGCAGCAGGACACCCAGACCGAACCATCGCACGATAGCCATTTTCCTCTCCCCGACGACAAGCCGTGCAGTCTATGCTGAACAGGCCAAGGTGCGACGGCCCGGCCGCAATTGGTTGCAGGGCGGATAGAATGGAAACGCCATCCGGTCGCGTGGCGTACACATGTCACCTTCCTGTCGCACATTGAGGGAGAAGAGCGTGACGATGACGCTGGCGCGAACGCAAGGCGGGTTTGCCGAAAAATGGAAATTGCGGACGGGTTTCGTGCTCATTCCGGTGGCGCATTCTGCGGGCATGAACATCGTCACGGTGCTGGCGCTGCGGTTCCTGACGGACAATCTCGCCATATCCGCGACGGCGGCGGGCCTGATCTTTGCGCTGGTCAAGATTTACGATGGCGTGCTCGATCCGGCGGTTGGCGCGTGGAGCGACAATGCCCGCACGCGCTGGGGCCGGCGCCTGCCGTTCCTGTTCGCGGGCGCGCTGCTGATGCCCATCGGCATCGCCATGGTGTTCAACACGCCCGATTTCGGATCGGTGATCCTCGCGCAGATCTTCCTGACCGTGGCGCTGATGATCCACGCCAGCGCCTATACCTGCCTCACCATCCCCGGCATGGCGATGCTGGTGGAGGCGACGGACAGCTATCATGAACGCACGGTGCTGATGGCCTATCGCGTGTTCGGCAATTCGGCGGGCGTGCTGCTGGGATCGACCATCCCGGCCTATCTACTGTCCAGCTGGGGCGCGACTCGATCCGGCCATTCGATGATGTCGCTGACGATCGCGGCCATCGTGCTGGCGGCTGGACTGGGCGCGGTGTGGCTGCTGCGCGACGCGCCCCGGACACAGCCCGATCCCGATGCCGTTCGCGAACGCTACAGCATCGTCACGCAGGCGAAGCTCGCCTGGGCCAACCGCCCGTTCCGCCAGCTCGCCGTCGCGCATATCTTTGTGCTGTTCGGCACGGCGGTCGGGTCGATGGCGAGCGCCTATTTCAGCAAATATGTGCTCAACTTCGCGGACAATATGCTCGGCACCTATTTTCTGATCGTCACCATCGGGTCAGTCGGGTCGATGGTGCTATGGGTGCGCATCTCCAAGGCGTGGGGCAAGAAGATGTCCTACATCCTCGCCATGGCGGCCTATGGCACGGTGCATTTGTTCTGGGCGGCGATGTCGGGGGACGAGCCTGTGCTGTTGCTCGGTGCGCTCGCGCTGGCGGCGGGGCTGAGTTCGGGCGGTGTCATCTTGAACGCCTATTCGATGATGTCCGATGCCGTGCGCTATGACTACATCACCTCCGGCCAGCGGCGGGAGGGTGCCTTTGCGGGCTTTACGACCTTGTTCGACAAGCTGTCGGCGGCAGCGGGCATCGCGCTGATGGGCGTGTTCCTGAGCAGCATGGGCTATGTCGTGTCCTCCACGGGCAAGGTCGATCAGCCCCCCAGCGCGATATTGGCGATCACGCTGTGCGTCACGCTGGTCCCGGCGGCGGCCATGGCGCTGGCGATCCTGTCCATCCGCAACTACCGCCTGGACGAGACGATGCTGGTGGGGGACGACTGACGCGTCAGCCGATGGCCGGCCCGATCGGCACGGTGACGGTAAGTTTCCGCCAGCTTCCGCGGCGATAGTATAGCGTGCTCAGCACCAGCGAGACGATGGTGCCGATGGGGAAGCTCCACCAGATCGCATCGGTGCCGAGCCACGGCTCCATCGCCACCGCACTGCCGATCCGCGCCGGACCATAGGCGATGGCGAGGATCAGCAGCGGGAACAGGCCCGCGCCATTCGAGCGCACGATCGACGACAGCACCAGCGTCATGCCCTGAATGATGAAGCTCCAGCTTGCCACGATGTTGATATGCTGGCCGATGGCCACCGCATCCGCATTATTGGGCAGGAACAGGCGGAGCATCGGGCCGTCGAACAACAGGGTCACGACCACGACGCCGCCCGACAGCCAGAAATTGATCATGATGCCGGTGCGCGTGATCTGATCGACCCGGTGCCACAGGCCCGCGCCGATGTTCTGCGCCGCCATGCCGCTGACCGCCATGCCGATGGCGAAGGCGGGCATCTGAATATAGGTCCATAGCTGGTTGACTGCGCCATAGGCCGCGACGGTCGCCGTACCCAGCTTATTGACCAGCACCATCATGATGATCGCGGAACCGGCGATCACGACCATCTGCAGGCCCAGCGGCACGCCCTTGACGAGGATGAAGCGCATCAGCTCCGCCGAGGGAAACAGGTGCCGCCATTCCTTGCCCCGCAACCGAATGGGCAGGTCACGGCGGTAGATCAGGACGAGCAGCGTGGCCACCGTCACCCCATTGGCGAGCAGCGTCGCCAGCGCCGATCCCGCCGTGCCGAGTTCCGGCGCGGGGCCGAGGCCGAGGATGAAGACGGGATTGAGCGCAACCTCCACCACGATGCCGGGCAGCATGGCGACGAGCGGGGTCAGCGAATCTCCCGCGCCGCGCAGCGTCATCGACAGATAGACGGTGAGGAGCGTGGGGGGCAGGCCCGCGAACATCATCCGCAGATAGGGAACGGCGCTCGGATAGACCTCTTCGGGCGTTCCCATGCCGCGCAGCATCGCGGGCGCCGCGATCCATCCCAGCAGCGCGATGGCGATGCCGGAGGACAGGAATAATGTGGCCCCGGTTCCCGCCGCGCGCCGCGCCGCCGCAATCTCGCCGCGCCCCATATGCTGCCCGATCAGGATGGTGACGGCCATGCCGAAGCCAAAGATCATGGAGATGATGAGGAAGATGACGAGATTGGCGTTGGCCGTCGCGGCAAGGCCGATTTCGCCGAGGAAATGCCCCACCCACAGCGCGTTGATCGACCCGTTGATCGACTGGAGGACGTTCGCGCCCAATACGGGCAGCGAATACATCAACAGGGTGCGGGCGATCGGGCCGGTCGTCAGTTGCCTGGCCATGTCCTGCGGCATGCCGTCATGCAGTATTTCGCTCACCGCGCCACCATCCCTGTTGTCCCTGTCTGGAGCGCATAGGGAAGTTTCCCCGCCCATGGATGCGCGCGTCAGCCAATCGGCTGCCGTCTGTCACCAAAGGGGGGTGACAGGGAATAGGCAGAATCGGTTTATTCGTCCTATGATGATAACAAATGATTCCGTCCAGTCTCCACGGGACGGGATGTGTCGCTAAACCATCGTCTCCGGCCGGACGAGCCGGTCGAACGTGACCGCATCCACCAGCCCCAGTTCCAGCCCTGCCTCACGCAGTGTCTGGCCCGTGGCATGGGCGTGCTTGGCGATCTTGGCGGCATTGTCATAGCCGATTTCCGGCGCGAGCGCGGTGACCAGCATCAGCGAGCGATCGACCAGATCCGCGATCCGCCGCTCGTCCGCTTCGAGGCCATCGATGCAGCGTTCCGCGAAACTGTCCATGCCCACCGACAGGAGGTGGATCGACCGCAGCACCGCCGCGCCGATCATCGGCTTGAAGACATTCAGCTCCAGATGACCCTGAAGGCCGCCCACCGTCACCGCCTGATGATTGCCGATCACCTGCGCGGCGACCATGGTCAGCATCTCGCACTGGGTCGGGTTGACCTTGCCCGGCATGATCGAACTGCCCGGCTCATTGGCGGGCAGCATCAGTTCGCCCAGCCCCGAACGCGGCCCGCTGCCCAGCAGGCGAATGTCGTTCGCGATCTTGCCCAGCGACACGGCCAGCGTGGAGAGGGCGGCGGACAGGTGGACGAGGGGATCGTTGGAGGCCAGCGCCTCGAACTTGTTCTCCGCGGGACGGAAGGCGATGCCGGTCAGCGTGGCGAGTTCCGCGGTCACGGCCTTGTCGAATCCCTTGGGCGCGTTGAGGCCGGTGCCCACCGCCGTCCCGCCCTGCGCCAGCGGCAGCACGTCCCATAGCGCATCGTCGATCCGCGCCCGTCCGCGTGAAAGCTGGTGCGCATAGCCCGAAAACTCCTGCCCCAAAGTCAGCGGCGTGGCGTCCTGCAAATGGGTGCGACCGATTTTGACGATGCTGGCCCATGCGTCCGCCTTCACCGACAGCGCGCCATGCAGGCGGTCGAGGGCGGGGGTCAGCGCGCCGTTGATCGCGCGGGCGGCGGCGATGTGGAGCGCGGTCGGAAAGCTGTCGTTGGACGACTGGCCCATGTTCACATGGTCGTTGGGGTGCACTGGCGTCTTGCCACCGCGCGCGCCGCCCAGCATTTCATTGGCGCGGCCTGCGATCACCTCATTGGCGTTCATGTTGGACTGAGTACCGCTGCCGGTCTGCCAGATGACGAGGGGAAACTGGTCGTCGTGGCGGCCCTCTACCACTTCCGTTGCGGCGGCTTCTATGGCGTCGGCTATATCTGCGGGCAGGCCATGGGCGCGGTTCACGCGCGCGGCGGCCTGCTTCACCAGCGCGAGGGCGTGGACGATGCCGACGGGCATGCGTTCCGTGTCGCCGAACGGAAAATTCTCGATGCTGCGCTGGGTCTGCGCGCCCCAATAGGCGTCGGCGGGCACGGCAATGGTGCCGATGCTGTCACTCTCGTCGCGTGTAGAGGTCAATTCCGTCTCCATCAGGCAGCCCGCTCTCGCTGCTATATAGGCAGCGTGTCGCGTCTTGCCATGAGGGGAGGGCTCAGCCTTTCACCCTCGCCATATGCGAGTCGATGAGGGCTTCGCAGGTATGGACAAGCGCCAGCGCCGGACCCTGGCTGCCGAACACATGATGGGTTGCCATCGCGCCCTCGATCACCAGCACCAGGCTGTCTGCCAGTGCTTCCGGCTCGCAAATGTGAAGCTCGCGGGTCAACTCGCCGACGACGGCGCGGAAATGCGTCTTGCAGTCTTCCACGATGGCGCGGCCCGGATGGCCGGGTTCGGGCAGTTCGATGGCGACATTGCTGATCACACAGCCCCGAAATTCCGGGCAACTGATCTTATACGCAAAATGATCGATCACCGCGCGCAGCCGGTCGCGGGGAAGGGGGCCTGCCGCTTCGATGGCGGCGTCGATGGCGACACGGCCTTCATCGACGCTATCCTTCAGGCAGGCGGCGACCAGATCGTCCTTGGACTTGTAGGCGCGATAGAGGCTCGGTTTTGTGACGCCCGCCTCGCACACGATCTCATCCACGCCGACGGCTCTTACGCCGCGTTTGTAAAACAGGTCTTTTGCGGTGTCGAAAATCTTCGAAGCCGCTGTTTTCTTTGCCGTTCCATCATCACAGTCGGAACAGGAACCGAGAATTTTCACCATGTCAGGACTTCCATATCCTCACCTGCTTGACAGTGATGTAACAGATCGGTACGTGGGGCACAAGAGACGTACCGGTTAGTAACATAACGGTAAAGATCACTCCCAAAAAGGCGGAAGAATCCCATGTATCATTCACAGGTCAAAGCCGATTCGAGCACGGAGCAGGTCACGCCCGCCGAGCGGCGACGGTGGAAACCTGCCTATCTCTTGCTGCCGGTGGTGGGCCTTGCGGTCCTCTATCTGGCATTTCGCTGGTGGACTGGCGCGGGCGCTCCCCCCGCGCCGCCACCAGCGACCGTGACGGTGGCATCGCCGCTGTCGCGCATGGTGATGGACTGGGACGATTATGTTGGGCGGTTCGAAGCGTCGAAGGCGGTGGAGGTGCGTCCCCGCGTCTCCGGCCAACTCGTCGCCATCCACTTCAAGGATGGCGACGTGGTGAAGCAGGGCCAACTGCTGTTCACCATCGACCCGCGCCCCTTCGCCGCGCAACTGGATCAGGCACAGGCGCAGGTCGCCAGCGCGTCGACCGCGCTGAATCTCGCCCGTGCGGAATTGGCGCGGGCCAGCCGCCTCATCGCCGATCAGGCCGTGAGCGCGGAAGAGATCGACACGCTGCGGGCAAAGGCGCAGTCGGCGCAGGCTGGGCTGGCGGCGGCGCAGGCTGCGGTCCGCGCGCGGCGACTGGACGTGGAGTTCACACAGGTGCGCGCGCCGATTTCCGGCCGCGTGTCCGACCGCCGCGTCGATGCGGGCAATCTGGTCGCGGGTGACAGCGCATCGGGCGCGACGATCCTCACTACGATCAACGCCCTCGACCCCATCTACTTCTCGTTCAACGGTTCCGAGGCGCTGTACCTCAAGCATCAGCGCCAGCAGGCCGCCGCCGATCAGGCGGAGGTCCGCCTGCAGGACGAGGCGGATTATAAGTGGAAGGGCCGCGTCGACTTCACCGACAATGCCATCGACAATGGTTCGGGCACGATCCGGGGCCGCGCCGTCATCGCCAACCCCAATAACTTCCTGGTCCCCGGCATGTTCGGCAATATGCGCCTTGGCGGTGCGAAAGCTCATCAGGCCCTGCTGGTGCCGGACGGCGCAGTCGTCACCGATCAGGCGCGCAAGGTCGTCTATGTCGTGGGCAAGGACGGGACCGCGACGGCCAAGCCGGTCGAGGTGGGCGCGATCGCCAACGGCCTGCGCGTCATCCGCTCCGGTCTGGATATCCATGACAAGGTCGTCATTCAGGGTACGCAGTTCATCATGCCGGGTGCTCCGTTGAAGACAGTGGCGGGCCGCATCGACGTGGCTAAGGCCGTGGCCAGCCAGCCGGTTGCGGCACCGCTGTCCTCGCAGGCGACCTTGGCGGACTAGAATAAGAACACCGTTCGGGCTGAGCCTGTCGAAGCCCCGTACTTTTCCTTCAAGGAAAGGACGGCCCTTCGACAAGCTTAGGGCGAACGGACCGTAGAATTACCGGAGGGCAGGGAACGCCGCGCTGACAAAAGGCGCCACGGCCCCGGCTTGCCCGGAAACAGGAAAAGGGAAGAGATCATGCGTCTCAGCCATGTGTTCATCGAACGGCCGATCTTTGCGGGCGTCATCGCGGTGGTCATCACCATCGTCGGCGCGCTGGCGTTCTTCGGCCTGCCCGTCGCGCAATATCCCGATGTCGTGCCGCCCACGGTGACGGTCAGCGCCAATTACCCCGGCGCCGCCTCCGAAACGCTGGCCGAGACGGTCGCCGCGCCGCTGGAGCAGGAGATCAACGGCGTCGACAACATGCTCTATATGTCGAGCCAGTCGACGGGCGACGGCAAGCTGGTCATCACCGTGACCTTCAAGCTGGGCACGAACCTCGATGAAGCGCAGGTTCTGGTGCAGAACCGCGTGTCGCTTGCCGAACCGCGCCTGCCGGAGGAAGTGCGGCGACAGGGTGTCGTGACGCAGAAGACGACACCGGATTTCATCCTGGTCGCCAACCTCGTCTCGCCGGACAATTCGCTGAGCACGGCCTATATGTCCAACTACGCGCTGACGCAGATGAAGGACCGCCTTGCCCGTATTGACGGCGTGGGCGAAGTCCGCATCTTTGGTGCGCGCGACTATGCGATGCGCGTGTGGATCGATCCGGGCCGCGCCGCCGCGCGCAACATGACGGCGGGCGAGATCGTCGAGGCGCTCCGTTCGCAGAATGTGCAGGTCGCGGCAGGCTCCATCGGTAAGCCGCCGGAAGCGAGCGCGCCTGCCTATGAGCTCAATCTGGAGGCGCAGGGTCGGTTCAAGAGCGCCGAGGAATTTTCCAACGTCGTCATCAAGAGCGACGGTCAGGGACGCCTGACGCGCCTGTCCGACGTGGCGCGCGTGGAACTGGGCGCCGACGACTATGGCATCAACATGTATCTGTCGGGCCAGCCGTCGCTGGGTATAGGCATCTTCCAGCGTCCGGGCAGCAACGCGCTCGGCACCGCCGACGAAGTGCTGGCTGAACTGAAGACCATGGAAAAGACCTTCCCCAAGGGGATGGAAGCCAAGGTCATCTACAACCCGACCGAGTTCATCGCGGAGTCCATCAAGGCCGTGCAGCACACGCTGCTGGAAGCGGTCGTGCTGGTCGTCATCGTGATCCTGGTGTTCCTGCAAAGCTGGCGCGCCGCGATCATCCCGGTGCTGGCGATCCCGGTGTCGCTGGTCGGCACCTTCGCAGTGCTGGCGGCGGCTGGATATTCGCTCAACAACCTCTCGCTGTTCGGACTGGTGCTGGCCATCGGCATCGTGGTCGATGACGCCATCGTTGTGGTGGAGAATGTCGAGCGGAATCTCGAACATGGCATGACCCCGCGTGAGGCGTCGCATCGGTCCATGGACGAGGTGTCGACGGCGCTGATCGCCATCGTGCTGGTGCTGTGCGCG
This sequence comes from Sphingobium sp., assembly GCA_036383715.1. GTDB lineage: Bacteria > Pseudomonadota > Alphaproteobacteria > Sphingomonadales > Sphingomonadaceae > Sphingobium. The sequence goes on along the minus strand of DASVNT010000143.1, from coordinate 1,821 downwards.
GTGTTCGTGCCGACGATGTTCCTGACCGGCCTGACGGGCGAATTCTATCGCCAGTTCGCGGTCACGATCTCGGCTGCGACGATCATCTCGCTGATCCTGTCGCTGACCCTGTCGCCCGCGCTGGCCGCGCTGCTCCTCAAGCCCAAGCAGGAGGATGAGCCGGAAGGCCGCTGGGCGCGGATGGTCTATTGGGGCGGTAAGCGTTTCAATGCCGCGTTCGATCGGCTGAGCAACTGGTATGCCACGACGACGCGGCGGATGCTGGCGCGGCGCGGACTGATGCTGTGGCTCTATGCGGGGCTGCTGCTGCTGACCGGGCTCGTCTTCTCGGCCACTCCGGCAGGCTTCATCCCCAATCAGGATCAGGGTTATGTGCTGGCGGCGACCTTTACCCCGCCGGGCACCTCGCTTGCCAAGACGGATGCGATCCTGCGCAAGACCACGACGGAAATGCTCAAGATTCCCGGTGTGAAGGGCGCGGTGATGCTGGCGGGCTATCATGGTCCGACCGGCACCATGGCCCCCAATGCGGCGGCGGCCTTCCTCGTCTTCGACAGTTTCGAGGAGCGGGCGAAGCACGGCTATACGCAGGAGTCGATCCTGATGGCGGCCAACAAGATCGCAGGCGGCAATGACGAGGGTCGCATTTTCGTGATCCCGCCGCCACTGATCCGTGGCATCGGCACCGGCGGCGGCTTCAAGCTGGAGGTGCAGGACCGTTCGGGTCGCGGCTATGACGAACTCAACAAGATCGTCTGGGGCATCGCGGCGCAGGCCAACAAGGATCCGAACCTGTACTTCGTCCACACGAAGTTCGAGGCGACGGCGCCGCGCGTCTTCGCCGACGTGGACCGTGCCAAGGCCGACATGATCGGCGTGTCCCCGTCCAAGGTCTTCGAGACGCTGCAGGTCTATCTGGGGTCGTCCTATGTGAACGACTTCAACCTGCTCGGCCGCACCTATCGCGTGATCGCGCAGGCCGACCTGCCGTTCCGCGACGACACGGGCGACATCGCGCTGCTCAAGACGCGCTCCAACTCAGGCGAGATGGTGCCGGTCGGTGCGGTCGCGACGTTGAAGGACAAGACGGGGCCATATCGCGCCACGCGCTACAACCTCTATCCCGCGATCGACATCGAGGGCGATACCGCGCCGGGCCACAGCTCCGGTCAGGCGATCGCGGCGATGGAGAAGCTGACGCAGAACCTCCCCGCCGGTGTCACCACCGAATGGACCGAGGTCGCCTATCAGCAGAAGATGGCAGGCAATGCGGCGATCTTTGTCTTCGCGGCGGCGACCCTGTTCGTCTTCCTCGTGCTCGCCGCGCAGTTCGAGAGCCTGATGCTGCCACTCGCGATCATCCTGATCGTGCCGATGACGCTGCTGGCCGCTATGGCGGGCGTGAACCTGCGCGGGATGGACAATAATATCCTCACGCAAATCGGCCTCGTCGTCCTGATCGGCCTTGCCGCGAAGAACGCGATCCTGATCGTGGAATTCGCCAAGCAGGCGGAGGAGGAGGGGCATGGCATCGTCGATGCGGTGGTGCAGGCCGCGCAGACCCGCCTCCGTCCCATCCTGATGACCAGCTTCGCCTTCATCCTGGGCGTGGTGCCACTGGTGATCGCAACGGGTCCGGGTGCGGAACTGCGGCAGGCGCTGGGTACGGCGGTGTTCTTCGGCATGCTGGGCGTGACCTTCTTCGGCCTCGTCTTCACGCCGGTCTTCTATGTCGCGACCCGCAACCTGTCCGTCAGGATGAAGCACTGGCGCGAACGGCGTGCGCATGCCGCCGGTCCCGCCAACCCTGCCATCGACGCA
>DASVNT010000142.1:0-25814 GCA_036383715.1 Sphingobium sp. | reverse complement strand
GGGTCGACGGCGGATACAAGCATGAAGCCGCAGCCTCATAATCGTCAAAGCCGTTTCGAGCGATAGTACCTTCCAAATTTACGCTAGTTAGTGATGCTCCGGACCACTCCGAAATTTGTAGACCATATGATTACTATAGGTCTGACTGGGATTGAGGCGGACGCTACCGAACTCCGGGCGATTGACCGTATCGGGGAAAGCTTGCGGTTCCAGCACGATGGCATCCCCTTCACGATACAGCCCTCCCGACTTCCCTTTGGTCGTCGCGTCGAGAAAATTGCCGGAATAGAATTGCAGGCCGGGTTGGTTGGACCAGAGCTCCATCGACCGACCGGAGTGCGGATCACTCACACGCGCCATCATCTGCATTGTCTTGGGTCGGGTGCGGGACACGACCCAATTATGGTCATAGCCGCGGCCGATACGGATTTGTTCGTCGGTTGCCATTCGAACGCGGTCGCCGATGGGTTTCGGTGTGCGAAAATCAAATGCTGTTCCAGACACGGATCGGAACTCGCCGGTCGGGATCAGCGTGGCATCGACCGGGGAATAGCTGGCAGCGGGGATGGTCAGGATATGATCCATCGCGCTGATCGACGATCCCTCGCCGCCCAGATTCCAATAGGCATGGTTGGAGAGGCTGACCACCGTCGGGCGGTCCGTCGTCGCGCCATAGTCGATGCTGAGTTGGTCCTGCTCGTCGAGGCGATAGACCACCGTAGCGTCTACATGGCCGGGAAAACCCTGATCGCCGTCCGGGCTCACATAGCGAAGTTTTACTTCGGCTGCGCCGGTGGTGGAGGTGGTGTCCACCACTTGCCAGACGACAGTATCAAAGCCGCCGCTGCCGCCATGGAGCGCATTCTTCCCGTCGTTGAGCGTAACCTGATAGCCGCGTTCATCCAGCGTGAACGTGCCGCCTGCAATACGATTGGCCACCCGGCCTACACTGGCACCCATGAACTGACGTTTGGCCAGATATTCGCCAAGCGTTGCATGGCCGAGCGCGATATCGGCTTTCCGTCCCTTTGCGTCTGGCAGAATGACCGACTGGATCGCCGCGCCATAGGTGATGATCGTTGCCGAGACGCCGTGCCTGTTGGTCAAGGTGATGGCTTCGACCCCACGACCGTCGGGCATCGTACCGAAGGGACTGCGGGTAAGCTCGGTCGCCAGCGCCGGATGGGCCGTCAGCCACAGGGTAGCGACGAGGCCGTACAGTCTTGCCGCGCGCATCACTCCTGCACCTGAACGACCGTGATGGACTTTGGCGCAAGATGCAGGTCCAGCTTTCCGTCCCTCACGCCAGCGCTGAACGATACGGGAGCCACTGCATTGGGCGAGTCGAAGCTGTTGATAGAATCGATCTTCGGCGCCGTGAGCGTCTCGCCGCTTGCCCCCTTGACGACGATGCCGGGAACGGCTGCGTTGATGTCCGCCGCGGCATTGGGGTCGATGTTGGTGAGTGCCAGCCAGAGCTTCCCGTCCTTGCCGCGCGCAGCAATGGCATCGACGCGCGGAATGCTGATCTCATAGTTACCCGCACTAATCTCGACCGGGAGCGACGTCGCATCCTGGAACGGAACATACATGCGGAACACATGATAGGTCGGCGTCAGCAGCATTTTCTCCCCGTCCGTCAGAATCATCGCCTGAAGGACATTCACCATTTGCGCGATGTTTGCCACACGGACACGGTCGGCATGACGGGCGAAGATGTTGAGGTTGAGCGACGCCAGGATCGCATCGCGCAGGGAGTTCTGCTGCTTTAGAAAGCGCGGATTAGTGTCCGGCAGTGGCTTCAGCCATGTGCCCCATTCGTCCACCACCAGCGCGACCTTCTTGCCGGGATCATATTTATCCATGATGGCCGAGTGCTGTGCGATAATGGCGTCCATGCCCAAAGTCTGCTTCACGAACAGCGCATAGTCCTTCTCGTCGAAGCCTGTCGCCGGGCTCGATAGCGGTGTCGCCCCCATGGTGTAATGGTGCAGTGACAGGCCCTCGAACCCCCAGCGCCAGGGGCGACTGTCCTTCCACGCCTTCATGACCGCCTCTGTATATTCCGGCTTGTCATCCTCCGGTCCGACGGCGATGCGCTGCGTATCTTCGGGGCTGCGGATATATTTGATGCCGCTCTTATAGGCCGGGTTCAGGTTCTGGACGAACGTTGTGTAGAGCTTGAGTTTTTCGACATAGCTGTCGGCTGTCATATTGCCGCCGCAACCCCAGCTTTCGTTGCCGATGCCCAGATATTTCACGCGATATGGCGCGCTATGGCCGTTTGCCTTCCGACGATTGCCAAGCGTCGAGGGCTGGTCCGTGGTCATATATTCCAGCCACTCGGACGCTTCCCTCGGAGAGCCAGTGGCCACATTGATGTTGATATAGGCCTCGCTGCCGATCTGGCCCACGAAGTCCATGAACTCGTCCGTGCCGAAGCTGTTGGGCTCAACAACATTGCCCCAGTTTCCGTTGACGTGGCGATGCGCTGCCGTGCTGGGCCGATCCCCTTGCGCCAGTCATATTCGTCAGCGAAACAGCCGCCGGGCCAGCGGACCACGGGAACCTTGAGCGCACGCAGGGCCGTCACGACATCGCTGCGGATGCCGCGGACGTTCGGGATTTTCGATGCCTTTCCAACCCATACACCGCCATAAATGCCCTCGCCGAGATGCTCGGCGAACTGTCCGAAGACATCCCGGCTGATAACGGGGCCTGAGCGATCCGGCCGAATGGTCAGCGATCCCGATACGTTGTTCAGTGCATGCGCGGGCAATGATGCGAGTGCGAGTGGGGTCAGGAGCCAATAGCTGACCGTGGATTTTACCGACACCTACTCTCCAATCATTTGTATGAGTAATATTTCCTATCGTGATTGGATTTTAGGGTCAAACCCGTTGGGCAGTCTTGAAGCCGTTACCGTCGTGAATTCAGCCCGATGGCTAACCCGGGGTGGCGCGCCCGACGATGACCTCAGTCGCTACCACTTGCGGCTCATCACGAGAGTAGGTGCCAACCAGGAGGCCTCCCGCCAGTATACAGCCTCTGATCGCCTCTATGAAATCCGACCGACCGGGGTTTGAGCCAAGGACTGGCGTTTTGGCGAGTGCGAAGAGCTGGAAGACATAGTCATGTGTTCCATGACCCTTGGGGGGATCAGGGGGCAGCCAGCCTTCGACCATATAACTGTTGCGTCTGACATCCTTGCCATCCGCGTCGCCGGATTCGTCAGCAGCGATCGCACCATCGGAGAGAAATTGCGTGTCTGCCGGCATATTCCATACGAGCGCATGAACGAACGGCTTGAGAGCCGGCGCATCGGGGTCCTCTACGATCAACGCGAGGCTTACGGTGTCGGCGGGGAGGTCGGCCCATACCAAAGGCGGGGCTCGAGAGGTCGATGCGGGCTTCGGGCACACCGAGATCGTCCTGTACGATGACCAGCTTGGAATGTCCGGCCCGAACATTTCGGAGCAGGGCGCCCAGCCAGGCAGGGACATGTTCCAGCATGATAGTCTCCAGACCAGTTTCATACTCAACCACCGGAGCGATCGATTAGGTCCAGTGGAAGAGTATGATGCGGACTTTGCGTGAAGGCTTTGCTGGCGTCAGGGCAAGTCGCGCGCTCTGCGGACTTTCGGGCCGCGGACGGTCGTGGTCGACAGGACAATGCGATCCGGGTCTTTGTCGGCCGCACGACGATCAGCATAGCGAGAGGGTGCTGCCATAGATGAAGCGGAATGTCCGATTCTGGGCATTGGAGATTGGTGGCTGAGCGACTTAAATGGGGCGACTGTTAACGAGCCTTAACCAACTTTTTTGTTGTGTATCGCGTTTTCTAGAAGTCGAGGAATCACTGGCAGCAGTTCACGTGCCAGAAAGCCCACCGTCGCCATTTCCCGCGACAGGGCTTCACCCGCCCGGCCGTGGATGCACGCCCCCCAACCTGCAGCGGTCAGCGGGGCTGCACCTCGTGCCGCCAGGGCAAGCAGTCCGAAGGCGTCACCGCCGCTCAGGCCGCGCACCTCGCCGACATGCGCGCCATCTCATTTTCCAAGCTCAACATCGACAAGCCGGAGACGCCGCGTGGCTGATCAGAAACCAGACGAATACATGGGCTATCTGCCCAGTGCCGAGTTCTTCGCCATCGTCTCGCGCGGCGCGATGGGCTTTCGGTTCGAGCCGTACACCGCCGACGAAGCGGGCGAGATCATGAAGCAGGCAACCGACTAGGGCTGTCCTGTCATGATCTCTGCGGTGTGCGGTCGGGAGTTCGACTGGGAGCTTGCCCGCGATCTGCGGGGCTGGCCTGCGGACAGGTTCCCGATGGCCGATGCTCCGGGCGACGGCCGTTCGATCATAGCGGATTGGAACGGGATCGAATGCGAGGCGCAATGGGACCGGGCGTGGGGGGGGGGGGGGGGGCTTATCGAGAAGGGTAAGCCTTCCACGCCGATCGCACCCCTTAGCTGGCGCTGGCCGGAAACGGCGGACCTTGTTCGCGCGCCGGAGACGCAGGCAGTCGAGGGTGGCGAATAATGGGCGGCGTGCGCATCCTTTCAGACCGGCAAATCGAGGAGATGGCCCAACTCCGCGAACGCGGCTGGGGCGTCCAACGCATTGCAGATCATTTTACGCAAGGCGGGACGCCGATCAGCGCGTCGTGCATCGGCAGGCATAGGCAGGCCAAGGCGCCCTTCACGCGCAATGGGTATGTGATCGTGCCCTTCTCGGCAGATGAGGATGCGCGCCTGCGGAAGCTGGACGGCGAAGGCGTCCCAATGGTCGAAATCTGCCGCTAGATGGGACGCAGACATAACAGCCTGCGTGGACGCCTGATGACTCTGGCGCGGCGAGATGCACGAGCCGAGGAAAAGGAGGGCGCGCATGTCTGATCTACGGCAAGGGGTGGCCCCCGCGGGGCACGCAGTCCTGCACTATCTTGAAGCGCAACAGGATGGCTGGGGCGATATCCACGACACGCCCAGCCAAATGGAGTTGGCTCATAATCAGGCGACCATCGCTCTGCACGCTTATCATGCTGAGGATTACGCCCGTGCCCGCGATCTCGCGATCGACGCTGCCGCGAGGTTGATCGACGCCATAGGCGAGATGGATCGCGAGATTGCGGGAGACGTGGTCCATGGCTGATCGCACATCGATCGAATGGACCGACGCGACGGTCAACGCCGTGAATGGCTGCAGCGTGCTCGGCCCCGGCTGCAAGCATTGCTATGCGATGCGGCTGGCGGGCACGCGGCTACGGAACCACGAGAGCCGGGCGGGGCTGACGGTCGCCACCAAGGCCGGGCCGGTCTGGAACGGTACGACGTCGCTCAACCGCAAGGCGTTGATGCAGCCGCTCGCGTGGCGGACGCCGCGCAAGATTTTCTGGAACGCGCACGGCGACCTCTTTCACGAGAGCGTGCCGGACGAATGGATCGACCACGTCTTCGCCGTTTGCACGTCCGCCCCTCATCACACGCACCAAATCCTCACGAAGCGCACCGAGCGGATGCGGGATGACGTGACCGAGCTGCAGCGCAACCCGCGCTATGCTTCGCTCGGCGACGGCACGAAGGTGCTGCTGCCGTATGAGGGGGGGTGCCGAAGTTCATCTGGCTCGGCACCAGCGTCGAGGACGACGCCCATGGACGCGAGCGCATCGCCGATCTGGTCGAGACGCCGGCCGCCGTGCGGTTCCTGTCCATGGAGCCGCTGCTGGGCCCGGTCGACTATCTGCGGCAATACCTTAACCGCTTGCATTGGATCATCGTCGGCGGGGAGAGCGGGCAGCGCGCTCGGCCGATGCACCCGGACTGGCTGCGAGCGATCCGCGACGTATGCGCTGAGATGGGCGTTCCGTTTTTCTTCAAGCAATGGGGCGAATTCCATCCGGCGGACCAAGTGCCCCCTCCTGGCGCGGCCCATGGTCCGATGGGGAATGCTTTGCGGACCGGCCGGGCGCACGCGTTCGAGGATCAGTGGAGTTGGAAAATCGGGAAGAAGCTTGCCGGCCGCCTCCTCGACGGTGTCGAGCACAACGCCATGCCGGAGGTGTGCAATGTGTAATGCTTGTGGATTCCTTTGCTGTGGCTCTGACATGCTCGGCGGTTGCGGGTGCGACTGCGCCTATTCCGATTGTCACGACGTCTGCGAAAATTGCGGCATGAATGGCTGCGACGGATGCTGCGACATGACCGACGATATGATCTTCGGTCCCGACGAGCGCATGACGGGCAGCGGCACGCGCATCGACAGCCGGGCGTGGACCGGCCTCGAACCGACATGGTGCGAGGATTACGGCGGCACGCGCGCAGACGCTTGGGCCAACAGCTTCGCGGAATGGAAATATAGCCGGGTCCTGGAGCTGAAGGCCTTGGCCGCCCTCTGGGGCCCTGCCGTGCCGCACCGTGCCCGCAATTGCCGTAAAGGCTGGAATGTTTACGACGGCCATGTGTCGAACCGCGATGAGGAGTGGACGTTCTTCCGGGCCGTCTGGGCGACGGGGGCGATCATCACCCGGCGCTGCTGGGGTCAGCGCCAAATCGACCGGGCGCGCGAGCGCTTTGAGCGTAGGAAAAACAATCTGCGCTGGGATGGCGAGCGCTGGGAATATTGGTCGGCTTACCCGTCGGGCCGACAGATGTCCTACTGGGATTCCTGGGGCGGCGCGTCCTCCTATGGGCACTATGCCATCGAGCTTTATCCGGGCTGCCGCATCTCGATCTACCATGATGGGGAGAGCGGACTGTGACCGGCCCCGCTGTGCCTTGGAACGCGGCGTGGTCTGCCGAGGCCACGTACGAAATCCGCCCCTGTCGCTGGGTGGATGGTCGCCTTGCGCTATGGTCGCCCCATAAGCCGGGCGAAGGGGGCCCCATTTTCGCCAAACCACACATGGTTCGCCAGCGCCGGTCCATCGCCGAAATGCGCTGCACGGTGTGCGGGCAGAAGACGGCGCCCCACGACCGCTGGTGGTTTAAGCTCGGGCGTCTGCAGGAGGGTTATTTCATGACGACGGAGGCGCCCGTGCATCGGGCCTGCGCCGACTATGCACTCACTGTCTGTCCACACTTGCGCAACCGGGAGGCCGATCTGGAGCCAATGCCGCGCGGCTACTCGGTGTTGCGGGCGATCGTTGGCGGTCCGGCCGTGGATCAGGACTTCGGTCTGAAAATCGATCCGACGCGCGGAATCATCGGTTCTTTAAAGCTGGCGTGGCCAGCATCCCAAGTACATTGGAGTGGTATGTAATGCCCGACCTTATTGACCGCGCCGTCGCGTGGGTGACGTCACCCGCGTACATCGACTTCACGACGCGCCAGCTCGCGATCCTCGGCTTGGTGCTCGACGCGCCGCAGCCGCCCAAGGTCAAGGAATTGGCCGCGCGCCTCAACCTCGTGAAGCCCGTCGTCACGCGTCCCATCACGGTGCTGGCCAAGCACGGCTTTGTCGAGCGCCAGCGTGGCGAGGATCGCCGCGATTGCCTGATCGTGCCGACGATCGTCGGGCAGCTGTTCCGCTCGGCGGTGGCTGAATGCGCTGCGGTGTTGGAGCACGGCGAGGCACCAGGCGATTATGAGATCACGGATGACGGCGTGATGCGACCGCTGCCGAGCTGGATCCGGGACAACGAGGCGACGCAGTTGCGCCTCATGCTGGAAGCGACGAACGTCACGACGCTCGAAGAGATTGCGACGTGGACCGACGATCAGGTCAAGGAGGCGGACTGCTGGGCGTGGTCGGTGCACCTGTCGGCTGCCGATCATGACGATATTCAGGTGCCGGCGCGGCCGTCGTCTATCCCCGTCGCCGATCCTATGGCCGGGCGGCACCCCATCACGGGCGAGGTTGAAGCATGATTGCCGGTCCACTCCCTTCGATGCCTGAAATCCCGCAGGCCCAACTCGATGCAATGGACCGCCGTCACCTCGCTGAGATGGCCCTTCCGAGCGCCATTCTCAGAGCGGCAGAAGGTTCGACGGTCGATGGGCTGGCTCAGAATGCTGTGCGGCTGGCCTATCGTATCGCTGACCTGATGGTAGCTGCGCGGCAGAATGGCGGTGCCGCATGAAGGCTCTCACGATATATCAGCCGTGGGCCTCCCTCGTGATGGCCAGCGCAAAACCCTACGAATTCAGGGGCTGGAATCCGATTGAGCGCGGGGGTGCCTATGCGGCGCTCATCGGGCAGCGCATCGTGATCCATGCCAGCGCGCATATCACCCCGCGCTATCAGGTCGTTGACTTGCACAATAAGCTGCAGGCGGGCGGCGAACTGGCCGCCTACACGTGTCTGCACGCTGGAAAGGCGTTGCCGCTGCTGAACCGTGCGTTGGGAAAGAGCCTACATTCTCCGCTACCTATCTCGGCCGGGCTCGGAACGGCGGTGCTCGGCAACCCACGCAACGGCTACGACATCGCCGAGGAATTCGGCGTGCCGCACGTCAACGATAGCGAGCGCGACGAGCACGCCAATTGGGGCTGGCCGATGCTCGACATCGAGGTCTGGGATGAGCCGATCCCGATGCGCGGGTTCCAAGGCTTCTGGAAGTGGCCTGAGCCGGGGAGCGTTGGACTGTGACAAGTTACACTCTGAAAATCGAAACGCACGTCGCGACCGGTCATATCCTGTCCGCTGTCGCCGACGAGCCCATTCCGTTCGCTGCTATCATGCAACTTGAGCGCATGGTCCGGCCGATGCCTACCCCAGGTGGAGGGATTGTCGATAAGATCGCGACGATCCTCCACAGCCGCACGCTTTCTCATGAGGAATACCGCGCGGCTTTGGGTCAATTGCGGATGCATGTCGATGAGCCCCCCGTCATCCACGTGCCGGGCGTGTGGCGCTGTGCGAAATGCCAGTTCCAGCTCATCCAGTCGAACCTCAACGCAGTCGACGGCACCGTCACAGCGCGGGATGAGGCGGGTGACAAGTGCCCGAACGACGGCGCGCCGCTATGGCGCGTGACGTGGAAGGCCTATGCGACCGAGCAGCTTGAGCGTGCGGAGCATATGTTCAACGAGAACCGTGCCGAGATTGCCCGCCTCCGCGAAGCCGTGGTCATTTACGGCGACCGCGTTCGCATGGCGACGTCCAGCCGTCCCGATCTGCAACAGTCGATCGACGATGCATTCGAGGCTATCGGACCGCGCCCCCAGCCGGTCGATCCCCGAGACGCGACCATCGCGGCCTTAAGGGGCAGGCTGACGGGGATGATCCCGGCCAACCTGAATGTCCGCAACGCGAACGTCCCCGGATCGACGGTCGTGCCGATCGACTTCACGATGGCTGAACTCCGCGATGCGCTGGACGCGGCGGAGGGGCTGATATGACCGACGAACAACGCGCGAATGAGGTGCGGGCTGCTGTCGAGACAATGCGCAAGGTTCTCTTTGATGCGCGTCGTGACGGCTTGCTTGTTCGGCTCTCCCTCAAGCGGGAACCTATCATCGGCATCCAAGGCCGCGACCATACCGGCCATTATGACAGCATCCAGATTGACGAGGTTGTGAGGCCGCTATGAGCGAAAAACTCGTCATCGCGGCGGAGAACGTCGGGCAGCATATGGACGCCATCCTCAGCAATTTTCTGCCGGGCGCGAAGATCACGGTATTGGTCCGCCGACCGGGTGAACCTGAGAGGGATTTCATGATGACCGACGACGATCCGTTGGAAGCCATCGCCATGATCCAGCGACGCACCTCCGCCCCTCTCGCTGAGCAGAGCAGGGGGAGGTGCTGGAAGAGGCGTTGGAGAATGCGCGCCGCGACCTCAACGCGATAAATTTGGCTCGGTTTAGCAAGGGCAAGGTTGCGACGCTGTGCGAACATGCTGTTTCACGCATAGATCGCGCCCTTTCCGCGCCTTCGGACCAACTTGGGGGGCGGTGCACATGATCCGCATGGCAACCGAAGCCGAGCCCGCAGCGTTCGAGGCCAAGATTGATGCTATCGCGGCCCTCATCAAGGACCAGTTGCGGCAAATCGCGTCGCTCGAATCTGACGCAGAGGCCCTCGACGTGCGTCTGGCCCGGCCAGACCTCATTGAAGCAATCGCGTCCGTCTTCCCCACGTTCGCCGCATATCTCTTCGCCGCACCGGACGAGGAGCCGGGCGACATGCGTAGGTACTTTGAGGACGGCCGCGCCGGCGTGCGTCGCCCAGCCTCGAACACGCGTAGCTGGATGGCGTGGAAGGCTGGCCGGGTCCGAGCAGTGCTGGAGCGGGAGGAGCCATCATCATGAGCGCCACCGCAACCAGCGCCGTCCGCGTCACCCGCAACGGGAAACATATCCGCCACGAATTCCGTCAGCCAGGCGGGGGCTGGATGCCCGCCCCGTGCAACGTCGCTGGCTTCTGCCGTGAGTCCATCCGGGATGGGGAGCGTCCTGCCCTCGATACCGTGAAGGAGGCGTTCTACAAGTCCGTCGCCCCGGCGGAGGCCGCGCGCATCATCCTTGGTGCATATATGCACCAGGCGACAGCGTTGGTGCGAGACGGTGACGAGTTGATCATGACGCCGTTCACGCGGCTGCGCATCGCCGTGAAGATGGAGGAGTGCTGCGCGGACCGTATCCCCGATCACGCCATTCTGACGGCGCAATCAGTGGGCGACGTGATCTCGCTCGCGAGAGGGCAGGGCTGATGGCTATCCACGAATCAAACATGGTCTTCACCGAGATCCTCGCGAAGATCGATCGCGCGGCGATCAATGGCCAGAAGCTGCATTTGGACGTCGAGCACGTCCGGGCGTTGGCCTCGTCGCCCGTCTATGCGACCATTGCCGAAATGAAGGCGCAGGAGTTTGCCGAATTATGGGACGTCAGAGGGGGACCGACCAGCCAGCCCGAATACAACTCGGGGAGTTCTGGCTTGAGCCGCGCGCCGAGCGTGGAGAGTGGTGCATCGCTTGGTACGATGCAACCGCTCGCACACGCCGCCGCCGAACGACAGGCATCCAATACGGTGGAGAAGCTGTCCCGCCTGTCGAAGCGCAAGAAGCACTCGCGGACTGGTTCCAGAAGCGCAGCAAGCCCGAAGAGCCGGTAGCAGCGGCGGAAATGACCGTGGCGAAGCTGATGGATATTTGGATGGTCGAACACGTGCACGAGAAAACGGAAGCGCCGATCCGCTATCTGACGTCGGTCAAGCATCGGCTCCGCTTTTTCGAGCATGAGCGGAAAGCTGGGCACGTCACGACGACTGTCATTGTGTCCGACATCAACAAGCGGTTCGTCGATCGCTTCATCCGCTTCCGCAAGGGAGAGGCTGGGCGATCAATCGCGATCTCAAGGCCCTGCGCGGCGCTCTGAACCGCGGCTGGAAGAACGAGCTGATTACGACCGTGCCGTTCGTCCACGACGTTGAGGCGAAGGACAAGGCGAAGCCGCGCGACCTGGTCTATTCCCCGGAGCGGGTCGCCGCGCTGCTGGAAGCGACGACGAGCGACGACAAGCGCAGTCACGTCCTGGTGTACATCATGATCGCGATGAGCACCGGAACGGCCGCCCGAAGGATCATGAGCGCGGCACCGAGCCGCCGATGGTTCAGAAGCTCAAGGACCTCGGTACGCCGAACTCCTTGCGGCACACAATCATCACCGAGATGCACCGGCGCGGCGTGCCGGAAGCGCAGATCGACGCGGCGGCCGGACACATCGGAGAGGGCACCGGAAAGCGCAACTATCGCCACCTGCGGCCGGACTATCTGGCGCAGCTCATCGATGCCGTCGAATCGTATTGGTCGGAACTGACCCGCTATACGACCGTCCATTTGCGGTCCCAGCACGGTCCCAAAATCATATCTTTCGCCTCGGCTGCTGCCGGTGCGCGATACAAAAAGGGAGCATAATCAATGTTTAGGAAATGGTGCACCCAAGTGGATTCGAACCACTGGCCTTTGCCTTCGGAGGGCAACGCTCTATCCAGCTGAGCTATGGGTGCCTTGAGGGGCGCGCTACCAGCTTTGACGGTGCTGGCCAAGCAAAAAGCGGGGCCTTTCGCTAATCCTTTCGTTGCCGTTCGTGATCGATGCGCAACCGCTCCAGATCCTCGGGCCGGTTCACATTTGCGGGTGCCCGCGACGGCACGACGGGGCTGGCACCGATAGCGTCGGCAAAGCGCATGACGGAGTGGCTGAGCGATCCAGCCAAAATTGTCTCCAGCGTGTCGATGGTATGGACGGGCCATAATCCGATGACGGGCTGGCTGTGAAGGAACGCGGGCGCAGGGGAGAGCAGGGCGAGCAGATCGTCGGGGAGGCCCACGCTGTCCACCCCGCAACTCAGCACTGCGTCATGCCCCATGGCGCGCGCATGGCGCAAAGCCCCTGCCAGACCGCCGAGAGGTCCCATGCCGGGGTGGGGCCAGTCCGGCGCGCCGCCATCGCGTCCGATGATGACGACGGTGCGGCAATGGCGGGAGAGGGCGTCCACTGCCCGGTCGATCAACCGCCGTCCGTCGAGCGTCGCCAGCGCCTTGTCGCTGCCGAAGCGGGAGGACAGGCCCCCGGCGAGTACCGCGCCCATGATGCTATCGCTGACGACTGGTTCCATGCGTCCAGCCTAGTGCGGTCCCGCGAAACCCGAAAGACCCTTGTCCCGTCAGGAGGCCCGGCGACCAAAGACCGGGCGGGCTGCTCTGGCGAGCGGATAGGGGCGCGGGGCGAGCGCCTCGCTGTCCAGCCAGCGCTGCAGATAGGATATGGTTTCGTGAAACAGCGCGCGCAGGCTCTGCACGTCGCCCGCAAGCGCATCCGGCAGGGCCTCGCGATCCTCGATGCACTGGCGCGCGGTCATCTCCAGATGCAGCAATTGTTCGGCCAGGCGGCCGACGCCCAATTGGCGCGACTCGCCTTTCAGGCTGTGCGCGGGCAGCACCATGGCGGCGGCATCGCGTTTGTGCATGGCGGCTTCGATGGATGCGATCAGCGATATGCCGTCCTGCTGATAATAGCCGAGGATGCGCGGGAGAGCGGTGCCAAGCTCACGGCGGGCCGATGCAAGGTCCGTATCTTTGATGAGCGGAAGATGATGATGGGGCACGGCGATCCTCCCCTCCCAAGTGGACGAAGCCATTCTCCTATGTTCCCGCCAAGTAAAGATCGCTTTAACAGCGGGATAGCGACATTATTTTTTGATGGTGAATGTCGCGTGGCCTTCGTCCTGCCGGATGCTGCATTGCCATCCCCGCGCGTTTACCA
The DNA here is from genome assembly GCA_036383715.1 of Sphingobium sp. GTDB lineage: Bacteria > Pseudomonadota > Alphaproteobacteria > Sphingomonadales > Sphingomonadaceae > Sphingobium. The sequence goes on along the minus strand of DASVNT010000142.1, from coordinate 12,606 downwards.
TGGCGGGGACGTCTTTCAGGGCGATGGGATCGTCAGACCATAGTACGACATGGGTGCTGTTCCGCATCGCGCGGGCGGCGCGCAACACCGGCCATGGGCATCGCATGGCGCGGGCATCGACGATGATCTCGCCAGAACTGGGTTCAGCGTTTTTTCTTGGTGTCAAAGGGATTGCTTCCCCCTCGCAGGTGAAGGCGAACAGGCACTGCGCCGAAGCCCAGTTCGCGCCGGATGCCATTCACCAGATAGCGCCGATAGCTTTCGGGCAGCTCGTCCAGCCGGTTGCCGAACACCGCAAAGGTCGGTGGACGGGTGCGCGCCTGCGTGATGTAGCGCAGCTTGATCCGCTTGCCACCCGGTGCGGGGGGCGGGTTGGCGTCCAGCGCCTCATCGAACCAGCGGTTGAGGAGGGAGGTCTGCACGCGCCGCGACCAGGCCGCGCGGGTCGTGAAGGCCGCTGCGAGCAGATCGTCGATGCCTTTGCCGGTTGCGCCGGAAATGGTGAGCAGCGGCACACCACGCACCTGCGCAAGACCTTCGTCCAGAGCCTTGCGCACGCCCTGATAGAGGGAGGAGCCGTTTTCCGACACGTCCCATTTGTTGAGCGCGATGATGAGGGCGCGGCCTTCCGACAGCACCTTGTCCGCGATCTTGAGGTCTTGCACCTCCAGCCCCAGCGTGGCGTCGAGCAGCAACACGACCACTTCGGCGAAATCGATCGAGTGGAGGGCGTCGGCCACGGACAGCTTTTCGAGCTTTTCCTGCACCTTGGCGCGCTTGCGCATGCCCGCCGTGTCGATCAGGCGCACGTCGCGGACGGAGCCATCGGGCGCGGGCCAGCGCCAGTCGACCGCGATGGAGTCGCGCGTGATGCCCGCCTCCGGTCCGGTGATCAGGCGATCCTCGCCCAATATCCGGTTGATCAGCGTCGATTTGCCCGCATTTGGACGGCCCACGATGGCGAGTTTCAGGGGCGCGCTGTCGTCGTCCTCCTCATCCGCCGCCGCACCGTCTTCGGCGCCGTCCTCCTCGAACGGCTCGAACTCGTCCTCATCTTTTTCGATATGGGGGCGGATCGCCTGGAACAGATCGGCCAGACCCTGACCATGCTCAGCGGAAAAGGCGATCGGCTCGCCAAAGCCCAGCGAAAAGGCTTCCATCAGGCCATGGTCACCTGCGCTGCCTTCCGCCTTGTTGGCCAGAACGACGACGGGCGTGTCACCGGCGCGCAACCAGCGGGCGATATGCTCGTCTAGCGGCATGAGGCCCGCACGCGCGTCGATGACGAACAGGGCGAGGTCGGCGTCGCTGACTGCCGCCTCCGTCTGCGCGCGCATCCGGCCCGGCAGCGTCTCGATGCTGTCCTCCTCGAAACCCGCCGTATCCACGATGCGGAATTTCAGGCCGAGCAGCTCGGCTTCCCCCTCTCGCCGGTCGCGCGTCACGCCGGGGAGGTCGTCCACCAGCGCGAGTTTCTTGCCAACCAGACGATTGAACAGGGTCGATTTGCCGACGTTAGGCCGCCCGACAATGGCGATGCGAGGCGCAATGCTGGGCGCGGCCGGCATGATGGTATGACTTTCTCTATCTGGGCCGCCCCAGACAGGACGGCGAAAAATCAACGATATGCGACGAGTCGGCCGCTATCGGTCAGGATATAGAGGATACCCCCGGCGGCAACAGGTGCCAGCGAGATGCTATCCTTCATGTCCTTCTCATGCTTCACCGCGCCATTGGCCGGATCGACTTCCGTCATGTCACCATCGGTGGAGACGAGGATCAGGCGATTGCCAGCCAGCAACGGGCCATGCCAGCGGACGCTGCCCGTCTTCTTCTTCTGGTTGTGGAAGGCTTTTAGCTGGCTGATCCAGCGGATCTTGCCGCTGGCGCGCTCCACGCAGATCAGGCGAGCGGAATCTGTGACGACGAACACCCAGTCGCCCGCGACCGCAGGGGTCGCGACGCCCGCGATGTTGATTTCCCACAGGCGTTGGCCGCTGACCAGTTCATAGGAGGCCATGCGGCCACCCTGACCGATGGCGAACACGCGGCCCCGGTCGATCACCGGATCGGCGTCGATGTCGGTGAGCGCGGCAACGGTCGTGGAAATGCTGGTACGGCTGAGCGCATCGCCCCACAGCACGCGGCCATTTTCATAGCGATAAGCGGTCAGCTCACCGGAGCTGAAGCCCGCGATGACGGTGCCCTGCGCCGCAGCGGGAGCGCCGACGCCAAAAATCGCGGTGGACTGGACCGTGCCGCTCTCCTGCCAGACGATCGCGCCATCTTCCTGATTGAGCGCCAGAATCTGGTTATCCTGACTCATCACATAGGCATGGCCGTTGGCGACCGTGGCCGATCCGCGCAGCGGGCCGCCGGGGCGCTTCTTCCACAATTCCTTGCCATCCGCTGCGCTGAGCGCCGCGACGTCGCCGACGCCGGTCGTGACATAGAGGCGATCGCCGCCCACCGATACACCGCCGCCGAATTCGGCATTGCCGCTCTTGCCGCCGGCGCCGACCGAGGTGGTCCACAACTTTGAACCGCTGGCCGCGTCGAACGCGGTCACGCGCGCCTCTGTGTCGATCACATACAGCTTGCCGCCGCTGATAACGGGGGAGGAGGCGAGGCGCGCGCGCTTGCCGCCGCCGGTGATGGACGTCGCCCATGCCTGGCTCAGCGTGTCGCCCAGCGCGACATTGCCGATCGCCTTGGACGCATCGCCGCCGGGCTGTGCCCAATCCGCATTGGGCGTGGGCGCGGGCAGGGTGACCGGCACGACGGAAATCGTGTCGTCGATCTTCACTATCTGGTTGCTGCCGAGGATCGACGCGCGATTGCCGAGGACCGGAGTGGTCGACTTGGGCCGCTTGTTGCCGCCACCGCAGGCGCCGAGCGCCAATACGCTGCACCCCACCGCCATGATGGCGACGGTGCGGAAGGACGGGCGGAAGGAAACGGACTTATTGGGCATCGGCGGAATTATCCTTATTGTCGCCGGGCTGGGGAGCGATTTGCGCATCTACCCCCAATAGGCTCGCCATCTGAACGGCGCGTGTCTGGATGGTGCGGGGCACGCCCTCGGTCTTGGCGATTTCGGCGAACAGCGCGCCTGCGACGTCGCGCTTGCCCAGCTTCATATAAGCGATCGCGGTCATCTCGCCCGCGCTGCCGAACCAGGCATTGCCCTTTTCCGCCAGCGGCTTGAGCCGGTCGATGGCGGTCTGCGGCGGCAGGCTGTCGAATTCCAGCGCGGTCTGGCGAACGGTCGCAAGATCGCGATAGGGTTGGGCCAGCGCCGCATCGGCGGCAATCGCCTTATAGTCGGCAATGGCGCCCTTGACGTCATTCTTGTCGCTCTTGGCCCCCGCCTGGATCAGCAGGGCGCCCGCGCGATAGCCGCCCTGACTGTCCTTTGCGATGGCGGCGATGGCCGCGTCATCGACCTTGCCGGAGGCTGCGCCCGCCAGAGCCTTGGCATAACGTTCGCCTGTCTCGTCCGCGACGCCATGGCTGTGGTTCTGCCAGAGCAGCCATCCGCCAAAGACCAGCAGGCCCAGCACGATCAGGCCCCCGATCAGAACGCCGTAACGCTTGCCGAAGGAGGCGAGATTGTCCTGACGGACGGCATCGTCCACTTCCCGGATAAAGGCGTCGTTCGGGGCCGGCGTCAGGGCCAAGGGAAGTCTCCTTGCGGTGCGGCCTAATGGTCGCGGATAGTCTGAATGGAAAAAACGAAGGCGATGCTTAGCCGCGCCTGCCCCCCAAGGGAATTATTTTTTGGGGCGGTACACCTGTTCCTCTGTGGGAAAGCTGCGGTCGCGCACATCGGCGGCATAGCGCGCCGCCGTCTCGCCGATGGTGGTGGCGAGGTCGTTATAGCGTTTCACGAAGCGCGGAACGCGGTCGAACATGCCGAGCATGTCATCGATAACAAGGACTTGGCCGTCACATTGGGCCGATGCGCCGATGCCGATTGTGGGGATATCGATGCTCTGTGTCGCGGCGATCGCAATGTCTTCCATCACGCCCTCGATCACCACGCCGAATGCGCCCGCTTGCGCCACGGCCTGCGCGTCGGCGATGATCTTGTCATGTTCCTGCTGGCTCTTGCCCCGCGCGGCATAGCCCCCCAGCGCGTTGACCGCCTGCGGGGTGAGGCCGATATGCCCCATCACAGGTATGCCCCGCTGGCTTAGGAAGCTGATCGTCTCCGCCATCGCCTGTCCGCCCTCCAGCTTGACGGCGGCGCAGCCCGTTTCCGCCATGATGCGGCTGGCCGATGCGAACGCCTGCTGCGGCGACGCCTCATAGGTGCCGAACGGCATGTCGACGATCACTACGCTATGATAGCTGCCGCGCACGACCGCCGCGCCATGGGCGATCATCATGTCGAGCGTGACGGAGAGGGTGGAGGGCAGGCCGTAGATCACCTGTCCCAGCGAATCCCCGACCAGCAGCATGTCGCAATGTGGATCGAGGATTTGCGCCATGCGCGCCGTATAGGCGGTCAGCATGACGAGCGGTTCGGCGGTCTTTCCCTCGAACTTGCGCCGCTGGATCGCGGGGACGGTCAGGCGCTTGACGGGAGCCGGCGTGGGATTGGCGCGGCTGGTCGAGGTATCGAGAACGAAGGTCGTGGACATGGTGGGCGTTTAGCACCGGATGGTGGGAACGGAAACACAGCACTTTTTCTCCCCTCCCGTTTACGGGAGGGGACGGGGGTGGGCAGGCGTAACTTCTCCCCCAATATCAAGCCCTACTCGTTGCGGGCCCACCCCCAGCCCCTCCCGCAGGCGGGAGGGGAGAAGAAGATGCAGCCGAACAATTTCACTCCACCCGCTTGATCGCAAAGCCATTCGCCTTCAGTTCCTCTTGCACGCTGCCTTTGCCCGCCAGATGGCCAGCACCCACGGCGAGAAAGACGGTGCCCGGCTGCTTCATGCGCTCGCCGATCCATTCCGCCCAGTTGCGGTTGCGCTGATACAGCAGGGTTTCCGCGATTTCCGGCATGTCCTTCATCGAGTCGTTCATGTCGTCCGCCAAGGCCTCCGGACGGCCCGCCGACCATTCGCCGACCATCCGGGTGATTTCCGTCCCCAGCGTCGCGGCCTCGTCGATGGTGGAGCCGAGGAAGGCGATCTGCGTCTTTTCCGGCAGCCCGGCGAAGAAGCCCAGTTGTCCCTCCACCGTTTCCAGCGGCACGACGCTCTTGCCGGATTTCTCGGCGGCGGCTTTCAGCACATCCTCCACGCCGGAATCGGGGCTGTAGCCCAGCTTCTGCAACGGGGCGAGCGACAGCGTGACCGCTGCGAACCACGGGTAAAAGGGGTCGAGTTGCGCCTGCGACAGTCCGCTGCTGCCCAGCAGGCTGAGATATTTGGCACGCATCGCGGGGGCGAGCTTGTCGGTCAGCGGCGGGCCGTCCGGGTCGATGGCCAGCCGCGCGGTCGCCGCAGCCACCGTTGCCTTGTCCGATGTCACCACCTCCAGCACCAGCGTGCCGGACTTGTCGAATGCGGTCTTCACCGGGCCATGGAACCAACGCACATCGGGGCGCAGCACATGGATGGTCCCGAACAGATAGATGGTCGTGTCCGCATCCTTCACCACCCACAGGGCGGGTTTGGCGTCGACGCCGGTGCGGATCGACCGCGCGCCGATGGGCGCAAAACCGGGGGAGGTGAGGAGCAGGATCGAGGTGATCGCGGTGACGAGGCGCATCAATATCGGCATGACGCCTCCTTTCGCCGCTTTATTTGCCGCGCGCAAGCGGCCTTCGGACGTGCGTTTGCTTGACCCTGCGCGGCCCATGCGCCAAAGCGCGCGCCATAACCCCCACGGGCAGAGTGAGCGTGTCAGACAAGCAACCGTTGAGCTTCCAGTCCCTGATCCTGACGCTCCATGACTATTGGAGTGCGCAGGGCTGTGTGATCCTCCAACCCTATGACATGCGCGTGGGTGCGGGAACGTTCCACCCGGCGACGACGCTGCGCAGCCTCGGTCCGCAGCCGTGGAACGCCGCCTATGTCCAGCCCAGCCGTCGTCCGACCGATGGCCGCTATGGCGAGAATCCCAATCGGCTACAGCATTATTACCAGTATCAGGTGATCATGAAGCCCAGCCCGTCGAACCTGCAAGAACTCTATCTGGGTTCGCTGGCGAAGATCGGCATCGACCCGCTGCTCCACGACATCCGCTTTGTCGAAGACGACTGGGAAAGTCCGACGCTCGGCGCATGGGGCCTTGGTTGGGAAGTCTGGTGCGATGGTATGGAAGTCACCCAGTTCACCTATTTCCAGCAGATGGGCGGTTTCGACTGCAAGCCTGTCGCGGGCGAGCTGACCTACGGCCTCGAACGCCTCGCCATGTATATTCAGGGCGTGGATAGTGTGTACGACCTGCGCTTCAACGATCCTGTCGGCGACCGCCCGGCGGCGACCTATGGCGACGTCTTCCTCGCCAATGAGCAGCAGATGTCGAAATGGAATTTCGAGGTCGCGGACACGGACAAGCTGTTCCGCTGGTTCAAGGATGCAGAGGCCGAGTGTCAGGCCAGTATCGCCGCGAACGTGCCGCTCGCCGCCTATGATCAGGCGATCGAGGCAAGCCATGTTTTCAATCTGTTGCAGGCGCGCGGTGTGATTTCGGTTCAGGAACGCGCCAGCTATATCGGCCGTGTGCGCGATCTGGCCAAGGGTAGCTGCGAGGCGTGGATCGAGGCCAATCGCGCGGGCTGGGAAGCGAAATTTCCGGGGTGGACGGCATGAGTGATTTCCTCCTCGAACTGCGCTGCGAGGAAATCCCCGCGCGCATGCAGATCAAGGCGTCCGAAGACCTCGCGCGCCTGTTCACCGACGAACTGGCGAAGGCGGGCCTGAAACCGGGCGCGCTGACCAGCTATGTCACGCCGCGCCGCCTTGCCTTCATCGCGCATGACCTGCCGCTCGAAACGGCGGCGGTGAGCGAGGAATTCAAAGGCCCGCGCACCTCCGCCCCGCCGCAGGCGCTGGAGGGTTTCCTGCGCAAAACCGGCCTGACGCAGGACCAGTTGCAGGACCGCGACGGCGTCTATTTCGCCGTCGTCGAAAAGCCGGGCCGGAAGACCGCCGACGTGCTGGCCGAGGCCGTGCCCGCTGTTATCCGCGCCTTTCCGTGGCCCAAATCGATGCGCTGGGGCAATGCCAGCACCACGACCGAAAGCCTGCGCTGGGTCCGCCCGTTGCAGGGCATCGTTGCGATATTGGGTGAGGACCTGGTCGACATCGAAGTCGAGGGCATCCGCTCCGGCTTCGCCACCGTGGGCCATCGCTTCCATCATCCCGGTGAGATCACCATCGGCGGGGCGAACGACTATGCGGAGAAGCTGCGCGCCTGCCACGTCATCGTCTCCCATGCGGAGCGTCAGGCGATCATCGCGGAGAAGGCGGCGGCTCTGGCCACCGCGCGCGGCTATACGCTGATCGAGGACGAGGGCCTCGTGACCGAGAATGCGGGCCTGACCGAATGGCCGGTGCCGCTGCTGGGCGATTTCGACCCGGCTTTCCTTGAGGTTCCGCCGGAGGTCATCCAGCTAACCCTGCGCATCAACCAGAAATATTTCGTGCTGAACGGCCCGGACGGCAAACTCGCCCCCGCGTTTATCTGCACCGCGAATATCGAGGCGAAGGACGGTGGCACGGCCATCGTCGAGGGCAATGGCAAGGTGCTGGCTGCGCGCCTGAGCGATGCACGTTTCTTCTGGGAGCAGGATAAGAAGACGGCTCTTGCGGTTCATGCGAAGAAGCTGGGCCGGATCACCTTCCACGAAAAGCTGGGCACTGTCGCTGACAAGGTGGAGCGGATCGCCAGGCTGGCGCGCTGGCTGGTGGAAGAGGGGATCGTCAAAGGCGCATCTGCGGACGAGGCCGAACAGGCCGCGCGTCTGGCGAAGGCCGATCTCGTCACCGAGATGGTCGGGGAGTTCCCCGAACTTCAAGGGCTTATGGGTGGATACTACGCCCGAGCCGAGGGGCTTTCGGATGCCGTGGCCGATGCCATTCGCGATCATTACAAGCCGGTCGGGCAGGGTGATGAAGTGCCGACTGCGCCGGTGACGGTGGCGGTGAGCTTGGCGGATAAGCTGGATACGCTTCGTTCCTTCTTTGCGATTGACGAGAAGCCGACTGGCTCGCGCGATCCTTTCGCACTTCGCCGTGCTGCGCTGGGCGTGATTCAGATCGTGACGGCCAATTGTCTTCGGTTCTCGGTAGCCGAGGATGACCTCCTCGACTTCTTCGCAGACCGCCTCAAAGTCCAGCAACGCGAAGCGGGCGTTCGCCACGATCTCATCGATGCGGTATTCGCACTCGGCGGCGAGGACGATCTCGTCCGCCTGCTCGCCCGTGTGAAGGCGCTGCAAACCTTCGTCTCGACCGAGGACGGCACCAACCTCCTCGCAGGCTACAAGCGCGCGGCCAATATCCTCAAGAAGGAAGAAGCCTCCAGTGTTGCGCTGCACAGCCGCAGCCAGGTGGGTGAGGAAGACCCCGGTGCGGGCATTCTCGACCCCGATGTGGCGGATGCCCTGCGCGGGCATGACGCGGTGGTGCAAGTCGCCTACGCGCTGGAGCCGGAGGAGGGCGCACTGCTCGCGGTGCTCGATACCGCTGAACCAGCCGTCGATTCTGCCATTCTCGCGGAAGATTTCGCGGGAGCGATGAGCGCGCTGGCGTCGCTGCGCGCGCCCATCGATGCCTTCTTCGACAAGGTGACGGTGAACGACCCGGACCAGAACAAGCGGGACGCACGCTTAAGACAGTTGACGCGCATCCGTGCTGCAATGCACAAAGTCGCTGACTTCTCGAAGATCGAGGGCTGAAAAACGAATCCTGTCATCTGTCATGCGCAAATGCACGGCAAGCATGGACAGGAACGACATCGCAGGGGGGAGGCAGACGGGTCCGGCAATCGGCCCGTTTTGCCTCCAAATCATAGAATAGAGAGAGCTAGCCCATGACTCGCTATGTGTATCGTTTCGGTGGTGGCGTTGATGACGGCGGCAAGGGGGACAAGAACCTCCTCGGCGGCAAGGGCGCCAATCTGGATGGCATGGCGGCCATCGGCCTGCCGGTGCCTCCCGGTTTCACCCTGACCACGGAACTGTGCACCCGCTATTATGCGGATGGGGAGAAATATCCCGACAGCTTGCAACCGGAATTTGCCGCGGGCATCGCCCATATCGAGGGCGTGACGGGCAAGAAATTCGGCGACGCCGCCGATCCGCTGCTCGTCTCCGTCCGCTCCGGCGCGCGCGTGTCGATGCCGGGGATGATGGACACGGTGCTCAACCTGGGCCTTAACGACCAGACGGTCGAGGGCCTCGCCACCGTGTCGGGCGACCCGCGTTTCGCGTGGGACAGCTATCGCCGCTTCATCCAGATGTATTCGGACGTCGTGCTGGAACTGGATCATGGCTCCTTCGAGGAAGCCCTTGAAATCGCCAAGGAAGACAAGGGCTATTTCCTCGATACGGAAATGCTCGCGGACGACTGGCGCGCGCTGGTCGCCGAATATAAGGCGCTGGTGGAAAAGCAGTGGGGTAAGCCCTTCCCGCAGGACGTCCACGACCAGCTCTGGGGCGCGGTCGGCGCGGTGTTCGGTTCGTGGGAAGCGGACCGTGCAAAGGTCTATCGCCGCCTGAACTCCATCCCCGGCGACTGGGGCACGGCTGTCAACGTGCAGGCGATGGTGTTCGGCAATATGGGCGACACCTCGGCGACGGGCGTTGCGTTCACGCGCGATCCCTCGACCGGCGAGAACGCCTATTATGGCGAGTATCTGATCAACGCGCAGGGCGAGGACGTGGTCGCGGGCATCCGCACGCCGCAGTACCTCACCAAGCTGGCGCGCGAGAAGGCCGGGGCCAAGCCGCTCTCCATGGAGGAGAGCATGGGCGAAACCTATGCCGAGCTGGCGAACGTCTTCAACATCCTCGAAACGCATTATCGCGACATGCAGGATATTGAGTTCACCGTGCAGCAGGGCAAGCTGTGGATGCTCCAGACCCGCTCCGGCAAACGCACGGCCAAGGCCGCGCTGAAAATCGCCGTGGATATGGCGAACGAGGGGCTGATCACGGAGCAGGAGGCGGTCGCCCGCGTCGATCCCGCCGCGCTCGACCAGTTGCTCCACCCGACTCTCGACCCGAAGGCGCCGCGCGACGTGCTGACCAAGGGTCTGCCCGCCTCGCCGGGTGCGGCCAGCGGCCAGATCGTGTTCGATGCGGACTCCGCGGAGCGCCGCAACGAACTGGGCGAATCGGTCATCCTCGTCCGCATCGAAACCAGCCCCGAAGACATCCACGGCATGCACGCGGCCAAGGGCATCCTGACCGCGCGCGGTGGCATGACGTCGCACGCCGCCGTCGTGGCGCGCGGCATGGGCCGTCCCTGCGTCTCCGGCGCGGGTTCGCTGTCCATCGACAATACGGCCAAGATACTGCGCATCGGTGACCGCACGCTCAAGGAAGGTGACATCATCACCATCGACGGCGCGACCGGCGAAGTGATGCTGGGCGAAGTGCCGACCGTGCAGCCGGAACTGGCGGGCGATTTCGGCATCTTGATGGAATGGGCCGATAAGGTCCGCCGTTTGAAGGTGCGCGCGAACGCCGAAACGCCGCTCGACTGCCGCACTGCGCGCGATTTCGGCGCGGAAGGCGTGGGCCTGTGCCGGACGGAGCATATGTTCTTCGACGCGGCGCGAATCACGGCCGTTCGCCAGATGATCCTGGCCGACAGCGAGGCGGGCCGCCGGGAGGCGCTGGCCAAGCTGCTCCCCGAACAGCGCGCCGACTTCACCGAGATTTTCGAGGTGATGGCGGGCCTGCCCGTGACCATCCGCCTGCTCGACCCGCCGCTGCACGAATTCCTGCCGCATGGCGACGGAGAGTTTGCGGAAGTGGCCGAGGCGGCGGGCGTCAGCATCGACCTGCTCAAGCGCCGCGCGTCGGAACTGCATGAGTTCAACCCGATGCTGGGCCATCGCGGCTGCCGTCTGGGCGTCACCTATCCCGAAATCTACGAGATGCAGGCCCGCGCCATCTTCGAGGCGGCCATCGACGTCGCGGAGAAGTCCGGCGAGGCGCCGATTCCCGAAGTCATGATCCCGCTCGTCGCCACCAAGCGCGAACTGGAACTGATGAAGGCGATCGTGGACGCACAGGCCAAGGCGGTGTTCGCGGAGAAGGGCCGCACGGTCGACTATCTGGTCGGCACGATGATCGAACTACCGCGCGCCGCGCTCAAGGCCGGTGAGATCGCCGAGGTGGGCGAATTCTTCTCCTTCGGCACCAACGACCTCACGCAGACGACCATCGGCATCAGCCGCGACGATGCGGGCCGGTTCCTGACGCAATATGTCGACAAGGGCATATTTGCGCGCGACCCGTTCGTCAGCATCGACGTGGAGGGCGTGGGCGAATTGATCGAGATCGCGGCGGAGCGTGGCCGCAAGACGCGCCCCGGCATCAAGCTGGGCATTTGCGGCGAGCATGGCGGCGATCCGGCCTCCATCGCCTTCTGCGAAGCGACGGGTCTCGACTATGTTTCGGCCTCTCCGTACCGCGTTCCGATCGCGCGTCTTGCCGCCGCTCAGGCCGCTCTCGCAAAGAAATGAGATTTTGAAAAATTAGGGGTTGCCAGACCCGGCAACCCCGACTATCTGCGCAACTCCCGACGCGGAGCCGGTCACCGGAACCGCTGAAATGGCAAGCACCCGTAGCTCAGCTGGATAGAGCATCAGACTACGAATCTGAGGGTCGGACGTTCGAATCGTTCCGGGTGCACCATTCCTCTCCGGAAGAGGAAAGCAGGGATTAAAGGGCGGCCTCGGTCGCCCTTTTTGCTGTCCGGGATCGGTCGGACTGCAACGGCATCATGACATCGAAATAGAGACTTCCCACGCCGCCGCAGGGACGGCATGGCGTCATCATGTGTGTTCTGGCCCTCGCATGGAAAGCCCATCCCCGCTGGCGTCTGGTGATCGCGGGAAACCGCGACGAGCATCATGCGCGCCCTGCGGCTCCTCTGGCTCGGTGGGAGGGGCAGGACGGCGTGCTGGCGGGCCGGGATCTGCGGTCCGGCGGGACATGGCTGGGCGTGTCGGAGGCTGGGCGCGCGGTCGTCGTGACCAACCTGCGCGGCTATGGCGAGGCGCAGCACGACAGGGCGTCGCGCGGGGCGCTGGTGACGGACCTGCTTTCCGGTGCCGTCCACCCCTCCATATTGACCGATGCGCAACTGGACGGCTTCAACCCGTTCAACCTGATCAGCACAGACGGGGAGGGCGTTCACTTCCTATCCAACCGCCCGCAGGCCATTCGCAGCGAACTGGGGCAGGGGATATTCGGCCTGTCCAACGGGAGGCTGGACGAGCCATGGCCCAAGACGGTGCAGATCAAGGCGGGGCTGCTCGAATGGATCGTGTCGGGAGCGGAGCGCCCGGAGGCGTTGTTCGATGTGTTGCGGCAGGACCGCCCGCCCGACGTCGGCATCCCGACGCCCCAGCCCTCCGACATCCCGGAAGAGGCGAGGACGTCGCCGATCTTCATCCTCGATCCTGTCT
>DASVNT010000141.1:0-6673 GCA_036383715.1 Sphingobium sp. | reverse complement strand
CCCGCCTTGCTCGAACGCGCCCGCCGCGACATGGCCGCGCGGCAGGACGTCAACGCCTTCATCGAAAGCCGCAAGGACAGCTTCTCGACCGTCGTCGACATGTATAGCGAGACGGCCAAGTTCCTGGTCGACAACGGCATCGGCGAAGCCACCGACGTGCTGCTGATCGACGAACATCTGTGCGTCGGCTGCGACAATTGCGAAAAGGCGTGCGCCGACAGCCATGACGGTCTTTCCCGCCTCGACCGTGAAGCCGGGCGCACCTACGCCCATCTCCACGTCCCCACCAGCTGCCGCCATTGCGAGCATCCGCACTGCATGGCCGATTGCCCGCCCAACGCCATCCATCGCGGCCCGGACGGCGAAGTCTTCATCGACGAGACCTGCATCGGCTGCGGCAATTGCCAGCGCAACTGCCCCTATGGTGTGATCCGCATGGACAGCGTGCCGCCGGAAAAGCCCGGCCTGCTCAGCTGGATGCTCTTCGGCGCAGGCCCCGGCCCCGGCGAACCATCGAAAAAATGGCGCTATAAAAACGCCAAGCCGGGCGTCGAAAAGCCGAAAAAAGCCATCAAGTGCGACATGTGCTCCGGCATCGACGGCGGCCCGTCCTGCGTGCGCGCCTGCCCGACCGGCGCCGCCATCCGCGTCTCCCCGGAGGATTTCCTGACCGTCGCCCGCCTCGATCGGGAGGCGAATTGAGCATGAGCAATTGCAGTTCCGTCATCCCCGCGAAGGCGGGGACCCATCTCCCGTCAGACTCCCCAAGCGGAACGGTTGGGAGATGGGTTCCCGCCTCCGCGGGAATGACGACTGAGATCAAAGCGATCATATCCTGATGGCGACCACAGCCCCCCGCCGCGCCAGAGGCGAAACCCTCCACGAAGGCTTCCTCCGCCACGCCAATTTCCGCTGGCTAAAAATCGCCACGATCCTCTGCATCCTAGCCATCGCCAGCTACCTGCTGATCGACGTCACCCCGCGCCACAATGGCGGCAGCTGGTATGGCTACACCATGGGCACGATCGGCGTCGGCCTGATCCTCTGGCTCACCCTGCTGGGCCTGCGCAAACGCGCCATGACGCGAGGCCGCTGGTCGCTGAAAGCCTGGACCAGCGCCCATGTTTACCTCGGCCTCAGCCTCATCGTCATCGGCACCCTCCACACCGGCTTTCAGCTCGGCTGGAACGTCCACACGCTCGCCTACATCCTCATGATGCTGGTGATCCTGTCGGGCGTCTTCGGCATCACCGTCTACGCGACGCTCCCGACCGCGCTCAGCAACAACCGCGCGGAAATGACGCAGGTGCAGATGCTCGAAGCCATCCGCGCCATCGACCGCCAGTTGCACGATACGGCCCAGCCCCTGCCCCAGACCCAGGCCGCCCTCGTCCGCCAGTCGCTGGACGACGACCCGTTCGGCGGCAGCCTCCTCGCCCGCCTCTCGGGCCGCTACCCCCGCTGCGCCACCGCAAAGGCGCAGGCCAGCTTGCGCCACTGGACCGGCGACCACCCGGACACCGGCAAGGAACCGCTGGAAAAGATCGACGCCCTGCTCGAACGCAAGCAGGCCATGCTCGCCCGCCTGCGCCGTCACCTCAAACTCAAGGCGCTGCTGGAAATCTGGCTTACCGTCCATGTCCCCGCCACCTTCGCCCTGATCGCCGCGCTCACCGCGCATATCGTCAGCGTCTTCTTCTACTGGTGAGCGAGCGATGACCTTCACAGTCCGCCAGATCAGCCTTACCGCCGACGGTCGCGAGATCGTCCGCTCCGTCACGCTCACGAAACAGCAACTCTCGCTCGGCCGCGCCTCCACAAACGACATCCACCTCCCCGACCTCGCGCTGGAGCCGGACCACGCCCGCATAGAGCAGATCGACGCCCGCACCATCCGCGTCCGCGCGACCGGCTCACTCGGCTTTACCCACGAAGGCCGCACCACTCGGCTTACCGACATCGACGCGACCAAAGGCGCGGAACTCCGCTTCGGCGGCCACCGCGTCACCATTTCGCAGGAGGACGGCGACACGATCCTTTCGATCCGCCGCGTCGACGCCGTCTCGCAAGCCTCCGAAGAAAAGGAGGAGGCCCGCGTCTTCTCCCTGGCGCGCCTCGCCCCGCCCAAGCGCCTCACCGCATGGGGCCTCGCGCTCGCCATATTGATCGGCTTCCTCGCCATCCCGATCTACAGCCACGCCACCCGTCCCGCCTCGGACACCCGCAACATCTACAGCGTGAAGGGCGACGGCGCGTGGTCTTCCGGCCCCCTGAGTCAGGCGCACCACGCCCTCGAAGGCAAATGCGAGACCTGCCATCAAAAGGCGTTCGTCTCGGTCCGCGATTCCGCCTGCCAGACCTGCCACAAATCCGTCCACGACCACGCCCCGGCCGCCCGCATCGCCATGGCCCGCGCTGAACCGGGCCTCGGCGGCAAGCTGCTCGCCAGCGTCGCCGCGACCTTCGGCAAGCCGCCCGAAGGCGCCTGCGTCGATTGCCACCGCGAACATGAAGGCGCTGGTCCCATGCAGCCCACGCCGCAGGCTTTCTGCACCGACTGCCACGGCACGCTGAAGGATCGTCTGAAGGACAGCAAACTCGCCAGCGCCAGCGACTTCGGCGCCGATCACCCGCAATTCTCGGCGCTCGTCCAATATCAGCCGGGCAAGCATCCGCGCTTCGTCCGCGCCAGCCTCGATGCGAAGCCGATGGACGACAGCGGCCTCAAATTCCCGCACGACATCCACCTGTCGAAGACCGGCGGCGTCGCCCGCATGGCGCGGACGCTCCAGGCGCAAAATGGCTATGGCGACGCCCTCGCCTGCAAGGATTGCCACCGTCCCACCGCCGACGGCGTGCGTTTCCTGCCCGTCGACATGGAGCGCGACTGCCAATCCTGCCACAGCCTCGCCTTCGAAACGATCGGCGGCACCGTCCGCACCCTGCGCCACGGCCAGCCCGAACAGGTGATTGCGGACCTGCGCGCCTATTACCGCTCCACCGGCCCCAGCCAGCCCATCGCGCTGGGCGGCATGGCCCGCCGCCGCCCCGGCGATTATGCGCAGGGCCGCGTCTACCACGCCTATTTCGGCACGGCCGCCGCCCGCCCCTCCCGCGCCGACGACGCCATCCGCGCCGTCTTCTCGAAGGGCGGGGCCTGCTACGACTGTCACACCGTCACGGGCGGCGACGCGGGCTGGCAGGTGACGCCCGTCCACCAACCGATGCGCTACATGATGAACGGCTGGTTCGATCATAAGGCCCACCGCACCGAGAAATGCGAAAGCTGCCACGCCGCGCCCAAATCGCACGACGCGCGCCAGCTTCTCCTGCCCGGCCTCGATAGTTGCCGCACCTGCCATGGCGGCGAGAAATCGAAGGCCGACGTCCCATCAGGCTGCGCCATGTGCCACAGCTATCATATGGATGACGGCGCGCCATGGACGCCTGCGGATCGGACGATCCGAAAGGATTTGTTACAACGTGCTCCTGCGAAGGCAGGAGCCCAGTTCAAACGGCAGGACTGGGCTCCTGCCTTCGCAGGAACACGCCGCACCTCAAGGATAGACGGCGACAGTTAGGGGAAGCGAGAACAACCATGCTGATCGCACAGGTCACGGACATCCATCTGGGCTTCGACCCCGACAACCCGGCGGAGCTGAACGCCAAGCGGCTCGACCAGGTCCTGCGCGCCCTCAACACCGGCCCCAACCGCCCCGACCTGCTGCTGGCCACCGGCGACCTTACCGACCGCGGCGATCCCGACAGCTACCGCCGCCTCGTCAGCGCCTTGGGCCAATGCGACTTCCCCATCTGGCCCTGTGTCGGCAATCACGACGACCGCGAAAATTTCGCCCACCACTTCCCCCACATCCCCCAGGAAGACGGCTTCGTCCAATATGTCGTCCCACTCCCACACCCCCCTCGTCATTCCCGCGAAGGCGGGAACCCATCTCCCGACAACAGCCCCAATCCGAACGTCGAGGAAACAGGCCACCGCATCATCATCCTCGACACCCTGGAACCCGGCCGCCACGGCGGCGCCTTCTGCGACCGCCGCGCCGCATGGCTCGCCGCCCGCCTCGACGAGGACGCACAAACCCCCACCCTCATCGTCATGCACCACCCCCCGGTAGAGGTCGGCATCGACTGGATGAACACCCACCCCGAAGAACCCTGGGTCCAACGCTTCGCCGCCACGATTGAGGGCCGCCCCAACATCGCAGCGATCCTGTGCGGCCACCTCCACCGCACCATCGCCGCGCCGTGGCGGGGAACGACCGTCGCCATCTGCTCCTCGACCGCCCCGCAACTGGCCCTCGACCTGCGCCCGATGGACCCCGACAATCCCGACAACCGCCCCATGATCATCGCCGACCCGCCCGCCTACGCCCTCCACCGATGGACGGATCAGGGGCTGGTCACCCATTTCGCAACGGCGGACGAACACACGACGCTAGCGAAATTCGATGCCGGGATGCAGCCTCTGGTGCGGTCGTTGATCGAGGAGCGGCCGGCCTGAATTCGACGCTCTCCAGAACCATCACCCCAGCGAACGCTAGGGGCTCAGGCCAATTGCACGCCATCTCCCAAGATCGCCACTTGCGCTGCAACGACGAGAAAGGGTGAATTCCGGCCAGGCAGCAAAAGGCTCGATCAGCCATATTCCTGCCGTTCCGCTACAAGCAATCCCCGGTGGTGCAAATCGACACTAAAGCAATCATCGGCATAGCTACGGCGAGTCCGATTGCATACAAGGCGAAACAAGTGAGTTGCGTTGGGAAAGGCCATCCAGAAAATGGCCTATCGATAAAGTAGGCCCCGAGAATGCCTACTCCATAAGCTAACACCAAGGCAGCAGCGTAGGGAAACTCACTATGTGCGAACGGCCTGATTCCATGAGCAAACATCAGCCAAACTAGCCATGGCCCAAGGAGGGCCATCCCCCACCCCGACATATTACGTGTCATAAGAGGCTGTTGCCACAACAAGAAGAGCAGCACAATGTCGGCTTCGGAGTGAAGTCATAGACCTCCTTACCGGCGATTTCTGGTCGTCCGCTGCCCAGCTGAATTTCAAAGGATGATGCCTTGACGATAAGCGAGCTTCGCGTTGCCGAAGACGCGCGTACCACGCAGTGTGACATCGAGACTAATTTGGTCGCGGTCAATTCGCATCATCAACACGCCAAGGCAGTCATACTCTGCCATGCCGATATCGAGGCTCGTTTCCACATGGAGAGCCAAGCGAGCTGGGTCGGGGCCGAAGTTGCGCACTACGGCATCATCGCCATAAAACCGCTTGATGGTGTCCGTGATGAACGATGCCTCAACCCCATCAATTGGGGCGGGACACGCTGGAGGCGTTGGAGGTTGGGCAGCAGGCACGATCCCAACATACCTCGTCGGAGAATGTCTGTAATCAGGTCTGCATAAACGACCGCTCAATGGCAGATTCTGGTCGCTTGCCGCCACCCCCCTCACCGCAACAAGGGCGGCCGCCACGCCTTCATATCCACATCATCGCTGACCTTGTAGGGAACCCCCTTTGAGGTCAGGAACAGCCGTTCCATCTCGCTCCGCGTAAAGGGCCGCGATCCGATGCGCCCGAACACCGCGATCTGCCCCCCGGTCTCGTCCACCGCGCGGTCGCGGTCCAGCCCCTTCGACAACGCCAGCGCCGGCGAAGGCGTCCGCGCCCAGGCGATCAGCTCCGGCTTGGGCGCGGGGGAGAAGCCGTAGAAATTGGGCTGGCTCGCCGGACTCGTCAGCTGGATCACCTTCATGCCCGCGCGCCCGTCCGCGACATAGGCGAACAGCGACGCATTGGTCGTGCCGACGATCACATCCTCCACATCGGTCATCCGCCCGCCGAACGTCTCCTTCGCATAGACGCTCGGGCGCAGCGGATTGGTGATGTTGACGATCGCCAACCCCTCCGCCTTCGCCGCGACATAGGCATAGGTGCGCGCCAGATATATGCGCCGCGCATCCGCTAGCGGCACGGTCGCGGACGGCACCGCCATCGGATCGGTCAGCCGCGTCACGTCGAACAGCTTCAAGCCCTCCGCATCCGTCACCCACAAATAACGGAACTGGATCGCGCTCGCCCGCGCGTCGCGCATTGGCCGCACCGCCGCCAGCTTGGGATGCAAGGGATCAGCCAGATCAACCACCACCAGCCCCACATCGGCAGTGATATAGGCGATCTGCCCGGCCAGCTGGATATGCCGCGCCCCGTTCAGCACCCCGTCGGGGTTCCACGTCACGGCGCGCTTCAGGAAATTATTGCGGAATTCGCCGTCGGCCATGGTCTCGATATTGACCATGATCAGCCCCTCGACGCTGTCCGTCACCGCCGCATAGCTGTAGATCGGCAGGAACGGCTGCTCCTGATTGATCTCGCGCAATTCCTTCGTGTTGCGCAGCGGATTGATAGGCTGGTTCGTCGCGATAGCCATGCAGGTCGCATTCTTCGACGCCACGCCGCTATCATGGCCCAGCTTCGAAAAAGGCCCGCTCAATATCGGCTCGGAAAAGCCCTTGTTCGCGATCGACGCCACGTCATAGACGCGGAATCCGCCCTTGCCCTCCGCCACATACATATATTCGCCGCGCAGTTGCAGGCATCCCACGCGCCCCGCCGTGCCCTTCGCGACATTGCGGAACTCCTC
>DASVNT010000140.1:0-2240 GCA_036383715.1 Sphingobium sp. | reverse complement strand
GATGACCGACCAGACCGACTATCTGCCGCCGCGCGTATGGACATGGGATAGCGCCAATGGCGGAGCCTTCGCCTCGATCAACCGCCCGGTATCGGGCGCGACGAGCGAGAAGGAACTGCCGGTCGGCAAGCATCCGCTGCAGCTCTATTCGCTTGCAACGCCCAATGGGGTGAAGGTCACGATCCTGCTGGAGGAGTTGCTGGCGGCGGGCCATGCGGGCGCGGAATATGACGCGTGGCTGATCCGTATCGGCGACGGCGACCAGTTCGGCAGCGGCTTCGTCGACATCAATCCCAACAGCAAGATTCCGGCGCTGGTCGATCATAGTGGTGAAAAGCCCGTTCGGGTGTTCGAATCCGGCTCCATCCTGCTGTATCTCGCGGAGAAATTCGGGGCCTTCCTGCCCAAGGATATCGCGGGCCGTACCGAGGCGCTCAACTGGCTGTTCTGGCAGATGGGCAGCGCCCCGTTCGTCGGTGGCGGCTTCGGCCATTTTTACGCCTATGCGCCCGAAAAGTTCGAATATGCGATCAACCGCTACGCCATGGAGGCGAAGCGCCAGCTCGATGTGCTGGACAAGCAACTGGGCCGCCACCGCTATGTCGCGGGCGAGGAGTATAGCATCGCCGACATGGCGATCTACCCCTGGTACGGGCAGCTTCACACCGAAAACAGCTATGGCGCGTCGGAGTTTCTCGACACCGCCAGCTACACCAACCTCGTCCGCTGGGCGGAAGAGATCAAGGCGCGGCCTGCCGTGCGGCGGGGCCGGATGGTGAACCGCGCGACCGGGCCGGAAGAACTGCAACTGCACGAACGCCATGATGCGGGCGATTTCGAGACGCGGACACAGGACAAGCTCGTCACAGGAGAGTGAGGCGCTGGCCCGCCGACTTTCGCTATCCCTCAGGGCGAAAGTCGGCTGGGCCATTTCTTTGTCAGAGCGGACGCAGCGATTAGTTTGTTTGTCATGATTGTTTCCTAGAACTACTGTCGATAGGCTGCGGAAAATCCTTTGGATGAAGGAGGGGCTGTACGGGACAGTGGACGAATGACGGTACATAAGCTCACGACCAAATATGTCGAAAAGCCCTGGGGGCGCGACAGTCTTCCGCCTTTGTTTCCTGATGGCGGTTCCGGTCGGATCGGTGAGGTTTGGTTTGACGGCCCGGACGGGCAAGTCCCGACCTTGCTCGTCAAATATATCTTCACCAGCGAGCGCCTGTCGATTCAGGTCCATCCCACCGATGCCGAAGGGCGGGAGCGGGGATTGCCCGGCGGCAAGGAGGAATGCTGGTACATCTTGGATGCGGAGCCTGACGCGCGTCTAGGCATCGGCACGGTGAAGCCGCTGTCCGGTGCGGAATTGTGCAGCGCCGCGCTCGATGGTTCGGTCGAGCAGTTGATGGACTGGAAACCGGCGAAGCCTGGCGATTTCTTCTTCATCCCGGCAGGAACCGTCCATGCCATCGGCGCGGGCATCAGTCTGGTCGAGGTTCAGCAGAATGTCGATGTGACCTACCGGCTCTACGACTATGGCCGCCCGCGCGAACTGCACCTCGATGATGGCGTGGCGGTCAGTCATGCGCAGCCCTATCCGCGCCCGCCTTGCAACCTGTCCGCGACGGACGATGCGGATTTGCTGGACCGGAGCGAGGCCCCGTTCATCCTGACCCTGCGCAGCCATGATGCGGGGGAGGCGCTGAAGATCGGTTCCGATGGCCCCGGCTGGTTCGTGCCCCTGACAGGGCATGGGCAGATCGACGGGCATGACTGGACAGCGGGGGAATGCTGGCTGCTCGATGGCCCGGCCCGGCTGGCCTGCGACGAAGGTAGCCGTATCCTGCTCGCCACGCTCGACTGAGCGTGGTCACGGGCCGGAATTACCCGGCCCGTGATGGAGAGTTCAGGCGAGCAATGCTGCCGCGATTTGGCGCCCGGCGGCCTCATTCCACTGATCGGCGCTGCCGCCCAGCGATTCATTGAGCGTGGCCCGCTTCAGGAACAGATGGCACTGATGCTCCTCGGTCAGGCCGATGCCGCCGTGAAGCTGCACCGCCTCTTCGGCGACAATATGATAGACGCGCGCCGCATGGGCCTTCAGCGCGCCCGCCTTGACCGGTTGCGTCAGGGGCGCGGTGTGCCCGTCCGCCGCGTGGGTCCACAGCAGAGCCTCTGCGGCGGAGATGATCGTCTTGAGGTCGGCGCAGCGATGCTTGAGCGCCTGGAACATCGCCAGA
>DASVNT010000139.1:0-2546 GCA_036383715.1 Sphingobium sp. | reverse complement strand
CATGTACGGCCTGGCGTCGATGTTCTGAAATCCCACAACGCATTCGATCTGGAAATCTACGCATGGAAAATAATTTCGACGCGATTGTTGTGGGATCAGGCATTTCGGGCGGATGGGCGGCCAAGGAGCTGACCGAACGCGGGCTGCGCGTCCTCATGCTCGACCGTGGCCGCATGGTCCGTCATGGCGAGGACTATCCCACTGAACATCAGGCTCCCTATGAAATGAAGTTTCGGGGCCTGGGCGACAATCGCCGCAATCACATCGCATATCCGGGACGACCGGCCTCCGGCAACGAAGGCAGCAGCCATTTCTTCGCCAATACGCGCGACCACCCCTATACGACAGCGCCCGACCGGCCGTTCAAATGGACGCGCGGAAACCAGGTAGGCGGCAAGTCGCTGATGTGGGCGCGCCAAAGCTATCGCTATGCGCCCATCAATTTCGAGGAGAATGCGATCGACGGCCACGGCGTCGATTGGCCCGTTCGTTATTCCGATATCGAGCCATGGTACGATCGCGTTGAACAATTTATCGGCATTTCAGGATCGGTGCTCGATTATCCCACGGCGCCCGGCGGGCGATATTTTCAGCCGCCGATGCCGATGAACCCCATCGAGCGTGACATGCAGGCGCGCATGGCCAAGGCCTTTCCCGATAGGCCGCTGACCATCGCGCGGCTCGCCAACCTGACCCAAGCGATCGGCGAGGACCGTCAGCCCTGCCATTATTGCGGGCCATGCGACCGCGGCTGTTCGACGGGCTCCTATTTTTCGACCCAGTCCTCCACCCTGCCCGCGGCGATGGCGACTAAGCGGCTGACGGTGATGGCGGACAGCATCGCGACCCGCATCCTGACCGACGAGCGCGGCGAACGAGCGACCGGCGTCGAGGTGATGGACGCCAAGACGCGGGAAAAGCGGACTTATTCCGCCAGGATCGTTTTCGTGTGCGCATCGGCGTTGGAGAGCGTCCGCCTGCTGCTACTTTCGGCGAACGAGAAGCACCCGCGCGGGCTCGGCAATTCGAGCGGGCTCGTCGGCAAGTATATCATGGACCATTTTCTTTCGGATTTCGCCATGGCGACGGTCGCCGGGCCGCCGATGCCGCATCTGACCGGCGGACGCCCCGGTGCGCTGTGGATGCCGCGATACCGCAATATTGGCGGCGAAAAGCGAGAGGACTATGTTCGCGGCTTTCAATGCAACGCGGTCGTGTTCAACGACGACTGGCAACGCGGGGCGCGCACGCCGGGCATCGGCGTCGATCTCAAGAAGACGCTTCGCACCACGGGCGACTGGCATGTGTTGATCGGCGCGCTGTGCGAGATGCTGCCGTCTCTTGGCAATCAGGTCACGCTGGATCCCGATGTTCGCGACGCCTGGGGCCAGCCGGTGCTGCGGATGGATGTCGCTTTTGGCGAAAATGACCGCGCCATGCGCAAAGGGGCAAGCGACGACATGTCCGCGATGATGAAGGCGATGGGATATAAGGACGTCATCGTCGCGCCGGGCCAGCCCATTCCTGGGGGTTCGGTTCATGAGATGGGCGGCGCCGTCATGGGCAAGGACAAGCGCACATCGGTGCTCGACGGGCATAACCGTTGCCATGACATTCCCAATCTTTTCGTCACCGACGGAGCGGCGATGACGTCGTCTTCGCAATCCAATCCGTCGCTGACCTACATGGCGTTCACAGCGCGGGCCGCGGCTTTTGCTGCGGGGGAATTCAAGGCGGGGCGGCTGTGATGCGGATCGGGAGACTGACAAGACGAGCGGGGTGCGCGATCCTCGCGCTGATCCTCACCATTCCGGCCTCGACCAATCCAGCCCTAGCGCAGACCTATTCCGCGTCTCCCGAACTGCGGGCCCGGATTGCCAGCCATCCTCATGTGCGGCAGGTTGCCGATTGGGGCAGCCGCGCCGACTGGTCGCCCGACAGCAAGCGCCTGCTGTTCCTCAGCCGTGAATATGGCGATGTCTTCGAGCTTGATGTGGCGAGCGGCAGGACCCGGCCGATGACATTTCACTTTCCGCACGATGGCTTTTTTCGCGCCTATTATCTTGTCAACGGCGACCTGCTGCTGACGGGCGCGCGCAATCACACGCCGGGGCAAGGCGATTTCGGACGCATCTTCGAATCCGAAATGTGGGTGATGAAGGGAGACCTCTCCGGCCCCCCGGTCCCGCTGGGCGAGCGGAACCTGGAAGGCGTCGCGGTCTCCCGCAACAATATGCGCATCGCCTGGGGACGGCCCAGCGCCCCAGCGCCCGCGAGGGCGGCCGACGGCAAGAGCGACGCGGCGTATGAATATCTGAACAAGCATCCGAACCAGATATGGACTGCGGACATCGTCGCTTCCGACGGGCCCCCGAAACTCGCGCGCAGTCGTATGGTGCTCGATTGCAGCGCCAGGAGCGGGCCCCTCGCCGACATCGTCGCTCGGGCTGGACGCCGCTGCTGGATGATCGAGCCGCAGAATTTCGTTCCCGCGACCGATAGCGCGCTGACCTTCACCCTGATGACCGTTCCCGCGGACAAGGCAG
>DASVNT010000138.1:0-28121 GCA_036383715.1 Sphingobium sp. | reverse complement strand
ATCCAACAATTATTAGGCGGACACTTAACACTCCCCGCTATCGCTACCGGGGGATCAGTGTCCGTCTATGTTGGCGACCGGAGCAGAACCGGCGACCCGAAGGCCGCTGCACCGCTGCGGTGAGAGCTCCTCTAAGGGGGGCCGATGGAACCGTCAAACAGTTTTTGCGCAAAAAATGTGACAGTCCCCAAAAAACCTTCCCCCAACCCACGCAAAACCCCCATTTCGCCTAGCTTATGCGCCGCCCCGCCCAGATGACGCGGCCCACGATCGAGACGCTCTGCGGCGCTACATCCTCCCAGTCGGGATAGGCGCTATTGTCGCTTCGGACCGAGAATCGGCCCTTTTTCAGGGTCAGCGCGATTCGCTTGACCATCAGGCTGTCTTCCAGACGCAGCACATAGATGCCGTCGCGCAGCCTTTCGGCCCCGTCGCTGCGGTCCACCATGATGTCGTCGCCGTCCGAGAGGGTCGGTGCCATCGATTCGCCATCCACGCGAATGATCGACAGGCTGTCCGGCCGCCCCCCCAAATCACGCAGCCAGCGTTCGTTGAAACCAATAGCGTCCGCCGCTCGCTCGTCCTCGTCCAGCGTGCCCGCGCCCGCCGACGCCCCCAGTGACAATCGCGGCACGGGTATCAGGACATGCTCCCGTCCCGCAGCCCTGCCCATGGCCGCTATCGGTGCCATGTCCTCCGCCGCGCGCAGCAGCTGCTCATCGACGCCCAGGAAGCGCGCGATCTTGCGCCGGTCCTCCTCGTCCAGCTTCCGGGGCGTTCCTCGCTTCACATATTGCTGAATATAAGCCGGGTTCCGCCCGAGCAGCCCCGACAGCGCACCATAGCTGGTGCCCCGTTCCCGAATCAGCCGATCCAGAACCGCGCGTGGGGACGCTTCATCCATGATCGATATGTAGGATAGGAATTTTCCTAGACAAGTAGGATTTTGCTTAGGATTGAGAACAAAGAAGGAACATTGAGCGAATCAGTAACAAGGAGGCCGCATATGACCATGCTCAGGAGCATCGAGAAATTCCTCACGGAAACAGGCATGGCGCCGACTCGCTTCGGGCGCGAGGCGGTGCGCGATCCGCGAATCGTGCTCGACATGCGGCGGGGCCGTGAGCCGTCCGAACGCATGTGCCGCCGCCTGCGCCACTATATCGCCCACCAGCGCGACGTTCATCTCGCCAAGACCTATTTGGGAGAACGCGCATGAACGCCCGCGCACTCTTCCCCGTCGGCAAACGCTACCGCCTGCTGCGCCGCCCGACCGAGGCGATCATGCCCAGTTCCCCGCGACCTGTGCGGCGCGATTGCCATGGACGGCTGATTGCCGCTCTGATCGATCGGGCAGGCCCGGACAGCGAGATTGTCGATGACAGACTCAGTCCGTGGGCCAGTGCGACCTTCGTCGGCGCGCGGCATGAGATGGTGCTGATCCTGAAGGGAGCGGATGCCATCACCCGCGCGATCGCTCTTGCGCGTTCGCTGGTCGAGGCGGAATTCACCATACCGGGGCATCTGGTCGCGGACCTGGCCGTCGACGGATGCGATGCGGACATCCCCGGCGAATCGAGGCTCCGCCTGTCCATCCTGACAATAGAGGCGTGGTAGAACGCGAACGGTCGCGATCAGCGACCGTTCGCCTTGGCCGACAGAGCTTTGAGGGTTTCCAGCGCGGCGCTCAGCGCCGCGTCCATCTCCGGCTGCTCGACCGGCGATGCGGTGGGCGCGACAACAACAGGTGCAGAGGTCAGCGGACCGGCAAGCGTATCCTCGATACGCACCTTCGCATCGGCGGCGTCACGCAGGGCAATCCGCTGGGAAACGCCATTTTCGAAACGATCCAGCATGGAGAGCAGCGACGCATCCGCGGGAACCTCCGCCCCTGTCACGCCCCCGCTCGTTTCCGGCAGGATCGAGGATAGCGGCTCGCTCGATACCGGCTGCGCCTGAACATCGGCCTCCGGCTTCGCGTCCAGCAGGCCGCGCATCCAGTTCAGGTCCGAATCGCTGAACGGTTCCGGCGCGCGGGGCAACGGACGCGGACGGACCTGATCCGTCGTATCGCGAATGGGCGTGGCCAGCGGCGCAAGCGGTTCCGGCGCGGACGCATGGTCCGCCAGAGTCTCCACAACGGTCAGTTCGGCGACAACGGGCAAATCGCGGCTCGCCATCAGCGGCGCGCGCGGCGGTGCGTCGGGATGCAGGTCGGCGCGGTGGCGCGCCAGCGTATCCTGCACCTTGTCCTGAGGACTGCGGCGAAGACGCGGGCT
This sequence comes from Sphingobium sp., assembly GCA_036383715.1. Classification (GTDB taxonomy): domain Bacteria; phylum Pseudomonadota; class Alphaproteobacteria; order Sphingomonadales; family Sphingomonadaceae; genus Sphingobium. The sequence continues at coordinate 25,842 of DASVNT010000138.1, read as the reverse complement.
GCGCATGTCCGGCGTGATCGCCACGCGCGGATCAGACCGATAAACAGGTTCGCTCCCCTGCCCCCGCGCGAGGCGGGCCAGATGATGCAGTCCCAGGCTTTGCGTCCAACCCATGATAGCGTTCCTCTTCCGGCGCGTCTGCCGGTCGTCGATCCTGTCTTGCGTTCCCGACCCGAGCGAGAGCGCTACCGCTACGGCAGCACCCAGCAGGGCCAGGGCGATCCGCACCGGCCAGCCGACGGGCGGCGCCAGCACGGGCACGAATTCGGAAAGCCCGGTGGAGGAGACCAACAGGTCCAGCAGTCCCGCCGGAACCGCGATCATGCAGGCTCCGACGATGGCCCCTGCAATCACGGCGCCCTGAACCCGGACCCGCCGCTCTCCGCGTGCTTCGGCAAATCGTCCAACAGACATGTCCATCGGCCCGCTCCCTTCAGCTTTCCGCCGTCTGGCCTAGCAGACGATGGTAAACAGGTTCGTAACGCAAAATATTGGACGCCCAGTCGCGCTCCGCCTCGACGAAGTGGCGGGCGGTGGCGCGGCGCTCGTCCCAGCTTTCGCGGGCGGCGAGCAGGCGGGCAATGGCGGAGGCCGCCGCGACCGGATCGTCGGGCGGGAATAATGTCCCCGTCTCCCCGTCGCGGATCAGCTCGCGGTGTCCACCCACCGACGATGCGGCGACCAGCCGTCCCTGCGCCATCGCCTCCAGCGGTTTCAGCGGCGTGACGAGTTCGGTCAGGCGCATCCCCTTGCGCGGATAGGCCAGTACGTCGATCAGGCTGTAATAGTGCTCCACCTCCTCATGCGGCACGCGGCCGACGAAATGGATGGTGTCCGCCACCGGCGAGGTCGCCGCCTGCGCGCGCAGCTCGACATCGCGCGGGCCGCCGCCGACAAGCAACAGCCGCGCGGTCGGGCGCTGCGCGACCAGATGCGGCATGGCGGCGATCAGGTCGTCCAGCCCCTCATAATCATAGAAACTGCCGATGAAGCCCACCACGTCGCACCCGTCGAGGCCCAGCGTGGTGCGCAGACCGGCATCGGGCGCGGCGGGCGTCCCGAACATCTCCATGTCGACGCCATTGGGTGAGACGATGATCTTGTCCGCCGCAACGCCCCGCTTGATCAGGTCGCCGCGCAGTCCTTCGCAGATCACGGCCAGCGCATTGGCGCGGCGCACCGCATAGCTTTCGAGCGCACGGGTGACACGGTAGCGCAGCGATCCCTCATGGTCCGTGCCGTTGCCCACAGCCGCATCTTCCCAGAAGGCGCGAATCTCGTAGAGGAACGGAATGCGGTGACGCCGGGCGACGGGCAGCGCGGCGAGCGCGCTGAGCACCGGCGAATGGGCATGGATCAGATCGGGCTTCCAGTCGCGCACCGCCGCCTCGATCCCGCGCGACAGAGCGCGGATGTCCTGCCACTCGCGGATCGGCCCGATGCGGCTGGACGCCACGCTGGGCACGCGGCGGAACGTCAGGCCGTCGACTATCTCCTCCGCCGGTCCCGACAGGACATGGCGTCCGCCGGTAATCCCCATGACGGTCCACCCCCGCGCCTGCTGCGCCTTCAATATGGCGCGCGTGCGAAAGGTGTAGCCGCTGTGCAGCGGCAGGCTGTGGTCGAGGATGTGGAGAATGCGGGTCATGGCCCGCTCTATTTGCCGCAAAAGATTTAACGGGGCGTCAACCACGGGTCGGTAGAAGCAAGGCTCAGGCAAACCCCGTCAGCCATGCAGTATCCGGCAAGATGATCGACAATTTTTCATTGCTGCTGACCCATGGTCTGATCCTGCTTGCTTGCTGGCGCCTGTTGTCGCGCGCCGACCTCGACAGCGATGATCCGGTCAAGCCGCAGGGTTTTCTCGCCGCGTTGCGCCGCAAGGATGGCGGGGACTCGCGCGATGCGTGACCTCGTCTTTATCGCCTTTTTATTCGCGATGTTCGCGCTTGGCAGCCGGCGGCCGTTCCTGCTGATCCTGACCTATGCCTATATCGACATCGTCTCGCCGCAGCGGCTGACCTATCTGCTGCTCAATAGCGTGCCGATCTCGCTGATCGCCTTCGTCTCCTCCGTGGGGGCGTGGCTGATCTTCGACGACAAGAGCGACACGCGCCTGTCGCGGCGGCATCCGCTGCTGCTGATCCTGCTGCTCTATTGCTTCTATACGACCACTCATGCGGATTTTCCGGATTCTGCGGGCGATAAATGGTCATGGGTGTGGAAGGCGATCGTTTTCGCCATGTTCCTGCCGCTGACCCTGCGCACCCGCCTGCGCATCGAGGCGCTGAGCCTCGTCATGGTGCTGTCGGCGGGGGCGATCATCATCAACGGCGGGCTGAAGACCGCCATGTCGGGCGGCGGTTATGGCGTGCTCAACCTGATGGGGGTCAGCAACAATGCGGGCCTGTACGAAGGGTCGATCATCTCGACCGTGGCGATCTGCATCATCCCGCTGATCCTCTACCTCTCGCACTATGGCACCATCTTTCCGACCGACTGGCGGGTAAAAATATTCGCCTGGTGCTTCTGCCTCGCCTGCCTGCTGATCCCCATCGGGACGGAGGCGCGCACCGGCCTGATCTGCGCGGCGATCCTGGCGGGCATGATGTTCCTGCATGTGAAGCGCAAGGCGCTGATCGCCGTCGTCGGCCTGTTCGCACTGGTCTGCACCGTGCCCTTCCTGCCGTCCAGCTTTACCAGCCGCATGGACACCATTGGCAATTATCAGGGCGACCAGAGCGCCTCGACCCGCGTGCAGGTGTGGATGTGGACGATCGATTATGTGAAGGACCATCCACTCGGCGGCGGCTTCGACGCTTATCGCTCCAACAGCTTCCGCTACCAGACGGTGCAGCGCACGGTGGAACCCAATGGCAATGTGGACATCGAGCATGTGACCGTGGTCGACAAGGCGCGCGCCTATCACAGCAGCTATTTCGAGATGCTGGGCGAACAGGGCTATTTCGGGCTGCTGCTATGGCTGGTGCTCAACCTCGGCACCGCGCTGCAAAGCTACCGCATCCATCGGCGCTATAAGAATGAGAGGGACCCCGACAAAAAGTGGATCGCGCCCTATGCGCTGGCCATGAGTCAGGGGCACATCACCTATATGATCGGGTCGTTCTTCGTCGGCATCGCGTTCCAGCCGTTCATTTTCATGCTGATGGCGCTGCAAATCGGCCTGTTCACCTATGTCCGGCGTCTGGAAACGGCGGGCGACTGGCAACCGATGCTGCGCCGGGCGGCGCGGCCTGTCCCACTGGAAGCATAAACCCGTCAGGGCATATCCGACGCCTCGTCCTCATAATGCGGACGCGCGGCCTGAAGCCCGTTGAGATACTCTTCCAGATGCCCGATCTTGGCATGGGCGACCTCATCCGTGCCCGCAGGCAGGCGATAGACCACCTTGTCCTCGCCCTCGATGGCGACCGCTCCGGCGAAATCCTCCCGCTCCATGAACAGGTTCAGGTCGCGGCGTTCTTCCTCGGTCAAGGGTTGGCAAAGGAAGGCGACGCCGCGCTGGTCGGCGTCGAGATGGGTTTTCGTCACGGGCATGATCGCCTCCTGTCCGGTGCGGAGCGGTATGTCTCTCTCCACAACGCACGGGACAGCGTTTCGCCCCCTTTTATCCCCGGCGCTTGCCCGACATGGTGATGATGCCGAACGTCCCCGCATCGATGCTCGCGGTCAGCGTATCGCCGTCGATCAGCCCTTCGCACTTGAACGTCATCGGCATGGGAAAGCTCGTCTCCATGCGCCAGTTGATGCGGTTGCCGTCGATCGTGCCGTCCTTGACCTCCAGCGAGCCGAGCGGGCTGGCATTCGTGCCGTGGAAGCTATCGCCGCTGCTGACGATGGTGAACACACTGGCCTGATCGCCCATCGGCGTCTTTGTTACGCAATCATAGGCGCCATCGACCTTGACCATATTCATCCCTTTCGTTGCGACTTCGGCAGCTTATTTCGCGGGCTTGCCGCTGGTGTCAATCTCCGTCACGGGCAGGCCCAGCGACTGGAGCTGCAGCAGTACGGTCGCCCTGTCCCCCACGACGACCCAGCTGAACTTCGCCGGGTCGAGGACGGAGCGCGCGGCGGCATCCAGCTTTTGCGGGGTCAGCGCCTTGTACCGGGCGGCCAGCGTCTCGACAAAATCGAACGGTCGGCCCGACTGTGCATCGTCGCGCATCTGGCCCAGCACCGATCCCGTCGTCTCGAACCGACCGGGCAGGCGCGCGATGGCTCCGCCAACGATGCGGCCAAATTCGTCCGCCGTCACGCCCTTCGGCCCCAGAAACTCCGCCATATCCTGTTTCATGGCGGCGATGGCGGGGCCGGTCTTGTCCGCCTGCACCGGAGCGGAGACGAGATAGGGACTGCGCCCCGCGCGCTGCGCCAGATTGCCCGACACGCCATAGGACCATGCCTTCACCTCGCGAATATCGGTATTCAGGCGCGAGGTGAAATCACTGGCGAGAATGGTGTTGGCCGTATTAAAGTCCAGCAAATCGTCGCGCGTCGTCTTGTCGGTGACGAAACCGCCGACGATGACCGACTGCGGCGACTGGGGCCGGTTGATGAGATAGATGCCGGGGCGCGCCACCGGGATCGCCGCCGACAGATCCTTTTGAGGCGGCATGTCGCGGGTCGAGGGCCACAAGCCGAAACGCTGCTCCAGCATCGGGATCAGCGCATCGACATCGACATTGCCAGCAACGAAAATCTCCGCCTTCTCCGGGCGCAGCCAGCGTCGGTGATAGGCGCCCAGATCCTGCCCGGTGATCGCCTTGACCGTCGTGGCATCGCCCAGCCCGCGCGAGGACATGCCATAGGGATGCTGGTCGCCGTAAAGCAGCGGGAACATCGCGCGCAGGGCAAGGCCGGATGGCTGCGTCGCCTCGGAATCGATGGCGGACAACTGGATGGCGCGCAGGCGCTCCACCTCCGCCGGGTCGAGCGCGGGATTGCGGATGATGTCGGCCAGCAGGTCCAGCGACGGCGCCAGATTGGCGGTCAGCGCATAGAGCGACACAATGGTGCTATCCATCGACTGCCCGGTGGACACGTCCGCGCCGAGGCGCTCCTCCTCCTCAGCAATGGCGATGGAGTCCCGCGTCTTCGTGCCCGATTCCATGACGGACAACAGCAACTGGCCGATGCCCGATTTCTCGCGCGGTTCGGCGGCGATGCCGGTGTCGAAGCTGACCGCGATCTGCACGGTGGGAATGACCGTCCGCCGCGCGACGTGCACGGCGATGCCGTTGGACAGCTTGCGCGTGACAACGGTCGGGAAATCGAGCGGGCGGGTCGCCTCCACGCCGGGGATGGTGAGTTTTGGCGCAGCGGCGGCGGCAGTCTCTGCCGCAGGCTTCGCGTCAGCCTTCACCTCCGGCACGACGCCCGCCAGCTTGGACTCCTCATAGGCGCTGCGTTCGCCCGGCTCGACGGTCAGGGCATAGACAGGGCGCTTTAGCCACTTCTGCAAAGCCACCGTCACGCTCTGCGGCGTTGCGGCGGCCAGTTCGGCCAGGTCTTTCTTATATTGCGCCGGATCGCCCGAATAGAGCAGCCCCTCGGCCAGCGTCGTCGCCTTGCCGCCGAAACCGCCCACGACCTCCAGCCCGGCGATCTCGCCGCTGAGCGACCGGGTCGCCACCCGCTGCACCTCGTCCGCGCTCGGCCCCTTGGCGACCAATTCGGCGATCAGCGCGTCGAGGCGCGCCGCGACCTTGGCAGGATCGACACCCGGCTTTACATCCGCCGTCACCTCGAACTTGCCGATCTGCTCATGCTGCTCGACGCCTGCCGTCACGGAGACGGCGAGTTGCTCGCGCCGGACCAGCGCATTGTCGAGGCGCGAACTGGACAACCCCCCCAGCACCGCCGCACCGATGGCGAGCTGCGTCGCCGCCGGATCGTTGCGGCCGGGGATGACCCATGTGCGATAGAGGCGCGTCGTCGCCACCCGGTCCTTCATCACCGCATCCACCCGCTTGGGCAGCGTCGGCACCGGCGCAACCACGGGCGCGACCACCGGGCCGGCGGCGATATCGCCGAAATATTTCTCCACCTTCGTCCGGGCGGTCGCGGCATCGACGTCACCGGCCAGCACGAGGATCGCATTGTTGGGACCGTAATTGCTGCGGAACCAGCCCTTCACATCCTCCACACTGGCCGCATCCAGATCGGCCATGGAGCCGATGGTGCTGTGGCCATAGGGATGATCCGCCGGGAACAGCGCCGCCGTCTGCGCATAATCGACCAGACCAAAGGGCTGGTTGTCGCCCTGCCGCTTTTCATTCTGGACCACGCCGCGCTGCGCATCCAGCTTGGCCTGCGTCACCGCGCCCAGCAGATGGCCCATGCGGTCCGCTTCCAGGAACAGCGCACGATCGAGCGCGCCGGTCGGCACCGTCTCCACATAATTGGTGCGGTCGAACCAGGTCGAACCGTTGGTCGGCGTCGATCCGGCCTCCACCAGCGGATAGTCGAAGTCCGGCGCATTCTCAGACCCACCGAACATCAGATGCTCGAAGAGGTGCGCAAAGCCGGTCTTGCCCTTCGGCTCATTCTTGGACCCGACGCGATAATAGACGGTGACGCCCACGACCGGCGCCTTGCGGTCGGTATGAACGATGACGCGCAGCCCGTTTTTCAGCGTGAACATCTCATAGGGGATGTCCACCTGCCGGACGAGGTCGGCGAGGCTCGCGGGCTTTTGCGCCGTGACCGCCGCAGGCTGGCTCGCCGCCAGTGCCGTCGGAGGAACCGCCAAGGCCCACGCAAGCGCCGACAGGCCGATGACGGCATAGGGGCGCGGGCTGGGCATGTCGGAAGTCCTCTCAGGCACGGGCATTATGGCGGGCAGCATAGCGCGGCTTGCGCACCGCGCAATCCACCGCCCGCGCAAAATCGGCGGTTTTGCTGAGATAGACGAGCTGCGCCGCTTACAGTTTCCTATGCGGCCCCGCTCAGCCCCTCCCCACCCAGCCGCATCTGCCCCGGCGTGGTCTTGTAATAGGCCACGAAGCGCCGACTGAACGCGGATTCAGACCGATAGCCGACACGCTCCCCGATTTCCGCGACCTTGAGCCGCGTCTCCGTGAGCAACGTCGCGGCGAGGCGCATGCGAATCTCGGTCAGCACCTCCATCGGCGCCCGGCCCGCCTCGTGCAGGAAGCGCGCAGCAAAGGTGGACCGGCCCATGCCGACTTTCTGGGCGAGGCCCGCCACCGTCCACTCCTGAAAAGGATGGACCTCCATATACTGGATCGCACGGCCAATGGGGTCGTGCGACTGGGCATCGCGAAACAGTATCTGGCAATCGGGGTGGCCGCGCAGCGCCGTGGTCAGCAACAGCGCCGCCGCACGGGTCAGCACCGACGCCCCGCCGCTGGCCTGCGCTCCGCTCAGTAGAGCCTCCATATTCACCACATTCGCCTGCGGCCCCACGGTCAGGCTGGCCGGCAGCATCGCGGGATTGAGGCCGCCGGGCCAGCGCACCGAAAGCCGTCCGCAGAGCAGCCGCGCCGCCCAGACCCCATCCCCCACCGCGAAACTCGGCGGAAAATCGGCATATTGCCCCTCCGCCAGAAAGGCGATTGTTTCCGCGGGCGCATCCGACGCGGTGCGTATGGCATGCGCCTGCCCCGACAGGACGATCACGACATCGCCGGGGTTGAGCGACAGGGGACTGCCCGGCACGCCCGACAGCTTCGCCGTTCCTTCCAGCACTGCATAGAAATAGACGCCATCCCCCGATGGCGACCTTATGCCATTGTCTTCCCCCAGGTCGACCAGGCACCAGCACTGGCTTCTCAGCTCGACCAGATTCAGGAATTCAGAAAGACACCACCGCATGGAGCCCCCTTTCCAGTTCATCCTCTCTCCACGACCCTTTTCGGGCTCACGACTCCGCGTGCTTGAATAGAAGCTGCTGCGAAACGGACCGCCGGGCAATGGTTTTCGCTCATGTCCGGATGATCAAGCAGGAAATCGATCGACGGGTGGTTTTCTGGACGTTCTGCACATTTTCTGGAGAGGAACTATTCCGCAACAAAGCCCCCGCTGGAACGCTGTATCGTAAAAAATACCGCTGCCGCCTTGTGTTGTATTTTGGTCACACCATATCGGTGCCGAAAGGAACAGAGAGAACTCATGAACCTCGAAAAATTCACTGATCGGGCCAAGGGCTTCCTGCAATCGGCGCAGACCGTCGCGATCCGCATGAGCCATCAGCGCATCAGCCCCGAACATCTGCTGAAAGCACTTCTCGAAGATGAGCAGGGCATGGCGTCCGGCCTGATCAAGGCGGCGGGCGGCGACGCGGGCGTGGCGCTGCGCGAAACCGATGCCGCGCTGGCCAAGGTGCCGTCGGTGTCGGGCAGCGGCGCACAGCAAACCCCCGGCCTCGACAATGACGCCGTACGCGTGCTGGATCAGGCCGAACAGGTGGCTCAACGCGCGGGCGACAGCTATGTCACCGTCGAACGGATGCTGCTCGCCCTCACCCTTTCCATGACCACGGCGGCAGGCAAGGCGCTGGCGGCGGCGGGCGTGAAGGCGGAGGCGTTGAACGCCGCGATCACACAGTTGCGCGGTGGCCGGACGGCGGACACTGCCGGTGCCGAAGACCGCTATGACGCGCTGAAAAAATTCGCCCGCGACCTGACCGAAGCGGCCCGCGCAGGCAAACTCGACCCCGTCATCGGACGCGACGAGGAAATCCGGCGGACGATCCAGATTCTCGCCCGGCGCACCAAGAACAACCCCGTGCTGATCGGCGAGCCTGGCGTCGGCAAGACCGCCATTGCGGAGGGCCTTGCCCTGCGCATCGCCAATGGCGACGTGCCCGACACGCTCAAGGACCGCACCCTCATGGCGCTCGACATGGGCAGCCTGATCGCGGGCGCCAAATATCGCGGCGAGTTCGAGGAGCGCCTCAAAGGCGTGCTGGATGAAGTCAAGGGCGCGGAGGGCCAGATCGTCCTGTTCATCGACGAAATGCACACGCTGATCGGCGCGGGCAAGGGCGACGGCGCGATGGATGCGTCCAACCTGCTGAAACCCGCCCTGGCGCGCGGCGAGCTGCATTGCATCGGCGCGACCACGCTCGACGAATATCGCAAATATGTGGAGAAAGACCCCGCCCTCCAGCGGCGCTTCCAGCCCGTGTTCGTGGGCGAGCCGACGGTGGAGGACACCATCTCCATCCTGCGCGGCCTCAAGGAGAAGTACGAGCTGCACCATGGCGTCCGCATCACGGACAGCGCGCTGGTGTCGGCGGCGACCCTCTCCAACCGCTACATCACCGACCGCTTCCTGCCGGACAAGGCCATCGACCTGATGGACGAGGCCGCCAGTCGCCTGCGCATGGAAGTGGAGTCCAAGCCAGAGGAGATCGAGAACCTCGACCGCCGCATCATCCAGCTCAAGATCGAGCGGGAGGCGCTCAAGCGCGAAACCGACAAGGCGAGCGCCGACCGTCTGGCCACGCTGGAGGAGGAACTCGTCAATCTGGAGGAGCAATCCGCCGCGCTGACAGGCCGCTGGCAGGCAGAGAAGGACAAGATCGCGGGCGAGAGCAAGATCAAGGAACAGCTCGACGCCGCCCGCATCGCGCTCGATCAGGCGCAGCGGTCAGGCGATCTCGCGAAAGCGGGCGAGCTGTCCTACGGCACCATTCCCGACCTCGAACGCCGTCTCGCCGAAGCGGAGGGCGCGACGGAAGGCGCGATGCTGCGCGAGGAAGTCACGGCGGAGGACATTGCCGGGGTCGTCGCCCGCTGGACCGGCATCCCGGTCGAGCGGATGCTGTCAGGCGAGCGCGAGAAACTGCTCGCCATGGAAACGGAGCTTGGCAAACGCGTCATCGGGCAGGCGGATGCGGTCAAGGCCGTGTCCACCGCCGTCCGCCGTGCCCGCGCGGGCCTGCAAGACCCCAACCGGCCGCTGGGCAGCTTCCTGTTCCTCGGCCCCACGGGTGTCGGCAAGACGGAACTGACCAAGGCTCTTGCGGAGTTCCTGTTCGATGACGGCAACGCCATGGTCCGCATCGACATGTCGGAGTTCATGGAGAAGCACAGCGTCGCGCGCCTCATCGGTGCACCTCCGGGCTATGTCGGCTATGAGGAAGGCGGCGTGCTGACCGAAGCCGTCCGCCGCCGCCCCTATCAGGTCGTGCTGTTCGACGAGGTGGAGAAGGCGCACAGCGACGTATTCAACGTGCTGCTTCAGGTGCTGGATGATGGTCGCCTGACCGATGGACAGGGGCGGACGGTGGACTTCACCAACACGATCATCATCCTGACCTCCAACCTCGGCAGCCAGTATCTGTCGGGCATGGCGGACGGGCAGAAGGTCGAGGATGTGGAGCCGCAGGTGATGGAGATCGTCCGGGCGCATTTCCGCCCCGAATTCCTGAACCGGCTGGACGAGATCATCCTGTTCCACCGCCTCGCCGCCGACCATATGGGACCGATTGTCGACATACAGGTCGGGCGCGTCCAGAAGCTGCTGAAGGATCGCAAGGTCACACTGGACCTGACCGATGGCGCGCGGGCGTGGCTGGGCCGGGTCGGCTATGATCCCGTCTATGGCGCGCGTCCGTTGAAGCGAGCGGTGCAGCGCCATTTGCAAGACCCGCTGGCCGACCTCATCCTGCGCGGCGGCGTGCCGGACGGTTCGACGGTCAAGGTCGATGACGGCGACGGCGCGCTGGCGCTGAGCGTCGGCTGACAGAAGGACGGAGGGGCGCGCATTGCCGATGCACGCCCCTCCGCACCGACAAAATAACGCGGCAAACCGACGCTTTTCCTAAATTTCCCGTTCACCGGACCGTTTATGGATACATGACGGTTCAACGCCCCCACAGAACGGAATTTCTTGTCTCGCCCGTATCGCGGACGGAGGCGGATCATGCCCGTCCGGCGCGTGACGTGCCGGTGGCGCCCGCCTTGCCGACGGACAAGTCAGGCGCGCTGACGGACGCGGTCACGGCCTATCGCAGCGGCGACATAGAGGGCGCCTTTGCGATCATCGCATCCCTGCTCAACACTGATCCGGACTGGGTGGAGGGCTATCGCACTGCCGCCGAACTCCTGTGGCAATGCGGGTCGCCTGAGACATTCGCCAACTGGCTGAGCGATGCCGTCCGGCGCAATGTCGGCAGGACCGACGTCACCGTCACCTGCCTGCGCATGCTGAGCGACGCGGGCTTCCACGACACCATCGAAACGCTGCTGCCGCTGGTGCGCAGCTGGACCGGCGAGCATCTCTTCTTCTCCATGCTCGGCGCGATCGCCGCCAGCGAGCGCGGCGATGCCGACCGGGCCGACGCCCTGTTCGCACGCGTGGTGGAACAGGGGGGCGAACTCGCGCTGCCCCATGTCTCCCACCTCATCAAATATGGTCGCGCCGCGCGCGCCGCAGAGATTGCGGAGCGCTTTGTCGAGGTGACGCCCGACAATCAGACCGCCTGGGGCCTACTCTCCACCGCATGGCGCATGACGAACGATCCGCGCCATGAATGGCTGGTCGAGCGCCCCGGCCTCATCCGAGCCATCGACCTCGATGTCGATCCCGATGCGCTGGATGCGCTCGCCGCACGCCTGCGCACCCTGCATGTCGCACGAACCCATCCGTTCGACATGTCACTGCGTGGCGGCACGCAGACGGCGGGCAATATCCTCAATCGCGAGGAGCCGGAACTGGCGTCGCTGCGCCTCGCCTTCTTCTCGGCCATTTATCGCTATGTCGGTGGCCTGCCCGCCGAGGACATGCGCCATCCGCTACTCGGCCGTCGTCGGGGTGCGATCACCCTGTCCGACAGCTGGTCGGTGCGGCTGCTCGACGGCGGCTATCACCTCAGCCATATTCATCCGGTCGGCACGCTGAGCGCCGCCTTCTATGTCGCCGTTCCGCCGCGTTGCGAAGTGGAGCTGCAGGCGGGCTGGCTGACCATCGGCGCGCCCCCGGCCAACCTCAATACCGGCTTGCCGCCCTTGCAGGTCATCGAGCCGAAGCCGGGCCGGCTGGTGCTGTTCCCCTCCTATATGTGGCACGGCACGATGCCGTTTCCGCAAGGCGAGCGGATCACCGTCGCCTTCGATACCCTGCTCTCCCTCGACTGAGGTCAGAAACGCATCGAGACGCCAAGGTAAAAGGCGCGACCGATGCTGTCATACTCCTGTGCCGTCTCCACGCCGAGCAGGCCGGATGCCGCGAGGCCATTGGGCAGCAGCGGCGGTTGCCGGTCGAACAGGTTGGTGACGCCCAAGCGCAGTTCCCGCTTCGCAGCGCCGGGCAGGGTCACCCGCATCTGCACATCATGATAGGTGACGGCGGAAACGAGGTTGATCGCCGCCACCGGCGCGCTCACGACGTCCTTCGTATCGCGGATCGGCCCCAGATAGCGCGCCGTCCACGACAGGCTGGCCGCTCCGCGCCGCAACACCACATCCGCCACGAACCGATCCCGATAACCGGACCCCAGCCGCGCATGATCGGCATCCTGCAACTGGCCCAGTTCATCGACAAAGGGCGCGGTCGGATAGGCCTGCCGCTCATGCTCCAGCAGGTGCGTCCAGCGCAGGCCGACGCGCGCATCCATGTCGGGCGACAGCGGCAGGCCATAGTCCAGCCCCAGATCGATCCCCGCATGACGTATCCCGCCGCCGTTGATCAGCACGGCATCGACCCGGCTCAGCTTGCCGTTGGCGAGCCGCTGCACCAGCCCCGCGCAGGCCGTCGAGGCGGGATCGGTCAGGCACGCCTGCACCGTCTCGCTGCGCGGCTGCGTCGTGATCGCGTTGGACAGGCTGATCCGGTAATAATCGACCGTCAGCCTGAGCCCCGGCACGGCCCGCGGCGCGAGCGTTAGGCCCGCTGTCAGGCTGCGCGATGTCTCCTCCCGCAGGGACGGATTGCCGCCGTTGAAGCCATTGATCGCCTGCACCTCCGCCGCCGAATAGGTGAAAGCCCCGCCCCCCGCGATGGCGGAAGCAATGGCGGGGATGGCGCGGCAGGCGGCGTCGAACGCATTGGTCCGGCTGCCCGTCACGCCATTGCAGGGATCGGCGGTGCCGGGGAATGTCTCCCGCCGAGAGGTATAGAGTTCCGCGATGCTCGGCGCGCGAGACGACAGGGCATAGGCGACCCGGAACGACAGGCCCCGAACCGGCGTCCAGCCGCCACCGACCCGCCAGCCCGCCACTGTTCCCACCGTCGAATAGCGGTCGATCCGGCCTGCACCCTGCACCTCCACCCCCGGCAGGACCGGAAGGGCGAGTTCGGCAAAGGCGCTGGCCACGCCGAAGCCGCCCCGCACATCGTCAGCCTGCGCGGCCAGCGTGCGCCCCGCATTGGTGTCCGCATCCCAGTCGTCAAAGCTCGATTCGTGGCGATATTCGCCGCCCACCACCAATCGCGCCGGGCCAGCAGGCAGGCGGAAGGGCGTGCCGGACAGGGTCGCCGTCGCCACATGCTGCTCCACCCGGCTCTCCAGCACCGTCTGCAAACCGCCGCCGCCGCGCAGATAGGCGATGGCGCCGGGCGAGGCCGTATTGGCGCCGCAGATATTGAGCGGCTGGCACCCCGCCGCCCGCGCCGCCGCGTCCCGGCAGACGACACCATTCCCACTCGCGACCGCATCGAGCGCGAAGACGAGGCGGTCGCGCAACAGCGTATCCGCCGCCGTGCGATCCATGGTGCGCCCAAACACATAGCTCGCGTCCCATCGCCATCCGCCCGTCTCGCCCGACAGGCTGGCAACGCCGCGCCACAGGCGACGGACGTTGCGACTGGACCGCTCGAACACGTCGGTCAGGCGGCGACGAAAGGCGATAAAGGACACGTCATTCGCCGGGTTCGCATCCCCGTTGCGCGCCGCAATCTCCGCCGCGATGACGGCGGGGATATAGGGATTATCGATGGCGATGCCGCCGGGCACTTCAATCGCGCTCACCCCGTCGCGGGCAGGATCGCCACCGGCGGCGGCATAGGGTTCGACCACCGTACGGCTGCGCGTCTCGCCATACTGCCCCTCCAGATGGAGGGTGACGGCCTCGCCGACATCATAGTCCAAGCCGCCTTGCACCAGCAGGCGATCGACAGGCACGGCGATCCGGCGGAAGGCGTTGCGGTTATAGCCATCGCTGAGCGGAATGCCCTTTTGCAGCGTCCCGCCATCATAATCGTTGAACACCAGCCCCTTCGCTGGGTCGAAGCCGATGCCATAGATGGTGCCGTCGAGGTTGAAGGCACCCTGCGGGGTAAAGATGCTCACCCCCGTATAATCGGTCGCGGACTGGGGCCGCGCAGAGGACAGCAATCCGCCGTCATGGGCATAGCTGCCATGGAGCCAGCCATGCCCCCGCCCCTCCGCAAAGTCCGATCCCGCCGTCAGCGCGATACGCTGGCGCGGCATGTCGCCCCGGTCACCGATCCCCGACTGCGCGTTGAGTGTCAGGCCATCGGGCCGGGCGTCGGTCACGATGTTCACCACGCCTGCCACCGCGTCGGAGCCATAGATGGCGGAGCCGCCCCCGGTGGCAATCTCGACCCGCTGGACCAGATCGATGGGGATCATGTTGAGATCGACCGCCGACGCGCCGCCCAGCCCGGCAACCATGCGCCGCCCGTTGACCAGCACCAGCGTCCGCGCCGTTCCCAACCCATGCAGGTCGAGCAGGTTCAGCCCCTGCCCGGAGTTGCGCATATTGCTGTTGCCCGGCCCGAAGCCCCCCGCAAAGGCCGGATCACGGCGCAGCACATCGGCGAGATTATCCTGCCCCGACCGGGCGATGGCGGCGGCATCGACGACCCGGACCGCCGCTATCCCGCCCTCCCCGTCGCGAGGCAGGCGCGACCCGGTAACTACAATAGCCTCGTCGCCTGCCCAGGCGACGCCTGACAGCAGTGCAGGCAGCAGCAAAGCGCCGCAAGCATATCGTTTCAAAATTTGAGCCCCCCGGCGCGACCACCCGTCTTATACCGAGAGGCTATCGCGAGAGGCGAGCGAACACCAGAGCCGTGCGGTGAAAAACGGCGGAAAACCGCCTATCGGTCAGTGGCATCCAGCCCGACCATCGTCGTCGGATCGAGCCGCGCATCCTGCCACTTCATGCCCCAGTGGAGATGCGGCCCCGTCGCTCGCCCCGTCGCGCCGACGATGCCGATGGGCTGGCCCCGCCGCACCACATCCCCTTCCTTCACCAGCAAGCGTTGCGAATGGAGGAACGCGCTGTTGAGGCCCATGCCATGATCGATGATCAGCAGATTGCCCTCCAGCGTATAGGGCACCGTCGCCGCCAGCACGACCACCCCGTCGGCGGGCGCGACATAGGTCGTGCCCTGCGCAGCGGCGAGGTCCACGCCGCTATGATAGCTGCCCGGCGTGCCGCGATAGACGCGCTGCGCGCCGAAGCGGCCGGAAATGCGCGCGACGACGGGCCAGACGAACGCCTGCCGCCAGCCTTCGCTGCTGCTCGGTGTCATGGCCGCGCGTGCGGCGGCGATCTGCTGAAGTTCGGTCGCCCGGCGCTGCTTGAACTCCGCGCTGGTTACGCCGCCGGTGATGGAGGCGTTTACATTTTCGATCTGCCAGTCTCCCGGCGCAACGCTCAGCGACCGGCGTATCTCGTGGCCATCCTGCCCAACCGCGACCAACGTTGCGACGAGCGGTGCATCCCGGTCGAACGCGATCAGGAAGCTGCCATCCGGCGCAACCGGCACGCCATGCCCGTCAAGCTGGAGCATGCTGATCCCCGGCGGTGCATGGCCGAGCATCACGCTGCCCTGCCGCGCCGCGCCGACCAGTTCTATCTCTCCGCCCATGGCGACGGATGCCACCAGTTCCGCCCTCTGCGGCAGCGCACCGCTCGCGTGCGGGATACAGGCTGCCGCCATCAGGATCAGCAGAGCGCCCGGCAGGATGTGTGGCCGCATCACTGTGCCCGTCAGGATTGACCGAACAGGTCGATCTGCCCTGCATCCGCTACCGGCACGTCGGTTTTCCTGGCCCGGCGCACCGGCGCGCGTTCCAGTGCTGGCGCTGCAATCTCTCCGCCCTCCGTCACCAGCGCCCCGACAGCGCCATCCGCGAAGGCCAGCGTCAAAGCGCCCGCCCGACGCGCCTCATCGGCAGAGCGGACGATGCGGTCGCCCGCCCGCACCAGCGCAAAGCCCCGTTGCAGCGGAAGCTGCGGATCGAGCGACCCATGGACACGCGACAGGGCAGCGAGCGCGGTCCGGCTATCCGCCAGCCTGCGCTCGATCAGCACGGGGCGCAGCCGCACCGCCGCCAGCCGCTGGCCCGCGCGCTCGCTGATCCGGTCGAGCAAGCCGCGCCGCAACGCACCGGACGACAGCGCCAGTTCCTTGCGCGCATCGCTCAGCCGGTGGGACAGTCCGCGCCGCAGCCGTTCGCCCAGGTCATCGACGCGCTGGCGTGGCACCCCGACCAGCATATCCGGGCGCGGCATCAGGCGGCGCATCGCCTCCAGCCGTTCCCAGCCGCGCGTGACCCCCCGCAGCACGGACCGGGCAGACCGCAGCCCCAGTTCCTGCACGAAGTTCAACAACTCCGCTCGTACCGGCACCGCCATTTCGGCGGCGGCGGTCGGCGTCGGCGCGCGGAGGTCCGCGGCGAAATCGCACAAGGTGGTATCCGTCTCAGGCCCCACGGCGGAGATCACGGGGATGGAGCACTCCGCCACCGCGCGCACGACCGCTTCCTCGTTGAAGGTCCACAGATCTTCGATGGAGCCGCCGCCGCGCGCCACGATCACCACATCGGGCCGCGCCACCGGACCGCCGGGGCGGATCGCATCGAAGCCGCGCACCGCCGCCGCCACCTGCTCCGCCGACCCATTGCCCTGCACCAGCACCGGCCAGACGAGGACATGGCTGGGGAAACGGTCGTTCAGGCGGTGGAGAATGTCGCGGATCACCGCGCCGGTCGGCGAGGTGACGACGCCGATGACTTTCGGGAGGCGCGGGATGGGCTTGCGCCGCGCGGGGTCGAACAGGCCCTCCGCCATCAGGCGCTGCTTCATCTTCTCGAACAACTGCATCAGCGCGCCTTCGCCCGCCAGTTCCATCGACTCGATGACGATCTGATATTTGGACCGGCCCGGATAAGTGGTGAGCTTGCCGGTGACGATCACGTCCAGCCCATCCTCCGGCCGAAAGGCGAGGCGGCCCGCCCCGCCCTTCCACATCACGCCGTCGATCACCGCGCCCTCGTCCTTGAGCGCAAGATAGATATGGCCGGATGCCGCCCGCTTGAACCCGGAAATCTCTCCGCGCAGCCGCACATGGGAGAAACGATCCTCCACCGTGCGCTTGAGCAGCATCGAAATTTCGGAGATGCTCAGCGGCGGCGCGTTGTCGCCTTGCCGCTCCTCGGCTAACAGGCGGCCAGACGCATCGAAACTGACGGGACTATCGACCATGAATATCCTTCTGCTGGGCAGCGGCGGACGCGAACATGCGCTGGCATGGAAGCTGGCGCAATCGCCGACCTGCGAACGGCTCTATGCCGCCCCAGGCAACCCCGGCATAGCCGCCCATGCGGATTTGGTCGACCTCAACCTGTCGGATCATGCGTCGGTCATCGCCTTCTGCCAGACGAACGCCATCGGCCTCGTCGTCGTCGGCCCCGAGCAACCGCTGGTGGAAGGAATCGCGGACTCGCTGCGTGCCGTGAACATCGCCGTCTTCGGCCCCGGCAAGGAAGCCGCACAGCTCGAAGGCTCCAAGGCCTTCACCAAGGAAGTCTGCGACGAGGCGGGCATCCCCACCGCCCGCTACGAACGCTGCGACAGTTTCGAGCGCGCGCTGTCCGTCATCGGCGGCTTCGGCCTGCCCGTCGTCATCAAGGCGGACGGACTGGCCGCGGGCAAGGGCGTGATCATCGCCGAAACCGCCGAGGAGGCGCATGCCGCCCTCGAAATGATGTTCGACGGCGCCTTTGGCGCTGCGGGCAATGAAGTGGTGATCGAGCAGTTCCTGACCGGCGAGGAGGCCAGCTTCTTCGCCCTGACCGACGGCGTGGACGTCATCCCCTTCGGCTCCGCGCAGGATCACAAGCGGGTAGGCGACGGCGACACTGGCCCCAATACCGGCGGCATGGGTGCCTACAGCCCCGCCAAGGTTCTGACCCCGGAACTGGAGGCGGAGGTGATGGAGCGCATCGTCCTCCCCACCGTCCGCACGCTCGCCGCGCGCGGCACACCCTATGTCGGCGTCCTCTACGCGGGGCTGATGCTGACCCCCACGGGACCGCAACTGATCGAATATAATGCGCGCTTCGGCGACCCGGAGTGCCAGGTGCTGATGATGCGACTGGAGGATGACCTCGCCGCCCTGTTGCTGGCCGTGGCGCAGGGCCGGGTGTCGAGCGCATCGGCGCGCCTGTCGGACTCGCCTGCGATCACCGTGGTCATGGCTGCCAACGGCTATCCGGGCACGCCGGACAAGGGCGCGATCCTCACCCTGCCGGGGACGGCGGAGGGCGTGAAGATTTTCCACGCGGGCACCACGCTGAATGCCGACGGCGAACTGGTCGCCAGCGGCGGCCGCGTGCTGAACGTCACCGCCACCGGCCCCACTCTGGCGCAGGCGCGCGCGGACGCCTATCTGACGGTGGACAAGGTCGCCTTTCCGGGCGGCTTCTGTCGCCGCGACATCGGCTGGCGCGAACTGGCGCGCGGCGCGCACTAAGATCATAGGGTTTCAGGGAGCGGACGGACATGACGCAGACGGGCTGGATCATTGTTGCTGTAATCGCGGTCGCCGCGATCATCCTGCTAACGGTGCTGTTACGCCGCAAACCGGGCAGCCCATTGCCGGTGGAAACGGCCGCCAGAACGCCGGTCGCCCCGCCTCCCTCTCCCGCGCAGCCCACACACGTCCCGCCGCAGACCATCGCGGCAGAGGAAACGCCGCCTGCTCCATCCGTCCCGGTCATCGAAGGAATGGAGGAGATCGAGGCGATCGCCCCCATCGCTCCTCCCGTACAGCAGGAATTGCCGGTCGCGCCGGAACCCGTGGCGGAATCCGTGACCGTCACGACCCCGCCTGCCCCCCCGGCAATTGCGCCCGCCGAGGGTGACAACCTCCTGAAGCTCAAGGGCGTGGGACCGAAACTGGCGGCACTGCTCCGTGCGGAGGGCGTAACCCGTTTTGCCGACATCGCAGGCTGGAGCGACGCCGACCTCGCCGCCATCGACCCCAAGCTGGGCAGTTTTGCCGGGCGTCCCACGCGCGACAACTGGATCGATCAGGCGCGCTTTTTGGCCGCCGGGGACGTGGCGGGCTATGAGGCCAAATACGGGAAGCTGTGAGGGGTCCGGGCGACGGTTACAGCGTCGCCCCATACCGTAGATTCTAGCCGTCGCTGACGCGCTCGATGGTGGCGCCGACGGCACCCAGTTTTTCCTCCAGCCGCTCGTAACCACGGTCGAGGTGATAGACGCGGTGGACCTGCGTCTCCCCCTCCGCCGCGAGGCCGGCGAGGATCAGGCTCATCGATGCGCGGAGGTCCGTCGCCATGACCTGCGCGCCCGACAGCTTGGGCACGCCGCGCACGACCGCCGTGCGGCCCGACACCGCAATGTCCGCACCCATTCGCGTCAGTTCGGGAACGTGCATGTAGCGGTTCTCGAAGATCGTCTCGGTCAACAGGCTCGCCCCGTCTGCCAGCGTCAGCATCGCCATGAACTGCGCCTGCATGTCGGTCGGAAAGCCGGGATGGGGGGCGGTGGACAGGGTCAGCGGCTTCAACTTGCCATTAGCCGCGACCTTGATGCCGTCCTTCGTTTTCTCGATATGAACGCCGGCGTCGGTAAAGCCCTGCAGGATGACGTGCATGTCATCCATATTGGCGCCGACCAGTTCGAGCTCACCGCCCGTGATGACCGCGGCGCAGGCATAGCTGCCCGCCTCGATACGATCCGGCATGACCTTATAGGTCGCGCCATGGAGGCGCGGCTTGCCGTGGATGGTGACGCGGTCGGTGCCGATCCCCTCGATCTCGCTACCCATTGTGACGAGGAGGTTGCACAGGTCCACGATTTCCGGCTCACGCGCCGCATTCTCGATCACCGTCTCGCCATTGGCGAGCGCGGCGGCCATCAGCGCATTCTCGGTCGCGCCCACGGACGGGAACGGCAGCGCGACCAGCGCACCCTTGAGGCCACCGTCCGGCGCGATCGCGCGGATATAGCCGTTCGCCATCTCGATCGTCGCGCCCAGCGCCTGAAACGCCTTGAGGTGGAAGTCGATGGGGCGGTTGCCGATGGCGCAACCGCCGGGCAGCGACACCGTCGCCTCGCCCGCGCGGGCCAGCAGCGGGCCGAGCACGACGATGGACGCGCGCATCTTGCGCACGATGTCATAAGGTGCCGTGGTCGAGGTTACCCGCCCGGCCTTGAGCGTCATGACCCGCCCGAAATCCTCCGGCCGCGATCCTTCAATAGTGGTGGAGGCGCCAAGCTGGTTCAGCAAATGGCCGAAACTGTCCACGTCGGCCAGACGCGGCAGGTTGCGCAGCGTCACTGGCTCCTCGGTCAGCAACGCGCAGGGCAGCAGCGTCAACGCCGCATTCTTGGCCCCGGAAATCGGCAAACGCCCGCTCAGGCGCTTTCCGCCCTCGATGATTATGCGATCCATAGCTGCTCTTAACCCCAAAATGCCCTGAGGCAAGGCCATGCCAGCGCCAAAAATCGTTACAAAAATGGCGTCTTATTAAACACTTGAAACAAAAGAGGAAATGCGACGACGAATGCTTGATCCAGTTTAGTGCGGGAACCGTGGATGGAGCCATAGGAAGTATCGAGCGTTTTGCCTTTGCAACGAATTTGAGCAAACGGCAGACTGGAAAGAGGTTAATGTGACCGAGAGTTGTTTCGCTGCACGCCTGAAGAAATATATGACGCTCACATCCGGCGAGGTAGCAGCCCTGGAAAGGCTGGAGGAAAATCCGCGCACCGTCCGCAAGGGACAGATCATCCAGCGCGAAAAAGATCTCGTCACCGAACTCTTCGTCGTCTCGTCGGGACGCATGATGAGCTATGTCATCCTGCCCGACGGTCAGCGGCAAATCCTGCGCATCTATTTTCCCGGCGACTTCATCGGCTCCGCAAGCACCGCCTATTCCAAGGCGCCGGAATCGCTGGCCGCACTGACGGACGGAGTCATCTGCCCGTTCGACAAACATGCGCTGCGCCGACTGATCGAAGAGTATCCCCGCGTCGCCGCCCTGATGTTCGTCCTGTCCCAGACGGAGCGAGTTGCGCTGACCGACCGCCTGACCTCCATGGGCCGCGCGTCGGCAAAGGCACGGCTCGCCGCATTCCTGCTCGACATGATCGACCGGCTGCGGCTGGCAAACGACGCGATCACCGACAGTTTCGAACTGCGCCTGACGCAGGAGGAGATCGGCGACGCGGTCGGCCTGACCTCCGTCCACGTGAACCGCATGATCCGCCAACTGGAAGTCGAAGGGCTGATTTCACGCCGCAACGGCACCATCACCCTGCTTGACGAACGGCGGTTGCAGGAGATTGGGCATTATACCAATCGCCACGACGACATCGATACGGACTGGCTGCCGACGGGATAGCTAGGTCAGTCCTCAGGCGAGAAGCTCCACATCCCAGTACAACCAGTCGCGCCAGCTATCGTGGAGATAATTGGGCGGAAAACCGCGGCCATGATCCTGCAATTGCCATGTCGTCGGCCGGATCGGCTGCTCGCGCAGTTTCATGCCCGCCTCGCGCGGAGTGCGCCCGCCCTTGCGCAGGTTGCACGGCGCACAGGCGGTCGAGACATTCTCCCATGTCGTGCGTCCACCCGCCCGGCGAGGGACCACATGATCGAAGGTCAGGTCGCTCGACGTTCCGCAATATTGGCAGGAGAAGCGGTCGCGCAGAAACAGGTTGAACCGGGTGAAGGCGGGATATTCCGACGGCTTCACATATTGCTTGAGCGCGATCACCGACGGGATACGCATGTCGAGGCTGGGCGAATGCACCTGCCGGTCGTAGCTGGATACGATGTCCACCCGATCCAGGAAAACCGCCTTGATCGCGGTTTGCCAGGGCCACAGGCTCAAAGGATAGTAGCTGAGCGGTGTATAGTCCGCATTCAGAACGAGCGATGGGCAGTTATCGGGATGTCTTATACGTTCGGGATGGTACATGCTCTACGCAACCCCCTGACAGCCGTGTTTTGGTGCCGCGACCCTTCCCCGAAGATCGTGACATGGGCATGACAGCACTGCCATGACTCCCCGTCAACCCCTTCGAGCAAAGGCCCGATGAGTCGAAACGCCCTTTCCGTGAGTCGAACCGTTACGCGCTTCGCGCCCAGCCCGACCGGCGCGCTGCATATCGGCCATGGCTGGTCCGCGCTGATGGCGCATGATCTGGCACGCCGGTCGGACGGCCTGTTCCGCCTTCGCATCGAGGATATCGACGGCGCACGGTCCCGGCCGGAGCATGTCGCGGGCATAATTGCGGACCTGACGTGGCTCGGCATTCTGTGGGATGGACCCATTGTCCAGCAATCGGAGCGCCTGCCGCTCTATCGCGCGGCGGTGCAGCAACTGGCGGCGGACGGCCTCGCCTATCCCTGTTTCTGCACGCGCGCCGACATCGCGCGGGAGATTGCCGCCAGCGCCTCCGCGCCCCATGGCCCGGACGGCCCGGCCTATCCCGGCACCTGCGCGCATCTGTCCCCGCAGGAACGCGCCGCCAGGATTGCGGCAGGCGAGGCCCATGCGTGGCGCCTCCACATGGCGGAGGCCGTGGCGCGCGCGGGGCTGCTATACTGGCACGACATGGACCGGGGCAGGATCGTCGCCGACCCGATGCCCTTTGGCGACATCGTACTGGCGCGCAAGGATGCGCCGGGCAGCTATCATCTCTGCGCCACGATCGACGACGCGGCGATGGAGATCAGCCATGTCCTGCGCGGTGTAGACCTGTGCGAGGCGACCCATGTCCACCGCCTGCTACAGGCGCTGCTGGACCTGCCGACGCCGCTCTATCGCTTCCACCCCCTGCTGCTCGACGCGGACGGCCGGCGGCTTGCAAAGCGCAGCGCGGGGCTGTCGCTGGCGGAAGTGCGAGCGGGCGGAGCCGATCCTGCGGAACTGGCGGCGGACCTGCGCGCGGGGCGCTTTCCGGTTGGAATCCATGCCCGCTGAGCCTAGATAAGAGGCATGAACGCTTTCCTCGTCATCCTCATCATTCTCGCGGCGCTCGCGACGGTCTTCATGCTGGTGCGCGGAATCGTGACCTTCCTCAAGACGACCGAGGCGGAGTTGAACAGCACCGACGCGGGGCCAAGCCCATCCAGCCTCAAGCAGAACAAGGCCATGATGGGCCGCATCCTGTTCCAGGCGCTGGCGATCCTGTTCGCCGCCCTGCTCCTGCTGCTCAACAGCGGCAAATAAGCGCGGCCATAATGGTCAAGCTCAACAAGATCTACACGCGCACCGGCGACAAGGGCACCACCGGCCTTGTCGATGGATCGCGCGTCAGCAAGTCCGCCCCCCGCATGGCCGCCATCGGTGACGTGGACGAGGCGAACAGCGCCATCGGCATCGCGGTCGCGGCCCTGACCCATGGAGATACGCCGGACAGCGAACACGCCGCCCTCCTCACCAGCATCCAGAACGACATGTTCGACCTCGGTGCGGACATCGCAACACCTGTCACGGACGCCCCCGACCCGGAATGGGCACTGCGCATCACGGAGGGGCAGGTGACCCGGCTGGAGCAGGAGATCGACCGGCTGAACGAGCGGCTCGAACCGCTGAACAGCTTCGTCCTGCCCGGCGGTACGGCAGGGGCGGCGCATGTTCACCTCGCCCGCGCGATCACGCGGCGGGCCGAGCGCGCGGCAGTGCGAGCGCACGAGGACTCGGCGCTCAACATTCATGCGCTGACATACCTTAACCGTTTGTCCGATCTGCTTTTTGTTCTGGGCCGTATCCTGAACGACGATGGCCGCGCGGATGTGAAATGGGTGCCGGGCGCATCCCGCTGATCGCGAAATCGGATCGCCTTCGCAATAAACAGTCTCCCGAACCTCAGTAGGCTTGCAACAAAAGCGCCGCTTCGTTCATTCATAAGGCTCCCACCGGTCAACCGGACGAGAAAGGGGGGCTTATGGCAGAACCCATATTTCAGGAGACACAGGCCCGCGACCTGATCGCGGGTTTCGAGGCCGTCCGCCGCCTCAGCCTCTCCCTCACCGCCAATCTCAGCGATGCCGATGCGACCGCGCAATCGATGCCGGACGCCTCCCCCTCGAAATGGCATCTCGCCCATACGACATGGTTCTTCGAAACCTTTGTCCTGCGCGATCATGTGGCGGGATACCGGGCGTTCGACGACCGCTTCGCCTTTCTGTTCAACAGCTATTATGAGGCGGAGGGACCGCGCCACGAGCGGCCGAAGCGCGGCCTGTTGACGCGGCCCTCGCTCGATGATGTGCTGGCCTATCGCGGCCATGTCGACGCGGCGATGTTCAATGGGCTGCCCCTGCTCGACGCCAACGCGCGGACACTGGTCGCCCTGGGTCTGCAACATGAGCAGCAGCATCAGGAACTGCTGCTGACCGACATATTGCACCTGTTCGCGCAGAACCCGTTGCAGCCGGGACTGTGGCCGCGCGGCCCGCACGATCTCGTCGCCGGGCCGGGTCCGGCGGGCTGGCGCGAAGGGCCGGCTGGCCTTGTGGAAATCGGCCACGCGGGCGATGCCTTCGCCTTCGATTGCGAGGGGCCGCGGCACAAGGTCCACCTTACACCCCATGCCCTCGCCGACCGGCTCGTCACCAATGGCGAGTGGATCGCCTTCATGGAAAGCGGCGGCTATGGCGATCCGGCCCATTGGCTGTCCGATGGCTGGGCATGGGTCCGGGCCGAAGGAGTCGAAGCCCCGCTCTATTGGCAGGGGGATGGCGCGGGTGGCTGGACCCGCTTCACCCTGTCGGGCCGCGAGCCGGTGAACCCCGCCGAACCCGTCACTCATATCAGTCTGTACGAGGCGGACGCCTACGCCAGCTGGGCCGGGGCGCGGCTGCCGACGGAGGCCGAATGGGAAGCCGCCGCCACGGGCCTCGACCCGGCGACCGGCACCTTCCTCGACCGCGCCGGTCCCTGCCGCCCCGCCATTGTCGAGCCGGGCGCGGGCCTGCGCCAGATGTTCGGCGACGTCTGGGAATGGACCGGCAGTGCCTACCGCCCCTACCCCGGCTTTCACGCCGCAGCGGGCGCGGTCGGCGAATATAATGGCAAGTTCATGTCCGGCCAGTTCGTGCTGCGCGGCGGAAGCTGCGCGACGCCGCGCAGCCATGCGCGCGCCAGCTACCGCAACTTCTTCTATCCCCATCAGCGTTGGCAGTTCACCGGCCTGCGTCTCGCCAAGGATCTGCCTGCATGACGGAAATAGAGACTCTGCTGCGGCCACCGATGGTCGATCCCGCCTTTCGCCGGGATATGGTGGAGGGACTCTCGGCCAGCCCGAAGGCGACGCCGCCCATCTGGTTCTACGACCGGCGCGGATCGGAACTGTTCGAGGATATCACGCGCCTGCCCGAATATTATCCGACGCGGGCCGAGACGGAGATATTGCGAGCCGCAGCACCGGAGCTGGCGGAGGCGGTCGGCACGGGGCGCTGCGTCGTGGAATTCGGCGCGGGATCGCTCGCCAAGACGCCCCTGTTGCTGCGCGCGATCCGGCCCGGCGCCTATGTACCGGTCGACATATCGGGCGAGTTCCTGCGCGACAGCGCCCGGCAACTGGCGCGTGACTTTCCCGGCCTGCC
>DASVNT010000137.1:0-22010 GCA_036383715.1 Sphingobium sp. | reverse complement strand
TCCGTCGGCTATGTCGCGGGTGGGCCGGGCGGCGCGCTGGCGATCACGGCGGGCATGTTCCTGCCAGCCTTCGCCTTTTCGCTGATCCTGTTCGAGCGACTGGAGCAGATCGTCCAGAATGAGGCATTGCACCACATATTGACCGGGATCGCCGCCGCCGTCGTCGGCATCATCGCCGCGACCTTGGTCCACCTCCTTCAGGCGACGGCGGGGCGCGTGACGCAACCGATGATTGCCCTCCCGCTGTTCGCCATCGCACTGGCTGTGGCATGGCGCGTGAAGGGAGCATGGGTGACGCCCGCGATCGTCGCAAGCGGTGCGGCCATTGGATATGCCACCATGGCGTAAAGGAGCAGCGGGTGTCCCCTCCCCAAACATGGTTCACCCGCTCTTTACCATCGCCCTTCACCAAAGCCCTATCGTTTCGCCCCTATCATGACTCCGTGCCGCGATCCCTCGCGTGCGGGAGTGTGCCATGAGCAGGATCGACAGCGCCCCGATAGACGCGCTGATGCCGCCGGAACATTTTGCGACACTTTCCGACAGGTCGGATGCACACCGGCACAGGCCCGCGACACGGGCCATCTATGACGGCTTCATAGCTAACCGGACATGGGGCCGCAAAGAGATGACACGCTATCTGATCGTTCTGGCCGCCGCCGCAACCGCCGCGGGCGCGCTCATTTCCGTCGACGCCCGCACCACCGAAGATGCAGCGCCGCAGATGATCAGCAAGACCGACGACGGCAAGCCCATCATACTGGGCCGCATGGTCGTGACCGCGACGGCGCTGCCCGAAGAGAAATAAGCCGTGAGGGGCGAGGGATTGGCCCTCGCCCCTCACGGTCACGCCTTGGGCGTCATCTGCGCCCAACGCTCCGGCGTGCACCACACATATTCGAGATAGTGGTCCAGCGTGTCGCGCGCATCGAGGTAGAGGAATTTGAGCGCGTCGCCGCTCTGCCCCTCGATCGCGATGGTCCAGCCTTCGGCGTCCACCTTGGCGCGGAAGCTGTCCCAGTCGTCCACCTTCATGCAGATATGGTGGAATTTCATGCCATCGCCTTCAGGCAGGTCGTCGGCATAGACGTCGACAAAACCCTCCATCGGCTCGATCAGTTCATATTGCAGGTCACCGACCCAGACGAAGGCAAGCTTTTGGCGAGCCTTGCCCTTGCCGCGCGGGGTCCAGATCTCCTGCTCGATCTCGAACGATTGCACGTCCGCACCATTGCCGAGGCGGGTGCGGAAGGTGTCGAGCGCCTTCTCGATGTTGCGGGTGATATAGGCGTTCTGGAAATGATAGCCTTCAAGCATGATCAGCCCTCCCGTGCGACATCATAACGTGACAGATAGCGGTCGAAGCCCTTTTCGAGCTGGCCGAGCGTCAGGCCATATTGGTCGAGCTTATATTCGTGCTTGCCGAACTTGCCCTGCGGGTTGGCGTCGAGCCAGTCCTGCATCGCCTTCTCCGCTTCCGGCGTGAATTCGTCGCCCAGTTGGGCGTAGAGCGTGCGCATCGTGCCGATGGGGTCGCGCATCAGTTCGGCATAATGGATGTCGGCAATGCTGTCCTCACCATGGGCGTCGCGGTAGTCCATGATGCGGTTGGCATGTTCATAGGCCTGATACTGGCAATTCTCGCCCAGCCATTCATGGTCGACATGGCCCATGAACCCCTTGTGCGCGAGGCTGATGATCGAGCAGAAGCTGCCCATGGCGGTGAACGGGTCGCGGTGCGTCCAGACGAGGCGGGCATCGGGATAGGCCGCCTTCAGATAGTCGAGATAGAGCGCGTGGCTCGGCATCTTGAGGTTCCACACGCCCGGCGCGTCGGCCTGCAACACCTGCAGGAAACGCTTGTGATAGGCATAGGCGGATGTCATGTCGGTGGAGAACAGCCAGTCGCGATAGTTCGGCAGCTTGCCCCGCGATTCCAGCGCCAGAGCCTTGAAATCATGGCTCATGAAAAAGATGCACTCATTGGGATAGATCGCTGAGTTGCGGTAATATTTCCCCATCTCCGGGTTGGCTTCCAGCATCGCCTTTTCCTGCGCCAGCCGGGCGACGGCGCGCGGATCGGTCTTGAGCGTGGCGCTGGTCGCGGGCGGGACCGGATCGTCGATCTCCCACGTCAGCGGCGAACGACGCGCGGGGTCGCAGGCGAGCAGGTTGCTGACCAGCGTGGTGCCGGTGCGCGGAATGCCGAAGACGAAGACCGGCCGCTCGACCGGACGGTTCAGCAACTCGGGACGGCTGTCGAGATAGGCGGTCGTCTTGAGGCGGCCTTCGAGGTTCTGGAGCACGACGCCCGCGAACCGCTGCTTCAGCGCATCGGGAGTGCCGAGCGCATTATAGTCGGCAACGAAAATCTCCAGCCCTTCGCGGAAGCTGTCGCTGTCGAACTTTTCCAGCCCGGTGGTCTTTTGGGCCTGCTCGATTAATTGATCCACGACCAGTTCAGTCATTCTCGACAATCCTTCCTAAAACACCTGCTGCGCGACGGCGTGGGCGCATTGCTCTGATGCGTCC
This sequence comes from Sphingobium sp., assembly GCA_036383715.1. Taxonomy (GTDB): domain Bacteria; phylum Pseudomonadota; class Alphaproteobacteria; order Sphingomonadales; family Sphingomonadaceae; genus Sphingobium. The sequence continues at coordinate 19,478 of DASVNT010000137.1, read as the reverse complement.
TTCTGGGTCCGTGCGCGTGCGTCCCGCAATGCAATTCCACGTTGAAACCAGCCCAATTATCGACAGCGGGCCATCAAGCACAAAGCCCCGCCCCGGCCCCCTTCAATGGCGCATGCGCTGCAACACGCGCTGGCGGAATTGACGCGGGGTCAGGCCGGTCGCGCGGCGGAAGGCGTAGGAGAAGCTGGAGGTGGAGGAGAAGCCGATGCTGTAGGCGATCGCCTTCACGCTCTCGTCCCGGTCGAGCAGACGCTTGGCGCTCTCGATCCGGCTCTGCACGACATATTCACCGATCGAACAGCCCCGAGTGGTGCGGAAACCGCGCGTCAGCTGGCGCACGGAGATGTTGCACAATGCGGCGAGTTCGGTGAGCGTCGGCGGCTCCCGCACCTCGCGCAACCGCTCGTCGATGATGCGCAGGCGCCATGCGGCCAGGCCTCCGCTGACCGGCGCGTCCACCACCGCCTCACAATAGCGACCGAGTTCGATGGACAGTTGCCCGACGATGCACTCCACCAGCATCGCACTCCCCAGCCCCGGATTGCGCGCTTCCTCCGCGAGGCGACGCAGGAGGTGGCGGATGGTGTTGCTGCTGATGTCGAGGCTGGCCTCCAGCCGGCGGTCGTTCCAGTCGATCTCCGTCCCCAGCCACTTGTTGATGGCGTCGCTATGGAGTTCGCAGATGATCGAGCTTTGCAGCCCGGCGCTGTCGCCCTTCACATGGATGGCCTCGCCGGGAGGGACGAGGAACATGTCCCCGATCCGCTCGAACCGATGCGGCCCCCAATGCTCGCGGTAGCAGGCGCGCGTGTTGATCGGACGCGGGGTCAGGCACAGGTCGAGCCAGTAGCCATCGCGCCGCTGCATCACGGTGTCGGACGGGTCCGACATCTGGAACTGGACCACCTGCGCGGTGGCAATCGGCACCGACAACTGCGCCTGGACCGTCATTTCCACAAGGTTGATGCGTTCCATATTGGCTCTGCCTCTCTCCCGCCGACCGACTGGCGATGCGGTCGCACCGTCCTGCCATCGAACACCAGCACCTTAAACCCAAGCCCTCTCAGTTCCAAACCGACTCTGTCCAGTGGTCTATTATATGGCCCGATATCGATAGTGTGGAGCGTTGCGCGACATGGCCCCGGTGACACTATCAAGGGGCGGCGGGCAGGACGACCCGACCGACAAGCTCAGGAGGATGCCATGCCGGACAGTGCCGGTGAGACGACGCTCGACACGTTCGACGGACTGATAGACTGGCCGCGCCTGAACGACTGGATCGCCGCGCAGGATCTGCCCGGATCGGGGCCGGTCACGGGCGCGCGCAAACTGTCGGGCGGCCTCCAGAACGCGATCTTCCTGATCGAACGCGGCCCCGCGGAGATAGTGCTGCGCCGCCCCTCGAAACGGGTCACGCCCCGGAGCAACGAGACGATGCTGCGCGAGGCGCGCATCCTGCGCGCGCTGGACGGCAGCGCAGTGCCGCATCCCGACCTCTATGCCGCCTGCGACGACGAAAGCGTCATCGGCGCCTGTTTCTACCTGATGACGCCGCTGGAGGGTTTTGCGAAATCGGGCGAGCTACCGGGCCAGTATGCGACCGATCCGGCGTGGCGCGCCGCCATGGGTCGGGAACTGGTGACGGCGGCGGTGGCGCTGGGCAGCCTCGATTATACCGCTGTCGGTCTGGGCGACCTCGGCAAGCCGGATAACTGGCATGCGCGGCAGGTGGATCGCTGGCGTTCGCAGCTGGAGGGCTATGCGGCGACGCCCGGCTATGATCCTAACGACCTGCCCCATTTCGCGGAGATCGGTCGCTGGCTGAGCGACACTGTTCCGACCGACCAGCGCATCGGCATCGTGCATGGCGACTATCAGTTTCCGAACGTCATGTTCTCCCTGCAGGCGCCAAGGATTTCGGGCGTGCTCGACTGGGAACTGGCATCACTGGGCGATCCCCTTCTCGACCTCGGCTGGATATTGTCGAGTTGGTGGGAGGATGGCGACCCGGAGGGCAAGGGACCGATGGTGCAGCCATGGGACGGCTTCCTGTCGCGCGCGGAGCTCGTCGCCCTTTATGGCGAACTCAGCGGCCGGGACATGAGCGCGATGCCATGGTTCTTCGCTCTCGCCTGCTACAAGCTGGCCTGTCTGCTGGAAGGCACGACCGCCGCGTGGAAGGCAGGCAAGGTGCCGGACAAGGTCGGCGCGTCCGTCCACGCCTATGCGACATGGCTGATGAACAAGGCGCGGCAGGTCATCGCCGCCGCCTGATTTTCCGCAAGATTCAAACAGACAAAACAAGAGGTGCTGAAATGGACTTTTCCGTCGATCCCGAATTTCAAGAGAAACTGGACTGGATGAGCCGCTTCGTGCGCGAGGAGGTGGAGGCGATGGACCTCCTCTTCCCGCAGGGCAGCGAGCAGTTCAACATCAAGAACAGGAAGGCCCGGCATCTCGTTAAAAAGCTGCAGGCCAAGGTGAAGGAACAGGGTCTGTGGGCCTGCCACCTGACCCCGGAAATGGGCGGCAAGGGCTATGGCCAGTTGAAGCTCGCGCTGATGAACGAGCAGCTTGGCCGCACCTCATGGGGTCCGGTCATCTTCGGCTGCGCCGCGCCCGACACGGGCAATGCGGAGATCGTCGCCATGTTCGGCACGGCGGAGCAGAAGGCGAAATATCTCGAACCGCTGCTGGCGGGCGAAATCTTCTCCACCTACGCCATGACCGAACCGCAGGCGGGCGCGGACCCCAAGGAATTCACCTGCACCGCAGTACGAGAGGGCGACGAATGGGTGATCGAGGGGGAGAAATGGTACGCCTCCAATTACAAGAACTCGTCCTTCGTCATCGCCATGGTCATCACCAATCCGGAGAATGCCCCGCATGAGCGGATGAGCATGTTCCTGATCCCGTCGGACACGCCGGGCATCGTCGACATTCGCGACGTGGCCGGCATGAACGATCCGGTCGATAACGGGCATCACGCCTATCTGCGCTTCGACAAGGTGCGCGTGCCGCTCGACGCGATGCTGGGCGGTCCCGGCGAAGGGTTCAAGCTGGCGCAGGCGCGGCTGGGCGGCGGACGCATCCACCATGCGATGCGCGTCGTCGGCCAGTGCCAGCGCGCGCTCGACATGATGCTGGAGCGCGCCGTCTCGCGCCGGACGCAGGGGCGGCAACTGGGCGACCACCAGATCGTCAAGGCGCAGATCGCGGACTCGGCAATGGAACTGGAAATGTATCGCCTGCTGGTGCTCAAGACCGCATGGCTGATCGACACCCAGCCGCATGGCGCGGCGCGGATGCACATCGGCATGAGCAAGGTGGCGATGGCGCGCGTCTATCATGACATCGTCCGCCGCGCGGTCCACCTGCACGGCGCGCTGGGCACCACGCATGAAACGCCGCTGGCGAAGATGTGGATGGGCATCCCCATGCTGGACGTGGCCGACGGCCCGACGGAGGTGCACCAGGTCCAGATCGCCAATGCCCTGCTCAAGAAGACCACGCCCGCCGAGGGCCTCTTCCCGACCGAGCATCTGCCGACGAAGACAGAAGCGGCGCGGGCGCGATGGGCGGACGAACTGGCGCAAGCGGAACGCGCGGTGATGGAGGCAGAGGCGCTGGCCTGAAAACGGGCTGAGGGGCAAGGACTAGCCCTTGTCCCTCATCGCCATTTTGCGGCCCGATTTCGACACTTGACGCCCCGGCGAACATAGAGGGCGGTGGCGCAAAATCCTGTCTCCGATACCACGCGAACAACGTCAGAAAAATTCAATGGAGGAATGCATGTCCAAGGGCCTGTTCGACTGTACCGGCAAGGTCACGCTGGTCACGGGCGGTAACGGCGGCATCGGCTTCGGCTATGCCATGGGTGTCGCGAAAATGGGCGGCGACATCGCCATCTGGGCGCGCAACGCGGAGAAGAACGCCGCCGCCAAGGCCGAACTGGAAGCCGCCGGCGCGGGCAAGGTGATCACCTATCAGGTGGACGTGTCCGACCATCAGGCGATCATCGACGGCTATGCCACGCTCAAGGCCGACTTTGGCCGGCTGGACTGCGTATTCGCCAATTCGGGCCGCTCCGCCCCCACCCATTCGGTGTTCGACATCGACGAGACGGAATGGCGCGACTTCCTGGCACTCGGCCTCGACGGTGCGTTCTGGACGCTGCAGGAAGGCGCGCGGCTGATGGTCGAGCGGGCAAAGGCGGGCGAGCCGGGCGGCTCCCTCGTCGCCTGCGGCAGCCTGTCGCTGTTCCAGGGCATTCCGGGCAAGCAGACCTATGCCGGGTCCAAGGGCGCGCTGGGGTCCATCATCCGCTGCCTCGCGGTGGAACTGGGCCAGTATAATATCCGCGCGAACATCATCGCGCCCGGCCTGATCATGACCCCGATGATGGGCAGCCACAAGAGCGTGCTGGAGGAGCGGTTCGCTCCCACCGTGCCGATCAAGCGCGTCGGATATCCGGAGGATTTCGAAGGAATCGGCGCATACCTGACCAGCGATGCATCCTCGTTCATGACCGGCGAGACGATCACCATCGACGGCGGGTATATGGTCCGCCCGTAAGGCGGATCGCAAAAACATACAGGAGAGATCGCCATGCGCATTTTGAACATTCATGAAGTCAACGACGTGCGACTGGACCCGAAAGAGGCTCCGGTCGCGGGCGACAAGGATGTGGTCATCAAGGTCAAGGCCTGCGGCGTCTGCGGCAGCGACCTGACCTACATCAAATATGGCGGCATCATGCGCAAGCCCGGCGGCGTCACCCCCATCGGCCATGAGGCGGCAGGCGAAGTCCTGTCCGTCGGCAAGGATGTGGAGGGCGTGAGCGTCGGCCAGCGCGTGGCGATCAATCCCATGAACACCCCCAGCAACATCGGCAGCGGCGGACCGGAAGGCGCGTTCACCGAACAGTTGCTGGTCGCCGACGCACGGATCGGCGACAATCTGATCCCGCTCGACGATGCGGTGTCCTACGAAGTCGGCGCGATGACCGAGCCGCTTGCGGTCGCGCTGCACGGCGTTAACCGCGGTCAGGTAAAGGCGGGCGAGAAGGTCGCCGTCTTCGGCTGCGGCCCCATCGGCCTCGGCATGGTGTTGTGGCTCGTGGATCGCGGCGCGCATGTCGTCGCTCTCGACCTCGCGCCGGAACGTCTGGAACGGGCCAAGGCGCTGGGCGCGCATCATGTCATCAATCCGGCGACGGAGGACGTGCGCGAGAAGCTGATCGAATATCATGGCACGGGCCGCGTGCTGAACCGGGATGCGGTGGGCACCGACGTCTATCTGGACGCGGCGGGCGCGCCGCATCTGCTCAACGACATCGTCTCCAACCTCGGCAAGTTCCAGTCGCGTCTCGTCGTCACCGCCGCGCATATGAAGCCGGTGGAGATCAACCTCGGCCGGATGCTGACCACGGAAATGACGATTACCACGGCGGTCGGATACCCGGACGAGTTCGAATATGTCGTGCAGAACCTGCCCCGCCTGAACGACAAGGTCGCCACCCTCATCAGCCACCGCCTGCCGCTGGGCGAGGTGCTGGAAGGGCTGAAGATCGCGGCCACGCCGCAGTCCGCCAAGGTCATGATCGAGTGTGACGCATGAGCGGCGAAGCAAAGGCCCCGCCGCTCGCCGCTCTGGTCAAGGCTGGCGAAGGCCAGAGCGAAGCCATCGCGATCAACGACCATATCTTTCAGGTCAACGACGTCTCAAACGCCTATCTGGTGACGACCAGCGACGGCGACGTGCTGGTCAACACGGGCATGAATTTCAGTGGCGAGAAGAACAAGACGCTGTTCGATCCGGTTCGCACCGGACCGCTGCGCTATATCTTCCTGACGCAGGCGCATCTCGACCATTTCGGCGGCCTGCCTGCGATCCGCGAGCCGGAGACGAAGGTCGTCACCCAGGCGCGCTTCCCGGAGACGTGGCAGTTCTTCTACGACCTCCACGCCTATCTGACCAAGCGGTCGGGCAAGTTGTGGGCGTTCAACCGCAAGGGACCGAACCCGCCCCCCGCCCCGCCGGTGGACATCGACATATTGGTCGAGGACCGGCAGGCGTTCACGGTCGGCAATCGCAGCTTCGAACTCATTTCCACGCAGGGCGGCGAATCCCTCTGTGCGTCCGTCGTGTGGATGCCGGAGGAGAAGACGGTGTTCACCGGCAATCTCTTCGGCCCCGTCTGGCTGGCCATGCCGAACCTGACGACGACGCGTGGAGACAAGCCGCGTCTGGTGGTCAATTACCTCGCCTCGCTGGAGCGTGTCCGCGCACTGGAGCCGGAACTGCTCATCACCGGCCATGGCGATCCGATTCGGGGCAAGGAGCGCATCCGCGCCGACCTCGACCGCATCCATGGCGCAGTGTCCTACATCCGCGACCACACCATCGCGGGGATGAACGCGGGCAAGTCCGTTCACCAGTTGATGCGCGAAATCACCCTGCCCGACGACCTCAAGATCGGCGAGTTCCACGGCACCGTCCGCTGGGCGGTGCGCGCGATCTGGGACGAGAACAGCGGCTGGTTCCATTATGAGGACGGCACCACCGGCCTCTATGGCGTGCCGCGCTCCAGCGTGCATGGCGATCTGGTGGAACTGGCGGGCGGTGCCTCCGCCCTCGCCCGCCGCGCCTCCGACCACCTCGTCGCGGGAGGCGCTCTGGAGGCGATCCACCTGCTCGACATCGCGCTCGACGGGGAACCGGGCAACAAGGATGCGTTGACCGTCAAGAAGGGCGCTCTGGAGAAGCTGCTGGCGGACAGCGGGCAGAGCAACCTCAGCGAAACCATGTGGCTGCGCGTCGAGATCGCCATCACAGAGGCAGCCCTGAACCCGGAAACCCCGGCAGGCTGACCGGCGGCGGGCATATCCTCCCGGCGATGAAATCCCGTCGCCTCCTCCGATGCTTGTCGAAGTGCCATAGGATGTTCCAGAACTATGGCGCTTCGACCGGCCCGGACGGGCGAGACAAGATCGAACAGGAGAGGATCGCATGATCATGAGCCAATCGCCCGACCGTCCCTCCTCCCGTCATCTGGTCGCGCCGGAATTGCTGGCGGGGATCGACATGTTCCCGGCAATGGACGTGAGTGACGAGCTGATCCGTCAGATCCGCACCGCGCCGCAAAGCGTGGCGCGCATCACCAGCGACGCCCCTTTGCCGCCCGAACTGGCCGCCGTGCGCTGTACGGAACACCGCATCCCCGGCCCCGACGGCGCGCCGGAGGTGCGGATCTTGCACTATGAACCGGCCGCGCCCTCTCTCGACACGCGCCCCGCGATCCTCGACATTCACGGCGGCGGTTATGTCATGGGCATGCCCGAAGCGTCCGACCGGTCGCACCGCGCGGCGGTCCATGCCCTCGGCTGCGTGCTGGTATCGGTGGCCTATCGCCTTGCCCCGGAGACGCGCTGGCCCGGCGCGGTCGAGGATTGCTATGCGGCGCTGCGCTGGATGCACGAGAATGCCGGGCTGCTCGGCATCGACCGGGACAGGATCGCGGTGACGGGCAGCAGCGCGGGCGGCGGCCATGCGGCCAGCCTGACCATGCTGGCCCGCGACCGGGGCGACTATGCCATCTGCTTTCAATATCTCCACGCCCCGATGCTGGACGACCGTACCGGAATCACCCGTCCTGCCCCCGCGAACAGCGGCGAGTTCATCTGGACACCCACCAGCAACCGCTATGGCTGGGGCGCGCTGCTGGGCATGGAACCGGGCGGAGACGATGTGCCTCAGGGCGCGGTCCCTGCACGGGCGAGCGACCTGTCCGGCCTGCCCCCCGCGCTCATCATCGTCGGCGCTCTCGACCTCTTCGTGGGGGAGGATATCGACTATGCCCGGCGCTTGCTCGATGCCGGAGTGCCGACCGAACTCTATGTGATCCCCGGCGCCTATCATGGCTTCGGCCTGGCGGGCGACACCGCGCCTCAGGTGATCCAGACGACCCGATTGAGCCGGGAGGCACTGGCGCGCGCTCTTGCCCCGAAAACCCCATAACAGACACAAATAGGGAGACTATCATGACCGCACGTTTTGCAGGCAAGCTGGCCGTCGTCACCGGGGGCGCCGCCGGTCTGGGCGCTTCCATCGCCACCGCCTTTGCGCGCGAGGGCGCGGACATCATTCTCGTCGACATCAATGCACAGGGGCTGGAGGACACCTCCGCCGCGCTGCGCGAACTCGGCGTAAAGTGCGAAACCTACCGCGTCGACCTCAGCGTCGAGGCGGAGATCAAGGCGCTGGGCGCGGACATTTGTGCCAAGCATGAGAAGGTCGATATTCTCATCAACAACGCCGGCCTTGCCTATAATGACATTGCGCGCGGCTTTGCCGACCTCAGCATGGAACGCTGGCTCTATTTCTTCGCGATCAACAGCGTGTCGCCGGTGATCCTGTCGCTGGCGCTGCGCCCTGCCCTCGCCAAGGCCAAGGGCGTGATCATCAATCAGGCGTCGATGGCCGCGAACCAGCCCGCCACCGCCTATGGCATCACCAAGGCGACGCTCAACAGCATGACCTTCGCCCTCGCCAACCAGTTGGCGGGCGACGGCATCCGCGCCAATTCGGTGGAGCCGGGCATCATGGAGACGGCGGCGAGCGAAACGTCGCTCAGCAACGAGCAGAAGACCGGCGTGCGCGGCATGCAGTTGATGGCGGGCGAGACGGGCACGGCGGAGGACATTGCCAACCTGCACGTCTTCCTCGCCTCGCCGGAGGGGCGCTTCATCAATTGCGAGGTCATCTCCTGCGACGGCGGCAACCGCCTGCGCGGCTGGCGGCACTGAGGCGCGCGGAACGATGGCGTTCGCGGTCGATCTGTCGGGCAAGGTTGCCGTCGTCACCGGCGGCAGCCGGGGCATCGGCCGCGCGATCGTGCGGGGCCTCAGCGAAGCAGGCGCGACCGTCGCCATCGCCAGCCGCAAGATCGCGAGTTGCGAGGCGCTGGTCGAGGAACTGGCGGCGCGGGGCGGCACCGCGTCGGCGCATGCGTTCGACGCGGCAGGCTGGGACGATTGCGACCGACTGTTCGCGGACGTCACCGAGCGTTGGGGCGGCGCGGACATCCTCATCAACAATGCGGGCAAGTCGCCGGTCGAGCCGTCTTCGGTGGAAACCAGTCAGGCCGCGTTCGACCATATCATCGCGGTCAACCTCCGCTCCGCCTTCCGCCTCTCCGCCCTGTTCGGCGCGCAGATGGTGGAGCGCGGTGGCGGCGCCATCGTCAACATCAGCTCGACCGGATCGCTGAAACCGGAAGCCAGCTTCGCCCCCTATGCGGCGGCGAAGGCAGGCCTGCACGTCCTGACGCAAAGCTTTGCCAAGGAATATGGACCGCTGGTGCGCGTGAACACGGTCATGCCCGGCCCCTTCCACACCGACGGCACCAAGAGCTGGTCGCGCTCGGACGGCTTTGCCGAGCATGCAAGGGCGCACCAACCGCTGGGCCGGGGCGGCGAGCCGGAGGAAATCGTGGGCGCCATCCTCTATATGGTCAGCGACCTGTCATCCTATGTCACCGGCGCCTGTCTGGCGGTGGATGGAGGGCATGCCATTTCGAAGTGAGAGTTTGGGACTTTGTCTGGAGGCGAACGGTAAGGAACGATTAGCTGCGGCTCCTGCTTCACATCCGTTCGTTTCGAGCAAGGTTCGAGCGTAGTCGAGAACCGGTGTCGAGAAATCAGCACTGTGCCAGCGTTCTCGATACGCCTTCTCGACAAGCTCGAAGTCTACTCGAACCGAACGGGGAGGGTTAGCAGCCCGTCCCTACCCCACCCACTCTCACCATCCCCCGCCCCTCCAGTACCTAGCCAATTCCCTCCCCACGCCCTATGCCGGTTGCCTCTGCTCTCCTGTGCTGCCATAGGCGCGTGCCCCGCGCCCCACCCTCTCGACCGGACTTTCCCCATGACCTCTCCCGCCCCTTCCGCGCGCACTGTCGGAATCGACTTCGGTACGACCAATTCGGTGATCGCGCTCGGCACGGGCGCGGGCGAAGCGGAGCTGGTCGATTATCGCGCGCCAGACGGCACCACCTCCATCTTCCGGTCGGCGCTGTGCTTCTGGCAGGATGAGGATGTGCGCGGCGGCATCGCGCATGAGGCAGGGCCATGGGCCATCGAGGAGTTCCTCGAATTCCCGCAGGGCAGCCGTTTCCTGCAAAGCTTCAAGTCAGTCGCCGCCAGCCCCAGTTTCGAACATGCCAATATCTTCGAAAAGCGGCTGAAGTTCGAGGAACTGGGCCATGTCTTCCTCGATCACCTGACCCGGCACAGTGACGGCGCGCTCACCGCCCTGCCCGACCGCATCGTGGTCGGTCGCCCCGTCCGTTATGTCGGCGCACGGCCCGACGAGGCGCTCGCCCGCCAGCGTTACGACCTGATGTTCGCGAAGCTGGGGCCGGAGGTCCATTATGTCTACGAACCGCTGGGCGCGGCATTCAGCTTCGCCTCGCGCCTGACCGAACCGGCGACATTGCTGGTCGCGGATTTCGGCGGCGGCACCAGCGACTTTTCCATCGTGCGGATCGAGGCGCCGGGTGCGGCGCGCCGCTGCACCCCGCTCGGCTCCACCGGCATCGGCATCGCGGGCGACCGCTTCGACTATCGCATCATGGATCAACTCGTCCTCCCCATGCTCGGCAAGGGCGGCACCTATGACAGCATGGGCAAGGTGCTGGAGATACCGGCGGGCCATTTCGCGGATTTCGGCGACTGGGCGCGCCTCGCCCTGATGCGCAACCGCAAGACGCTGGACCAGCTTGCCCGGCTGCAACGCAGCGCGACCGACACCGCCGCCATCGGGCGCATGATCGCGGTGGTGGAGCAGGAACTGGGCTATCCGCTCTATGACGCGGTGGGCAAGTTGAAGCGGGCGCTGTCGAGCGAGGAACAGGCGCATTTCCATTTCGACAATGGCGGCGTGACGGTCGAGGCGGATGTCGCCCGCACCGATTTCGAAAGCTGGATCGCGCCCGACCTCGCCCGCATCGGGGACACGGTGGACGCCGCGCTGCACAAGGCCGGGTTGACGCCCGATGGCATCGACCATGTCTTCCTGACCGGCGGCTCCTCCCTCATCCCCGCCGTGCGGCGATTGTTCGAGGACCGTTTTGCCCCGGAAAAGATCGCGAGCGGCAACGAACTCACCTCCATCGCCCATGGCCTTGCACTCATCGGTCAGGAGCACAATCTCTCCGAATGGACAGCCACCGGAGAGGATGAGGAAGCATGAGCGTCGCCTTTCGGCGGGACAGTGACGAGGAGCATCTGGAACCCAAGTTCGAGATACCCATCCCCGTCGGCCCCAATCTGGTGACGCCTCGCGGCCTGTCGCTCATCCGGGCGAAGGTCGCTGAGCTGGAAGCACTCGTCCCCACGCTGACCGACGAGCAACTGCTGAACGACGCCAAACGCAACCTGCGCTACTGGCGCACGCGGCAGGCGACGGCGGAACTCGTGCCCTCACCCAATGGCGAGACGGTGGAGATCGGCTGCACCGTCACCATCCGCCACAATGGCAAGGAGCGGCGGATCGGCATTGTCGGTGATGACGAGGCCGAGCCAACGGCGGGCCTGCTGTCCTTCTCCGCGCCGCTCGCCCGTGCGATCATGGGCGCGGAAGAAGGCGAGCTCCTGCCCTTTGGCGGCAAGGATCAGGCGATAGAGATTCTGGCTATCGAGGTTATTTCCGGCGAGGTTGCGCCCGGCTGACCCTCAATCGCAGGGATCGCCTTCCTCTATCGCGACGCTGGCCTTCATCTGCCGCACCCGGCTGCCCGCGGGCACCGATCGGGTGAGCCACACATTGCCGCCGATGACCGAGCATTTGCCGATGATGACCCGGCCCAATATCGTCGCACCCGCGTAGATGGTGACATTATCCTCGATGATCGGATGGCGCGGTTCGTTGACCAGATTGCCGTCCTCATCCTCGCGAAAGCTGCGCGCGCCCAGCGTCACCGCCTGATACAGCCGCACGCGGTTGCCGATGATCGCGGTCTGCCCGATCACCACGCCAGTACCATGGTCGATGAAGAAGCTCTCGCCGATCTGTGCGCCGGGGTGGATGTCGATGCCGGTGCGCGAATGGCCTGCCTCCGCGATGATCCGCGCAACCAGCGGCGCGCCCAGCTTGTAGAGTTCATGCGCGATGCGGTGGTGGATCAGCGCGGTGACACACGGATAGCACAGCAGCACCTCGTCCATGCTCGTCGCGGCGGGATCGCCGGAATAGGCCGCCTCCACATCGGTATCGAGCAGCCGCCGGATTTCGGGCAGGCGATCCGCCACAGCCCAGGCGATGCGCCGGGCCTCGCTATCCGCCGCGTCCTTGCCCTGCCCCTCGCGCGCCGCCAGTTCCATGCGAATCTGCGCGGTCAGCAGCGGGATGGCGGACTCCAGAGAGGTACGCACGAACGCATCCTCGCTGTCGGGCGTCAGCTCGCCGGGGCCGAGGCGGATGGGGAACAGTGCCGCGCCCAGCCTGTCGGTGATCTGCGACAGGACATGGCGCGACGGGAAACCATGGGCGCCATAATCCCGCTGCGGCGACTGCGCGTCCCGCCATTGCGTGCGCACAGCCCGCAAGCGCCCGGTCAGCGCGTCGAGAGGCCCCTCCGCTCCAGCCTGTTCCCTGTCCTGCTTCGCCGCAAAAGGTGTCGACATGTCTTGCCCCGGAATCCCTAGCCCAGCACGGGCACGTCCCCGCAAAGCTGTGCCCGCCAGATGGGCACGCTTTGCGGGGACTGCAAGCGGGAAACAATCGGAATAGTGCGTTCGATCCGTCCGGGTGGCTGCAACCTAACCGCCGCGTGCCATTTCGAAACTGCGCCCCATATGCTCGAAATAGCCGCCTTCCGCCGGGTGGAGCGTCCACAGATCGTCCTGCGCGCGAATGCCGTCGATATTGTCGGCCACGTCGTCGATGCTCCATTCCGGGCGATAGACGCCAGGCGTCTCCGCGATCAGCGCGCGCGCCACGCGGCCCGCCATGGAAACATAGAGCTCGCCCGACACGGAGCAGCTTTCATGCGCCAGCCAGCCGACGACGGGCGCGACCAGTTCCGGTCCCATCGGCGGATATTGGGTGACGTCCAATCCTTCGGCCATGCGGGTGACGGCGCCGGGCAGGATGATGTTGGACTTGATCCCCTTCTCCGCGCCCTCGACCGCGATGACGTTGTTGAGGCCGATCATGCCCGCCTTGGACACGCCATAGTTCACCACCGCATTGGTGCCGTAGATGCCGCCGATGGAGCCTGTCAGCACGATGCGGCCATAGCCAGCCGCGCCCATCACCGGGAAAGCGGGCCGCACCACGTTGAATGCGCCCATCAGGTGCACATCGACCACCGCCTTGAAATCCTCATCGGAGATTTCGTCCAGCGTGCCGTAGCGGACGTTCCCCGCATTATGGATCAGGATGTCGATCCGGCCGAAGCTGTCGAGAGCGGACTGGATGATCGCCCGGCCACCCTCCGGTGTCGCCACGCTGTCCGTATTCGCCACGGCCTCCCCGCCCGCCGCGCGGATTTCGTCCACGACCTGCTGCGCGACGCTGGTGTCGGCGTCGTTATCGCCACCGCGCATCGCGCTGCCGAGGTCGTTGACGACGATCTTCGCGCCCTTCGACGCCAACAACAGCGCATATTCGCGGCCAAGGCCCCGGCCCGCGCCGGTGATGACGGCCACACGGCCATCGAATCTGCGTTCGGTCATTATCGACTCCTAAGAAAAACCAGCTCCGTTCGCCCTGAGCTTGTCGAAGGGCCGCACTTCGCTTCATGCGCGGCGCGGAAAGAAAATACGGTCCTTCGACAAGCTCAGGACAAACGGAAGATCAGACCGGGCCCCAGAGCGGCGACCCGCGGTCCGCCCGCACCGACGGGATCACGCGCCCGTCGATGTCCGTCACGCCATATTCGGCGGCCAGTTCGGCATTGATGAAGGTGCCACCCGTGCGCGCCATGATGTCGGGGTCCGCCGCCAGCGCCGCAATCACGCGCCCCGGAAACTCCGGCGAGCTGCCCGCCGCGCTGTTCAACTGCGCCGCCATGCCGGGCACGGTCTTCAAATTCTCGGTCGCCCGCTCGGTATAGGTGAAACCCTGCCAGAGCGAGAGGGAGGCGACGCCATGGGGTTTCAGTTCGACGCCCATGTCCCGCGCCATGCGGTCCGTCGCCGTCTTGGTCATGCCGAACAGCGTGTCATAGGTGTAGGTCACGCCGACATAGCCGGACAGCGCGACGATCAGCCCCGATCCCTGCGGCACCATGATCTTTGCCGCATGCCATGCCGCGATGAAGGCGGCGCGCACGCCGGTATCGAAGATTTCCCAGTTGGACAGCGGTTTCTCCCAGAAACCGATGCGCTGCGTCATCTCCGGCGGAATGGCCATGGCGTTGTTGACGAGGATGTCGAGACGCCCCTGCTCCGCCTGCACCTGCGCGAACAGGGCGGCAATCGCGGCGTCGTCCTGAAGGTCGAGCGCGACGGCAATACCCTTGCCGCCGCGCCGGTCCACCTCGGCGACTGTCTCGCCGATGGTGCCGGGAAGAGGAGCGCCGTCCGATGTGACGGTCCGTCCAGTGACATAGACCGTCGCACCTTCGTCCGCGAGCGCACAGGCTATGCCCTTGCCGATTCCCCGGCTTGCACCCGTGACGACCGCGACTTTACCGTCAAGCGTCCCCATTCCGTCTCCTTGTTGTTATTCCGCCGCGCCGGTGCGCTGGATCAGACCTTCGAGGTCGCCCTTTTCACGCCAGTTGCCGACCATTTCCTGGAAATTATGCCAGCCATATCCCCAGCTGTGGAACAACGCCCACTTGGAGTTTCCGCCTTCATTGTTGAAATAGCTGGGCGTGCATTCGCTGGAGAAAGCGGACAGATCGACCGCGATTTCCTCAAACGTCTTCACATAGTGATCCTGCGCTTCCTGGCTCGGCTCGACCGAGGTCAGGCCGCGCTTGAGCGCCTCCGCGATGATATAGGCGGAGTGATAGCCCTGCTGGCCGAACTGCTCCGTGACCGAGGCATAGCTCGCGCCCTGGATATAGCCGATGAAGAACTGGTTCGGGAAACCATGGGTCATGGTGCCGTGCAGCGTCTTCGGGCCCTCGCGCCAGTGATCGTAGATCGACTCGCCATCGCGACCGATCACCGTGTCGATGCCCCAGCGGCGTTCCAGATCGGACGTCACCTCGAAACCGGACGCGAAGATGAAGCAATCCACCTCATATTCCACGCCGTCCGCAATGAAGCCTTTTTCGGTCAGCGTCTCCAGACCCTTGGTCGAGGACACATCGATCAGCTTCACATTGGGCTGGTTGAAGGCCGGGTAATAATCGTCGTTGGACAGCGGACGCTTGCACATGAAACGGTAATAGGGTTTGAGCGCCTCCGCCGTTTCCGGGTCGTTGACGAGAGACGCAACGCGCTGGCGCATACGCTCCATCACCTGATAATCGACCATCTCGCGCCGTTCCATGAACTCGTTCATGTCCATTTCGGGCCAGCCCTCGGCATTCAGCTCCGCCGCCAGATTGCGCGCGACTTCCGTCCAGATGTCGCAGATCAGGTCGGCCTCGCCGGGCTTGAACATTTCCATCGCCGCGCGGTGGAAATTGTCCATGCGGTCCTTCTGCCAACCTTCGGGCTGCGCATCGAACCATTCGGTGTCGGTCTTGGGGTTCGGCCGCTCGTCCACGCTGGAAGGCGTGCGCTGGATCACGTAAAGCTGCTTCGCATATTTCGCGAGATGCGGAACGGCCTGGATGGAGGTCGCGCCCGTGCCGAGAATGGCGACCCGCTTGTCCTTCAGCTTGTCGAGCACCGGATTGCCGTAGCTGCCGCCGGTGTAGTCATATTCCCAACGCGACGTGTGGAACATCTTGCCCTTATAGGAGCCGATGCCGGGGATGCTGGGCAGCTTGGGCATGTTCATCACGCCGCAGGCCATGATGACGAACTTTGCGCGAATATCGTCGCCGCGGCTGGTGCTGACCTGCCAGTGCTGCGCCGCGTCGTCCCATTTCAGGTCCGTGATCTGCGTATGGAACAGCGCGCGTTCTGCAAAGCCGGCCTGATCCGCGATGAAGCGGCAATAGCCCTGAATTTCCTTGCCCTCGGAGAATTTCTGGCTGGGCATGAAGCCCGTCTGTTCCAGAAGGGGGAGGTAGCAATAGGCGTCATTGTCGCACTGCACGCCCGGATAGCGGTTCCAGTACCACACGCCGCCGAAATCGCCCGCCGTGTCGACATTGCGGAAGTTCGTCACGCCCGCCTGCGTCAGATGATAGGCCGCGATCGTGCCGCCCCAGCCCGCGCCGAGGATGAGGACGTCGATATCTTCCGACAGCGGCGCACGCTCCTCGACGGGCTTGTGCGGATCGGCGGTATAATCCTTGACCGGCGTTTCGTCCGTCGGACGGACATACTGCGCCTGCCCCTTGGTGTTCAGGCGCTTGTCGCGCTCATGCAGATATTTCGCGCGCAGCGCGGGGATATCGACGGTGTCCTTGGGGGGGGTCTTGGTTGTCTCGCAGGTCATGTCGCTCTGATCTTTCCCTCTCGATTCGCTCAGGTCTCTTATCAACAGACCTGTTCAATAGCGACAGGCTAGACCTTGAAGAAACGCTCACTGTAATCGTTTGCAGCCCTACCGGAAAAATGCTCCGCCGAAAATGGCATACCCATGACGCCCTGCGACCAGTCGATCGCCTTGCCCCAGTCCTGAAACCAGTCGTAGAGCATGGTGCGCTCCGCAATGGCCCACTTGCCGTCCCGCTTTGCAAAGACGTCCAGATAGCGACCGCCGATGCATGTATCCTGCTCGCCCGCACCCATGTCGACGCGGTGGTAGGAGATGACCTGCGTCTCCACCTTCGCCCGGTCGTCATCCAGTTCGATATGGCTCTGGCCCAGCACATGCTGCGTGTTGGTAATGGCATCCGCGCCGGGCACGACCCACGCAAGATACTCGTCGAAACTCCCCTTGAACACGCCATAGTCGGTGATCGAATCCGGCCAGTAGGATGCACTGATGAGGTCCGCGTCCCGGCGATCCTCACCCCGCGCGAGCCGGGCCAGCGCCTCGCGGATCTTGTCCTTGTCGAGCAGCGCGGTCAGTTCGTCGACGGTGGCGGTCATGGACATCCTCTCCTCAGGCTTTGCGGCCCTGTGTGTGGCGACAATAGTCGCCGCCGCAGAAAGCATGCTTGACGAATTCGGACAAATGGGTTCGACTGGCTCCAACTGACGAGGAGAGCGATGTGCCCCGGACACCAGGCAAGGATTCCGGTCCTGCCGAGAGTTTCGACATGGTGTATGCCCATATGCTGCACCTGTTTCCCGAACTCGTGACCGCGCTTGGCGGAAACGCCGGGGAATTGATCGCCCGTGCGGGCATAGCGCCGGGGGACGCATCCGGCGCCCCGCTGCGCCCAACCTACAACCAGGTGGGCGCCGTCCTGCAACTGGCGGCGCAGGAGCTGGACTGCCCCGACTTCGGGATGCGGCTGGCGCAGGCGCAGGGCGGCGGGCTGTTCGGCCCGCTGGGCAACGTCATGCGCAACTCCCGCACCTTTGGCGAAGCCCTCGAATATGTCGGCACGCACAGCTATGCCCACAGCCTCGCCACGCGCATCCAGCCGCATCGCCTGCCGGAGGAAAACAGCATCTTCATGAGCCATGAGGTGTTGCTCGACGGGCGCGCCGACCGCAGCCAACTGATGGAGCAGATGCTACTGGTCGGGCATCTGTCCGCCATGGAAATGACCGGCGGCATGGCGCGGGCGCGTCAGGTCAATTTCCGGCACCAGCCCATCTCGCCCCTGCGCACCTATCGCCGCTATTTCGGGTGCGAGGTCCGATTCGGCCGTAATCAGGACGGCTGCGTCTTTTCCGAAGCCGCATGGGCCGCGCCTATCACCGACCCGGATGCGGAGACATATCGCACCGTCACCAGCTTCATCGACGAGCGTTTCACCCAGCACAGCCCGCCTCTCCATGCGCAGGTACGCGGGCTGGTCATGCAATATCTGGGGGCGGAGGATTGCTCCAACGACCGGATCGCTGCGGAACTCAACCTCCATCCCCGTACCCTGCACCGCCGGCTCAAGGCGGAGGGCAATGCGTTTCAGAAGATCAAGGACGAGGTCCGCATCGACCTGATGGCCTATTATCTTCGTCAGACCGACCTCGACTTCGCGCATATTTCGGAGCGACTGGGCTTTGCGGAGCAGTCCGTGTTCACGCGCAGTTGCAACCGCTGGCTCGCCGCCTCTCCCACCCGCGTCCGGGCGGAGGCGCGCCGGACGACCACCGCGGCCTGACACGCATTTTGTCGCCATCGGTCAGGTCCCACCGCAGCTATCCGCTCGATCAGCTTCTGAATCGACATGGAGGGCAAAGACGCGCTACCGGGCCGGGGATGACGCAAGACGAAGACTCCGCGCTCAGCAGGCCGCAACGACGCCTGCTGAGGCGCATCTACAACGGGCGCACCACGCCCCTCATCGCGGATGAGATACCGTTTCTGACCTATAAGGACGCGGCGCGCTATCTGCTGTCCCTGACCGCCGACGCGCGCGATGCAGCCTATGCACAGATGAAGGCGGGCGCACTGGACGAATGATGGGTCCGCTTTGGGCTGGTGTCCGGGGCAATAACCCCATAGATTTTCCGCCATGGGCAAATCGGGCAAGCAGCATCGTCGCAAATCGGGTCGGAAATCGGATGGCAAACCGGACAGGAAGCCGGAGAAACGCCTTTACGCCATCGCCATCGGTTCCAATCGCCCCCTGTCCCGCAAACTGCCGCCGCGCGAGATTCTGGCTGCGGCGATCAAGGCGCTCGACCGCAAGCCGCTGCGCGTAAAGGCCGTCGCGCCGATCATCGCCTCTCGCCCGGTCGGTCCGAGCAGCCGTGATTATGTCAACGGCGCGGTGATCGTCCGCACGCGCCTCACGCCGGAGGCTCTGCTCGACCATCTTCAAGGCATAGAATATCGCTTCGGACGGCAGCGGCGGCAACGCTGGGGCGCGCGCACGCTCGACCTCGACATCATCCTGTGGGAAGGCGGCGCCTGCCGGACACCGCGCCTGATCGTGCCCCATCCGGCCTATGCGATGCGCGAATTCGTCCTGCGCCCGCTCAGCGCAATCGCCCCGCGCTGGCGCGATCCGGCCACCGGATTGCGCATCAACCATCTCCGAACACGCCTCGAACGGCCAAAGCCGGTTGACCCCACCCGGTCCACCGGATAGGGACGCGCCTCACGGCGTCGAAGGACACTGCCGGGCCCTTAGCTCAGTCGGTAGAGCAACTGACTTTTAATCAGTAGGTCGCTGGTTCGAATCCAGCAGGGCTCACCAAACCATATATCCCAATGGTTTAGGTGAGATTTTGGGGGCGATTGCATCGCTCTTTGTCTCACAGTTTTATGAGCTTTCGCGC
>DASVNT010000136.1:0-9830 GCA_036383715.1 Sphingobium sp. | reverse complement strand
GCACAATAGCGGGCAACCATCTCCGCCTCGCCCGCCGCATCGGGGCGCAGGCCATGATCGACCGTAGCGGCCTCGACCCGTCCGGGCATCGTCGTCGCAGCAAGGTCGAGCAAGGCCATGCTGTCGGGACCGCCCGACACCGCGATGCCGAACCGCTCCTTCGAGACGCCATGCTCTCCCGCCAAGGCCGCCAGCGCGGCGGCAAAAATCCCGTTCAGTGGCCGGGGCAGCGGATCAGGCACTGCATTTCGCGCGAACCTTGCCCTTTTCCGCAACGGCCTTCAGCTCGGCACGCAGCGTCGCGCCATAGACGTCGTTGAGCTCCTGATAGACCTTGCAGGCATCAGGCAGCTTCTTGAGCTGGATCAGTGCATCGCCCAGATAGGTCAGGCTGTCGGCGGCGCGATCGCCCTTGGGGCGCTTCTGGTAATTGTCGTAGAAGGCGACGGAGGCTAGCGCATATTTGCCCTCGTCCAGATAGGCGCGGCCCAGCAGGTTAGCCGCGCGCGAGGCCACGCCGGTAGTGCCATATTTATCGACCGTGGCCTTCAACTGGACCTGCGCCTCCGGGTAGAATTTCGCGGTCCAAAGGCGGAAACCGTAATTATAGGCGTCGTCCGCGTCATTTCCCGTATCCGGGCGCTCCACGGCGGCAACCGCCGCCTTGCGCGCTTCTGTCGCGGCGCTGGTTACAGGCTTGGCCGGCGTCGCCGGGCGGGGCGTGGCGGACGGCGTGGGTTTCGGCGCGGAGGTGCTGCCGCCTTCGGATACCACGGGCAACGCCGGGCTGCTCGCGGCGGCGCCGGCGCCTGCCGCCATATCCGTCTTATACTGGGCGAACGCCTGCTCAAGCTGGCGGATCTTGTAGCTGTTCTGCTCCACCTGCCCCGTCAGCGTGCGCAGTTGGGCCTCGACGGCGGACACGCGCGCGGTCAGGTCCGCGACCGGCGAGGCGGCGGGCGTGCCCGTGACGGGCGTCGCGGCGTCCGGCGTCGTCACCTGCGGCTGCAGATAACGCCCTGCGCCATCAGGAAAAACCTTGCGCTGAACGGCCCGCATTTCCTGCTCCAGACGCCCGACCCGTCCCTCGACCGTCGTCTGCGCGAACAGGGCGGTGGACGGAACGAGGGTCAGGGCAGCAAGAGGAAGTGCAGCAATCGGGAAACGCATGTATTTTCTCCGGTGATCGGCCCGCCAAGCATAGCGGCAGGGCTGCGATCGTAAAAGGGTGAGCGTCACCGTCAGGCGGCGTTGCCCGCCGCGCTATCGGGCGCGGGCGAGGACGACGGCGCGGCTACGCCGGGCGGGGTTCGCGACGCCGGAGCGGGCGTTGCCGGACGGCGCTGAGCCGGGGTGGCGGGCGTCGCCGGGCGTGTCACGGCGGGACGGTTGGGTTGGGCGGTTCCCGTTGTGGGGCGGACAGACGCCGCAGGTGCCGGGGCACTCTGAACGGGAGCAGCGGCAGGCGCAGGCGTCGCGGTCGAAGCCGGGGCGGCAGGTGCCTCACCCGATGCTCCGCGCGCGAGCAGGGCCTGCGCGCTGATCGGCACGTCGGAAATCGTACGCTCGGCGGTGCCCAGCGGCGGGACCGAGCGGCCACCTACCGTCACGGCCAAGGCATCGGGCCGTCCGGTCAGGATCATGGGATTATTGGCGTCGGCGGGAACCGTGTAGCTCTCCCCCTTCGCCAGCATCTTTTGCAGGATAGACTTGCCGTCCGCGTCATAGATGCGCAGCCAGACGTCATCCACGGCGGTCAGCACGACCGGGCCGGTCGGTGCGGGCTGCGGCGCAGCGGGTCGGCGGGGACCGGGGGCGACCGGCTGTTCCTCCACCGTCGCGGCACCATCGACCGGCGGCGTGTTCAACTGCATGCGCCACAGGCCATAGCCACCCGCCAGCAGGATGGCGACGATGGCGGCGACCCACGCCAATATGCGGGGCGGGACACGGGCGGGATCGGCGGGCTCGTAAACCTGATATTGTTCGGTGAAGTCGCCGGTCCGGTCGACCTCCTCCCGCACCTTCGCCACCAGCGCCTTTTCATCGAGGCCGACGGCGCGGGCAAAGGCGCGCGCGAAGCCGGCGCAATAGGTGACGCCCGGCAAAGCGCCATAATCGCCGCGCTCCAGCGCCTCCAAATGGCGCAAAGGGACGCGCGTGCGCGCCGCCACATCGGCCAGCGACAAACCCGCCGCCTCTCGTGCGCTGCGCATCTGCGCGCTTGCGGCCGCCGCTACAGGCTGCTGAACCTGTCCGTCCGTTTCGCTTTCCATCACAGCATCCAATTATGAGTTTTGCGAGCCCCGCTGCCTTGTCTCACCAGCGTCGCAGGGATGTCAATGTGGTTAAGACGGCAGAAAAGCAACGAATTGTGGCAGGGAATCAACCGACTTCCACGCCTTTTTCAGTCGCCCACTCGATCAGCGCGGGGCGAACCGTGCGGACGCCGTTGCCTAGCAGCCTCTGCATCTCCGCCTCCAGCGGTTTCAGCTCCAGCGACCGGATCATCGCCTTGACCGGCCCCACGGATGCAGGCGTGATCGACAGGCGCCGGATACCCAGGCCGAGCAGCGCCATCGCCTCTATCGTCCGTCCGCCCATCTCCCCGCACACGCCCACCGGCACGTCATGCTGGACGCAGGCCTTCACGATGCGGTCGAGGAAGCGCATGATCGCGATGCTGAGCCAGTCATAGCGTTCCGCCAGCTTGGGATGCGCGCGGTCGGCGGCGAACAGGAACTGCGTCAGGTCGTTGGTGCCGATCGACAGGAAGTCGAGCATGGGCAGCAACTGGTCCAGCACCTCCGCCAGCGCGGGCACTTCCAGCATCGCGCCATATTTGATGGCGTTGGGCATCTTGTGCTTTTGCCCCGCCAGCAATTCGCGCTGCTCATCGAACAGCTTGCGCGCGGCCTCCATCTCCCATGGTTCAGAGATGAGCGGGAACATGACGTGGAGCGTCCGCCCTGCCGCCGCGTCGAGCAGTGCGCGCGCCTGCACCTTCATCAATCCGTCGCGTTCCAGTGCCAGCCGCAGCCCGCGCCAGCCCATCGCCGGATTCTCCTCCCCGTCGCTATCCTCACTGCGCAGATAGGGCAGCGCCTTGTCGCCGCCGATGTCCACGGTGCGGAAGATGACGGGCTTGTTGCCCGCCGCCTCCAGCACTTCGCGATACAGGCGCTGCTGGCGTTCACGCTGCGGCAGCGTGGCGGAAACGAGGAACTGGAACTCAGTGCGGAACAGGCCGATGCCGTCCGCACCCATCACATCGACCGACGCCACATCGTCGCGCAGGCCGGCATTGACCATCAGCTCGATCCGCACGCCGTCGCGCGTCACCGCCGGCAGATCGCGCATGGCGGCATAGCCCGCGCGCTTCTTTTGCGTCAGGGCCAGCTTGGCGGCAAACGCCTCGTCCAGCGACACGGAGGGGCGCAGGACGACGCGATTGTCGGTGACGTCCATCAGGATCAGGTCGCCGTCGTTCAACTGGTGCCGGATGTCGCGCATGCGGCCCATGACCGGGATACCCATGGCGCGCGCGACGATGATGACGTGCGCGGTGGGCGACCCCTCCTCCAGTATCACGCCTTTCAGGCGCCGCCGGTCATATTCGAGCAGTTCCGCCGGGCCCAGGTTGCGCGCGATCAGGATCGTATCCTGCCGCAATCCCATTTGCGCAGCGGTGCCGAGCTGGCCCGACACGATGCGCAGCAGCCGGTTCGCCAGATCCTCCAGATCGTGCATGCGGTCGCGCAGCAGCGGGTCGTCAATCTGGCGCATGCGCATGCGGGTGCGCTGCTGCACGCGCTCGATCGCGGCTTCGGCGGTCAGGCCGCTGTCGATCGCCTCGTTGATGCGGCGCGTCCAGCCCTCGTCATAGGCGAACATCTTGTAGGTTTCGAGAACCTCCTTATGGTCGCCATCGACGCCGAATTCCGCCGAACCCGTCATCCGCTCGATCTGCTCGCGCATCTTGCTGAAGGCGGAGATGACGCGCTGGCGCTCGACCTCGATGTCTTCCGCCACCGTATGCTCGATGTTGACGCGCGGCTGGTGGTACACCGCATGGCCCCGCGCCATGCCCATGACGAGTTGCAACCCCTGCGCCAGGCTGGTGCCCGTCTCGGACTTGCGCTCCTCTCCCGGATGAATGTCGATCAGGCCCGCATTGGCGATCAGTTCGGCCAGCACCATGGCGACCGTCTGCAACGCCTCGATCTCGACCTCCTGATAGGGGCGCGATTCAATATGCTGCACGGCCAGCACGCCCACCGCCTTTTCCCGGCGCACGATCGGCACGCCCGCAAAGCTGTGATACTGTTCCTCACCCGTTTCGGGGCGATAGGCATAGTCGGGATGCGCCGCCGCTTCGTCGAGGTTCAGCGTCTCCACATTCTGCGCGATGGTTCCGACCAGACCCTCGCCCAGCGCCAGCTTGGTGACGTGAACGGCGTCCTGATTGAGGCCCTGCGTCGCGAACAGTTCCAGCAGCCCCTCACGCAGCAGATAGATGGAGCAAACCTCGCTCGACAACTCCTCGCCAATGATCTCGACGACCTTGTTCAGCTTGGCCTGCGCATTGGTCCGCGCCGCCATAACATCATGGAGGCGTTGAAGGATTTTTCGCGCGGAAGCGACAGCGGTCAGGGCATTGAGCGGGGGTACGGAGGCATTCATTCTGTGACGCTAACAGAAATATAAGAGGTTCGCCATAAAAGCAGCCTTAACGAAGCATTCAACAAGAATGCCCGCTGGCGGGTTGATCAGGACACACAGGGGCGCTAGGCCCGCTTGCACCGGGGTTACGCAACCTCCCGGTCAAGCGGCCATGTCCGCCCAAGCGTTGCCTTTTTGGACCTGCCGTTGGCGGGAACAAGGGAGCGCACATGATCTTTCGGATCAAAGAGTCTATTTTCGCCTTCGCATTGCTCGCAGCAGGAGCCGCCTCGCCCGCATTGGCCGACACGCCGACCCTGCAGGACGCCATCGGCAATCCGGGCGATTTCAAGCTGAGCGCGGCCACCCGCTTCCGTTATGAAGCACTGGGCGGACAGCCGCGTGCGGGCTTTGGCGAATCCGAGAATCTGTGGAGCCTGCGCACCGTCATCACCGCAGAATATCGCACCGGCGACGTCAAGATCGGCGGTGAGCTGTGGGACAGCCGCGTCTGGGGCATCCAGACCGGCAGCGTCGTTACCGCCAATGAAGCCAATGCGCTGGAAATGGTGCAGGCCCATGTCACCGTCGCCTTCCCCAATGCCTTTGGCAAGGGCAGCAAGGCGTCGGTGCAGGCAGGCCGCATGATGCTGAACGTCGGATCGCGGCGTCTGGTCGCGGCGGACGATTATCGCAACACCACCAATGGCTATACCGGCATTCGCGGCGACGTGACGTTGAAGGACGGCACGACGCTCAACACGCTGTATGTCCTGCCGCAAATCCGGCTGCCCGAAGATCTGGCCTCCTTCCGCCGGGGCAAGATCCAGATGGACCGCGAGAATTTCGACACCCAGTTGTGGGCCGCGTTCCTCGCCAAGCCCAAGCTGATCGGCCGGACCATGGGCGAGATCGCCTATGTCGGCTTCGCGGAAAAGGATGGCTTCAACCGCCTGACGCGCGACCGGCGCATCTCCTCGGTCAGTGCGCGCCTGATGTCCGATCCCAAGGCTGGCAAGCCGGATTTCGAACTCGAAGGCATCTATCAGTTCGGCACGATCAGCAGCAGCACCGCCGCCAATGCCGCCACGCTCGACGTCGCAGCATGGTTCCTACACGCCGACCTCGGCTACACCTTCCCCGGCAGCCTGAAGGCGCGGCTGTCGGTGGAATATGACATTGCGAGCGGCGATGGTCCGGGCGGCAAATATGGCCGTTTCGACACGCTCTATGGCATGCGCCGTGCGGACTTCGTGCCGTCGGGCATCTATGCCGCCATTGGCCGCGCGAATATCAGCACGCCGGGCCTTCGACTGGAGGCTGCTCCCGGAAAGCGGTTCGACGGCATGGTCAACTGGCACCCGGTGTGGCTGGCCGACCGGACCGACAGCTTCTCGACCACGGGCGTTCGCGATGCGACGGGCCGGTCGGGCAATTTCGCGGGTCATAGCTTCGACACACGCCTGCGCTGGTGGGCGATCCCCAAGGCCCTGCGCGCGGAGATCAATGCCAATTACATCGCGAAGGGCGGCTTCCTGAAATATGCGCCCAATGCGCCTGCGACAGGCAATACCAAATATATCGCGCTGGCTCTGACGGCGAATTATTGAGGCAAATAAAAACCTCCCCCGGTCAGGCCGGGGGAGGTTTTTATTTGTGCAAGGCGAACGCCGGACTATTTCATCCGGGTGACAGCAATCGCAGCCTGATCGAGCAGGGTCGCAAAGATCGCCGTCACCGGCTCCTCCGCATTCACCATGCCGACCGACTGGCCCGCCATCAGCGAGCCGTTTTCGATGTCGCCGTCGATCACTGCACGGCGCAAGGCACCTGCCCAATAATGTTCGATCTCCAGCTGGGCCTCGCCCATGTCCAGCTTGCCCTCATCCAGCTTTTGCGCGACTTCGCGCTGCTTGGCGGTGAAGGCTTCGGTGCCGGCGTTCTTGAGCGCACGCACCGGGATGACTGGCAGACGCGGATCGATCTGGACGCTGGCCACGGCGTCACGCGCATTGGCGCGCAGGAACGCCTTCTTGAAGGCCGGATGAGCGATGCTCTCCGTCGCGCAGACGAAGCGCGTGCCGAGTTGCACGCCCGCTGCGCCCATTTCGAGGAAGGTTGCGATCATCTCGCCCCGGCCAATGCCGCCCGCGACGAAGACCGGGATGTCGGCGGCGATTTCCGGCAGGATTTCCTGCGCCAATACGCTGGTGGCGACGGGACCGATATGGCCGCCCGCCTCCATCCCCTCGATCACCAGAGCATCGACGCCCGACCGGATCAGCTTCTTCGCCAGCGACAGCGCGGGCGCGAAGCAGACGACCTTGGCGCCGCTCTCCTTGATCGCCTCGATGCTGCCCTTGGGGGGCAGGCCGCCCGCCAGCACGACATGGCTCACCTTGTGCTTCGCGCAGACCGCGATCAGGTCGAACAACATGGGGTGCATGGTGATCAGGTTGACCCCGAACGGCTTGTTCGTCAGCGCCTTGGTGCCTGCGATCTCCGCGTCCAGCAGTTCGGGCGTCATCGCCCCGCAGGCGATCACGCCGAAACCGCCCGCATTGCTGATCGCGGCGACGAGATTACGCTCCGACACCCAACTCATCGCGCCGCACAGGATCGCATGCTCGCAGCCGAAGAAATCCGCGCCGCGCGCCATCAGTTCACGCAGGCGGGCACGACCGCTGAGGGGCAGAACGCTCAAAGGATCATGCTCATTGGACTGCCTGTTCCGCGTCGAGGCCATAGGTCGTGTGCAGCACGCGCACGGCCAGTTCCGTCTCATCCTCATGGATCAGCACGGACACCTTGATCTCGCTGGTCGCGACGGCCTGAATATTGATGCCGCGCTCGCCGAGCGTCTTGAACATCTCCGCCGCGACGCCCGCATGACTCTTCATGCCGACGCCGACGACGCTGATCTTCGCGACCTTGGAGTCCGAGATGATGCTGGTGTAGCCGATGGCGTCCTTGCGGCTGGCAAGGATGTCGAGCGACCGGGCGAGGTCCGCGCCGGGCACGGTGAAGGTCACGTCCGTCTCCGCCGCCTCATGGCCGACATTCTGAATGATCATGTCGACGTTGATGCTGGCTTCGGCGAGCGGGCCGAAAACGCTGGCGATCGCGCCCGGCTTGTCCGGCACGCGGGTCACGATGATCTTCGCCTCGTTCTTGTCATGGGCGATGCCCGTGATGAGCTGACGTTCCACGTTCGAATCCTTGTTGAGTTTGGCCTCGATCTCCTCCTCGCTCACGATGAGGGTGCCGGGCAGTTCGTCCTGGGTCGGGTCGTCGAAGGAGCTGAGCACCTGAACCCGCACCTTCTCCTTCATGGCGAGCGCGACGGAGCGCGTCTGGAGCACCTTCGAACCGACCGAAGCCAGTTCCAGCATCTCCTCATAGGTCACCATGTCGAGCTTTTTCGCGCGGGCGACGATGCGCGGGTCGGTCGTATAGACGCCGTTGACGTCGGTGTAGATGTCGCAGCGATCCGCCTTGACCGCAGCCGCCACCGCGACCGCCGACGTATCCGAACCGCCACGCCCCAGCGTGGAGACGCGCCCGTCGTCCATCATGCCCTGAAAACCGGGAATGACCGCGACCTGGCCGCCCGACATGGCGGCGTTGAGCGCCGTCGTGTCGATATCCGCGATCCGCGCCTTGGCATGCGCCTCGACCGTGCGGATGGGCATCTGCCAGCCGAGCCAGCTGCGCGCATCCACACCCATGGCTTTCAGCGTCATGGCGAGGAGGCCGCTGGTGATCTGTTCACCTGCCGCGACGACCACGTCATATTCCGCCGGGTCATAGAGGGGGCTGGCGTCCTCGCAGAAGGCGACGAGACGGTTCGTCTCCCCCGCCATTGCGGAGACGACGACCGCCACCTCATTGCCCTGATCCACCACATGCTTGACGCGGGCTGCGACGTTGCGGATGCGATCCATCCCCGCCATCGACGTTCCGCCGAACTTCATGACTATTCGCGCCATGGCTTTGCCGTTTGCTTTCCCGCAGATTGGGTTAAAGAGGCCGGACACGGAAAATGACTGAGCGCCATCCGCCCCGGAACAGGCGCTCCCTTTAGTGAGCAGTAACGGTCATGGCAAGCAACGTGGACACCTCCACCATCCGTCCCAGCGAAGTCGCGCATTTCTCCGCCCATGCGGAGGACTGGTGGAACCCGAAGGGGACGAGTGCGATGCTGCATCGCCTCAACCCCGTTCGCCTCGCCTATATCCGTGAACAGGTGGACGCGCACTGGTCGTTCGACCATCATGCCATGCGTCCGCTGAGCGGCAAGCGTGTCCTCGACGTCGGCTGCGGCGCGGGCCTGCTGTGCGAGCCGCTGGCCCGCATGGGTGCGGATGTCACGGGGCTGGACGCCACACCCGCGAACATCGACGTGGCGCGTGCGCATGCCGCGAAAACGGGCTTTGCCATCGATTATCGCGCGGGCAGCGTGGAGGCGCTGGACGTTCCCGCCTTCGACCTCGTCACTTGCATGGAAGTGATCGAGCATGTCGAAGACCCCGCCCTGTTCGTCCGCCATCTCGCCCGGCAGGTCGCGCCGGGCGGCCTGATGATCCTCTCCACCCCCAACCGCACCCCTTTGTCGCGGCTGGCGATGATCACCATCGGCGAGGGACTGAATCTGGTGCCCAAGGGGACGCATGACTGGAGCCGGTTCCTGAAACCCGACGAGCTGGAAGCCCATCTCACCGCAAACGCCATGGCGGTGACGGATCGCGCGGGCATAGGGTTTCGCCCGGACAAGGGCTTTTTCCGCAGCGAGGATATGGCGATCAACTATTTGATGACCGCCCGGCCCGCCGCCTGATCCGGGGAAACATTCCGTTTCCGGTCCGTTTATCCGGCAGCCTCTCACAGCCCACAGGAATTTCCAGCGACGATGCCCTCCACCGCCCCCGCTGGCCAGCAGCCGCTCGTAGACAAGGATTTCGTGCCTGATATCCAGTCGCCCGTGAAGGCTGCGAGTGACCTCGTCCACTGGCTCGAACTGCACTGGTTGAACGTCGCCATCGCGGTCGGCGCGGCGGTGCTGATCTATTTCGCGCTCGGCCTGATCAAGCGCTTCTGCAAGCGTCTTGCCCGACGCCACGATCACAGCGCCTTTGCGGTCGTGCTGGGCCGGGCTGCGGCGCGGACCT
>DASVNT010000135.1:0-40994 GCA_036383715.1 Sphingobium sp. | reverse complement strand
CGCAGCACCGACTGGCCGCACAAAGGCATTACCGATTCCGACGCAATGCGGGACATAGAAACGGAACAGGCGCGATTCAGGAACCGCGCCTCCTTCGCCTATGCCGTGCTCACCCCGGATGGCAGGCGGGAACGCGGTTGTGTGTATGTGTATCCCAGCACCGTCGAAGGCTATGATGCCATGGTCACGCTATGGGTGAGCAAGAGTGACTATGATGCTGGCTTCGACGCCGAACTCTATGCATGGGTCGTCCAGTGGATGAAAAAGGATTGGCCGTTCGCACGGGTCGCCTATCCCGGACGGGCCATTTCATGGGGTGTCTGGGACGCGGCCATCGCAGCCAGCAAGGCCAGAAAAGCCGCAGCGGAATAGCGGAAGGCCTGCGGACCGCCACAGTGCCCCCGCCTGTTTTCCATTCAGAATTGCGTATGGGGGCAGAGTGTAGCACCATGGCACCTCTGAATATCTCATCTTAGCATCCAGCAAGACAAAACGGGAGAGAACATGGCCGATACGCCGAAATGGATCGTCCTGGCGGCATGCTGCGCGGGCGTCTCGATGCCAGCCATCGCCCAGACCGTGTCCACCGAAACCGGCGCCGTGCGGGGTAGTGTCGAGCAAGGCGTGGAAAGCTGGAAGGGCATACCCTTTGCCGCGCCGCCCGTGGGGCCGCTTCGGTGGCGCGCGCCGCAACCGGTGACGAAATGGGCGGGCGTTCGCGATGCCACGGCCTATGGTCCTGACTGCATGCAAAAGCCCTTTGGCGGCGATGCGGCCCCGCTGGGCACCACGCCGACAGAAGATTGCCTCCTCCTCAACATCTGGCGCCCCGCAAAAAGCCCGGCAAAGGCCAGCCTTCCGGTCATAGTCTGGATTTATGGCGGCGGGTTCGTGAACGGCGGATCGTCACCACCCACCTATTCCGGCGCTTCGCTGGCAAGGCAGGGTGTACTGCTCGTCAGTTTCAATTATCGCGTGGGCCGCTTCGGCACCTTTGCCCACCCACAACTCAGCCGGGAAAAGACGCTTGACGGGGCGCTCGGCAATTACGGCTATATGGATCAGCTCGCCGCGCTGAAATGGGTGCGGCGGAACATCGCGCGCTTTGGCGGGAACCCGAATAATGTGACCATCATGGGGGAGAGCGCGGGCGGCATGAGCATCCATGCTCTGATGACGGCCCCAATGGCCAAGGGGCTGTTCCAGCGGGCGATCATCATGTCGGGCGGGGACGGCACCGCCCATGATCCGGCGACCCTTGCCGATGCAGAGAAAACCGGAGCCGACTTCATCCAGTCAAAAGGCATCGCGTCCGACGATCCCAATGCGCTGGACAGGATGCGAAGCCTTCCCGCCGCACAGGTCGTCGATGGGCTGAACCTCATGGCCCTATTCGCCAAGGGGCCGCGCACCTTCTCCAGCCCCTTTCCCGATGGCACGATTGCTGTGGATACGGGTGCAGCCTACGCTGGTGGGCGCTTTGCCCATGTGCCCGTAATGATCGGGGCGACCAGCGATGACATCGGCGGTCGGGATGGCTACATGGTTGCGGGCGCGCGCCGCAGCGCCGGGATATTGGCCAAAGCCCATGTGCCCGTCTTTGCCTATCGCTTTTCCTATGTCGCGGAATCGATAGGCAAGCCGGGCGCAGGCGCAGGTCATGCCACCGACATTCCTTTCTTCTTCGACACAGCCGCCATCAAATATGGAAAGGCGACAACTCCGCGCGACACTGCGATGGCGCAGACGATCAGCCGCTACGTCGTCAACTTCGCCCGGTCGGGCAACCCTAATGGCGCGGGATTGCCGAACTGGGATCGCTATGATCCCGAAGCCGACCGGATCATGGATTTCCAGTCCGATGGACAGGCGCAGGCTGGAAAGGATCCGTGGTAATAGGCGACAGCGCCACCGCGCGCTGTCAACGACCCATTCCTCGATCCGGGCATTCGGAAGGGTCAGTCAACCAACATCATGGTGATGAAACCGAAAATTGAGAACGAATTGCCTATTTTTTAGGCGCCGCCAGAAGCCCATACAGAGGCTTTAGCCGCCTCCAGCAACCAATCCTGTCAAAACCGGCCAAAGCTTCTGAAATGGTCGGAAAACCGATATTTGAGCCTCTTCCCGTTTTGTTCACATCCCTGAGAGCAAAATCCTGGCGGCCCACTGCGACAGCGACGAATTCCAACGTGTTTTCAGAATCGATTCCATTCTGCCCTAAATTTCATGCGGATGCTTCCTGACGCACAGGCTTGGACCCAAGTCGGGATTCTTCACTTCGGGATAGAAGTGAAGAAATTGGGTTTTGAAAGCACGTCGGAATGTAATTTTCTGACGGTCGTCGGATCGCGACAGACAATCCTCCTGGCGAGGTTGGTCGCCACCGACCAACGTGTTTTCAGAATCGCATGTTGGTCGCCAAGTCCGGTTAGAACGATAGCCGCATAATGGCGCTTCTCGGCGTTTCGGCATCAGGCGAGGGCCGCATCCGCGACGCGTTCAGGGAAATATGCGCGATTCTGAAAACACGTCGTGGGTGCGCGTGAGGCGCCTCAGAGTTTATACTTATTCCGCTGGTGATGCTCGCGGACGAAGCCGTAAAAACGCTTCGAATAATTACGGGGCAATTCGCGGGGATTGGCGCCGAGGAACGCATCGAAGCGGGACATGAGCGCATCATAATCCCAGCCGGGGAAATCTGTTCGGATTGCCTCATAGATCGAGGCATCCAGTATATCGCGTGCGGACTTCGCGCGCGCCGTCGCAGCCACGGTGTCGGATCGCCCCAGCTTGCCAGAGACGGTGGGGCGCCGGGCTTCAGCATCCTCTGCTCGCAACCCCTTTGACGTCGCCGCAATCAGTCGGAGGGCGATCTGACTGTCGATGAGATTTTCTGCCTCCTCCAACGCGGGTTCCTTGATCGCAGCCCGCCGGGGCACCGCCTCAGCACGGGCCATTGCTACCGGCATATGTGACTTGCCCACAGCGCGAGGTGTCTGCGCGACCTCATCGAGATGGCGCCGCATGACCATCTTGAGCTTGGGTTCACCCGGCCCACCAGCCAGGGCTTCCAACGCTATGTCGGGAAGAGAATTCGCTCGCGAGAGATCCAGCAGCATTTTCTTGAACACCGGATAGCTGCTCTCGCTCCCACTTTTCTGATGGAGCGTTTCGAACCCGATAGTGAAACCTTCTGCACCATTCCCACCCGCATGCTTGCGCGCCGCGCGATAAAGCCATTTCCCAAGGCCACTGGTGATCTCGAAATAAAGCGGCGAAATGGACAGGACATTTCGTCGATCCATCACGCCGTCGAAGAACCATTTGGACAGCGTGATCTCCATGCCGAGCGATCGTTGCGTGCGCTCATCGACCAGATGGGTGTAGCTGTCGAGCCAGGAAAATGTCGTCTCTCGCGACTTGGTATTGGCCCGGATATTGGTCTTGATCGTCGTCGCCTGCAGGCGATCAAGTGCGTTCACCAACCGCTCATAGGCCCGCCCGCTCGTTCCCCAACTGATCCGTTTCAGAAGGTCGCCGGGCTGCAGACGAACCACGGGCGATATCTCGTTTACCCCCCGCTCCCGCATCTCGTTGAGATGGGAGGCGAGGTAGATCATGATATCGGCGTCCCAGATCGTTGCCATCCCATAGGCGGGATTGGGCGACACATGGACCGAAACCGATTTGTCGGGGCTGATATACTCGATGGGCTTGAGGCGTTTGCGTTTGGAAATGCTGAAGAACGGCCTCTGCATCGTCTCCTGATAATCGCGCAGGGAGATATCGCTGAAATCGGGCAGCGTGAAAAACATTTCAAACTGGACCTTGCGGCTTTTCACCGCTTGCCTGCTGCCCTCGTCATCCACGGCCGTTTCCATTAGCGTCTCGCTTCCCTCCGGGGGGAATATAGCCATAACTATATGAACTTTAACAATAATATGCCGTATTTCAGCATTTCAAATTGCGGCTGACCCCCGCGATCATCGCCTATTTCTTCTGCCCTTGCCGGATCCGGGCCTGTTCGATCACCGGCCGCAGTGCCTCCAGTATCGCATCCACGCTGAGCGTGCTGGGAGCCAGGGAGATGGTCAGAACTTTCTGCCGGTTCTTTTCCACCAGGCCAATTTCATCGCCATTCCTGGCTGCGATCGAGGCCTTCTGCACCCGCCCCCTGGCGGTGAGTGCCTTGAGCAACCGCGCTACCACATCTGGTCCGCTGATGGGTTGCTCATCGCCCGATCGTCTGAAGCTCTGCTCCGAGGCAAGCTCCTCGGCGACGCCGACCATCTTCTCCCGCGAACCGGGATCGCGCAGGGCGGGCAGCAGCTTCTCCGCGTATTTGGTATGCAGATCCATCGGCGAGGCGAAAGCACTCACGACAAATTCCGGCATCTCGGTCAGGGCGATATAGCGCGCCAGTTGGGACTTTGAGATTTTGAGCCGCTCGGCCATCCGCAGCTGGACACCGCCATAATAGGCATCGACCGCAGCCTTGTAGTTGCGGCCTCGCTCCAGATCGCAAATATCCTCCCGCTCGCGGTTCTCGATGTCCGCAAGGCGAAAGGCCGCTTCGTCGTCGAGATCCTCGATGATCGCAATGAGGTCGATATCGGGATAATGGTTGGCGTTCAGCCAGGCCACCGCCCAATGCCGCCGCGTTCCCGTGATGAGTTCATAGGGAAGCGGACCACCGGGTGTGCGACGGACCACCGCAGGGATACGATTTCCGCCCTCGGCCATGACGGAATCGATCAGGCTACGCAGCCGCCCCTCATCAAGCAACGAATAGTCGCGCGCATTGCCAGTCCATATCGAACATTCGGCAGGCTTGAGCCGGATGGTGGGCCGCTTGACCATGCGAGCCGCTTCACCAAAACCTTCGAGGCGTTTGCTCGTGAAATTCTGCTTCGGTGTCCCCTCACCCTTGCCTGCCTCTGGCGGGACAGGTTTGGGATCGGCGAGAACAGAGGCCAATGCCTCCCCGATGATGGAGCGGCGGCTCATGCCGCGGCGCTCATGCTGGCGTCAGTGGCAGAGCCGGAGATGCTCGTCGAGGGCCATTGCTGGCGAATTTGCTGAACGACTTCGGCAAAGACGGCATCGAGATTGTCCCGGCACCGATTATAGGTCTGATGCGCCGCAGATGGTTTCGATTCATAGATAGATCGAAAAGCCTGTGTGGCATTCTTGATTTCTTCGGATGCGAGAATGGGTTGGCTGAGCAGCAAGCCAGCATAAGTGGCCTGCATGATCCGCCACATGTCGTTCTCACCGGGTTTGCTGGGGGAAAATGTGGAGCAGACTACCCGCATAAAGCCGTAGTTTACGGGCGTGCCGTTCGCTTCCAATATCTCGAGATTATCCGCGATCGTTTCCATGAAATGGATGGTCGACAAATAATCGAGCTGGCGTGCGGGCACGGGAACGAGAAGCCCGGTAGCCGCTGCCATGACATTGAGCCCTAGAAAGCCCATGGCTGGCGGCGGGTCGAGAAGGATAACGTCGAAATCCTTCGTTACGCTCGCAATGCCGATGCGCAAAGCCTGAAGCCCCTCACGCACAGCCTGCCCGCCCTCGACAAGCGTGGCCGTGAGATCCCATTCCGCATCCTGCAATCCAAGGCTGGATGGAACGATCTTGATCGTGGGCCAGGGTGTATCGCGAATAGTCTGCGAAAAATCCTCGAATGTGCTGCGCGGAGAGAGGAAGGAGCCCAGCGTCTTTTCGTCATCGATCAGCGTTTCAGGCTGGATGTCGAACATGGTCGTCGTTGATGCCTGCGGGTCGCAGTCTATCACCAGCACCTTATACCCTTGCAAAGCCAGATAGTCGGCGAGATGCTTGGTGATGGTGCTTTTGCCCACGCCGCCTTTGAAATTCTGGACTGCGAGAACGACCGCATCCTCATGGGGCTGCTTGCCCACCTGAATGCCCAGAGCGGTCCGAATTTCGGTGAGATCCTGAAGCGTATAATAGCGTCGCCCGTTTGCGAGTTGCTTGGGTTGCGGCAGGCGACCCTTGGCTTCCGCTTTGGCCAACGCTTCAGGGGTTCTCCCCAACAAGGCCGCAGCTTGGGTTGGGCCAAATGTGATGTCGAGGGTCTTGTGATCCTCAGGACGAAAGACAATCGTCTTGATGTGATCGCGCATTTGCTGGCACGATGTGGCGACAGTGCGCAGGGTGTTGACCGTAAACGACATATTTCCCCCTTGCCGAATCATGGAGATGACGGCTGGTTAGCGTTTAATGGTCTTTTTGAAGGCTGAAAGTCAAACCGGAAGTTTTTGACCGGCTAAACCGCAATCGCTGCATGCCCTTGGTGTTGGAACCCCAACTTCGTTCTACAACGAGCGTCCGGAAGATAACCCCGGACGATCAATCCGCTGTCACCCAAAATCCCAATCCAAAAATACAGAATCCCGCGTAGCGGCGGTTATGGATTTTATTCTCGGATTATAAGGTTACGGAATTTTTGCCGTGAATTAAATGTATTTAAATCAACAATTTGGGGGCGTCCATCGAATCTGATCGCACGATGGGCAGCGACCGTTAACACGATCCAGTTGAGTTGATAACACGGCTATCCAATTGCGATAACACGAAGGCGATTTCGGGGATTGCACGACTTATCCACAGGCTTGTGCACAGGGTTGGCCGATCCTCCGCGATGGTCCCCCGGCTAGTGCGTAGCAGCTAGTGCGGCAACGTCCGCCGCCAGCAGGCTCAGCGGAATCGGTTTCCCGCGAAAGCGATTCGCGCCGGCGGCAAGGCAGGTCGTGGCCATGTCATCATCGGCCGCCGCTGATACGGCCAGAATCGGGGTGGCGCGCGTGGCGTCATTTTCACGCAGCAGTTCGATATCTGTCGCCCGTCGATATGGGGCAACAATATGTCCACGATGATGGCTTTCGCCCCGGCCTCGCTCGCGATGCCAATGGCCGTGCGCTCGTCGGCGATTTCCAGCGGATCGTAGCCATGGGCGCGAAGCAGGGCCGAATAGACCTTCCTGTGAGACGCATTGTCTTCGATGAGTAGAATAACGCCCGTCACATATTTGTCCTGCTGTTGCTCCGATCTTGCGATCCGCGTTTCGCCCTACTGTGAAAATTATGGGGAAGCGAACTATTCACGCAGCCTATTGCATCACGATCAATAAAGCGACATGCTATCAAGATATAACAAAGCGGGGGCGCTAAATGGAACTCTCCGGGTCGTGGACGCAAATCGGGGTATGTGACGAAGATACGAGCGGGACATTGTTGGATGTCCTGCTCCGTTGGAAGAACATGGAAAGCCGGGGTGACGAGGCTATTGTCGGCGTGACTCTGTCCGCTCCGGTCAGGATCGAGGGTTGGGATACAGAGCGCACGCATCTGTGGCCCGAAGATCTCGCGGAGCTTGCCAATTATCTCGATCGGCAGAGCCAGTCCGCCAACTGAACGGACGCAGAATAGGGGGAAACGGGGAACGCAGGGCGCGTTACCCCGGCGCTTCGCTTGCCAGTAGGTCCTGATCTTCGGGATGCCGCTCGACATAGGCGGCGACGAAGGAGCAGAGTGGCACTATCCTGAGGCCCTGCCGGCGAACATCCGCGAGTGCGCCCTGTATCAACCGGCTTCCGACCCCTTTCCCCTCCATCTCCGGTGGGACGATGGTGTGGGTGAAAACCAGCGCGCCTTCGCGGCGATCATAGGTCGCGAACGCCAGGCCATCCTCCAGCGCAAGTTCGTAGCGGCTCTCGCCCTCATTGTTCCGAACGTCGCCGTGCGCGCTCATCGCTGTCCTCCCTGAACCTTGGCGTAATCC
This sequence comes from Sphingobium sp., assembly GCA_036383715.1. Lineage (GTDB taxonomy): Bacteria > Pseudomonadota > Alphaproteobacteria > Sphingomonadales > Sphingomonadaceae > Sphingobium. The sequence goes on along the minus strand of DASVNT010000135.1, from coordinate 33,182 downwards.
CGCAACGCGCGCAGATCGCGGGCAATCCACTTGGCGTCGCGCGCAAAGGTCTCGTCGGTCATATCGGGCTGACGGAACAGGGTGATCATGACCTCCGCGCCGTCGCCATTCTGGATGACGCGCAAGGGGATATGGATGCGCTGGCCGTCGCCCGTCTCGACGGCATGATCCATCACCCCATGCTCATTATGCGGCGTGAAGTGGACAGTGATCGGACCGTCCGGCCCATCGGCGATCCACCCCGTGCCACCCCGGCGCAGGTCGGATTCTGTCAGCCCGGACGCCCATTTCGGAAAAACTTCGGGCCGCCAGATCGCCTCGTACAACTCCCGCCAGTTGCGATCGATCGATATGCTGTAGGTGCGCGCCGGAAGCATCGTGGCTCTTTCCTGAAAATGAGCACGGGCTTTAGCGCGTGGAACCTGCTGTGTCGCGGGGAATGGACTTAGGTTGTATCGTCATTCAGCCCATGCTGGCCTGCAAATCGCGGTTTCCCGTGCTTCCGGTGCTCACGTACCGAAAGTACGCTGCGCGCCGGGTCACGGGAAACCACCATTTTCGGCTCAGCCTGAACTGAATGCCAATACAACCTAGTGCGTCAGGTTGCTTCCGCCTCGCGCGCCATTGAAGAACAGGTTGAGGCACACCGCGCTGACGGTGGTCAGCAATATGCCGGAGTGCAGCAGCGGCTGCAGCATCGCCGGAGCGTGCTGGAAAAAGCCATCCGCCACCAGCGGGATCATGCCGACGCTGGTCGAAACCGCGACGATGGTGAGGTTGTGGCTGTTGGTCGTGAAATCCACGGCGGTCAGGATGCGGATGCCGGTGGCGGCGATCATCCCGAACATGACGAGGCCCGCGCCGCCCAGCACGAAGGACGGCACCGACGCGATGGTCACGGCCAGCTTCGGGGAGAGCGCCAGCACCATCATGATGATCCCGCCCGCTGCGCAGACGAAGCGGGACCGCACGCTCGTCATCGCGATCAGCCCGACATTCTGCGAGAAGGAGGTATAGGGAAAGGTATTGAAGACGCCGCCCAGCAGCGTGCCCAGCGCATCGGCGCGCAGCCCGCGCGTCAGCATCGCTTGCGTCGCGGGGCGTCCGACCATCTCCGACACGGCGAAGAACATGCCGAGCGATTCGATCATGACGATGATCATGACGAGGCACATGCTGACGCTCGCGCCCAGTTCGAAGCGCGGCATGCCAAAGGCCAGCGGCGGGGTGAAGCCGACCCAGGACGCCGCGCCCACGGCGGAGAAATCCGTATGCCCTGCCAGCGCCGCGATCAGGCCGCCCGCCGCCACGCCGAGCAGGACGGCGGCGCTGCGCAGCAGTCCTCGTCCAAAGCGCAGGATTGTCATGATGATGGTCAGCACGACCAGCGCGATCAGCAGGTTGATCGGAGCGCCATATTCCGGCGATCCGGGGCGCCCGCCCGCTGCCCATTCAATGCCGACGCGCATCAGCGAAATGCCGATGACGAGGATGATGGAGCCGGTGACGATCGACGGGAAATAGCGCGCGATCCGACCGATCAACGGGGCTGCGACCAGTCCGAACAGTCCCGCCACGATCACCGCGCCATAGATGGTGCCCAGCGCGGTGGCGGGCGGCTGGCCTGCGTCGGTCGCGGCCATTACAATGGCCAGCATCGGGTTCACCGACGCAAAGGTCACGCCCATCATCACGGGCAGCTTTATGCCGATCCCCGGCAGGCCGAGCGTCTGGATCAATGTCGCGAGCGCGCAGGCGAACAGGTCCGCGCTGATCAGCATCCCGATCTGCTGCGCCGTCAACTGTAGCGCATGGCCGACGATCAGCGGCACCGCGACTGATCCCGCATACATCACCAGCACATGCTGCAACCCCAATACGCCGAGGCGCGGCAGCGGCAGGCGGCTGTCCACCGTGTCGCCGCCGGGTGGGGCCATGGAGGCGGCTTTAATCTCTGTGTCGATGTGCATGCGGACCCTCCTGCTTGACGGCAGCTTAGAGCGTGCACGGCGGCAGGCTATCCCTCCCCTGCTAACAGCTATTTCAACGCAGTTGGGAAGATGATGGGCAGACAGGGTTTCAAGGACTCGCCCGATCGGCCCATTTTCTCGTTTCCCTTGAAAGTGAAAGTCGCTGTGTTGCGCAATTTTTGCTGCACACGCTTTGAGCAGGCCCGTTTTTCGTCTGCTCAAATTTTGAGCATGTCGAATTTAAGCATTATAAAACAATGATTTTTTGACGATAAAATATGGGTAGCGTCCCGAAATTGCGCGCTTGCGCGGATCGTCACCGCACTGCAATATTTCAAGCAACTTATGGGAATGCGATCAGGAGAGGCGCCTCAGGCATTGGCATAACGAGGGCTGCTCATCATGACCAACGAACTCAAGATTTTCGTTCGCGCGGTTCAATTCAAGAATATTTCGGCGGCGGCCCGCAGCCTGCACCTGTCGCCGGCTGCGGCCAGTCATCGCATCCTGCAACTGGAAAACCGCATCGGCGCCCGGCTGCTCAATCGCACCACGCGCAACCTGCAACCGACCGAGGAAGGTCAGGTCTTCTACGAACATGCGCTGGAGGTACTGAGCGCCATCGAGCGCGCGGAAAGCAGCGTGGCATCGGTGGGCGGCACGCCCGTCGGCGCGCTGCGCATCACCGCGCCGCTGGGTTTCGGTCGCCGCATCCTGGCGCCGCTGGTCGCGGATTTCCGCAAACGCTATCCCAAAATCCAGATCAGCCTGCGCCTGTCCGACCATGTCATCGACCTGCTGAACGAGGCGGTCGATGTCGCGATCCGCATGGCGAACCCGGCGGACAGCAGTTTCATCGTGCGCAATCTGGGTGACTGCCCGCGCGTATTATGCGCCTCGCCCGAATATCTGCGGCGCAAGGGACGGCCGCAGGATCCCGCCGACCTGATCAACCACAATTGCCTGGTCCTGCGCTTCCCCGGCAGCGCGCAGACGCGCTGGCGGCTGCAAAGCGACAACGGCATGCTGACCCTGCCCATCACCGGCGATTTCGACGCCGATGACGGCGACGTGCTGACCCAATGGGCGCTGCATGGCGCGGGCGTCGCGATGAAGCCCTATTGGGAAGTGGCCGAGCATCTGCGCACCGGCGCGCTGGAAACGGTGCTGGACGACAATCGACCCGAAGCGGTCAAGCTGGTCATGCTCTATCCGCACCGCCAGCTCATGTCGGCGAAGGTCAAGGCGTTCATCGACCATATGATGCGCCAGCCCTCGCTGATCGAGCAGCCGGGCCTGCCGATCCAGTCCATCGCGCAGATTCCCGTGGATTGCGAGGCTCCGATGCCTGTCTTTTCCTGAGGGGCACGGATTAGAAGGATACCGGTGACACGGTTTGCGCGCGCCACCGGCATGACAGGATCAGAGCTGCGCGGACACCGCCTTGATCGCGGCGAGCGCGCAGGCATCGTCCTTCTCACCGCCCGGCGCACCGCCCACACCGATGGCGCCCAGTGTCGCGCCGTCCTTGACGAACAATTGCGCGCCAGCACGGGCGAACTGGGTCGGTTCGGCGGCGACCTTGGCCGCAAAAGCGGGATCGGCCTTGGCCTTCGCCTCCACATCCGCGCTGCTGCTGCCATAGGCTATCGCCGTCACTGCCTTGCGCTGGCTGGAGCCGACCGCCATCGCCCGCGCGCCGTCCCCGGCGACCAGTGCCTTCAACACGCCCGCGGAATCCACGACACTCACGGCCACGGTATAGCCATTGGCCTTGCAGGTCTGGACCGCGATCTTGGCGGCTTTCACCGCGACGACCATGGTTGGTCCCGGCGCGGCGGGCGGCGGCGGGGTCTGCGCGGTCGCCATGGTTGCGGGCAGGAGCGCCAATAGCGCCAACAGGCTTTTCGATGTCACGCCTTCTTCTCCTCGTTCTGAGTAACGCATTCAAAATTTTTCGAAAAGACATTCAATGAAACAGAAAATATCGAAGTCATTTCGATCTGTTCTGAGGAAATTCGGTATAAGATAAATAAAATTTAGGAGATTAGATTTATAAGGAAAATAGTTTCAAGATAATCTATCAAAAGAGGCCATTCAAATTCGGAACAGAATCAGCCAGTCTCGACCCATCGATAAATATCACCATCGGGGGTCAAATCATGCGAATGCGTAATCAGGGGCGCTTGCTGTCTGCGGCGAGCCTTCTCGCCTTGAGTATCCTGTCTGGAGGCACTGCCGCTCTGGCTGCCGATGCGGCGCCAGGCGCCACCGCCGCGGCGGACACCGACGACACTGGCGTCGCCGAAATCACCGTCACCGCCAGCCGCCGCGTCGAACGCCTGCAAAGCGTGCCCCTGGCCGTCACCGCCGTTTCGGGCGAGGATTTCGAGAGGACCGGCCTGCGCGGCCCCGGCGACCTGCAATTCCTGTCGCCCAGCGTCCAGCTCAGCACCGTGGGTGGCAACGGCATCTATCTGCGCGGCGCGGGCATCAACAGCCAGAATGCCGGGACGGAGCAATCGGTCGGCATGGTCATCGACGGCGTGGTCATCGGCTTTGTCGACGACATCGGCGGCGACCTGACCGATGCGGAGCGGATCGAGGTGCTGCGCGGCCCGCAGGGCACGCAGTTCGGCAAGAACGCCTCCGCCGGCGTCGTCTCCATCACCACGCGCGCGCCGAAATTCGACGCCTTCAGCCTCGCCGCCCATGCCAGCTTCGGCGAGCACAACGACAGCAACAACAGCGTGAAGGTCAACGTCCCCCTCGCCGATAATCTGGCGACGCGGGTCAGTATGTTCTACCAGAACCGCAGCGGCGTGTTCCCCAATGTCGTGCGGCAGGACAAGCAGGGCGACGTGACCCAATGGGGCGGCCGCATCAAGCTGCTGTGGGAGCCTCTGTCCGACATGACCGTCACGGTCGTGGGCGATTATCGCGACGAGAACCGCCAGCCCAATTTCATCCAGTCCTATCGCAATGCGGGCCTCGGCTATACGCAGGGCGGGGTGCGCTATGCGGTGCCGGGCCTCGGCAATATTCAGGCGGGCATCACGCCCAGCGCCGACAATGTCACCATCGGCGAGTCCCAGCCGGGCGATCGGATCACCAAGACGGGCGGCGTCTCCGGCCAGGTCGATTACCAACTCGGCGCGTTCACCCTGACCTCGCTCACCGCGTTCCGGCGCATGGACCGCATCTTCCACAGCCCGTTCGGTTCGGGCGTGGAGGCGGCGCTGTACAGCACGCAGACCTATATCGGGAACCAGTTCAGCCAGGAGTTCCGCCTGACCTCGCCGGGCGACAAGCCGCTGACCTATATCGCGGGTCTCTATTATTATAACCGCGCAACCCATGGCGGCTCGCTGGGCGTGGGCAAGCTGTTCGGCTATGCCGAGGCTTTCTATGGTCCGGGCGCGCTGGTCGCCACCAATGGCGGCCGGGTCGATACGACCAACAACAACACCAGCTATGCCGCCTTCCTCGACGGCGCCTATGCCTTTGGCGATCATTTCAAGCTGCTTGGCGGCGTGCGCTATACCTATGACAAGGTGCAGGCGACGTCTGCGACCGCGGTGCTGCCCGGCATCTTCCCGACGCCCAATACGGTGGTCAAGAAAAGCGACGCGGCGCGTTTCACCAATGATGCCGTCTCGTGGCGCTTCGGCGCGCAATATACGTTCAACCCGGACGTGATGATCTATGCGACCATGGCGCGCGGGTACAAGGGGCCGGTGGCCGACACGTCGCAGGCGACCATCGGGCAGGTGAAGCCGGAATATGTCCGCTCCTACGAAGTCGGCTTCAAATCGAGCTGGTTCGACCGCAAGCTGCAGTTCAACCTCACTCTGTTCCACCAGAAGTTCAAGGACTTCCAGACCACGGTGCTCAACACCACCATCTTCCCGGTGGGCTTCGTGCTGGGCAATGCGGGTGGCGAGCGGACGCGGGGCGTGGAGCTGGAACTGCAGGCGGCGCCGGTCGCGGGCCTGCACTTCTCCGGCGGGGTGACCTATCTCGACGCGAAGTTCACGGATTTCCGCGCGGCCTGCTACTCCACCGCCGCGCCGATCCCGATGCAGAGCACGACCAACCCGGACGGCATCGGCGGCTGCTATCGCATTCCCGGCAGCACGGCGAGCTTCACGCAGGCGGCGGGCAGCCCGCTCAACAACGCCAGCAAATGGTCGTACAAGCTGGCGGCGGATTACAAGAAAGACATTACGGAGAATTACACCGTCGACCTCAGCACGACCTGGGTCTGGCGCAGCAGCTTCCGCACCAGCGGCTATGATCCGAACACCGAAAATCCGGGCTATGGCACGCTGGCGCTGAACGCGGGCGTCGGCGCACCGGATGGCAAGTGGCGGCTGGGCGTGTTCGCGCGCAACCTGTTCGACAAGTCCTTCACCTCCGCCATTCAGGCGAACAGCTATGATACCGGCGGCTACACCAATGTGCTGAATATCGAGGCGGTGCGGACGGTTGGCATGACGCTGGATTTCAAGATCTGAGGGTTGGCGTCAGATGTGTTTGCGGAGGCCTCGGCGTTTGCCGGGGCCTTTTTTATGGTGGTGGGGTGACGGAAGTGGGCATGGCTTGATCGTCATCCCAGCGGATGCTGGGATCTGGCTACTCTGGGTGGCGCCCCGTCGAGGGAGACCCCAGCCTTCGCTGGGGTGACGGCAGGTAACGACCATTTTTGGTCATTCACCCAGTATCGTAAAGCTCTCGATAGCCGACATTGAATTCCATGCTAAGCAGCGAGTATGAAACGCCTTCTCGACGCCTTGTTTAGCATTACTCATCTCTGGATTGCCTTTGCCGCAGTCTGGCTTGGCATGGCTTTGATGTTGATCGAGGCAACAGGCTTGCTTCAACCCGATTACCGGAAGATGCTGTTCGTGTTGATCCTTGCCTATTGGGCGGGGGTCGCCGTGCAGTTAGGGTTGTTCGGTCGCCGAAGGGCGATCCGCTGATGACCAATCTTTGCCACACTGGAATCCTGAAAGCGAAAGATGGGAGTGGGATGGCAGATTGAAGGCCGACACTTTCAAGACGCTGAAAGGAGGCCACCTACCCCTCGCGGGCCGAATTGCAACGATGGTCAAAGATAGGATCGTCGCCTAATCACTGCCCTTTGCCCAAAAGCAGCCAGTCCGCAAACCACCCCTATCGTCATGCCAGCGAAAGCTGGCATCTCTGTCGGTAGCGCGCCATCGCCTGAGACCCCAGCCTTCGCTGGGGTGACGACTTTTAGATGTCCCCAACCCACCCACAAACACCAAAAAAACCCGCCCGGACATTCCGAGCGGGCCTCCACCCTCACCATCTGCGCCCGATCAGAACCCGATCCACCGCCCCGCAACCACAACTCCGGTCCAGAACACAAAGGACGCGCCCCCCGCGATCCGCATATAGGATGGCGGTGTCTGCACGCTGTCCCATTGGTGCAGTCCCTTGCGCGTGTACCAGTGGAACAGTAGCATGTTGGTGCCCGCGAACAGTAGCAGCAGCATCTTGAGCTGGAACGCCAGATTGTCGGCGTAGATCACCGCCGAGGAGATGAACATCAGCACGCCGGTGGCGAGCGCCACGCCGAAGCTGCCCCATGTCGCGGGCAGGGTGCTGGTCAATATCCGCCCGATGCTGGACGTCGCAGAGGCCAGGCCCATGATGCGCAGGTCCACGATCCAGATCGTGCCGACCACCAGCACGATGGCCATGACATGCAGGGTTTCGATCACCGGGAACAGCCAGGCGGATTCACGCACGGCGGTCGCCACGCTGGTGGCCTCCAGACCCTGCATGATGGGGAGCAATGCGTCGTACATCGGACTTCCTCGTGAGATAGGGGGCTTGTCAGATATGGGGTCAGATATAGGCGATCCAGCGGCCCGCCGAGACGATGGCGACCCACAGCAGCGCCATGCCCAGCCCCAGCAGCCCGCCGCTCACGCCCCGCCATGCGTCGGGATTGCCGCGCAGGCGGCGCTGGAACAGGGCGACCAGCGCGAGGAGCACGATCACCAGCAGCATCTTGAGCCGAAAGAGGATGTTCATCAGCTCGCGATCCGGCTCGCCCACGACCAGCACGATCCCGCTGAGCAGCAGGAACAGCGCAGGCCACCATATCCAGGGCGAGAACCGCCGGTCGACCACGCTGAGCGCTATGTCCGCCGTCCGCCCCATCAGGCGCAAACAGATCATCAGGACGCTGCCCGACAGGGCGGCGATGGCGAGGATGTGCACGCTCTGCACCGCGGGGGTGATCCAGAGATTATCTGCGATATAGGCGCTGGCCGACGTATCAGCGATCGCCCTGCTCAGTGCCTCCAGCATGGAAATTCCTTTGAGTCGTGGGATCGGATGCGAACTTGCCTGTTTTCCCGCTCCGCCACTTGCTGAATAGTTTTGAAAGTCCTGAACGCGATACCGCGTTGCAACATAACCCGCCACTTCCATAGATTATGTCCAGAGATTTCAGCTGCGCCAGACCCCGTCGGAGTCCGGCGACACCAATTGACGGACGTCATCATGCGCCTTGCCACTGCGGCCTTTCTGGGATTTGTCATCGCCGCCGTGCCGGGCATGGCGCAGGCCGCGACGCCGGACATCACCGGCATGTGGAACTTCCGCTATTCCGAATGGGGCGACGGCCACAGCGCCCCTGCCCCGTCCCTCACCCCTGCCGCCGACGCCAGCCTGAAACGGCATGAGGCTGCGATGCTGGCGGGCCATGTGCGCGGGGTGTCGAACATGAAGTGCCTGCCGGTCGGCTTTCCGGGCATCATGCTCTATCGCACGCCGATGCAGATCATGGCGGGCTTCGGACGGATCGACATCACCGCGGAAAGCTCCGTGGAGCCGCGCACCATCTATCTGGGCAAGGCGCAGCCCGATCCGGTCGATCCGAGCTGGAACGGGCATAGCGTCGGCCATTGGGAGGGCGATACGCTGGTGGTCGATACGGTCGGCCTCAACGGGCGGGCGCGGGGTCTGTGGAATCTGGGCCGTCCCATGCCGGAAACCAGCGAGAGCGCGCATTTCACCGAGCGGATGCGGGTCGAGGATGGCGGCAAGGTGCTGAGCGTCACCTTCACCGTCACCGATCCCGTCAACTACGCCGCACCCTATAGCGTCACCGTCCATTATGACCGGATGCCCGACGACACCGAACGGATGGAGGCGGTGTGCGAGGTCGATCTGGACGCGCTGGCGGCGGTCGACCTGAAAGCGATCAAGGATGTCGATGCGGAGGCCGCGCGGATGCTCGACCCCGATCTCCAATATAACCCCACCGAAAACGGACTGGCAAAACCATGACCGGGTTGAACAAGGATATGGAACTGGCAATGGCAGGCATGATGACGACACGCTGCTCCCGCATGACCCGCGCGCTGATGGGTGCGGCTCTCTCCGCGCTGTGCCTCGGCATGGCGTCGTCGCCTGCGCACGCCCTGCCGAAAGAGCGCAACATCACCATCTCCGGCCTGACCGGGCTGTGGGTGATGACGCAGGAGGATTTCGACAAGCGCGAAACCCCGCCCTACACGCCCGAAGCACTCGCCCTGCAAAAGCAGAAGAAGGACGAGGTCGAGGGGGGCAAGGTCATCTCCGACGAGGGGCTGAAATGCCTGCCGCAGGGGATGCCGGGGATCATGCTGGGCGAGTTCGCCTTCGAGATGCTGGAATCGCCGGGCCGCGTGACGATCGTGTCCGAGGCGAGCCCCCTTGCCCGCTCCATCTACCTCAACCGCACCAAACCGACGGAGGGGCTGGAGCCGATGTGGAACGGCTATTCCATGGGCCGGTGGGAGGGTGACACGCTGGTCGTCAAGACGAACAACTTCAACGACAAGAGTTTCCCGCTCGGCTTTGGCGGGTCGGTCCGCGCATCGACCACCACGCTCACCGAGCGCTTCAGCCTCAGCCCGGACGGCAATACGCTGATCGACGAGCTGACCATGGAGGACGCGAAATATCTGACCAGGCCCTTCACACTGGTCCGCCATTACACCCGTCAGCCCGAAGATGCGGAGCTGTGGGAATATGCGTGCGAGATCGGCGGCAAGGGCTGGAACGAACGCTTTGAAGGCGATCAGGACGCCGCAAAGGGTGGGAACTGACATGGAACGGCGATCAACGCCCTTCGGGATACGCAATCGGAATCGGGGTTTGAAGATGAAGAAGATCTGGCTTGCGGGCGCTCTGGCGGCTGCCGCGATGAGTGCGTCGGGCGACGCGCACCATGCGTTCAACATGTACGACAACAGCGTTTATACGAAGCTGGTCGGGACGGTGAAATCCTACACCTGGCGCAACCCGCATGTAATGATCGAGTTCGTGGCCCAGACCAAGTCGGGGCCGCAGGACTGGACCATCGAATGCTCCAGCCCGAACATCATCGGTCGGCGCGGCTGGACGCCCACGTCGATCAAGGTCGGCGACAAGCTCCCCTTCACCGTCCACCCGATGAAGAACGGCAAGATGTACGCGCTGGCAGTGGCGACGACCCTGCCCAACGGCACGGTGCTCAAAGACAAGGAATGACGGGTTCCGGCGGCCCTGACGCCGCCGGCTAACGGAGTTTCGCGGCCATAGAGCCGCCGACCGGGAAGATAGTATGGACAGAAATATCCCGCCTTCGCTGGCTATCAGCGAGGGGAGAGCCTCTTTGACCCTGCGCGGGGGCCGTGTCGTGGAACGATGCGACCTGCTGGGCACCGTTCCGTTCAGCGACGATCCCGACTGCCTGTTCCGGCCCTTTCTGGGGGCGGGCCATCGCGCCTCGCTCGACATGCTGGCGATGTGGATGCGGGAGGCGGGGATGCGCGTGCGCCTCGACCCCGCGGGCAATCTGGTCGGCCGGTACGAGGGGCAGACGCCCAATGCCGCCGCGGTGCTGATCGGATCGCATATCGACAGTGTCAATGACGCAGGCCGCTATGACGGGCCGCTGGGCGTGATGCTGGGGATCGAGCTGGTTGCGGGCCTGTACGCGGAAAAGCGCCGCCTCCCCTTCGCCATAGAGGTCATTGCCTTTGGCGACGAGGAGGGCTCGCGCTTCCACACCTCCATGTTGTGTAGCCGCGCCGTCGCAGGGGAAGCCGATCCGCGCGCCTCCATGGTGCAGGACGCGCAGGGGATCAGTCTGGCGCAGGCGATGACGGCCTTTCCCCCGCTGGACGGCATGACGCTGAACATCGAGGCGATGGGCAAGGCTGCGCGTGACGCGCGGGACTTCCTCTGCTTCCTCGAAGCGCATATCGAGCAGGGACCGGCGCTGGAGGCCGCGGACGAGGCGCTGGGCGTCGTCACCGGCATTGCGGGGCAGCTGCGCTATCAGATCACCATTACAGGCCGGGCGGGCCATGCGGGCACCACGTCGATGCGGCTGCGCAAGGATGCGCTGGCGGCGGCGGCGGAGGCTGTGCTCGCGGTGGAGCGCATCGCTGCGAGCCATGGCGACCGCCTCGTCGCCACGGTGGGACGCCTCAACGCCCTGCCTGGCGCGGTAAACGTGGTGCCGGGCAGCGCCAGTTTCTCGCTCGACATACGGTCGGGGGACGAAGGGCTGCGCTATGCCGCGGCCAATGCCATATTGGCCGCCATCGACGAGATCGTGGCGCGGCGTAAGCTTGGCCTCACGCACATGCTGGTGCAGGATCTGGAGGCGACGCCCTGCGATCCCCGGCTGGTGGAGCATCTGACCGACGCCGTCCGCCACGCCGGATCGCCGGGACGGCAGATGGTGTCGGGCGCGGGGCATGACGCGATGATCATGGCGCGGATCACCCCCACGGTGATGCTGTTCCTGCGCTGCAAGGGAGGGATCAGCCACCATCCGTCCGAAAGCGTGACGGTGGAGGATGTGGAGGCTGCACTGGTCGCCATGGAGCGATTTGTGGAGACGATGGTGGTGAGGTGAACCCACGCCGACGCATTGGCTATTTAGTCGATCAATCGAGATAGCCGACCCCTGCCGCGATCCCGTCCTGCATACTGTCAGCCATGATTGGTCTGCTGGCGGGAGAAAAGGGATGACCCGTAAAAACTGCTATCTGGCGTTCGGCGTGTTCGCCATGCTGGCCGCGATCCTGCGCCTGGGCTATTTGGAAACCCTGCCCCAGCCCCATTGCGAAAGTTTCTGGGGCATCGACAAGGGATGCGCGGTGCTAATGCGTCTGGGTGTTCCGGTGTCTTGAACAGGTCGAGCATCGCGAAGGCCGCGCCCGGATGAGGAGGCAGGGATTGCGGTTGCATGCGTTGGCGACTGTTTTTGGCCGGCAGGCGAATTTCCGGTTCGGAGCGGGGATAGCTGTGGTTTGTATGGCATCGCGTCGCGACCCATACAAGTCACCCAGACGGATAATTCCCCTCCAGGTGCTGTGCCAGCGATATCCCGTCATGCCCGCCATTGACTTCACAGATTAAACTTCCGCCAGTCAACAGACTTGTCCTTCGATTTGTATGAATATATCGAAAAGGATTGGCAGATGAGAGTTCAAGAATGGCGTCTACTGACAGAAATTTGAACCGTAGGGGGGTGTTGGCCAGCCTGGCAGCGGGCGTTGGAAATCTGGCACTGTCTAGTCCTTCTGCAATCGCTCAATCTTCCGGTCGTAGCTCGAAGCGTTATCGGTCTTTTCGACCGGGCGAGCTCTGGCTCGACACCGCTGGCAAGCCCATTCAGGCGCATGGCGGGTCGATCATTGAGGTCGATGGTACATTCTATTGGTACGGCGAGAACAAGGAATTTACCGACGGCAGCAACGGCATCTGGACCTGGGGCGTACGAGCCTATACGTCACGCGATCTTTACAATTGGGACGATCTCGGACTGATCATCAAGCCCGACATTGATGACCAATTTTCGCCTCTGAGTCCTTATAAGGCGCTTCTGGATCGCCCGCACATTATCTATGATAGTAATGCCAGACGGTATATATGCTGGATCAAGGTGATGAACCGACCAGTGACACATCAGACGCGAACGGTTTTGGTGGCGGATACTATCAAGGGGCCATGGCGCATTGTAAAAACGGCCATCCGTCCTCTAGATTTAGACGCTGGGGATTTCGATGTCGTCGTCGATCCCAGAAGCCGGAAAGGCTATATGTATTTCCAGCACCCCAACACCGATATCGTATGTGCTGATCTCACTCCCGATCTGACTGATTTTGCTGGCCCTTTTTCGAAACATTTTCCGACGGCCGGTCCTCCTGCCACGCGAGAGGCACCTGCATTTTTCACAAGGGGCGAGAATCATTATTTGGTGACGTCTGGGATGAGCGGATATTTTCCAAATCCGTCCGAGGTCGCTGTAGCCAAAACCTATCATGGACCCTGGCAGGTTCTCGGCGACCTCCATCCGCAGGATGAGTCGCGCACCTCGTTCGATTCACAGATCGCGTCTGTGTTTAAACATCCGCATAAGCGAGACCTCTACATCGCCCTGGCTGATCGATGGACTGCCGGGCTGTCTCCCGCGATGTTCGAGAGTGCGCGTCGCGGCTTCGCAAAATTGAGCTTGCCGAAACGGCAGCCACTCACTCCTGATGAAATCAAGGGGGTTCTAGCAGCCGACATGTATAAGCTGGGCACGTCCGCTGCGCGCTACATCTGGCTCCCGATCACATTTGAAGGAGAAAGGCCTGTCATTCGTTGGCGGTCGGAATGGTCTCTTGATGAATTCTCCTGAAGGGGATGTTATTTGTCGGCTTGGCGTTTGCGAACGTCCGCTTCCAAGCATAAGAAAATCGCATTCGAACGGCCGGAATTGGCGCAAACCCGCCGCCCGCTCCCAAAAAGGGAAAAAGGCCCGCGCTCCCACGCAGGCCTTCCTCCCAATCTCAACCCGCCGTCAGAACCGCGTGTCGAGCATCACGCCGATGGTCCGCCGCGCTTCCGGGTTGATGACGTTCACCAGACCGCCGGTGTCGAAAATACCCGTCTCGATGGCCGAGATATAATATTTGTCGAACAGGTTGCGCGCAAAGGCCGCGACGCGCCAACTACCGTCCTCTGCACCCAGACCGACGTTCACATTGGCGATGCCATAGCCGTCTACCTTGGTGTTCGGGTCAGCGCCATTGGTGTAGAAGTCGCTACGGTAGAGGTAGTTGGCCGTCGCATCGACCGCCAGACCGCCGCCGACCGGCTGCGTATAGCTGGCCGCGACCGTCACGTTCCACTTGCTCGCATTGGGGATCGGCCTGCCCGCCGCCTGTATGTAGCTCGTGGAGGTGCCGGGGATGGTGTAGCAGGCCCCGGTCGCATTGGGATCGGTCGTCACTGGCAGGCCGATGGGTTCCGCCGCCGAATAGCAGCTTGCCTTGAAATCGGTGAACTTGGCATCCTGATAGGTGCCGTTCGCCGTCAGGGTCAGGGCGTGCACGGGTTTGACCGACATTTCCACCTCGACGCCCTGACTCTTCAGGCCGCCCGCATTGCCGAGCACGAAGCCCGGCGGGACGAGGGAGGTGTCGAGCACGCTGGTCTGGAAATTCTTGAACTTTTCCCGGAACAGCGTGAGGTTGAGCAGCATCTTCTTGTCGAACCATGCCGTCTTGATGCCCGCCTCCAGCGAGTTCACCGTCTCCGGGTTTACGACGCGCGCGGTGGAGCCTGCCACGGCGATGGCGAGCGGCCCCTTATAGCCGCGTGCCGCCGTGAAATAGGCCATGATGTCGCTGCTGACGTCATATTTGACGCCTGCCCGCCACGAGAAGTCGTCGTTCTTCACGCTCGACTGGCCCGGCCCGTTGATCGTGCCGCCAATGGCATAAACGTTCGCCACCGGCTCGGTGAACAGCGTGGCCTTTGAACTGTCGTGGGTGAAGCGACCGCCGAGGATGATGTGAAGCTTGTCGGTCAGGTTGACCGCGCCATCGATATAGGCGGCGGCGCTGTCCACGGTATAGACGGTGTTGTCCCGCCCGCCGCTGAACGAGATGCGGGCGCCCGGCCCGTGGAGCAGTTCGGCCAGCCCGCCGAACGGCCCGGACAGCAGGCTCTCATCCTTGCTGTGGCGACGGTAATAATAGAGGCCGGCGACGAAATCGACCAGCTGGCCGCCGGGCGAGGTCAGGCGCAGTTCCTGGGAGAACTGGTTGCTGCGCGTGTGCGATGGCCCCTCTGCATAGACGATGGGCGTGCCGCCGAGCGTGGTATAGGCATCCTTCACCAGCAGGCGATAGGCGGTGAGGGAGGTCAGCGTGTATCCGCCCAGCTTGTAATCCAGCTCGATGGAGCCGCCGCCTGTGCGGGTGGTGCGGAAACTTTCGCTGGAAATGCCGGTCTGCGTATTCTCCGGCCCGGCGACGATGCCATAGTTGAGGATGCCGAAGCCCGGCGGCACTGCGCCCGCGCCAATGCCCAGCGCGCGATAGGTGGACAGGAAGTTGGGCGTGATCTTCGACCGGCGGTAATCGACGCTGATATAGGCTTCGAAATCGTCGGTTTTCGCAAAGCGCAGCTTGCCCTTGATGCCGAACTGGCTGCTGTCGCCCTCATTCTTGCCCTTGACCGGGTTCCACGCCCAGCCGTCGCGGTTCTGGTAGGAGCCGACGAGCATGCCCGACAGCCCGTCCGCGATCGGCACGTTGACGCGGTAGCTGGCGTTGGTGTCGTTGTACGACCCATAGGCGACATGGCCGACGCTGTAGAGACTGTCCGTGGTGGGGCGCTCGGTCGAGATGCTGACCACGCCCGCCGAAGCGTTCTTGCCGAACTGCGTGCCCTGCGGCCCGCGCAGCACCTCGACCCGCGAGACGTCGCTGAGGTCGCCGCCGATGTCATCGACAAAGCCATAGACCACGCCGTCCACGACGAGGCCGACGGTCTGCTCCGTCGCTGCGTTGAAGCTGTTGGTGCCGACGCCGCGCACGTTGAAGCCGATGCCGCCGCTGGCGCTGACCTGCACGCTGGGCGAGAGATATTGCAGGTCGGTGGGGTTCTTGTAGCTGGATTTCACCAGCTCCTCCGCCGAATAGGCGGTGACGGCGATGGGCACGTCCTGCTGCCGCTGGGCGCGGCGGGTGGCGGTGACGACGATGTCGAGGCCGGTGTCCGTTGCCTCCGCCGGAGCGGCGGGCGTGTCCTGCGCCAGCGCGGGATGCGCCAGTGCGATGAGGCTGGTAGTAAGGGCCAGGCTGAACGCCGACCGAGTCAATCCCCGTGTCATGTAAGTGCGACTCCCCGCTTTCGATGATGCGCCTCGCCCCGGCATTCTCTGGCCTGATCCGAGTCTTTCGCAGTGCAGCATGATCCTGGTTGGTCGAGGGCGCTTGCTGATTTGTTTTGAAAGTTTTTCGGCACGGCGCCGGTTTTCAGGGAAGCCCGGATGCGGGACACAAGAGGCAGACACCGACGCGACCGCTGCAACGCGGCGAGAGGAGCGATCTTGTGAAATATCCCATTGCCATGGCTGGCCTTATCGCCACCGTTGCCTCCCTCGCCCCGCTTGCGGCCCATGCCCAAGCCGACATCACCGGCATGTGGCAGATTCGCCTGTCCACGGAGGGCGGCGATGCCAGCGATGCCAAGACGGACGCCGCTGCGCCGAAGCTGAAGCCCGCGGCGCAGGCCTGGGTCGACCGCCGCCGGGCCGCCGACAAGGGCGGCTTCGTGCGCAACGTCTCCAACATGAAATGCCTGCCCACCGGTTTCCCCAACATGATGCAGTGGCGCTCGCCGATCATGATCATGCAGGGTTTCGGGCGCATCGCGATCATCACCGAACATGATCCGGGCAATGACGAGCCGCGCAGCATCTACCTCAACCGCAGCCATGCCGAACCCGTCGATCCCAGCTGGAACGGCGATTCCGTCGGCCATTGGGAGGGCGAGACGCTGGTCGTGGATACGGTCGGGCTGAACGGCCGGGGCGGATCGCATTTCGCGCCGATCACGGAAAAGACGCGGGTGACGGAGCGTTTCACGCTGACCAATGGGGGCAAGACGCTGGTCGATACGCTGACCTTCGCCGACCCGGATGTGTTCGTGGAACCCTATACGATGGCGTGGACGTTCGACCGGTTGCCCGACACTGCCGAGCGCATGGAGGCAGTGTGCGAACCCGACCTCGACGCATTGTCCGCCACCGATCTGGCGAAGCTCAAGGATGTCGATGACGAGGCGGCGCGGATGCTCGACCCCGAATATCGCTACAATGCCTCCGGCAACGCCGTCGACATCAAGAAGCACTGAAATCAGAGCAAGGAACGCGAAATGAAGGCCCTCTCTCTTGGACTTGCGATGCTCGCCTCGCCCCTGCTGGTGACGACTGCGGATGCGCACCACAGCTTTTCCATGTTCGACATGAAGAAGACGGTGGCCGTGACCGGCACCGTGACGACGTTCCGCTGGCAGATGCCGCATGTGTGGCTGCACATGATGCTGCCCGGACCGGACGGAAAGCCCGTGGCGTGGGCGGGCGAGATGCACAGCCCCAATATCGTCGCGCGCAAGGGGTGGAAGAGCAACACGGTCAAGTCCGGCGACAAGATCAAGGTCATGATGCACCCGATGCGCGACGGCAGTCCGGCGGGCAGCGTGATTTCCGTGACATTGCCCGATGGCCGCGAACTCATGAATGCCGAGAGCAAGGACCGGGTATAAGGCCGGTCCGATGCAGATCGACGAGCCGGACGGTCTGGCGGCGCTCACCGCCGCCAGCGACGCCTATGAGCGGGCGCTGCAGGACAATGATCTCGCGGCGCTCGACGCCCTGTTCTGGGACGATGGGCGCACGGTACGCTTTGGCGCGCGCGAGAACCTGCATGGCATTGGGGAAATCCGCGCCTTTCGCATCGCGCGGCCCGGCGGTGCGCCCGCGCGGGACAATCTCCGCCGCGAGGTGACGCTCTTTGGTCCCGACCATGGCCATTGCGCCATCGAATTCCGCTATCAGGGTAGTGGCGCGGCGGGTCGTCAGACGCAGATGTGGGCGCATATCGACGGCGCATGGCGTATCGTCGCGGCCCATGTGTCGCTGCTCGCCGTATGAGCGCCGCGCCGCTCGACCCCACGGGGGCTTTCCTGCCCTATCCGCCGGTGCCGGTCGCTGCTGCACCGGACGGGCCGCTGAGCGGGCTGCGTTTTGCGGTCAAGGATCTGATGGACGTCGCGGGCTATCCGACGGGCGGCGGACATCCGCTGATGCTGGCGATGCACCCCTGCGCGGACGGACATGCGGAGGCCGTGGCGCGCTTGCTGGACGCGGGATGTTCCTTTGTCGGCAAGACGCATACGGATGAACTGGCCTGGTCGCTGTTCGGGGCCAATCCGCATTTCGGCACGCCCCGCAATCCCGCCGCGCCGGATCGCCTGCCCGGCGGCTCCTCCTCCGGCTCCGCGGTCGCGGTCGCGGCGGGGCTGGCGGATTTGGCGCTCGGCACGGACACGGGCGGGTCGGTGCGGGTTCCGGCGAGTTTCTGCGGCCTCTGGGGACTGCGCCCCAGCCATGGCCGTGTCAGCCTGAACGGCGCGCTGCCGCTGGCGCCGAGTTTCGATACCTGCGGCTGGTTCGCACGGGATGCGGAGACGCTGGCGCGGGTCGCGCCGGTCCTGCTGGATGGCGGTGCCGTCGCGCCTGCCACCCCGCGCCTGCTGATCGCGCAGGACATGCTGGCGCTGTGCGATGAGGCAACACAGGCGATGGTCGCGGCGGCCCTCGCCCGCCTGCCCGAACGGCCCGGCGTGGTGGACCTGTACCGCGAGCCGGTGGAGCAACTCAGCGCCGCATTTGCCACGTTGCAGGCGACGGAGGCGCTGGCGGTGCATGGCGAGTGGATCGCGCAGCGACGACCCCTTCTCAGCCCCGCCGTCGCGAGACGTTTCGCGCGCGCCGCCACGATCACCGCCGCGCAAAGGATCGAAGCGACGGCGCTGCGCCAACGCTACACCCAAAGCCTCGTGGAGCATCTCGGCCCGGACGCCATGGTGATCGCTCCTATCGTACCCGGCGAGGCCCCGCTGCTCGACATTTCGGGAGCGGCGGCGGATGCGATGCGCGGGAGGATGATCGACCTCCTCTGTGTCGCGGGATTGACGGGGCGGCCGCAAATTGCTTTTCCGCTGGGCCATGGACCGCATGGTGCCCCCATCGGCCTGTCGCTGATCGGCGCACCCGGCAGCGACGAACAACTGATCGACGCCGCCGCCCGGCTCGCGACCGCGCTGGAAAAAGCATGACCCTGTTTGGAATAACCTTCGACCGTTTTCTCGGCGCGCTCCTGCTGGGCATTATCGCGGCCATCGTCGCCCCGTCGCTTGGCGCGACCGGCGGCCCGCTGCATATCGACCTGATCGCGCAATATGGCGTGGGAGCGGTGTTCTTCCTCTATGGCCTGACGCTGGACCCGGCGCGGATGCGGGCGGGGCTGGGCCATTATCGCCTGCATATCATCGTGCAGGCGACGACCTTCATCCTGTTCCCGATGATCGTGCTGGCGCTCCACGCGCTGATCCGCCCGGTGTTGACGGAGGAGGCGTGGACAGGCTTCTTCTTCGTCGCCGCGCTGCCCAGCACCGTCTCCTCATCGGTCGCGATGGTGTCCTTGGCGCGGGGCAACGTGCCTGCCGCCATCTTCAACGCGACCCTGTCCAGCCTGATCGGCGTGCTCGTCACCCCTGCCCTCATGGCCTGGTATCTGTCGCGTTCCGCCATGCCGCTCGACCTGGGAGCGGTGTTGCTCAAGGTCGTCGGACTGGTGCTGGTGCCGATCATCATCGGCGCGATCGCGCGGCACTGGCTGGCCGCATGGGCCACGCGCCGCAAGCGTTGGATCCAGCTCACCGACCGGGGCGTGATCGTCTGCATCGTGTACAACAGCTTCTGCGATTCCATCCACAAGGGCGTGTGGAGCGCGCATAACGCCGATCTGGTGGTCGGCATCGTCATCGGCTCCATCGCTTTGTTCGCCATCGTCTATGCGCTTGTCACAATGCTGTGTAATGCACTGGGCTTCTCGGTGGAGGACCGGATCGCATGCACCTTCTGCGCGTCCAAGAAGTCGCTGGCGACGGGCGCGCCCATGGGGGCGATGATGTTCGCGGGCAATCCGGCCTTCGGCATACTGATCGCGCCGATCATCCTCTATCACTTCTGCCAGCTCGTCATCACCAGCGTGATCGCCTCGCATCTCGGCCGTGCCGCCGATGCGAACAGCGCCCCATAGCCGTCCCCGTAAGGAGCATCCCATGAAGCGTATGATCGCCCTCGCCGTCTTGTCCGCCGCCACCCTGCCCTCCCTCGTCCATGCACAGGCGAATAAGGACGCGGAGGCCGTACAGGCGGGCAGCTACGCCCTCGATACGGGCCATACGCTGGTGGATTTCTCGGTCAGCCATTTCGGCATCAACGATTATTTCGGCACCTTCCCCGGTGCGACGGGCACGCTCTCCATCGATCCCAAGAACCTGGGCGCGGCAAAGCTGGACGTCAGCCTGCCCGTCGCCACCCTGTCCACGACGAACGCGAAACTGGATCAGGAGCTGGTCGGCCCCGACTGGTTCGACGCGGGCAAGTTCCCCGCCATCCGCTTCGTCTCGACCAAGGTGACGCGCACCGGCAAGGACACCGCGACCATCGCGGGCAACCTCACGATGCACGGCGTCACGAAGCCCGCCGTGCTGACCGCCACGTTCAACGCAGCCGCCACCAATCCGATGAAGAAGGCCTATACGCTGGGCTTCAAGGCGACCGGCGTCATCAAGCGGACGGATTTCGGCGTCAGCCGGTTTGCACCGATGATCGGAGATGAGGTAACACTCACCATCACCGCCGCGTTCGAGAAAACCCCCGGTTGATCGAGCACGCGCCAGCCACAGGAGCCGCCATGCCCGTTCGCAGCCGTTATTCGACAGTCGCCATCGTCCTCCACTGGACGATAGCACTGCTGATCATCGCCAATCTGGCGATCGGCTGGCGCATGGGGTTCCTGAAGGGGCTGGCGCAGTTCGAGATATTCCAGCTGCACAAATCGGTCGGCATCACCGTGCTGTTGCTCAGCATCCTGCGGCTGGGCTGGCGCCTGACGCATAGCCCCCCTCCCCTGCCGACCGGCATGGCGGCGTGGGAGCGGCTGGCTGCGCAGGTCACGCACTGGGCCTTCTATGCCCTGATGATCGCCCTGCCCTTGACCGGATGGATCATGGTGTCGGTTAGCCCGTATAATATCCCGACGCTGTTGTGGAAGACGGTGCCATGGCCGCATATCGGCTTTCTCCACGACCTCTCCGTGGCGCAGAAGACGGCGGTCGATGGCGCGGGCGGTACGGCGCATATGGTCATGGCCTTCGGCTGCGCCGCACTCATTGCCCTGCATGTCGCCGCCGCGCTGAAGCACCAGTTCCTGTCCCGCGACGACCTGTTGTCGCGGATGATCCCCGGTCGAGCTACGACGCCGCACGTCAAAGGATGAACTTCATGCGTTATCTTCTCCCTGCCCTCGCCACGCTCACCCTCGGCGTTACCCCCGCCCTCGCCGCTCCTGCGCCCGGCTGGACCGTGGATAAGGCGCAGTCGCGCGTCGCCTTCACCGCCAGCATGAACGGACAGGCCTTCAACGGCACGTTCCGCCGGTTCGACGCGCGCATCCAGTTCGACCCCGCCAACCTGCCGGGATCGAGCGTCGCGGCGACCATCGACATGGCGTCCGCCGTCACGGGTGACCAGAGCCGCGACGAGTCCCTGCCCACCGCCGACTGGTTCGCGGTCAGCAGCTTCCCGCGCGCGACCTTCGTCGCCAAATCGTTCAAGGCTGTCGGCAAGGGGCGGTTTCAGGCGGCGGGCACGCTGACCATCCGTAATGTCAGCCGCCCGGTGGTCCTGCCGTTCCAGCTGGCGATCACCGGCAACAGCGCCGCGATGCAGGGGGCGCTCACCATCGACCGGCGCTGGTTCGGCGTGGGTCAGGGCCAGTTTGCAGGCGTGGACGCCGTCGCGGCCAATGTGGCGATCAAGATTGTTATCAAGGCGACCAAGGCCGCCCGCTAAAGGCTCGCCGCGTAGCTTTGGTCAGGTCATGAGTCGGCGCGCGCGGCGAAGGCTGCGCGCCTTCCGTCTGTCCGGCCCCGGAACGCCCTATAACAGGGTATTCAACAGGACCACAAAGCCGACTGCACCTGCCAGGATCGCAATATTCGCCAGTATCGTCTGGCCGGGGAAACCACGGTTTCCTTCCTCGCAAGCGATCAGGAACGACACATCTTCGGGCACGACCTTTTCACAGGCCATGGTGCTCCAGATGCGCCCGTCCGAGCCGGAATCCTGATGTGTATGGGTAATCATTTCGAACCCTCGCCTATATGCCGAGGCGTCTTTCATCGCGCCTTCGACCATGATTTTATAATGCGCGTGGTCATGGGTAAAGCGTTTTAACCGTCGCGTTTCAGGACGGATCTCCCCCGCGACCCGCGACCCCAGTTCGCGCTGGACGGCGGCCCTCCCCTCCCCCATCCTGCCGCTGAGACAGGGAGGGCGACAGGCATGGCAGACGCGGCGGGGTCGGAGACTATCCGCACCGATATGAATGACGCACCGCCCGCTCCGCGCGGCGGCCCCTATGCGTGGCTGGTCCTCTTCGTCCTGATCCTCGCGTATATGGTGTCGTTCATCGACCGGCAGATGCTGACGCTGCTGGTCGGCCCGATCCGGGCAACCCTCCACATCACCGATTTCCAACTGAGCCTGCTCCACGGCTTTGCCTTCGCGCTTTTCTATACGGTGATGGGCATTCCCATCGGTCGCATGGTCGACCGGCGGCGACGCACGTTCATCATCGCGGCGGGCATTGCCGTCTGGAGCGTCATGACCGCGCTATGCGGCCTCGCGCGCAGCTTTACCCAGCTTTTCCTCGCGCGCATCGGCGTGGGCATGGGTGAAGCGGCACTGTCGCCGGGCGCCTATTCCCTGCTGAGCGATCATTTCCCGCCGAAGGAGCTGCCGCGCGCGCTGTCCATCTACACCGGCGCGGCGCATGTCGGCGCGGGGATTGCGACTATCGCGGGCGGCGCGCTCATCACGCTGATGCCGCGCGTCAGCCTGCCTGGCGTAGGGGCGCTGGAGCCGTGGCAAGCAGTGTTCGTCGCCGTCGGCCTGCCGGGCCTGCTCGTCGCCCTGCTCGTCCTCCTGCTGCGCGAGCCGCAGCGCACCGGAATGAAGGCAGGCCCCCCGCCCGGCCTTGGCGAAGTGTTCGACTATATCCGGGACCGGAGAGGCGCGTTTCTCTACACCATCCTCGGCTATTCGGTGGCGGGCGTGATGTGGAACGGGTCCATTGCCTGGCTACCGACCTTTTTCATGCGCGCTCATGGCTGGACCATCGCGGAGACGGGGCTGCGCTACGGTCTGGCGGTCATGATAGGAGGGCTCAGCGGTGTCCTGTGCGGAGGATGGCTCGCGGTGCGGATGCGGGCGAAGGGGCACCTCGACGCCAATATCCGCGTCGGCTTCCTGTCGCTCGCCATCGCAGTGCCGACCGGTGTGGCGGGCGTTCTGATACCGAACGCGACCGCATCGCTGGTGCTGATCTACCTGTTCCTCTTTGGCTGCGCGATGCCATGGGGCGGCGCGGCGGCGGCTCTGCAGGAAATCACGCCCAACCAGATGCGCGGTCAGGTGTCGGCGCTCTACCTTTTTTGCCTCAGCCTGTGCGGCATGGGTTTCGGCCCGGCCATTGTGGCGGGGTTCACCGATCATTTGTTCGGACGCGATGACGCCCTGCCCTGGTCGCTGGCGCTGACCATCCTTCTCACCGCGCCGGTCGCGGCAATATTGTTGTGGCGCGCCTGTGCACCCTATCGTGCGGCGTTGGCGCGTAATCCTTTCTGACCGGCAAGAGAGATGGGCAGCCGAAACAATCAATTTGGGTTCTATAACAGCAATAGTGCGATCCGGATCGGATGATAAACACTATCTTTACTGTAAGTTATCGTTCTATTATCTCGGTTCGTCGGGATTGCCGGGAAAATACGGTTAAAGGCCTCACCCGAATGCTCTGATGTTCGTTACCTCCTATAGTTGAAAGGGAGGTGGCCGTTGATCAGACTGAACTACTTCTCGATCTCGACCCATGTTGCCGAGGACAGGGAATTTCTGCTGCGTCTTGTCGCTGTCTGCGACGATCGGGGTGACACGGCGGATCATTATTATGAATATGGCATGGTCACGGACAGCCTTGCGCTCGACCATAGTCTCTGGAGCGTCGATCCGGAGGCGTTGATCGACCATATGCCCCGGCGGTTTCAGTTCATGACGTCGATGGATGTCCGGCAGTTCGCGCGCAACGACCTAGCGGCTGCTCTCGACGGATCATTCCTGGCCGACGATGTGGAGATGGTCGAACGGCGCAAGCCGCAGCGGTCCCCGCGTCGGCTCGATTTCAAGCCGGTTTTCCGCGGCCCTATCTGTTTTGCGACCCTGCAGGCCGCGCGGATCTGATCTAGCTGCGGGCCTTCAACGCCCGTTCCACCGCCGCCAGACCTTCGGCACTTTCCAGAGCGAGATCGAGCGGCCTGCCGCCCAGGGCCTCGTCATGATCGTTCAGGAACGCGATGGCCCTCGCCTGATCCAGCGCCAGAAATGCCGTCCGTACGACATGGCTTTGCCGCTGCGCCTGTTCGGGCGACAGCCGGTTGCCCTTGGCGCTGCTCGCAAACCGCCGATCCTTTCTCTCTTTCTTCTCGCCGGGCGGTGCATCCGCTGCCTTTTCGGCAGCGAGGACAGGGTCAAAGCCGTTATATTCGGGCACAGGCAACTCCTGTTGGAAGGGATATGGCGCGGTCGTCAGTGATAACGGGTAAGCAGGCTCTCGACCCTTTGGGTAAGGTCCCGCCACAAATAGGGTTTGGCGAGGAATACACCATGATCGGGCAATTCGTCGTCCGACAATCGCATATGGCCGGATGTCACCAGCAACTTGATCGCTGGCCACCGTTCATGCACCCGTTCGGCCAGCGCCAGTCCATCCATCGGCCCCGGCATGCGAATGTCCGTGAAGACGAGCGCGATGTCCCGGCGATGTTCGAGTACTTCCATCGCCTCGCTGGCGTCATGCGCCTCCACGACATCATAGCCTGCATCGTTCAGGACTTCTGCGCCGATCTCTCGCAGAAGGAACTCGTCCTCCACGATCATCACGGTCGTCATGCTATCCTCCTGATTATGGTGGCATTTCAACAAGCGGGGCGGCGTTCCGTTCCCTCCGCTATTGAAATGGCCGGCCTATCAGGACCAATATTGGTCGAGTATGGACTTGATGGCCTGCTCGGCTTCCGCGCGAGAGGCCCCTCCCCTGTTCAACAGCGTCAGGCGCAGGCCCTTGCGATCCGCTCCCTCGATGCGGAGGACCGGCTTGCCATGGGCGTTGGTGACGGTCTGGACCGCTCCCGATTTTGCGGGGGGTGTGGCTTTGGCCTTTGCCGGAGCATCAGCGGCGAGTGTCAGGGCGCGGATGATCTCCAGCACGGAGAGGGCTTCACCCGTGCTGGCCTGCGTGGCGGCGAGCTTCCCTGCCTCGGCATAGGTGCGTGCGCGCCGATCGTCCGGTTTCAGCAGGGCCTTCAAGGCCATGGCGTTACGCACGCCGAGATCCTGTGGCCGGGTAAAGGCGGCCATCAGCTCGGCGGGCAGGCGGGCGAGGTCGAGATAGCGGGTGAGCCAGCTTTCGCTGACATTCAGCCTTTCCGCCATCGTCCGTTGGCGACCGCCATAATAGGCGCCCAGCGCCCGCAGATAATCCCTCGCCCGTTCCAGGTCGGTGAGATCGTCCCGCGCCCGGTTTTCAATGTCGGCGAGCCGGAACGCCTCCTCATCCCCGATTTCGCGAATATCGATCAGGAACTTGAAGTCGGGATAATTATGGGAACGCAGCCAGTTGATCGTCCAGTGGCGTCGTGCGCCGCAGATCACCTCGAAATCGAAATCGGGGTTGCCCGATACCCGGCGCACGATGGCGGGCATTTCCTGCCGCCCCTGCGCCTTGATGCTCTCGATCAGGTCGGCGCAGCCATCTTCGTTCAGCAGCGCATAGTTGCGATTATGGCCCGCCCACATGCGGCAACGGGCAGGGTCGACAAGTTCCTGGACGCGCGTGACGACGGCCCCGGACGCCAGTTCAGCGATCCGGTTGGCGCGTCCCGTCAGGACATTCGCGGCGATTCCCGACCGCCTTACCGGGGCGTCGGGCGTCAGGTCGATCCCGGCCGCCAGATCTTTCATAAACCCGCTGTTCTTTCCGCTCATGCGGTCCTCCAGATCGGAAAATTGCACGCGTGCAATTTTCGCTGATTACACCAATCCCTCTTTGCGCAGGCGCGCCTGATGGCTCGGCCACATCGACCGGATATCCACCTCAACCTCCTGATTGACGCCGTCGAGATAGGCCAGGCAACGGTTGCGGACCTGTGAACTGGTCGCTGGCCCGTCCAGCTCATAGACGGTCATCAGGCGCGCCGTCGCATTGTCGATTTCCGCGGAATCCTTGAGTGGCGTCCGTACCATCGCCTGCCCGAACAGGGCGCGCATCAGGTTGAGCAGCTCCTTCTGCATCGACTTGCCTTCATCCACCTTCGACGCGACGAAACGCAGAAACTGGAGTTCCGGCGCCAGTCCCTGCTCTGCCAGTTGCTCTATCGTCTCGTCGAGCATCGAGAGGAAGGCCGCGGTGGACGAAAAATCCATGACCGTCGGCGGCACCGGAACGACGAGGGCGTTGGCCGCCCGCAGCACCGACAGCGAGATCGCGCCGAGCGCGGGCGGGGGGTCCATCACGATGACGTCGAAGCGGTCGGAAATGCTGTCGATCCCCTGCCGCAGCCGGTCGAGCAGGCCACCGCTGCCCCGCGCCATACGAGCGGCCAGTTCATATTCCGACTGGAACAGGCGCAGATTGGCCGGAATGATCTCCAGCCCGTCGAAATGGGTCTTACGCAGCGCGTAATCGAGCGACACCCGCTCCTCCTCGCGCAGGAAGGGATAGAGCGTATCCTCCTCCTCAAGGTCCAGATCGGGGACGTAGCCGAACAGGGTGGTCGCCGATGCCTGACTGTCGCAGTCGATCACGGCCACGCGATAGCCGCGAATGGCGAGATATTGCGCGAGGTGGACGGCCACCGTCGACTTGCCTACGCCGCCCTTGAAATTCTGCACTGCGACGATGCAGCAGGGATCGGTGGCGCTGCGGTAGGGGCGGGTGCCGAAGACGGCGCGCATCTCGTTCAACTGGGCTAGGGTATAGCGTTCCCGGCGGTTATTGTCGGCCCTCGCCGGTTCGGGCAGGCGGCCCTCCTTTTCCGCTTCGCGGATGGCGGCAGGCGTCCGACCCACCAGTTCAGCCGCCTTTGTAATGGTGAAGGTCGGCTCCCGGCGATCGTCGGCCCGCGCGCTGCGCGCCGCATCCCGCAATTTTTCGAGAACCGAGGACGCGCGGTTGGCGAGCGTCGCCACGGAGACGAGCTTCCGCGCCTCTTCGATATCCAGGGTCGCAGCCACAAAGTCCACCTTTTGCAATTTGGTACATGGTGTACGAATTTGCGCTTTTTTGTCAACGATATGCGGATTTGCGCAAGCGGGGGAGTGGGCGGAGGGAATCGATCACCCTGAAATATTTCGCGCAGCTCCGCCCGATCGAGCGTCTGGAACTCAGCGTCAACGCCCCCAACCTCTTCGACACCACGGCGGTCACGGAGACGCTGGATTCGTCTTTCCCGTCCAACAATGTGGCACTGGCGCGAACCCTCTATGGCCGGATGATCTCCACCTTTGCCCGGCTTTTTTCTGACGGAAGATCATCGATCACCCGTGAGTGTGCAACCTCGCACCTCACAAGACTGCCCCCGGCTGGAAACGGTCGGGGCCTTGCGATTCAGGGGGCGGGTGATGCCTGTGCGATCTGGTCGGCCTCGAACTGATCGAGCAATTTCGCATCGACCTCGCACACGGATTCCATCACTTCGCTGTCGGCGGGAAGGCGGCGATAGCGATAGGTGACGGTGTAGGGGCGGGTGAAGATGTCGGGGTCTTCGAGGGTCAGCTCATCGACCAGAAAAGCGCCTTTTTCCTCGACATATATCTTTTCGCGGATGTGCAGATTGGCCGTCCGCTGCACCTGTGCCGCCGCGTTGAACAGATTGGCGAAGCGATCGTTGAAGCCGACCGTATCGACCAGCAGGGTCTGGCCTTCCCAATGGCCGATGCTGTGGCCGTTCCAGCTCGCGTCCATATCGGCGGGATGGTTTTTCTCGGTGAGGTAGATGGTGCGGGGCAGGTTGGACACTTCGGCCAGCACGGTGATCCGGCCTTTGGTCTGGAGAAAGGACACCGCAAAGGGTGCGGCCATCATGTGCGGCATGCCGTCGGGCAGACATTTGATATGCCCTTCCGATTGCAGCCGACCCGATGCGCTGCGCGCCGCCGCTGCCTTTGCGCGGGCGAGCGCGGCGGGGGTCAGGGGCATGTCTTCGGGTTTCAGCTTCGCTTTGCCCGCCGTGTCGATCACCCATTGTCCGGTGATGTCGGGATCGGCCAGCGCCGGGGCGGCGCTCGCTACGGTGCCGGCGATCAGCGCCAGCGCGACCATGGCGGGCTTAATAGTCATGGTCGCTCAACGACTTGCCGTTGGGCAGCTTGATGGTGAGGAGCAGGCCCTGCGGCGTGCCGTCGCGCATCGGGTGGGTGGTCATCTCCACCCGGTCGCCGGGCGCGAGCGCGGACTTGGACCAGCCCTTGCGCGCGATGATGTTGACGGAGGACAGCTCTGCCCCATAATCCACCGTTCCCTTTGGCCCCGCCACTTTCAGATAGATCCACGCATGGGGCGAGGCCCAGCGAAATTCGGTTACGGTGCCGCTGATGACGGTCGTCTTGCTGGCATCGAACATGGCGCCGCTATGATGGGCGCTCGCCGCGCCTGCAGCCAATAGTGCTGCGGCGGCGGAAAACAGAACTGCTTGTCTCACGTCCTGCACTCCCTGATTGAGTATCGCGAGGCAGCCTATCGGTCGCTTCCCCGCCAACAAGCGACCAAATGGACCGAAGAGTTTCAACGGAATCCGGGGCAATCGGGGGGTGATCGGGCGAGACAAGGCCGGTGGCCCCGGTTAGGATTGCGGTGCGATCCCAAGGGGGACGCGATCCACGGAAAGATCCATGTTGAAGGACGCTGTGCCGAGCACCGCCTGCATAACTGCGCCGCCAGCCAGCGCCCTTCGGGAGGAACCCGCGTCATGATCCACAGCGTTCAGGGGTACAGGGGCGCGGTCACGTCGCCGCATCATCTGGCAAGTCAGGCGGGCCTCGATGTCCTGCGCGATGGCGGCGGTGCGATCGAGGCGGCGGTCGCGATGGCGGCGACATTGGCGGTCGTCTATCCGCATATGACGGCCATTGGCGGCGACGGCTTCTGGATCGTCTCCGAACCGGACGGAGCGGTCGCGGCCATCGACGCCTGTGGCCCGGCGGCGGCGTCCGCCGACCTGCCCCTTTATGCGCGCGCCGGACTGGCCGCCATTCCGACGCGGGGACCGCTGGCCGCGCTGACCGTGCCGGGGACCATTGGCGGCTGGCAGGCCGCGCTGGCCCGCGTCGCCGATCCCCTGCCGCTGAACCGCCTGCTCTGCGACGCGATCCATCATGCCGAAAACGGCGTGGCGGTGACGGAGAGCGGGGCGCAACTCGCCGCCGAGAAATCCGCCGAATTGCGGGGTCAGCTAGGTGGCTATGCTGCCATCTTCGAGCCGGAAGGGCGACCGCTGCGTGCGGGGGAAAGGCTGGTGCAACCCGCGCTCGCCCGAACGCTGCGCCGCCTTGCCGACGATGGGCTGGACGATTTCTATCGCGGCGCGCTGGCCGGGGACATGGCGGCGGATATGGCGGCGCTCGGTTGCCCCGTCACGGGCGTGGACCTCGCCGCCTATGCTGCGACCATGCCGACGCCGCTGCATCTGAGGCTCGGCGATGTCAGCCTCTACAACATGACCCCGCCGACACAGGGGCTGGCCTCGCTGCTGATCCTCGGCCTGTTCAACCGCCAGTCGCGCCCCGGCCCGGCGGATGGCTTCGCCCATGTCCATGCGCTTGTCGAGGCGACCAAGCAGGCGTTCCTGCTGCGCGACCGGGAGGTGGGCGATCCGGCCTATATGACGATCGACCCGCAGGCATTGCTGGACGATGCCGCCGCGCTGGACGCCATGGCCGCGCGCATCGACCCGGCCCGCGCGCTCCCCTGGCCGCAGCCGTCGCAACAGGGCGACACCGTCTGGTTCGGCGCGGTCGATGCGAACGGGCAGGCGGTCAGCGTGATCCAGAGCACCTATCATGAATTCGGGTCCGGCATCGTCCTGCCGCGCACCGGCGTCACGCTCCAGAACCGGGGGAGCAGTTTCCGGCTGGCCCCCGATGGCTGGAACGCGCTGCGTCCGGGGCGCAAGCCTTTCCACACGCTCAATCCCGCATTGGCGCGTTTCGACGATGGACGGGTGATGAGTTACGGTACCATGGGCGGGGAGGGGCAGCCGCAGACGCAGGCGGCGCTGTTCACCCGCTATGCCTGGTTCGGCGTGCCGCTCCAGCGGGCGATCACCGCGCCGCGCTGGCTGCTGGGCCGGACATGGGGGGCGGAGAGCACGACGCTGAAGCTGGAGGATCGTTTTGATCCCGTGCTCTATGACGCGCTGCGGGCGGCGGGGCATGATGTGGAGATCGTCGCGCCGTTCACCTCCATGATGGGTCATGCCGGGGCGCTCGTCCGCCATGCCGATGGCCGGATTGAAGGGGCCAGCGATCCGCGCAGCGACGGCGCGGCTTTAGCGTGGTGAGGGGCGTGGTGAGCATGGATGTTTCCTCCGGCGCGCGGGCGGTGGCGCGCTGCGACCTGCTGGGCGTGGCGCCCTATAGCGACGCGCCGGACATGCTGATCCGCGCCTATCTCACCCCCGCGCACCGCGCCGCGCTCGGCCGGCTGCGCGCGTGGATGGAGGAGGCGGGCATGGCCGTGCGGCTGGACCCGGCGGGCAATCTGATTGGGCGCTATGAGGGGACGAAACCCGGCGCGGGGGCGCTGCTGATCGGGTCGCATATCGATACGGTGCGCAATGCCGGGCGCTATGACGGGCCGCTGGGCATCATGCTG
Source organism: Sphingobium sp. (assembly GCA_036383715.1). Classification (GTDB taxonomy): domain Bacteria; phylum Pseudomonadota; class Alphaproteobacteria; order Sphingomonadales; family Sphingomonadaceae; genus Sphingobium. The sequence goes on along the minus strand of DASVNT010000135.1, from coordinate 2,071 downwards.
GGCATCGAATGCGTCGCGGCGCTCCACGCGCAGAACCGCCGTCTGCCCTTCGCCATAGAGGTGATCGCCTTTGGCGATGAGGAGGGGTCGCGCTTTCCCGCCGCCATGCTCTGTTCGCGCGCCGTTTCGGGCACGCTGCCCGCCGATGTCGGGGGCGTGGGGCAGGATGGCGTGCCGCTGGACGCCGCATTCGCGGATTTCGGGCTGGACCTTTCCGCGATTCGCACCGCGCGGCGGTCCCCCGACGAGATACTCGGCTATTTCGAGATGCACATCGAGCAAGGCCCCGCGCTGGAGGCGGAGGGGCTGAGCGTCGGCATCGTCACCGGCATTGCGGCGCAGGCGCGCTATGAAATCCGGGTGGAGAGCGACGGTGACGCGAATGCCCTGAGCGGAGCCTGCGCGATGGTCGCGGCAGTAGAGGCCATCGGTCGCGGCGGCCCGCCCGATCTGGTCGCCACCGTGGGCCGGATCAGCGTCTCGCCCGATGTCGCCCACCGTCCCGCGCGCCATGTCGTCTTTTCCATCGACGTGCGCGCGCCGGCCTCCGCCGAGCGCGACGTCGCCAATGCTGCCATCGAACGCGCACTGGCGGAGATCGCGGAGGCGCGCGGCCTGATCCTGCACTGCGCGCGCGTGCATGAACTGGACGCCAGCCCGTGCGCCCCGCATCTGATCGACGTGCTGGCCGATGCTCTGGCCGCGCGTGGCCTGCCGGGCCGCCGGTTGATGAGCGGGGCGGGGCACGATGCCATGGCCCTGTCGGCGCTTTGCCCCACCGCGATGCTGTTCATCCGGTGCGAGGGCGGGGTAAGCCATAATCCGGCGGAGGCCGTGGACGCAGACGATGCGGAGGCGGCGTTGCAGGTGGCTCTCGAATTTCTATCCCTTCTGGCGGAAAAACAGAATGACTGACCGACTTGATTCCCTGTTCTTTGGCGAGATCGACCCGCCCCAGCGGCTGTTGATGGGACCGGGGCCGGTGAACGCCCATCCTCGCGTGCTGCGCGCCATGTCCGCCGACCTGCTGGGCCAGTTCGACCCGGAAATGACCGGCTATATGGAGCAGGTCATGGCGCTCTATCGCCCCATCTTCGGCACCAGCAATCGCTGGACCTTCCTGATCGACGGCACCGCGCGCGCGGCCATAGAGGCCTCGCTGGTCAGCCTCGTCTCCCCCGGCGACCGCGTGTTGGTGGTCAATTTCGGGCGCTTCGGCCTGTTGTTGCAGGAGATATTGGCGCGCATCGATGCGGTCGTGGAGACGGTGGACGTGCCCTGGGGCGAGGTGGTGCCGATGGACGCCATCGCCGACGCCATCGCCCGCTTCGAACCGCAGGTGGTGGCGACGGTGCATGGCGACACGTCCACCACCATGGCGCAGCCGCTGGAGGGCCTCGGCGCGCTATGCCGTGCGGCGGGGGCGCTCAGCTATGTCGATGCGACCGCGACCATCGGCGGCATGGAGATTGCGGCGGATCGCTGGGACGTGGACGTGGTAACGGGCGGCTTGCAGAAATGCCTCGGCGGGCCATCCGGCTCCGCGCCGATCACCATCTCGGATCGCGCCGCCGCTCATATCTTCGGCCGCCGCCATGTCGAGCGCGGTATCCGCAGCGGCGACAGCGTGGACGGCACCGGCGCGCGCATCGCGTCCAACTATTTCGACCTCGCGATGATCATGGACTATTGGTCGGAGAAGCGGCTGAACCATCATACGGAGGCGACGAGCATGCTCTATGCCGCGCGGGAATGCGCGCGCGTGATGCTGGGCGAGGGGCTGGAGGCGCGGTTCGCGCGCCACGCCGCCGCCGGGCGCGCCATGACCGCCGGTCTGGTCGCCATGGGCCTGCAACCCTATGGCGATGATGCGTACCGCATGACCAATGTCACCGGCGTCCACATCCCCGGCGGGATCGACGCAGAGCGGGTGCGCCTGCGCATGCGGGAGGAATTTCAGGTGGAGATCGGCACCGCCTTCGGTCCCCTGTCCGGCAAGATCTGGCGCATCGGGGCGATGGGATACAATGCGATGCGGCATAAGGTGCTGATCACCCTCGGCGCGCTGGAA
>DASVNT010000134.1:0-33638 GCA_036383715.1 Sphingobium sp. | reverse complement strand
CGTGGCCTGATAGTCCAGATAGATCATCTTATACGGACCATGGTTCGGGCGCTCATCCTATCAGACCTGCGCGATTCGGCGCCAATGTTCAATGAAGGCGTCGACATGCTGTCCCGTGGTGGGCCAGCCGAAACTGACGCGCACCACCTCTGCCGCCGCACCCTCGTCCCAGCCCATGGCCGCAAGCACCGGGCTGGTCTTCAACGTGCCGGAGGAGCAGGCGCTGCCCGCAGAGACGGCAATACCCGCCCCATCGAAACGGATCAGCTGCGCCCGCGCACTAACGCCGGGCATGCGATAGGAGGCAATGGTCGGGATGCGGGGCGCGTCCCCCGCGACGATGGTGCCGCCCATATCCTCTATCGCCCGGTCCAGCCGGTGCCGCAGCACGGCCATCTCCGCCAGCCATTCGCGTGCATGCTCTGCCGCCGCCGCAAAGGCGAGGATTGCGGGCAGATTCTCCGTGCCGCCGCGATAGCCCAGTTCCTGTCCGCCCGCCGCATCCAGCATGGCGAGGTCGCGGACCAGCAGCGCGCCTACGCCTATCGGCCCACCCAGCTTGTGTGCCCCAACAGCGATCAGATCGGCGTCAGGCAGCGCCAGCTTGCCCGCGCTCTGCGCCGCATCGCACAGCCAGAGGCCGCCACCCGCGCGAATTTCCGCCGCCAGAGCCTCGACCGGCTGAATCACGCCCGTCTCATTATTCACATGCTGGATCGCTACCAGTGCGCCGGACAGGTCCACTTCCTCCGGCAGCACCCGCCCGGCAGCGTCCACCGCGATCACCGCCTTGCCATTCGCGTGGCGCAGCACCGCGTCATGTTCCGTCGCACCGACCAGCAGCCGCGCGACCTTCGCATGGCGGATGGCGAGCGCGATGGCCTCGCTCGCGCCGCTGGTGAAGATAACCGACCCGCTCCAGCCAAGCGCCGCCGCGATCCGGCCCCGCGCGCCTTCGAGGGCAGCCTTGGCACGGCGTCCGGCGGCATGGGGCGATGAGGGATTCGCCCAGGCGTCCAGCCCCGCGACCATCGCCTCCCGCGCGGGAGGCAACAGCGGCGTGGTGGCGGCATGGTCGAGGTATATGGAGGGGGAAGCGTCAGGCACGATTCGACCGGAATCAATCCTCGATTGCGAAAAAGCAACCTCTACCTATATAGAGCAGGCTCGAATCCGTGCCGACCGGCCCGGAGCATTCCACGCTCTCAACTCATCAGGTGCCATGCCCGACGTCATCTTTCCCGGCCCCGAAGGCCGCCTGGAGGGACGGTTCAGCCCCCCGCCCCGTCCCCGCGCTCCCGTCGCGATGATCCTTCATCCGCACCCGCATGGCGGTGGCACGATGAACGATCACATCACCCAGGCCCTGTACAAGACATTCGTAAAGCGTGGCTTTGCGGTGTTGCGCTTCAATTTCCGTGGCGTGGGCCGCAGCCAGGGCACGTTCGACAACGGCATCGGCGAATTGTCCGACGCCGCTGCCGCGCTCGACTGGGTGCAGAGCTTCCATCCGGAAGCGCAGACCACGTGGATCGCGGGGTTCAGCTTTGGCGCGTGGATCGCGATGCAGCTGTTGATGCGCCGTCCCGAGGTGCGCGGCTTCATCTCCGTCGCGCCGCCCGCCAACATGTATGATTTCTCGTTCCTGGCCCCGTGCCCGGCGTCGGGCATCATCGTGCAGGGTGCAGCGGACGAGGTCGTGACACCCAGTTCCGTGCAACGGCTTGTCGACAAGCTGCGCACGCAAAAGGGCATCACCATCCATCATGACGAGATTCGCAACGCGAACCACTTCTTCGAGCATGAGCGCGACCAGTTGATGATGTCGGTCGACAATTATCTCGACATGCGCCTCGCGCCGGATTCGCCGATCAAGTGACCGAAACCCTCAGTGCGGCTGTTCACCAGCCGTGCTGAGGCTGTTTCCCGACTTGGTAGGGGCAATCCAGATCGCCACATTGGCGAACATCACCAGCGACGCGACGAGCATCAGCGCGCCTCGCTTGCGATCTCCCTTACGCACGAAGAGATAGAGGCTGCCCGCCAGCAGGGCCACGCCCGCAAGCATCAGGATGGAGAGCACGGTTCCGATCATGGACGCCCTATAGGGATGTCGGGCCAGCGCTTGCAATGATGACGATTACGAAGACGATAGCGGCGACGGCGAGCTGTCAGGCGGCGTTCCGCTTTTCCCCGCCCTGCTCGTCCGGTTCCACGAACCATTCCATCATCTTCCCGCCGAACCATTCGATGCTGCCGTCGGCTTCCTCGCTGCGCGCCATCATCTCCGCCGCGCGGGCCGTGGCGGCGCGCGTGTCGGATGCGAGTTTTTTCACTTCGCTGGCAACGACCGCGAACCCGCGTCCCGCTTCCCCCGCACGCGCGGCCTCGATCGCAGCATTCAGCGCCAGCAAATTGGTCTGCGAGGCGATGTCGCGGATGGTGGAGACGATCCCCGACAGGCGCCCCATCGTCCATTCCAGCGTGTGCTTCTGGTCCTCTATGTCCGTGCGGTAGCGCTGCACCTCGTCCAGTTGGCGCTGAACCTCCCGCTCCAGTTCGACCTGCGCGGTCACGTCGCTCGCGACCTTGACGATCTTGATCGGACGACCTTCCTGATCGAAGACGGGATTATAGCTACCGTGAATCCAAAACTCGCGCCCGCCATTGGCACGGCGTGGGAAACGGCCGCTTTCGAACCGTCCCGTAGCCAGCCGTTCCCAGAACTGACGATAGTCGGCGCTCTGGGATAGTACCGGGTCGCAGAACATCCGGTGATGGCGTCCAACCACATCCTCTCGCGCATAGCCGCAGAGCGTCAGGAAATTGCTGTTGGCGCTCAATACCGTGCCGTCGACGGAGAATTCCACAACCGCCTGACTGCGATCCATCGCCGTCAGCAGCGCCTCCGTCTCCATCAGGCGCTCGCGCGATTCCGTGACGTCGGTCGCCAGCATCATGATGCGAGAGAGCGTGCCCACCTCATCCTCCATGGGCGCCAGCGTGACGTGCAGCCATAATGTCCCCTGCGCAGCCGTACGCAGCCGGCGCAATCCGCCGATATTTTCGCCATTGGCCATGCGGGTGTGGCGTACCGCGACGCTTTCGCGCGGCGTTTCCGCGATCAGCACATCGGCGGCATTGCGGCCTTCGAGGTGCGAGAGGGCAAAGCCGCTGGCGTCGCAAAAGCGCTCATTGGCCCAGACGATCCGACCGTCCAGACCGATGTGCAGCATCATCTGCGAACGACAAAGCCCCTGATAGGCCGCGTCTGTTTTGATGGTAGCAGTCAAGACAGGCCCCTCATTCCCAGAAGCCCCTGAGTAACGGGCAATGGTTTACGGATGATTAGTCAAAGGCCGCATTGCCCCGTTTTCTATGGCCATGATGGGCAGAAACAGCGGGTTTTGCGAACGGGCACCTCGCCCGGCTCCCCTCACCATTAATGCTGAAATTACAAAATATAGTGGCGCTTGAGCCGCTGTCTCAGCGCAGAAATGCCATCTGCATCAGGACCATCGCCGGTCCGGTCGCGAGGCATAAAAAAGTGCCAAGCGGCAGGCGCAGGCCCGCATGCACATCCTGTCCCCGCACCGCCAGCAACGCGGCCCAGCACAGCCCGGTCATGGATGCGATCAACAGCACGAACGGCAGGGCCATCCATCCCGTCCACGCCCCGATCGCGCCCAGCAGCTTGGCATCGCCCAGCCCCAGTCCTTCCCGTCCCCGCAATGCCTTGTAGCCGAGCGCGACCGCCATCAGGGCGCCATAGCCTGCCGCCGCGCCGATCCAGCGGTCCGTCAGACTGACAGCGGTCGTAAACGGCCCGATGGTGAGGCCAAGGAAGGCCAGCGGCAGCGTCAGCGCGTCCGGCAACCAGAAATGCCGTGCATCGAGCCATGCCAGAACCAGCAGCCCCCAGCCCAACAGGCACCAGCCAATAGCCGCGATGGGATCGCCCGCCATGGCGAAGGCCAGGCCGCCAATGGCCGCCGCCCCGACCTCCAGCACCAGATGCTCCGGCGCGATGCGCGCACCACAACTACGGCAACGAAAGCGGCTGGCAAGCGCGCTCAAGACGGGCACCAGATCGCGGACAGCCAGCGTCCGCCCGCAGCCGTCGCAATGCGACCGGCCATGCAGCACGCTTTCCCCGCGCGGCCAGCGGGTGACGAGAGCGCCAAGGAAACTCCCGATGACAAGGCCGAGCACCACTCCGCCCAGCACCCATAACAGGCCGGGCATCACAGCGATCCGCTGACCCGCAAAACCTGATTGCCGCCGACGGGACGAAATCCGATTGCTCCGACCGTGCCCGCTATCACCGGATCGCTGGTCGTGATGCTCATCGCGCCATCATAGCGCCCCTCGCCCGACAGGCGCAGGTCGATGCGCTCCGACCCCGACTGGCTGACCAGCGGAATGACGAGGTCGGCTCCCTCGCACCGCACTTCGCCCGACAGGCCGTTGGCGAGGTTCAAGCCGGCCACGCCCGCCGAGAGCAGGGCTCGCACGCGCCCCTCCGCCTTGACGCAGCGCGCGCCGTTGAAGGCGATGCTGACATCGTGCATCTCCACCGCCGAAATGGGCAGCGGCGCGAGCGCGCCGCCCATGGGCAGGGTGCCGGTCATATCGTCCACACCGCGCGTCGCGATCCCGGCGGTCAACGCGCCCTCGATATCGTCCGGCAATCCCTTTTTCCGGCTGATGTCGAACCGTGCCCGGCCCAACAGCAACTGCACCGGCGACAACATGACGTCCACCGTGCCGATCCGCACCGGCCCGGCCTGAAGTTCCTCGGCCGCGCCCCACCAGACCGGCCCCCGGATGGACCGGGCCGCAATCTCATACTCCTCCGCCCCCGCCATGGAGAACAGCAGGCGCAGCGGCAGCGTGGCGATCAGCGCGATCAGGAACGCGATCGCCACGATACTGCGGCCCCGGCGCGAGAGGTTCAGCCAGCCCATCATGCGGCCTCCCTCAGCACGGCCTGCACGACCACAGTGCCGGGCGTCGTGCCGGGCGTCATGCTGATCGTCTCCACCAAGACGCCGCGCGCCTCCAGATCGGAGAGCCATGCCAGCAGGGAGCCTGCCCTGGCCGATCCAATGGTGATGGCGAGCCGCCCGGTGCCCTGCGCCGCACTGCGATCCAGCGTCAGCCCCGCTTCCGACGCCGTCTGCGCCACGCTCTGCGCGAGGGGTACGTCCGACCGGACCGTGACCGCGCCCTTGCCCTTCAGCCGTTTCAGCTTGGCCCGGACGGAGGCATTGGCATCCACCGCCGCACCATAGCGGACCCAGCCATTCGCGATCCCCGCCTCGACCGGACGCCACACGCCCAGCCACAGCAGGACGCCCCCCACGAGGAGCAGCATGAGCGTCACAAGACGCCGTTCCCGCCCGCTAAGGCCGGTCCACCAGTCCCGCATCGCCTTCATGATCCCACCACGCTGATGTCCGCCACGCTCTGCGCGCCCTGTTGCTGCACGCTGTTGGCGGCAATGCGCCATCCGGCGTTCTGGAGCGCGATCAGCGCCACATTAATGTCCTCATTCCGCGCCGCCGCCAATTGCACGCGCACCGTTCCGTCGGCCTGTTGCGACAGGCCCGTCATCGTCACGCCCGGCGCGCCCTGCATCGCGGCCATCACGCCCGCCACGGTCGCGGTAAATCCGCCGCCACCCTGCGCCGCGACACGCGCGGCCAGACGGGACTCCGCATCGCTCACATCACTCGCCTCCGGCACGACGGATTTCGCCAGCGCCAGCGTGCGTTCGTCAAGGTCGGACGCCTCCCAGTGGAGCCGGATCATCGTCGCGAGCGAGATCAGCAGGGTGAGCGCCGCGATCACGCCCGTCAGCAGCGCAATCTGCTTCAACCACGCGGGGTCGATGGAGGAGGCTTGGCGGATCGCGTAACTGCCCTGACGCAGGGTGATCGGCGGCGTGAGCAGCGCGGCGACCAGCCCCGCCTCGACGCTGCGGTCATCTCGTTCGTGGACCGGCGCGTCGCCGACGATCATCGGGGCATGCGGCTCAACCGCGCCCAGCGCGCAATCCGCGCCGCGCAGCACGACCTCGCCGCCGATGCGGCCAGCGGTAAAACCCTGTTCCGACGGCGGAAGGAGAAGCGCGGCGGGGACCAGCGCGGCCTCCGGCACGCCCAGCGCCTCGGCACGGGCGATCCAGCGTTCCATGGCGCTGTTCGCGGCCACCACTACGACATGCGGCTGCTCCGGCTCGACGGCGGGCAGGACGGCGGCGTGCAGGGTGGCGGCCGAACCGATGCTGCCCTCCAGCGCCATCAGCGGCGCGGCGGCGGCGCCCTGACGCACGGTCATGCCGGGACAGGCGATCCAGTGCAGCGCCACGTCTCCTACCGGCAGGATGATCATCGCGCTGTCGTCGGCGGGCAGGGCGACGAGGCCGGTGGCGGCCTGCCAGTCGCTGCCCTCGCCCCGCTGCACGATGCGACCGTCCACGACGCGCAGCCATCCGCCACCGCCTTGTACGCCGTCGGGCGCCAGCCAGAAGATCATGCCATCGGCCATGCTCGTTATTCGTCCCCCCAGCGCCGGCGGACCAACCGCACCGGCATGTTCCGCGCGTCGAACAGCGCCGTTTCCTTCACATCCGTTCCACCCAGATCGATGGACAGATCGACCTCGAACCAGCGGCTCGCCAGCTTCGTCTGCTCCGTCACGTCGGTGGACAGACCCAGCCCGGACAGCGCCGGTTGGCCCCAGAATGTCACAAGACTGCCATACCCATCAGGGGGACGCCGCGCCAGCACTTGCCGTGCGGCATCCGGCCCCATCCGACCATCCGTCAGCATGGCGAGAAGAATCGCCTGATCGGGAAGCAGCGTATTGATGTTGATCGGTGACAGTTCCGCGACGGGCAGCGCACAAAGCCACGGGCGCAGCCGCTCGTACAGGGGGGCAGTCATGCCCGCGACCGTGCGGATCTCACTGGGATCGGTCAGCAGGCCTCCAGCGGTGCGATACGCCGTGGGGAGTTGCTGGTAATAGCTGTCCTCCACCCCGCCCGGCCCCGGTACGGCGTCGCTGTCGATCCAGTCCGCGCTTGCCCCTGCGATCTGCTCCGCAATGCGCGCGTCCGTTCCGAGCAGGCGCAGGAGCGCGGCGAACTGCGCCACGCCCGCGGGCCGGGTGGTGAAGGTCAATGGGTCCGCCCCCTTGGCGTCCACGCCTGTCAGCACATTCCCCATCGCGCCGCCGCCACTGACCAGGCTGTTGACGTTGAAACAATTGCCCGCGTCGCGCACCTGCGCCGTGACAGCGCCGCCGGGGACAGGAACCGTCTGGGCCGTACCCAGCCAGTCGCCCTGCAATGTCGTGCGATCCGCGCGCGCATTGACCAGATCGGTCAGGCGCGTCGCCGCCATCGCCTCGCCCGCCATCAGGAAAGCGCGCCCCTGATCCGAGCTGATCCCGTTCTGCGCCATGCGCGTGGCGAGCGTCAGCCGTTCCAGCGCGACGGCGGTGATGACCGCCATCACCGCCACGAGCATCAGCACGGTGAGCAGCGCGGCGCCGCGTTCCCTCGCCGGGCCTGTGGCGCGTTGGTTAGCCATTGGTCGCCACCTCCGGCTTTTCCAGCGCGCCGGGACCAACGATGAAGCGCAGGACGATCGGCTGGCGCCCCTCCCGCGTGAGCGTCATTTCGACGAGTCGCGGCAGCAGGTCGGGCTGCGTCGTCGCCCAGTCGCCCCGCCATTCGCCGTTAGCATCGCGAAAGCGGAGCGCCAGAGCGGTCACATTCGACAGGAGCACCGCAGGCTCCGACGGCGCACCGCCATCGACATGGGCATAGCCGACACGCTCGATCCGCCCGCCGCGCCACCAATATTCGACTTTCTGGACCGAAGGACGCGGGGCATTGTCGGGATTGCTCCAGCCGGTGCGGACGAACTGCAGGATCGGCTCGTCGCCGCCTGCTGGCCGCGCATAGAAGGCGGGCGCGAGCGTCCCGGCCTGCGTCCGGCTGATGCGGACGGTGGCCTGCGCCAGATCGCTGTCGAGTGTGGCCAGCGCGACCTGCACATCGGCGAGCCTGTCGAGATGCGCCCGCACAGCCGCCTGCGAAGTCACGCTGCCGCGCAAAAGCGCCACCCCCGCCGCTGACAGCATGGCGAAAATCAGGAGCGCGACGAGGAGTTCGATCAACGTGAAGCCCTGTTGGGCGGAACGCCGTGAAGGCTCGAAGCCGTGCGTCATGCCCCGCCTCATTGCGTCACCGTGCCGTCGAGGCCCACGGACACGGCGAGTGATCGTCCGTTGCGAATCAGGGTGAACGTCATCGGCTGATCCGCGCGACCGATGGTGTCGAACCACAGGCGCGTGTTGGCCTGCTCCCCGGCGCTGGCGCTGGTGCCGGAGCGCCAGTCGGTGGAGGTCAGCGGCTTCTGGTCGAGCGGCATCCACCGCCCCTCGCGCCGCTCCTCGAAGCCATAGCCGGTCGGTGACACCCAGAGGGCCACCGGGCGGGCAAGGATGACGGCCCGATCCCGCGCCGCGCGGACGCGCCCGGCGAAGCGGTCGGCGTCATCGGACAGACCACCGCGCGGATCGCCCATGGTCAGCAGCACCGCGCCCGACATCAGGCCGATGATGACGAGGACGACCATGAGTTCGACCAAAGTGAAGCCGTTTTCGGCGGAACGCTTCGGAGACTCGAAGCCGTGTTCGGCGGACCTCCTCATGACGCAGGCCGTGCGATGCTGAGGACAGCGGGCGACTGGCCGGGACCTGCGGAAACCGTCACAGTCACCTGGATCAGGCGCTTGTCCTCGGTAGGGGCGACCACCTGTTTCCATTCAAAGTCGCGCCCGGCATTGGCGATGGTGCCGCCGCTTTCGCCCAGCGCGGGTGCGACGGGGTCGGTCAGGCGCTCGAACGCAATGTTGCGCGCGGTGATCTCCGACAGCAGGCGCGCGTCCAGATCGCCTGCGGTGCGCACCGACACCGCCTGCAGACGCACGAGCGCAAGCCCCGCAAGGCTGAAGATCGCCAGCGCGACAAGCATTTCCAGCAAGGTGAAGCCAGCGGACCGGACATCCGCGGGGGTCGCCGCCGGCTTATTGCTCGCTGGAATAGATATCCGCATTCTCGCCCTCGCCGCCCGGCACGCCGTCAGCGCCCAGCGAGTAGATATCGAACGCGCCCTTCTTGCCCGGCGCGGTATAGAGATAGGGCTTGCCCCACGGATCGGCGGGCAGTTTCTTGATATAGCCACCCTGACGATAACGCTCCGGCTGCGGCAGCCCGCCCGGCGCGGACAGCAGCGCGTTCAACCCGTCCCCGCCCGACGGATAGGTCATGTTGTCGAGCCGATATTGCTCCAGCGCCTGCTCCAGCGTTGCGATGTCCGCCTTGGCCTTCTCCACCCGCGCCTGATTACCCGCCGGGATCACGTTGATCGCGACGATGGTCGCGAGCAGGCCGATGATGACGATCACCACCATCAGTTCGACCAGCGTGAAGCCGTGTTCGGCGGAACGCCTTGAAAATTCGAAGCCGTGTTCGGCGGAGCGACGTGAAGGCTCGAAGCCCTGTTCGGCAGAAGGGCGTCGGAAAAGAACAGCGTTAAACATAATCAGGCTCCGGCCCCCGTGAGGCTCTGCAACTGCATGATCGGCAGCAGGATCGACAGGATGATGACGGCGACCACGCCGCCCATGAGGATGATGATGAGGGGTTCGAGCAGCGAGAGCGCCGCCGCCGTAAAGGCGTCGAATTCCCGCTCCAGATATTCCGCCGCCCGCTCCAGCATGATGTCCAGTTGCCCCGCCTGCTCCCCACTGGCCGCCAGATAGACGAGCAACGGCGGGAACACGGCGGACCGGCGCATGGCGGTCGAAAGACTGCCGCCTCCGCGCACGGCCTCCACGATTTCGATCGTCGCGGCACGCAGCACGCGGTTGTGGACGGTGGGTATGGTGAGGTTGAGGCCCTCCACCACCGGCAGGCGGCTCTGCACCATGGTCGACAGGGTGCGGGCCATGCGCGCGGCGTGAAGGTCGCGGATCAGGCGGCCCAGAAACGGCACGCGCAGGATCGTGGCATCGAATTTCAGGCGCACCGGCTCCCGCTTCAGAGCCTGCCAGACACCAAGCCCGGCGAGCACCAGCAGGATCGCCAGCAGCCACCACCACCCCGCGAGAAACAGCGACAGGCCCATGACGATGCGCGTCAGCAGCGGCAATTGCTGGCCCAGCGTATCGAACTGCTCGACCACCAAAGGCACCACGAAGATCATCAGCGCCATGGTCACGATCATCGCAAAGCCTGCGAGAACGGACGGATAGGCAAGCGCCGTCAACACCTTCGACCGCATCACCGCCTGCCGTTCGAGGAGGACGGACAGGCGTTCCGTCAGCGCGGGCAGACTGCCCGACCGCTCACCCGCCGCGATCATCGCGCGGAACAGCGCCGGGAAACTGCGCGGCTCGGCGGACAGCGCGTCGGCAAGGCTGCGCCCTTCGAGCACGCCCGCGTGAACGCGGCCGATGATCGCGCGCATATGATCCTTCTCGCTCTGCCGCGTGATGGTGCGCAGCGCCTCTTCCAGCGGACTGACCTGCGCCAGCGTCGACAACTGGCGCGTGAACAACGTCAGTTCCTTGCCGGAGAGCCGCTTGCCGCCCGCCGACCAGGGAAAGGTGCGCGCCTTTGCCGCCGCCCGTTCAGCCGCCTCACCCATTTTCACCACATACAGCCGCTTCGCCTCCAACTGGGCGCGGGCCACGGCGGCGCTGTCGGCGCGCACTCTGCCCTGCTTCTCCCGGCCCGCAGGGTCGATGACCGTATAGGCGAAATCAGGCATCCAGCACCTCACTGCGGGAGATGCGGATCGCCTCCTCCGCGCTCGTCTCGCCATCGCGGACCAGCGCACGGGCGGAGGAACTCAGGTTCGGCGCGTTGAGGAAGGCATGGCGCGCGATCAGCGATTCATCGCCGCCCTCGTTGATCATCCGGCGCAGCGTGTCGTCGATCCGCACCGCCTCGAACACGCCGATGCGGCCCTTGTAGCCGCTGTTGTTGCAGGACGGGCACCCGACCGCCTTGTATATCTGCGTCCCCGGATCGAAGCCAAGCAGCGCGCAGGCGGACTTGTCGGCATCGACCGGCTGGCGGCACTCATGGCACAACCGCCGCACCAGCCTTTGCGCGATCACGGCGCGCAAAGTGGAGGCGAGGAGAAACGGCTCCACCTTCATGTCGCGCATGCGGGTGATCGCGCCGATGGCGTCATTGGTATGGACGGTGGACAGGACGAGATGGCCGGTGAGCGACGCCTGTACCGCGATCTCCGCCGTCTCCCGATCGCGGATTTCGCCGATCATCACCACATCGGGGTCCTGGCGCAGGATCGCGCGAAGCCCCGCCGCGAACGTCAGGCCCACCTTGGCATTGACCTGCGTCTGGCCGACGCCCTCCACGGCATATTCGACGGGGTCTTCCACCGTCAGGATATTGCGCGAGCCGTCGTTGAGCTGCCGCAGTCCGGCATAGAGCGTCGTCGTCTTGCCGCTGCCGGTCGGGCCGGTGACTAGGATGATGCCATTGGGCTCGGCCAGCGCCGCGCGGAACACTGCGTCCACATTGGGCGACATGCCCAATACGTCGAGGCCGATGCCCGTGTTCGCCTTGTCGAGGATACGCAGCACGACCCGCTCCCCCGCCCGGCTAGGCAATGTGGAGACACGGACGTCGAGCAGCTTTCCGCCCAGCGACAGGCCGATGCGGCCATCCTGCGGTACGCGCCGCTCGGCAATGTCGAGACGCGCCATCACTTTGATACGGCTGACCACCACGGGCGCGACATGCGGCGGCATGCGCAGCGTCTCGGTCAGCACGCCGTCCATGCGCATCCGCACGACCAGACCCGTCTCATAGGGTTCGATGTGAATGTCCGACACGCCCTGCCGCGCGGCCTCGGCAATGATGCCGTTGATCAGGCGGATGGCGGGCGCGTCGTCGGCGCTGTCGAGTAGGTCGTCCGCCGTCGGAATGTCGGAGGCGATGAGGTCGAGGTCGTCGCCCACCCCGATGCTGCCCGCCATCTCCGCCGCCGCACCGCCCATGGCGTAGCGTTCCGACAGATGTTTCTCGAACGCCGCCTGCTCCGCGATGCTGACGTCGAAGGATCGGGCGAGATGGCGGCGCACCTCGACCAGCATGCGCGGATCGGCGCCCTCGCGCAGGGCGACGTGGATCGGACCATCCTGGCCATCGTCCACGATCACCACGCCATGACGGCGCGCAAAGCCATAGGGTATGTCGACGGGCCGCCCCACGTCCGCCGCCGTTTCCGGGACGAGGACGATTGCGTCCTGTGCCATGCCGTCGCCCTCCCCGATCATCGCTGCGGCGCCTGCTGCTTGGGAGCCTCGACCGGGCGGACCACGCTTTGCGACTGGCTGCCCGTGACGGGCGCGATGCGTCCGTCGATCACCTGATCCCCCGGTTGCGGCGCGGGAGGCACAGGGGGCGTCGTGCCCATATAGTCGCGCACCAGTTCGTCCAGCGCGGGCTCGCGATCCGGCGAGAACGCCTCCTGCCGGTTCCGGATATAGCCGTAACGCTGCGCCGTGACCGCCTGCGCATCCTCACGACTGCGCAGGATGGTGGGGCGGATGAAGACCATCAGGCTGGTCTTGTTGCGCGCCTTGCTCTTGGACCGGAACAGCGCGCCGATGCCGGGTATGTCGCCCAGCAACGGGATTTTCTCGATCGTGCGCCGCTCATTGTCGTCGAGCAGGCCGCCGAGCGCCAATATATCGCCGTCATCCACGGTGACCGTCGTCTCGATCTCGCGCTTGTTGATGATCAGGTCGCTGCTGTTGCTCGACACCGGCCCCGCGACGCTCGACACCTCCTGCCGCAGGAACAGCTTGATCGTGCCCGCCGCATTGACCTGGGGCCGCACGTCGAGTTGGATGCCGACATTCTGCCGCTGGACGGTGCGGAACTGGTTGTCGAAATTCTGGCTCAGCGCCTCGCCGCTGGTCACGGGGACTTCCTGCCCGACCAGGATGCTGGCCTTCTGGTTGTCCAGCGTCATGACCGACGGCGTGGAGAGGATGTTGCTCTCCGTATCCGACTTCACCGCGTTGATGATCGCGCCGAGCACGCCGTTCTTGCCCAGCGTCGTCGCCACGCCGCCCAGACCGCCGGTGGCGTTGAGGAGCGAGCTGATCGCCGCTTCCTGCAACGTATTGCCCAACTGGCTCACCGTCCCGGTCGTCACGGTGCTGCCCGTCGTGGTCGTGGTGGTCGTGGTCAACTGGGTCGCACCGATGGCGCCCGCGACGGTCAGGATATTGGGCGCGGCGTTGCTGTAATTGGTGGCGGCAAAGCCCACGTCGGTACTGCCGACGAGGAATTGCACGCCCAGCTTCTTGGCCGCAGCCTCACCGATTTCCACGATGATCGCCTCCACCAGCACCTGTTCGCGGCGCGTGTCGAGCTGGCGGATCACCTCGCCCAGCTTGCGCTGCGTATCGGTGTTGCCCGCGACGATGATCGCATTGGTTCCGGCATAGCGCGTGACGATGGCCGTGCCGCTCTTGGCGATGCCGTTGGTGGTCGATGTGCCGATAGGGGCGGAGGAGGATGCCTGCGCCGCAGGGGCGTTGGAGGCCGCCGAAGCCTGCGTCCCCGTGCCCGACGTTCTGGACATGGACGAGGCGCCGAGGCCGCTGTCGGTCGTGGAGGACGGGATCGCAACCGACTGGCCCAGTAGCTGCTGCAACACCGGCAGCAGTTTCTCCGCATCGGCATGTTCCAGCCAATAGACGCGGATTTCGGTGCCAGCCGCCGCCCGCTTGTCGAGATCGCGCGCCATCGCCGCCAGTCGCGCGACGGAGGTCGCGTCGCCGCGCAACGCGATGCTGTTGGAGCTGTCGACGGCGACGATGGTCGCGTTGGCGACATTGCCCTCGCCCCCGCCACCGCCCTGCATCAACTGCTGGAGCGAGGTCGCGATTTCGCGCGCGCCCGCATTTTGCAGGACGACCATCTCGGTCGACATGCCTTCCCGGTCGATCCGACCCAGAACTTGCCGGATGCGCGTGATATTGTCGGCATAATCGGCCACGACGATGCTGCGGCCCGCCCGGTTGGCGGTGATCGATCCCTCGCGGCTGACCAGGGGGCGCAGGGTTTCCAGCGCGGATGCCGCGTCGATGGTGCGCAGGCGAATGACCTCCGTGATAAACTGGTTGCGGCTGGCCGCCCTGCCCACCGCGCCCGGCTGTCCGGCAATGCCCTCGACAGGCTGAATGCGGAACGCTCCGCCAGTCGCGGGCACGGCGACGAGGCCGTTGGCGCGCAGGGTCGAGAGGAATATCTCGAAATATTCGGATTTGCTGAGCGGGCGGTCCGTGACGACCGACACCTTGCCCTGAACCCGCGCGTCGATGATGAACGTGCGCCCCGTGACGCGTGCGGCATCCTGAATGAAAGCGCGAATATCCGCATCGCGCACGTTCAGCGTCTGCTGGCCCATGGCGGGTCCGGCGACGGCCAGCGACAATGCGCCCGCCATCAGCAGGGTTCGAAACTTAAAGACGGTCATTGTCCCCCGCTCACTATAATCGCAATCGGCACCGTGGCCGCGCCCCGTTCGACCATCAGCGACAGCCGTGCGCCCGGACGGAGCTGTGCCTGCATCGCCTGTATATCCCCGACCGACGTGATCGGGCGACCGTTGACCTGCGTGATGATGTCGCCCTGCTGGAACCCGGCCAGCCCGAAGGCCTCACCGCTGCCCTGCTGCGTCACGACGAGGCCGGACACCCGTCCGCCGTCCGAGCGCGGTGCAAAACCGATGTCGCGCTGGATCGACATGGCAGTCAGCATGCCGGGACCAGCCGATGCGGCGCCACCGGGCGCGGGCGGCGGTCCGCCCTCCGTCCCGGCCGGAACGCCGCCCGCCGACTGATCCAGAAACAGCGTCTCCGCCGCACCGCCCCGGTCGAGGACGACATGGTCATAGGCGATTTCCTTGAGCGTCACGCCCGGCACGACCTCGTCGCCCACGATAAAGCTCGATTGCAGGCCGTCAGGCGTCGCGATGATCGCGGAACCCTGCCCCGACCCCTCGTTGATCCGGGTGCCGAACAACTGGAGCGCGAGGCCCGTGACCTGCGCGCTGGGCGCATCGCCGGACGGGCCGCGCGTAAACGGATCGAACGAACGAAACAGGGCGCCGCGTGCTGCAACCGGCAGGGTCGCGGGCGACCGCTCCTGCCATTCGCCGAGCATGCCCAGCGGCGTCACCAGCGTCCAGACGAGGCGGGCAAGCTGAACGACGAGGAGAAGGAGCAGCAACGCCTCCATCCACTTCGCCACAGAACCGGCCATCGAAAATCCGACCGGAAACCCCGGCAGCCGATCGCGAAGATCGTTCAATCTTTCTCGCATCCGCGATATCGTCCCCACTAAGTCGCGTCGGCTAGTATGGACGCTACATTACCTGCAAATTGCGGTTTTGTTACAGCAATATTTCGCCGTACATTCGCACGACCACCCCACTTGCGTGCTACCTCTTATGGGGTAAGGAGCAGGCACATGACCCAGGCCCCGCCTTCTAGTCACCTGCGCCGTCCGGGCGTCCAGCGCTTTCCGGCGCGAAGCGTTGAACTGTTCATGGTACGCGACTTTCTGAGTGCGGACGAATGCGCGGGCGTGATTGAGCGGGTCGATGCGGCGCGTACCCCATCGACCCTCGCGGATGCCAATGGCGACAACAGCTTTCGGACGAGCGAAACGTGCCATCTGGACGGCGACGATCCCCTGATCGCTTCGATCAACCAGCGGCTGGCGGAATTTGCCGGGCTGGCCCCCGCCCATGGCGAGCCCTTGCAGGGGCAACGCTATGCCGTCGGGCAGGAGTTCAAGGCGCATACGGACTATTTCGAACCGGGCGGCCTCGACTATGACCGCTATTGTAGCCTGTCGGGCAACCGGACGTGGACGCTGATGGCCTATCTCAACATACCCGGCGCGGGCGGCGCGACGCGCTTTCCGAAACTGGGCAAAAGCTTCCAGCCGGAAACGGGCAAATTGCTCTGCTGGAACAACCGGCTTGGCGACGGCGGGGTGAATGGCGACACGCTGCACCATGGGATGAAGGTCCGCGCGGGCACCAAATATATCATCACCAAATGGTATCGCGAACG
Organism: Sphingobium sp.; assembly: GCA_036383715.1. Classification (GTDB taxonomy): domain Bacteria; phylum Pseudomonadota; class Alphaproteobacteria; order Sphingomonadales; family Sphingomonadaceae; genus Sphingobium. The sequence continues at coordinate 17,427 of DASVNT010000134.1, read as the reverse complement.
GCCATGGGCAGGCTGAACCGACAATAGGGCGACGGTTGCCCGCCGCCCCATCCCGTCATCCGCCGCTCGTTCCGGTCAGAACGTCATCGACGCGGACAGGTTGAACGTCATGCCCGGCTTGTACAGGTTGTAATAGACCGTGCTCACGCCGTTGGACTGCTGCTCCCGATATTTGCGGTTCGTGAGGTTGCGCGCCTCGACCTTCAGGTCGAGCTGGCGACCGTAGAAATCGAAACCCTGCCGCGCCACGAAATCGAGGTTGAAACCCGGATATTCATACACATCGGGCTGCCCCGTATTGGCGAGGCCCCGGCTCGTCACCCGCTTGCTGGCGTAGGACATGACCAACGTCTGCTGCGACAGCTTGTCCGTATCCTCGAAACCCAGTTGCAGGTTGACCAGATGGTCCGACTGCCCCGTCAGCGCCGCTCCGTCGAGGAAATAGTCGGTGGCGAGCTGCGTTGCGGCGCCCGCGCCGAAAACGGCAGTGGTGTCGGTCGCATTCACCTTCAGCTTGGACTTGGTGTAGGTGTAGTTGGCGACGACGACCGCACGGCGCGTCTCGAAGAAGCCGCCGTTCGCCCATTGCGACATGTCGAAATACTTCTGCGCCTCCGTCTCTATGCCGTAGAGGCTGGCCTTTGGCGCATTGGCGAAGCTGGTCACGACACTGTCGGCAAAGGTCGTCAGGAAGGATTCGATCGGCCGGTCAATCTGCTTGTAGAAACCGGCGACCGCCACGCGCTGATCACGCGCGAAATACCATTCGAAACGCGCCTCCGCATTGAGCAGTTCGCTGTCCTTGAGGAACGGGTTGCCGCGATAGAGGCGGTTGGTGTCCGGATCGAAATACTGCTGGAAGATCAACTCGCGGAACTGCGGGCGTGCGATGGTCTTCGACCCGTTCAGGCGGAATTGCATGTTGGGCTGGAACTGCCATGTCACCGTCGCGGCGGGCAGCCAGTAGTTCTTGTCGATGCTGGTGACGGCGTTCGACGAGGTGAGCGTGTTGAACACCTGGATCGGGCTGACGGTCTGCTTCGCCGTTTCATACCGCACGCCCGCGTCGATCAGCAGCGTCGGCGTGATCTGCCAGTTCACCTTGCCATAGCCTGCGTGGTTGACCAGCTTGGCTAGGAAAGCCGGGTTCTCGTCCGCGTCGCTGAGCGTGATGCCATAGGCATTGATCACAGCCGGCGACAACAGAATGTCGGGCCGCGCCGAGTCCACGCCGCCCGGCAGGGTATTGGGCGCGCGGAACAGGAAGTCGCGCCGCGTGCTGATGCGCTTGGTGTTCTGATAGGCATAGCCCGCCGACAGGCCGAGTTCGGTGAACGGGCGATAGGTCAGGTCGACACCGCCCGACCACAGATCCTCGTTGAGGTCGGAATAGCGGACGCGCGCCTCACCCGTATTGCCGTTCAGGCGGTTGATGAAATAGGCGCCATAGGGATCGGATGCGACATTGGTGCGCACATATTCGAACGACAGCTCCGCCGGGGCCTCTCGCTGCGAATTGGCATAGCCGCCGCGCACGTCGAGGCTGAATTGCGGCGATAGCTTGAACTCGCCGACGAACTGTGTGTCGATCAGCTGGCGCTCATACCAGGCCGTGTCCTGCTGCATGAAGTCGGCGGTGGTGCCGTTCTTCTGCCCCAGACCCAGCCGCGTATTCTTGAGCGTGTCGCGAATATACAGGTTGGTCCAGCGGATCTTGTTCTCGCCAAATTCCAGACCGAGGCCGAGCAGGCCGTTGACCACGACGCGATTGTCGGTCGTCACCCGCTCGAAATTGGAATTGAGGAACGACAGATCGGTCGAAGGCTGCTGCTGGATGGAATCGCGCGTCGTCCATTTGTTGCTGTAACCAGCGGTCGCGATCACGCCCAGGGTGACGTCGCCGCCCAGATCGAACGCCTTGCCCGCGGACACTGTGGCGGAGAAGTTCGGCGCGACATTTCCCCAACGCTGGACGACGCCATTGCGACCGTTGACCAGTTCCGCTGCGATCGGAGTACTGTCCACCTCACTGATACGCTTGCCGCTTTTCAGGAACGCTTCGAGTGCAAAGGGTGTGTTGCGCGATCCATTGTCGAAGCCGGTCCAGTCTGTACGGCTGCCATAATGGACATAACCGAGCTGGCCCGTGGTTTCGGTGTTTGCGCCAACGCCGCCGCTGACCGTCAGGAAGCTTTCCTTGGGAACCGCGTTGGTCGTCAAGTTGATGACGCCGCCGCCGAATTCACCGGGGAAGTTCACCGAATAGCTTTTCTGGACGAGCGAGGAGGACACGATGTTGGTGGGAAACAGGTCCAGCGGCACCACGCGGCGCAGCGGCTCCGGGCTGGGCAGCGGGGAGCCGTTCAGCAGCGCCAGCGAATAGCGGTCGCCGAGGCCGCGCACATAGACGAAGCCGTTGCCGACGACGCTGAGGCCGGTCACGCGGCCCAGAGCGCCCGCGATATTGCCTTCGCCGGTGCGCGCGATGTCGGCGCTCGACAGGACGGAGACGACGGCGGGTGCGTTCTGCTGGATATTGGCGCTACGGCGTCCCAGCACGACGATGTCGCCGCCGGGGATCGAAACCTCCGTCTCTGCCTGATCACCGTCGGCGGCCGCCGCCTGTGCAGCATTGGAAGTGCCCGTCGCAGCACCCGTGGTGCTGTCGCCGGGTGCAGGAACCTGATCCTGAGCAAGCGCCGCCGGGGCGGTCAGCGCCGAAGAAAGGAGCAGCAGGCCCGCAAAATTGAGCGGCGTCGCCATCGAAAATCCCCTTGGATAAAATTGTGCAGATCGGGGCGGGCGGCGACCCCCAAGCCACCGCCCGCCCCCGAAGTCAGGCCGTCGCTCAGGTCGTGGGGAGCGAGAGGCAGCTGCGATTGGCGTTGAGCGTGTCGTCGAAGCCGACATAGCCGGAGTTGCAGGTCCAGGTTTTGAACCAGTTGTCGCTCGCATCCTTGACCGCACCGATATAGCTGGTGGTGTCGAAGAAGCTGTCGGTCAGCTTCGGATCGGTCGCAGCCACGGCAGTTTCGGCAGTGCCGTTGATGAACACGCTGACCAGCGACGGGGTAAAGCTGTCGCTGTTATTGTTGGCGCCCGCACCAAAGGCGGTGGCGACCTGCGTTGCGGTCAGGCTGCCGGTGCCGAGATACTTGGTGGCGTTGCACTGCATCACCACCGAGCGCGCCGTCAGCGTGGCGGGCGTGGTGCCGGTGCCGTTCATGCGGATGCACTCGTTGTTAGGCACGACGAACACACCGTTGATCAACGTCGTGTCGGAGTTGCCGCGGAACAGGGTCGATGCCTGGTCATTGGCTTCGTTGTTGCTGCTGGCGAGTTTCTGGACGGCGGTGAAGTTGGCGACGCGCAGACGGGTGCGCGGCGTGTCGGCTTCGTTGTTGTTGCTGTCGATCTCCATCAGGGCGTCGCCCTGACCGTCACGCTGCAGCAGCATGACATATTGGAAAGCGGCCTGCGCGCCGGTGTCGACGTCAAGGCTGTCGTCGTCCGCGCCCGTGGCGATGTAGTGCTTGAAGTTCACGACGCCGCCAAAGAATTCCGCGCCATCGTCGGAGCTGTTGTGGCTCTGGACGAAGTCCAGCGTCGTGCCGCTGCCGATGCCCTCGGTGGTGAGCGCCTGAAGCTCGATGTTGCTGCTCAGCACATAGCCCGAATAGCGAAGCTGCACATATTTCATGCTGCCGCTGCTGTCGGTGTCGATGGTGCCGCCGAACACAGCCGGATCGGTCGCGCCTTCGGTCTGGCGCTCGCAGGTGCCGGCGCCGACGGAGCCGAAGTTGCAGTCCGTGACGCGCGCACGGCCCATCAGGACCACGCCGCCCCACTGGCCGATGGACGTGTCGGTGTTCGTGCCCTTCACATTGGCTTCGCTGGTGAAGATGATCGGCTGCGCGGCGGTGCCGACGGCGCTGATCTTGTTACCGCGATTGACGGCGAGCCACGACGGCCCCGGATTGGCATAAATGATGACGCCGGGCGCGATGGTCAGCGTGACATTGGTGTCGGCGGTCAGGCTGGGCGTGGCGCAACCGACCGTCGTGCTGGTGAAGGGGGCGCCCGTGGTGGGAACGGTACGGCCGCCGTCGCAACCGACGTTCACGCGGTCCGTGATCTTGTAGAGCACGCCGGTCGCCTTGGGCAGCGTCGCACTGGCGGAGATCATCGCGGGCAGGCGGCAGATGCGCCATTCGCCGGTCGGACCGCTGATCGTGCCCTCGTTGGTCAGGGTCAGGCCCGTGACCGTCGGGCAGGCCGCGGCTGCGACCACCAGGCCCGTGCCGGGGGTCGGCGTCGGCGTTACGGTGCCCGGCGTGGGTGTCGTCGGCAACGTATTGCCGCCCGGCGATGCGATTTCATTGGCGCCGCAACCGGCCAGCAAAGGCAGCGCCGCACTGGCGAGCAAAAGTATCGCAGTCCGTGAAATCCGTGTCATAGTCGTCTCCGCTTCCATTTTTGCCGACGTGTCGTGCGTCGACAGATGCAGGAAGGGCTGGACGGTGGGGTGAAACCGCCTGCCCCCGCTCCCTGTTCGCGGGTCGCCCTAAGGGAGGCGTGTGACAGCTGGATGGAAGATAGATGTCATATCAGCGTCAAATTCATGACAATTTGAAGTCAGTGCCAAATAGCAACAGCGTCGCTGCGCCATTTTGACACAGCATAAAAAACGGCGCCCGAAACCGGACGCCGCTCTCATCTTCGACAGGATATGGCGCGTCAGCGCATCGAGACAGACGCCTGGCCGAGTGCCGCAAGCTGCTGCCGCGCGACGGCACGGCTCGACACTTCGCGTCCATCGGACAGGACGATCGCCTCATCGGGGACGGAACCCGCCGCCAGGAAACTCGTCCGCGCATCCTGCACCCTGCCCGATCGCGCATAGACGATGCCGATGTTGATGAGCCGCGCGGGATCGCGCGCATCCTCCGCATTCTGCGCCGCCAGAACACGCTCTGCCCGGTCGAGATGCCCCGCCATTATATCCTGAACCCCCAGCGTGCCATGCGCATAGCCCACCTCAGCAGGGGCCGCGAAGGCCGCGCCGGGGATCAAGGCCCATGTTGCCGCTGCGATTATCACGGTCCCGATCTTCATAACGCCTCCTCTCAAAGACAGGAGAAAATTATGACACAGCGGTTACACTTCGCAATGGAAAACCATTCTGGAAATGGCGTTCAACCAATTGATAAACATGAATAGTTTTGTGACACAGGAAAAAATACTCCCGTGTCATACTGATGTAACATTCACGATTATCGAAAAAACTCTCCAATTCGAATCGCTCGCACGCGCAGCATGACGCAAGCCAGATGGCTAGGTCGTCGAAATACAAAACTGTCGGGAAAGGTGGGGAGCTTCTGTTGCCCGGCGCTCCCCGTGCCGCTGGAATCCATTCTGTTGCCCGGTTGGTCCAACCGCGTTCTTTTAGGATAATGTCAGGCCGTGAGGCCCTCAATTACGCTGCGAGAGCAAGTGCTTCGTTATCGTTGGCACTTATTGGGTTTTGAGCCTTGAACGGGTTACTCAGCCCGGAAGAAAACACCGTCTTTGAACACACGTCGATCCTAGTTCGGCCCCATCAGGATGAGCGAAACCTGTCCTGGTCCGCGCCCGTTCTGGTGGAGCCGCCGGGTACCGCCCCCGGGTCCGCTGCGTCTATTACACGGCACCATTTATCCTCATAGCCGGCGAACCGGCAGGAACGGATATAGGGCGTCCCGCGCAAAAGAAAAGGGCGTCCGGTTAGGGACGCCCTCAGATTGGGTTGTCGCTGGGAATCGACGTTATTTATGCTTGTCGATCGCTTCGGCCTTGTTCTCTCCGGCATCGCGCACGGCGTCCGCCTTGTTATGCAGGGCGTCGGCAGTGTTCTCAGCGGCATCGGTGACGTTGCTCGCCGCGTTGTCGGCGTTGTCGACGATGTTATCCGCGCTGTTTTCCAGCGCGTCGGCGGTATTGTCGGCAGCGTTGACGACGTTTTGCGCCTCGGGGCTCTTCGAACAGGCCGAAAGCGCGACCAATGCCGTCGCTGCGGCGAGAATTAGCGGTGCCTTCACGGGAACTCCTCCTGTTATGCTCAATCAAGCAGGGGCAGAAAGTCGTAACCGACCCGGAAAGTTCCGCCCCCGCCATGTTTTTCGCGACGAAATGATTTGGATCAGTCCTTTTTCTGCAATGTATCCCTGATTTCGCGCAGCAATGTTACGTCCGCCGGTTCTGCCGCAGGACCAGCTTCCGGCTTGGGAAACAACTTGTTCGCCTGCCGCACGATCAGAAAAATGATGAAGGCCAGAATGACGAACTTGATGATGGCGGTGATGAAGGCGCCAAAGCCGATCATCGCCACTCCTGCCTTCTTGAGGTCGGCATAGCTGCCGGGGTCACCCTTGAAGTCGACGGGGATGGTGCCGAGTTGCAGGAAATGGCTCGAAAAATCGACGCCGCCCGTGACTGCGCCGACAACCGGCATGATGACATCGTCGGTCAGAGATGACACGATCGTTCCGAAAGCGCCGCCAATAATCACACCGACCGCGAGGTCGAGGACGTTGCCACGAGCAATAAATGCCTTGAATTCACTCAACATAGTCTTTCGTCCCCTTATGATGGGCAGACGCCTGCGAACGCCTTTGCCTAGGCTAAAGCCGTTGCGGGGGGACAGGCAACGCCCTATTTACCACCGCAGCCGGTCTTTCGCCGGAACAGCAGAGGGTTTCCCATGGCACGTGCATCCGGTCGTTCCCGTCTTTCGGCCTTCATCCTGCTGGGCCTCGCCAGCCTTTCCCTGGCATCCTGCGGCATCAACAGCGTGCCCGCGGCGGAAGAAGTCGCCAAGGCCAAGTGGGCGGACGTGCAGGCCCAGTATCAGCGCCGCGCCGACCTCATCGGCAATCTCGTCTCCACGGTGAAGGCCGCCGGGAAACAGGAACAGGATACGCTGGTCAAGGTGACGGAAGCGCGCGCCAAGGCGACCTCTATCCAGGTGAACGCCGACGACCTCAACGATCCCAAAAAGGTCGCGCAGTTCCAGCAGGCGCAGGGCGCGCTGTCCCAGTCGCTGGGCCGCCTGCTCGCATCGGTCGAGGCTTATCCCGACCTCAAGACCAACCAGAATTTCCTCGCGCTGCAATCGCAACTGGAGGGAACGGAGAACCGCATCACCGTCGCCGTCACCGATTATAACGAGGCTGTGCGCGCCTATAACACCCGCATCCGCACCTTCCCCGACATGATCGGCGCCAAGCTGGTCCATGGCGCACAGCCGATGACGCCCTTCGCGGCAAAGGCTGGCGCGGAGGATGCCCCCAATGTCGGCGCGATGTTCGACGGCAAGTGACGCTCATCATGGGACGGGCGGCATGAGCTTCCGTCACTTCCTCCTGTCGCTGGCGCTGCTGTGCGTGAGTATCCTCACGCCCGGCGGCGCCCATGCGCAGGACTTTCCCAAGCTGACAGGGCACGTGGTCGATGCCGCGAACCTGCTCGACCCCGCGCAGGAACAGGCGCTGGACGCGAAACTGGCCGCGCTCGAAAAAGACACTGGGCGGCAGGTGGTGGTCGCCACCCTGCCCGACCTTCAGGGCCGCGAGATCGCCGACTATGGCTATCGACTGGGCCGCGCATGGGGCATCGGGACAAAGGGCAAGAATGACGGCGCCCTCCTGATCGTTGCGCCCAATGAGCGGCGCGTGCGGATCGAGGTCGGCTATGGGCTGGAGGGTGTGCTCACCGACGCCCTGTCCGCGCTCATCATCAACAATGCGATCACCCCGCGTTTCAAGGCGGGCGACTATCCCGGCGGCATCAATGCGGGCGTCGAAGAAATCGGCGCGCTCCTGAAGCTGACGCCAGAAGAGGCAAAGGCCCGCGCCGCCGCGATGGAGGCTGCGGCCGCCAAGGACAATAACGACGGCGGCATGGCTGCCCTGATCGTGATCCTGTTCTTCATCGGCCTGTTCGTCGTCGTGCCAGCACTGTTCGGCGGACGCGGCGGACGGCGTTATCGCGGCGGCCTGGGCGGCGCGCCGATCATCCTGTGGGGACCGGGCCTCGGCGGTGGCAATGACGACGACCGCTGGGGCGGTGGCGGCTGGGGCGGTGGCGGCGGAGGCGGAGGCGGCGGTTTTTCCGGCGGCGGCGGCAGCTTCGGCGGCGGCGGCGCGAGCGGGGGATGGTGATGGGACGCATAGCCATGACAGAGGCCGAACACCGGCTCGTCACCGATGCCGTCGCAAAGGCCGAGGCGCTGACCGACGGAGAGGTCGTGACCATCGTCGCGCGCCGTTCCGACGCCTATCATGACGTCGGGCTGCACTGGGCGATCCTGTGCGCCTTCCTCGTCTTTGCGCTGGCCTCCGCGATGCCGGGAGTGTTCCAGAGCCTTTATATCCAACTGCTCGGCGGCTGGCGACACGAACTGCCGCTGGACCTGTTCCTGCTGCTCCTGACCTGCCATGCGGTCGCGAAGTTTCTGGCGGTGCGCTACCTGCTCGCCATTTCGCGCCTCAGGATGGCCTTCACGCCCCGCGCGACCGCTGCGCGCCGGGTGCGCCGCCGCGCCATCGCGCTATTCCGCACCGCTGCGGAGGCACGCACCGTGGGCCGCACCGGCGTCCTCATCTACCTCTCGCTGGACGAGCATCGCGCGGAGATCATCGCGGATGAGGCGATTGCCGCCTCCGTCGATCCCGGCGAATGGGGCGAGGCAATGGACGCACTGCTCGCCGAAGCGCGCGCAGGCCGCATCGGCGCAGGCATGGCCCGCGCCGTGGAGCGCGTCGGCGTGGTGCTCGCCCGCCACCTGCCCCGCACCGATGGTGGCGCGAACGAACTTCCCGACCGCCTGATAGAATTGTGAGAGCGCCATGCACGAAGACATGACCCTTCCCGAAGAGATCAAGTGGGAGGGCAAATTCATTGTCGCGAAAAAACGCGGGCGCTGGGAATATGTCAGCCGATCGCGCGGGATCGGCGCGGCGGTGATCCTCGCCATCGATGAAGCACCCGATGGCCGCCATGTCATCCTGGTCGAGCAATATCGCGTGCCCCTGCAAAGCCGCTGCATCGAACTGCCCGCCGGACTGGTGGGCGACGGGGATGAGGCGGACGAGGCCCCTGCCCTGGCCGCCGCGCGCGAACTGGAGGAGGAAACCGGCTATCATGCGGACAGCATAGAAGACCTCGGCAAATTCCATTCCTCGCCGGGCATGGTGTCGGAAAGTTTCACGCTGTTCCGGGCGCGCGGCCTGACGCGGGTCAGCGCGGGCGGCGGGACGGAAGGCGAAGGCATCACCGTTCACCGCGTCGCACTCGACGGGCTGGATGCGTGGCTGAACGATCGGCGCGCGGAAGGCTATGCGATCGACGTGAAGCTGTTGCTGTTGCTGGGCGCAGCGTTCAGCGCGCCCTGATCACGCCGATCAGCGAAAATTGTCGGCGTAGGCCTGAAGCTTGAGCGTGCGCGGCGGGGTAGCGACGACGTGGAAGGCTATGCCGTAGCGTTCCGCATAGGCGCGCGCGGCGGCTTCCGAGCCAAAGCTGAGCTTCACCTGACGCTGCGTGTCACCGGAACCGGCCCAGCCGGTCAGCGGATCGGGCTTCTGCGCCTCCGCCGCCTCGAACTCCAGCATCCATGTCGCGGTGCGCGCCCGGCCGGACTGCATGGCGTTCTTGGGCATCTGATAGATTCGCGCGGACATTGTCATGGCTCCTGAACTTGGGTTTGCGCTCGCGCAAATCCGGTCCGAAGTCAAGATTGGCATCGTCAGGATCTTTGCCGTGCATCCGCCTTTTTAGTGCGTAGCGTGGCGGGGGCGGCCATGGGATCGTCCGGCCAGGGATGACGCGGATAGCGTCCGCGCATTTCCTTCGCCACATCCGCCCAGCTACCGCGCCAGAAGGCGAGCAGGTCGCGCGTCGTCTGGATCGGGCGACCGGCGGGCGATGTCAGGCTAAGGACCAGCGGGACGCGCGCCTCCCCCACCACGGGATGTTCCGACACGCCGAATAGCGCCTGCACGCGCAATTCCACGCGCGGGCCGCCTTCCGCGCCATAGTCGATGTCGTGATGGCTCCCCGCAGGGCTGGCGAACTGGCGCGGCGCGACGCGATCCAGCGTGCGCTGGCCGTCCCAGCCGAGGCGGTTTTGCAGCATGTCGTGGAGAGCGCCCGGCGGTATCGCGGACAAGCGGCGCGCGCTGTCCGGCAAGACCTGCGGCAACCACTCCGCCACGCTGTCCAGCAGCGCGGCATCGCTGATGCTCTCCTCCCCCGCATAGGCCGCACGGGTGCGGAGCGCGCGGGCGGTGTCGGACCATGGCAGCATGTCCAGCCCCTCCGCGACGATCCCGTCGGCCAGCGCGGCCAATATGGCATCGCGCGCGGGCGCATCGTCATTGCCCGACGACAGGCGTATGGCGCCCAGCCGCCGCTCGCGCAGCGCCTCGACCCCGCCGATATCCGCCTTGAACCGCACCGTGCGATGATCCGCGATCCGGTCCGCGAACAGCGTCTCCACCGATCGCGCGTCGATGGCGCTCGCGGAGAGAATTCGCGCGCCCGCCGCCGTCCCCTGTACCTCGCCAATCGCCAGCCATTCGGCGCGAGCGAGCGGCGACAGCGGATCGAGGCGGAAGGCCCGTCCTCCCGCACTGATCCAGTCGGCTCCATCCGCCGCCCGGCGGCGCGCGATACGGTCGGGAAAGGCCAGCGACAGGCACAGCGGCACAGCCTTGTCGGCTTCCATCTCCACCCGCGCCGTCCCGCCCGCGAGTTTCGCCCAGCGCCGGGCCAGACTGCGCGCATTGTCCGCCCGCTGACCCTTTTCCCGCCGCCAGCGGTCGCGCCGCGCGGCGAGGTCGATATCCGTGCCGCCCAGCCCCCGCTCCGTCAGCAAGGCGGCGAGATCGGCGGCGACATCGCCCAGCCCCTGCTCGCCTGCCCGCACCAGCATATGCGCCAGACGCGGATCGAGCGGCAGCGCGGCGATGGCCCGGCCATGCGCCGTCGCCCGCCCCTCCGCATCCAGCGCGTCGATCGCACGCAAGCGGCGCGCCGCCTCGGTCAGCGCGGCGACGGGCGGCGCGTCCAGCCAAGGCAGTCCGGCAGGATCGGTCACACCCCAGATCGCGCAGTCGAGGAGCAGGGATGACAGATCGCTGCTCAATATCTCCGGCGTGTCAAAGGGGGCCAGCCCACTGGTCGCCGCTGCTTCCCACAGGCGATAGGCGATGCCGGGAGCCTGACGCCCCGCACGTCCCGCCCGCTGCGTCGCGGCGGCCTGACTGACCCGCTGCGTGACCAGCCGGGTGACGCCCGCCGCGACATCATGCGTCGGGCGGCGGGACAGGCCGCTGTCCACGACGATCCGCACCCCGTCGATGGTCAGCGATGTTTCCGCGATGCTGGTCGCGAGGATGACCTTGCGCCGACCGTCGGTCGCGGGACGCAGGGCCGCGCGCTGCTGCTGCGGTTCGAGGGAGCCGTGGAGTTTATGGACGGCAATTGCGCCCCCTCGTCCCACCAGCCGTTCCGCCGTCCGCTCGATCTCGCCCACGCCGGGCAGGAAGGCGAGGATATCGCCCTCCCCCACCTCCGTCAGCGCACGGCCAATGGCGGCGGCCATGCTGTCCTCTATCCGCTGGTTGGCGTCGCGACCGATGTGGCGATAGTCGATGGGATAGCTGCGCCCCTCGCTCTCCACCACCGGCGCGGTCCCGTCTCCATTGGCCATCAGCGCGGAGAAGCGCGCGCCGTCGAGCGTGGCGGACATGGCGAGCAGGCGAATATCCTCCCGCAGCCCGCCCTGCGCGTCGAGTGCCAGTGCCAGTCCGAAATCGCCGTCGATGCTGCGCTCATGCACTTCGTCGAACAGCACGGCGGACACACCTTCCAGCGCGGGGTCGTCCTGAATGCGGCGTAGAAACACACCCTGCGTCACGACCAGTATGCGGGTCCGCGCGGAGGTCTTGCTGTCGAGGCGGGTGATATAGCCCACCGTGCCCCCGGCCTGTTCGCCCATGAGTTCCGCGATGCGCTCCGCCGCCGCGCGCGCTGCCAGCCTGCGCGGCGAGAGCAGCCATATCTGCCCCGCGCACCACGGCTGATCCAGCAAGGCGGGCGCCACGCGCGTCGTCTTGCCTGCGCCGGGCGGCGCGACCAGCACGGCGTTGGGACGGTCGCGCAGCACCGTCAGCAACTCCGGCAGGACCGCGTCTATCGGTAGGCCGGTCACTTCAGGCAGGCGTCCAGCCCTTGTTGCCGGACGCTCCCGATACGGCGCGCGATGATATTGCCATAGCGGCGCGTGAACCCCTTGGGCGAAATGGCCGCGCGCTTCTTGGGTAGAGGCAGGATCGCGGCGAGACGCCCGGCCTCTGTCGTGCTGAGTTTGCCCGCGCCATGGTTGAAATAGCGCATGGCCCCTGCCTCCACGCCATAGGTGCCGATGCCCGTCTCCGCGACGTTGAGGTAGACTTCCATGATCCGCCGCTTGCCCCAGATCGCTTCGATCAACAGGGTGAAATAGGCCTCCAGTCCCTTGCGGAAATAGCCGCCGCCTTGCCAAAGAAAGACATTCTTGGCCGTCTGCTGGCTGATCGTCGATCCGCCGCGAATGCGCCCGCCCTTTTCATTATGCTCGAACGCCTTGCTGATCGCGCCGACGTCGAAGCCGTGATGCTGGCAGAATTTGCTGTCCTCCGCCGCGATGGCCGCGCGGGGCATGTCGGGGTCGATGTCGGACAGCGCGGTCCAGTCCTTCGTGATGCCATTGCTGTCGAAGATCATCGTCCACGTCACCGGAACAGGCACGAAGCGATAGAGGACCACGAAGAACAGCGAGAGCGCGACAAAGCCGACCACCGCCCGGAACAGGAACCGGACGATGCGCCCGCCGGTCGATCCGCGGGGGTTTGAACCACGGGAAGAGGATGTGCGCTTTTTCTGGACCATGGCCATGCTGTTATCGCGGCATGTGCCCGCCGTCACGGGGGTTTGTTCCCTCTGCGCCAAACAGGCGCAGGGTAAGGGATCACTTCCTCGGAATACGCCGTGCCGTGGCGACATGATGCGCATGGGTGATCGCCACAGCCAGAGCATCCGCAGCATCCGCTCCGAATATCTTCACGCCGGGGAGCAGTCGCTGGACCATGGCATGCACCTGATCCTTCGACGCATTGCCGACGCCGACCACCGCCTTCTTGATGACACTGGGCGTATATTCGCCAACCTCCATCCCTGACCGCGCCGCGTTCAGCAGCACGACGCCGCGCGCCTGTCCCAATTTCAGCGTCGATTGCGGGTTGGAGTTGACGAACACCTCCTCCACCCCCGCGCCATCGGGCCGATGTTCGAGGATCAGGTCAGTCAGCGCCGCGTCGAGGTGCAGCAGCCGCGTCGCCAGCGGCAATTTCGCATCGGTGCGGATATGCCCGTTGGCGATATGGGCGAGGCGATTGCCGTCCGCCGCGATCAGACCCCAGCCGGTCGTGCCCAGGCCGGGGTCCAGTCCCAATAGTATCATGGAAACCGGGTCAGCCCAGCTTCTCCATCACCGCGTCGGACACTTCATAATTGCCCCACACGGTCTGGACGTCGTCATCGTCGTCCAGCGCATCGACCAGCTTGAACAGCGTCGCGGCGTTGCTTTCGTCCATCTCCACCGTCGTCTGCGGCTTCCAGGCGAGCTTGGCGGAGTCCGCCGGGCCGATGCTGGCTTCCAAAGCCTTGGCGACTTCGTGCAGCGCGTCCATCGCGGTCCAGATTTCATGCTCGTCCTCGCTGGACGAGACATCCTCTGCTCCGGCTTCCAGAGCCGCCTCGAAGATCTTTTCCGCATCCCCAACGCCGGCCGGATAGGTGATGAGGCCCATGCGGTCGAAACCGTGGCTCACCGCGCCGGAGGCGCCAAGGTTGCCACCATTTTTGGCGAAGGCGGTGCGGACGTTGGTCGCGGTACGATTGCGATTGTCGGTCAGCGCCTCGACGATGATCGCGACGCCGCCGGGACCATAGCCCTCGTAGCGGATTTCCTCGTAATTCTCGCCGTCGCCCTTCGTTGCCTTGTCGATGGCGCGCTGGATATTATCCTTGGGCATCGACTGCGCCTTGGCCGCGTTGACCGCGAGGCGCAGGCGCGGGTTCATGTCCGGGTCGGGCATGCCCATCTTGGCCGCCACGGTGATTTCGCGGCTGAGCTTGGAGAACATCGCGGAACGCTTCTTGTCCTGCGCGCCCTTGCGATGCATGATATTTTTAAATTTGCTATGGCCTGCCACGGGCCGGCTCCTGCTTGTCGTTGTCCGGGGAAGTGCGCTCTCTAGCTCCACGCCGGGCAGGAGGCAAGCGGGGCCAGACAGGAGAGAGATGGATGACTGTGCAGGCGCTGGATCATGTGAACCTCCGGGTGAAGGACATGGAGGCGACCGCTGCCTTCTTCATGTCCATCCTCGGCATGCGGCGTTCGGCAGAGCGGGCAAGCTGGATACTCGACGAGACCGGCCATCCGGTCATCCATCTGGGCAGCGCGGACACGCCCTATCCTTCCGACGCATGGCGGCCTTTTGTGGCGCGGGAGGATAGCGGGGCGGTCCATCATGTCGCCCTGTCCTGCACCGGCTATGACGATGTGATCGCGCGGCTGGAGGCGAACGGCCTGCGCTATGACACCAACGACATCGCCGGGGTACTGCGCCAGATTTTCGTGGCCGAGCCGGGCGGCGTGCTGCTGGAACTGAATTTCCGCGCCTAGTTATGCAAAGACGCCCGAAACATGGTTCCGGGCGTCTTTTGAATTCAGGCGGTGCAGGCCGTCAGGCAGGCAGGAGGCGATGCTCGCCCGCGATCCGCATCATGGCGCGCTGCAGCTTCTCGAACGCGCGCACCTCGATCTGGCGGACACGCTCGCGGCTGACGCCATAGACCTGGCTGAGTTCCTCCAGCGTCTTGGGGTCTTCGGCCAGACGCCTCTCGCTCAGGATATGGCGCTCGCGGTCGTTGAGGTCGTCCAGCGCGCTCGACAGCATCTGGTGGCGGACATCCGCCTCCTGCGCTTCGGCGACGATGGTGTCCTGCAAAGGCCCCTCGTCCGCCAGCCAGTCCTGCCACTGCCCGTCGCCATCCTCGTGCATGGAGACGTTGAGCGACGTGTCGCCCCCCATCGCCATGCGGCGGTTCATGCTGACGACATCGTCCTCCGACACGCCCAGATGGGTCGCGATCTTCTTGACGTCATCGGGGTGGAGATCGCCGTCCTCGAACGCCTCGATATTGTTCTTCATCCGGCGAAGGTTGAAGAACAGCTTCTTCTGGGCCGCCGTGGTGCCCATTTTGACGAGGCTCCACGAGCGCAGGATGAACTCCTGTATGGAGGCCCTGATCCACCACATCGCATAGGTGGCGAGGCGGAAGCCGCGATCGGCCTCGAACTTCTTCACACCCTGCATCAGGCCGATATTGCCTTCGGAAATCAGTTCGGACACGGGAAGGCCATAGCCGCGATAGCCCATGGCGATCTTCGCCACGAGACGCAGGTGCGAGGTGACCAACTGCGCCGCCGCCTCCGAATCCTGATGCTCCTCATACCGCTTGGCGAGCATATACTCCTGCTCGGGCGTCAGGATCGGGAACTTCCGAATCTCCGACAAATAGCGATTGAGACTCGCATCGCTGCCGAGCGCCGGTATGGATGGAACGTTGCTGCGGGCCATGATTGCCTGCCTTCCCTTCAAAATGGCGCCAGAACCTGTGACGCTGACTTGCTATACGTTAAGATGGCTGAACAGTTCCTGCATGTCACGTGGCAGCGGACTCTCAAAATTCAGGTCAGAGCCATCGACCGGGTGAATGAAGCCCAGCCGCGCTGCGTGCAGCGCCTGCCGCTCGAACCCCAGTTCTTTCAATAACTCCCGGTGCCGCGACTGGCTCCGCGCATAGACCGGATCGCCCAGCAACGGATGGCCGAGATGCGCCATATGCACGCGCACCTGATGCGTACGCCCGGTTTCCAGCCTGCACTCGACCATCGCCGCCCCATGGAGCCGCTGTGCGACACGATAATGGGTAACGGCATGCTTGCCGCGCCCTTCGCGCTGAACCGCCATTTTCTTGCGGTCGGCGTCGGATCGGCCGATCCACGTGTCCACGGTTCCCTTGGCCGTCGCGGGAATGCCGTTCACGATTGCCTGATAAAGGCGACGGATCGAGTGATCCTTGAACTGGCGCGCCAGTCCTTCATGCGCGCGGTCGGTCTTGGCCACGACCAACAGGCCGGAGGTATCCTTGTCGATGCGGTGGACGATGCCGGGGCGGGCGACGCCGCCGATGCCCGATAACTGCCCCTCGCAATGGGCGAGCAGCGCATTGACCAGCGTCCCGTCGAGATTGCCCGCGGCCGGATGGACAACCATGCCCGGCGCCTTGTCCACGACGATCAGATGCGCATCCTCATACACGATGACGAGCGGGATCGCTTCGGGCAGCGCCTGGGCAGGCCGGGGTGCGGGGATGACGATGGCAAAGCGGCCCTGCGCGCCGATTTTCATGGAGGGATTGGTGGTGGCCCGCCCATCGGGCGCGCTCACCCGACCTTCGAGGATCAGCGCCTTTATCCGCTCGCGCGACAAATCCGGCAGCACATCCGCGAGGGCGCGGTCCAGCCGCATGCCCGACTGTGCGTCGGTCATCACTGCATCAATAGTGGAATCCCCCTGATCCATTGCCTAAAATGTGGGAGTGACCATCCGCATATCAAGAGCCGCGCTCGACGCAATCCAACGCGAAATGCAGATTTCCGGCGTGGAGGAATGCTGCGGCCTGCTGCTGGCCCATCCCAGCTCTCCGCCGGGACACATCGACAGGATATTTCCCGCCGCCAATGTCGCCGCCAACCGGCGCATCCGGTTCGAGATCGACCCCGCCACGCTCATCCGCGCGCACCGGGCGGAGCGGGACGGCCAGCATCGCATCATCGGCTGCTATCACAGTCATCCGGGCGGCAATGCCGCGCCGTCGACCGAGGACGCCGCGCAGGCGCAGCCCAATGGCTGGCTCTGGCTGATCTGCGCCGGGGCGGAGATGACGGCATGGCGGGCGGTGGAGCATGGCGCAGTCCATGGTCGTTTCGATGCCCTCCCCTTTGCCAGCGATTTCAAAGGCGGAAACGGGCCTTAATCCTTGCATCGCAGCACAGGGACCGGCATTAGCCGTGGACTTGGACGCGGCAGGTGAGGACCGGAATGGCTGACGGTAACGGCATTGATTACGCACGTCTCCTGTGTTCACGTCTCTGCCACGACCTGCTGAACCCCGTCGGCGCGCTCAACAACGGGATCGAACTGCTCGCGGACGAGACGGACCCGGCGATGCGCGAACAGTGCATGGGCCTGCTCGGCGACAGCGCGCGCGTAT
>DASVNT010000133.1:0-3835 GCA_036383715.1 Sphingobium sp. | reverse complement strand
GTTGGAGAGCTGGTGCGCGCCCGCCAGTACCGGCGCGGACAGGTCCAGCCGCCCTGCCACGTCGCGATAATGGACCTTGCCCTGATAGACGGCGATGTCCCACGCTTCGCCTTGTGCGATCACGACGCCGCTGCGCTTCTCCACTTCGTCGGCCACGGCCTGCGCGATGGCGGGGCTGTAGCGTTGGGTGAGGATCGGCGCGCCGGATTTGGCGATGCCTGCCTTTTCCCGCGCGATGCCGCCCAGTTCGTGACCCAGGAACGCCTGATGGTCGATACCAAGTTGCGCAATGCCGCAGGCCGCGGGCGATGCCAGCACATTGGTAGCGTCGAGACGCCCGCCAAGCCCGACCTCGATAACGCAGGCGTCGGCGGGACTGTCCGCGAACAGGCGAAAGGCAAGGGCCGTCGTCACCTCAAAGAAACTGGCGCCCAGATCCTCCGCATGGTCAAGCACATCGCGAAGCCCTTCGGCCAGCGTGGCATCGTCAATGAGATGCCCGGCCAGCCTGATCCGCTCGTTGAACCGGACGAGATGCGGCGAAGTATAGACATGGACCCGATGTCCATCCGCCTCCAGCGCGGCGCGCAGGAAGGCGCAGGTCGATCCCTTGCCGTTCGTGCCCGCGACATGGAACACCGGCGGCAGGCGCAGGTGCGGATTGCCCAGCCGCTCCAGCAGCGCGGTAATCCGCTCCAGCCCCAATATGTCCGCGCCCGGCGACAGGCGCCACAGCCGGTCGAGTTGTTCCTGCACGGCAGGATCGGAGGAAATGGCGTGGTCGGGCACGGGTGTCGCTATGATCCTGTCAGGCGGCGGACGCCTGCGGCGCGAGATAGCCGATGACCTGCGCCAGCGTCTCACGCAGGTCGCCGCGCTTCACCACCATATCGATCATGCCATGGGCGAGCAGATATTCGGCGCGCTGGAACCCCTCCGGCAATTTCTCGCGGATGGTATTCTCGATCACGCGCTGGCCCGCAAAGCCGATCAGGGCATTGGGTTCCGAAATCTGGATGTCGCCCAGCATGGCGTAGCTGGCGGTGACGCCGCCCGTGGTCGGGTCGGTCAGCACGACGATATAGGGCAGGCCCGCGTTGCGCAGGCGCTGAATCGCCACGGTGGAGCGGGGCATCTGCATGAGGGACAAAATCCCTTCCTGCATGCGCGCGCCGCCTGCTGCGGTGAAGATGATATAGGGGCAGTTCTGCTTCAGCGCCTCGTCCGCGCCCTGCACGAAGGCCGCACCGACGGCGAGGCCCATGGACCCGCCCATGAACGCGAAGTCTTGAACGCCGACGACGGCCTTCTTGCCCTCGATCGTGCCATGGGCGTTGATCAGCGCGTCCTTCTCGTTGGTCGCGGTGCGGGCAGCCTTGATCCGGTCGGAGTAACGCTTGGAATCCTTGAATTTCAACGGGTCTTCGCGAACGTTGGGCGTCGGCAGCGTGCGGAAGGACTCCTCGTCGAACAACTGGCGGAAACGCTGCGTCGGCCCGATGCGGCCATGATGTCCGCATTTCGGGCAGACCGACAGATTATCCTCCCACTCGCGGGCAAAGACCATCTGCGCGCACGACGGGCATTTGTGCCAGAGATTGTCAGGCGTTTCCGATTTCGGGGCGATGAAGGGGAGGGCGTTGCGTACCCGCGTGATCCAGCTCATGCGACTGCCTTTATGCTCTTGTCCATCGCGGCCCGGAGGCTCGCGACCTTGTCCTTTACGAGGGGCGCGGCATGTCCGCCATTCTGCCCCACAATCTCCACGATGGCGCTGCCCACCACGACACCGTCCGCATGGGCGGCGATGGCGGCGGCCTGATCCGGCGTGCGAACGCCGAACCCGACCGCAATGGGCAGGTCGGTGCCGGATTTCAGGCGGGCGACGGCGGCGGCGATGTCGTCCACCGCTGCCTGCTGCTGCCCGGTAATGCCCGCGACCGACACATAATAGAGGAAACCGCTTGCCTGATCGAGCACGGCGGGCAGGCGGGCCGTATCCGTGGTCGGGGTCGACAGGCGGATCATGTCGATGCCCGCGCCGCGCAGAATGGGGCCGAGTTCCTGGTCCTCCTCGGGCGGAATATCGACGCAGATTACGCCGTCCACACCCGCCGCCTTGCACTGGTCCGCGAACCAGTCCGCGCCGCGCCGGACCATGGGATTGGCATAGCCCATCAGTACCAGCGGCACCTCCGGATGGCGTGCCCGGAAAGCGGTGGCGATGGCGAAGATGTCGCTCGTCTTCGTACCCGCGCCGAGGCTGCGGATATTGGCAAGCTGGATGGCCATGCCGTCGGCCATCGGGTCCGTAAATGGCATGCCCAGTTCGATGACGTCCGCGCCGCCTTCGACCAGCGCGTCCAGAACAGCGCCGGTGTCGGCGGGCGTCGGGTCGCCGCCGGTCACGAAGGTGACGAGCGCGGCGCGGCCTTCCGCCTTGCAGCGGGCGAATGTTGCGGCGATGCGGCTCACAGTTCCACTCCCAGCGATTGGGCGACGGAGAAGATGTCCTTGTCTCCCCGGCCGGAGAGGCTGACGACGATGATCTTGTCCTTGCCCATAGACGGCGCGATGCGTTCGAGGACCGCCAGAGCGTGCGAGGATTCCAGCGCGGGGATGATCCCCTCCAAACGGCAGAGCTTCTGGAAGGCAGCCAGCGCCTCGTCATCGGTCACGGGTTCGTAGCGGACCCGGCCGATGCTGTGCAGCCAGCTATGCTCAGGCCCGATGCCGGGATAGTCGAGGCCTGCCGAGATGCTGTGCGCGTCGGCGATCTGGCCGTCCTCGTCCTGCAACAAATAGGTCTTGTTGCCGTGGAGGATGCCGGGCGATCCGCCCGCGAGGCTGGCGGCGTGGAGGCTTTCGAGGCCGTGGCCCGCCGCTTCGACGCCGACCATCTTGACGTCCACATCGTCGAGGAACGGGTGGAACAGGCCGATGGCGTTGGAGCCGCCGCCGACGCAGGCGACGAGCATGTCGGGCAGACGACCCTCCGCCGCGAGAATTTGTTCGCGCGCTTCCTTGCCGATCACCGACTGAAAATCGCGGACCAGTTCAGGATAGGGGTGCGGGCCAGCGGCTGTGCCGATGATGTAAAAGGTGTCGTGGACGTTGGCGACCCAGTCACGCAGCGCCTCGTTCATCGCATCCTTGAGCGTGCGCGTACCCGATTCGACGGCGCGAACCTCCGCACCGAGCAGCTTCATGCGGAATACATTGGGCTTCTGGCGCTCGACGTCGACTGCGCCCATGAAGATGGTGCAGGGAATGTTGAACAGCGCCGCGACGGTCGCGGTCGCCACGCCATGCTGGCCCGCGCCGGTCTCCGCGATGATGCGCGTCTTGCCCATGCGCTTGGCGAGCAGGATCTGGCCGATGCAGTTGTTGATCTTGTGCGAACCGGTGTGGTTCAGCTCCTCGCGCTTGAAATAGATCTTTGCGCCGCCGAGATGCTGCGTCAGGCGCTCGGCGTAATAGAGCGGGCTCGGCCGGCCGATATAGTGGGCGCCGAGATCCTTCAGCTCCGCCTGGAACGCCGGATCGGTCTTCGCCCTGTCCCACTCGTCCTGAAGCTCGAGGATCAGCGGCATCAGGGTTTCGGCAACGAAGCGGCCCCCGAAAATGCCGAAACGGCCGTCCTCGTCCGGACCCTCGCGGTACGAATTCAGGTTGGGTGACTGGTTCACTTGCCTCTCCCTGCGACGGCGGTCTCGTGTTCCGCTTTTCGTGCCGCTTCAAAAAACGCTTCGATCAGGCCGAGATCCTTGACGCCCGGCGCGCTTTCGACGCCGGAACTGGCATCGATGCCCGGTGCGCCGGTCAGCCGGATGGC
>DASVNT010000132.1:0-3800 GCA_036383715.1 Sphingobium sp. | reverse complement strand
ATCATGCAGGGGATGGAGATCGCCCGCCGCCTGCCGATGGTCGCGGTGCTGGCCTGGGCCATGCTGCTGGGCAGCGCCATGGACGCGGCCTTCGCGTGGGCGACGGTAGGACCGCCGGTGATGGAGTGGCGCGCGGGCTATATCTTCGGCATCGCCTGGCTGGGGTTGGCGGGATCGGTCGTGACCTTCCCGCTCTATTTCCGCCTGATCCAGCGAATCGGCGCGGGTCGTGCGGCCTATACCAGCGTGCTCATCCCGGTGATCGCGATGCTGATCTCTACGCTGGTGGAAGGGTATCGCTGGACCACGCTGGCCGCGTTCGGCGCTCTGCTCGCCGTTGCGGGCATGGCAATCGCCCTGCGCGCGAAGGCGGCTTAGAGCTTCTCCTGTTTAAGTTAAGATATGCTCCTGCGACCCGAAGGGCGGCGTAAGCCAACGCAGGAGCCCAGCCCCGCCGTCTGAACTGGACTCCTGCCTTCGCAGGAGCAGTTGCGCTTCCCATCAGGACACGCGCTAACGCCGCAGGCCGGGTTCATAGTGTCGCTTGGCCGCATTCACCCGGTCGATCAGGCTGGCGAGCGATTGCGGCGCGGGCGCGGCGCGTTCGGGGGCGGAAAGGCTGCCCATCCGCTGGCTGAGCGCGGTGAAATGATGGTCGAAACGGTCCATGATGGTCCCCCAAGCTGGCGGGACCATCCATGGCCATATTTGGTTAACGGGGCGTAAGCGATGCGGCGAACCGCCTCACCCGGTTTCGGCGAGACAGGCAGCCAGCCCTTCGCGATAGGTCGGATAGCGGGGGCTCCAGCCCAGCAGCCGCCTGGCCCGGCCATTGGCGACCCGCCGGTTTTCCGCATAAAAGCCGCGCGCCATGGGCGAAAGCCCCGCTTCCTCCAGCGTGAGCAGCGGCGGATGCGGCGCGCCGATCAGGTCGCAGGCCGCCTCGATCAGCCGGTTCTGCGCGCAGGGCAGGTCATCGGCCAGATTGTAGATCCCGGCAGGCCCGTGGAAGGAGGCGATGACGCCCGCGACGATGTCGTCGACATGGACGCGGCTGAATACCTGATCGCGCAGCGCGACCCGATGCGCGCGCCCTTCACGCACACGGTCGATGGCGGAGCGGCCGGGACCATATATGCCGGGCAACCGAAAGCGCCGCACGTCGGGGCGCAATTCGCCCCACGCAAGATCGGCATGGACACGCGCGGCGCGGCGGCCCGAGCCGACCGGGCTCGCCTCGTCAACCCAGGCCCCGCCCGTGTCGCCATAGACGCCGGTGGAGGACAGATAACCGACCCACAGCGCCGGCGCGGCGGCGATGGCAGCGCCATAGCAGGCAAGGACGGGATCATCCTCCCCTTCCGGCGGCACGGATGAGAGGATGTGCGTGGCCCGCCCGATGGCCGCGCGCACGGCGGCTTCATCGTCGAAGGCCAGCGTCTGCGGATCGGCGCTGCGGCGGACGCCGGTGACATGCCAGCCCTCCGCCCGCAGGCGATCGGCGAGACGAGAGGCGGTGTAGCCCATGCCGAGGATCAAGAGATGAGGCATCGCCCTCCTTCCGCGGTGCTCCTGCGAAGGCAGGGGCCCAGCTCAGCCGTCGAACCTGGGCTCCTGCGTTGGCTTACGCCGCCCTTCGGGTTGCAGGAGCACGGCAGTTCTCAAACCGTGAAGCTTTCGCCGCAGCCGCAGCTGCCCTTGGCGTTGGGGTTGTTGAAGACGAAACCGGCGGTGAAGTCGTCCTCCACCCAATCCATCGTCGATCCGACCAGATACAGCACCGACGCGCCGTCGATATAAAGGACGCCGCCGGGCGTCTCGATCTTCTCGTCGAACTTCACTTCATCGATCACATAGTCGACCGAATAGGCGAGGCCCGAACAGCCGCGCCGGGGCGTCGAGAGCTTGACGCCGATCGCGCCTTCGGGAGCTTGGCGCATCAGGTCCGCGATGCGCTGCTCCGCTCCGGGCGTCAGGATGACGGCGGCGGGACGGGCGCGGGTCTTGGTTTCGGTGGTCATCAGAGCATTCCCAGTTCCAGCTTGGCCTCGTCCGACATTTTCTGCGGGTCCCATGGCGGGTCCCAGACGAGGTTCACCTCCACATCGCCGACGCCCGGAACGGCGCCGACGCGCAGTTCGACTTCGCCCGGCATGGATTCGGCGACCGGGCAATGCGGCGTGGTCAGCGTCATGGTGACCACGGCATGGCCGTCGTCGGTCACGTCGACGCCGTAGATAAGGCCCAGATCATAGATGTTCACCGGGATTTCCGGGTCGAAAATCTCCTTCAGCGCGTCGATGATCCCGTCATAGAGATTGCCGCCGGGTTCGCTCGCAGGCGCTTGCGCCGGCTTCTGCGACAGGAAGCCCTCCAGATAGTCGCGCTGGCGCGGTTCGTCGACGCGCGCCTTGGGCGGCGTGTCCACCGCGTCCACTTCTTCGACCAATATCTTTCGCTCTTCGTTCATCCGAAGATCTTCCTCACTCTCTCAAGCCCCTTGACCAGCGCGTCCACATCGCCCTTGTCGCTGTAAATGCCGAAGCTGGCGCGCGCCGTCGCTTCGACGCCCAAGTGGCGCATCAGCGGCTGAGCGCAATGGTGTCCGGCCCGGATCGCCACGCCGGCTTCGTCCAATATGGTGCCGACATCGTGCGGATGCACCCCCTCGACCTCGAAGGAAAGGATGCCCGCGCTGTCCTCCGGCCCGAAGACGCGCACGCTGTTGAGGCTTTCCAGCGCCGCCCGCGCCTTGCCGACCAGCGCGCATTCATGCGCGTGGATCGCGTCCAGCCCGATCGCCTGCACATAGTCGATCGCGGCGGACAGGCCGACCACGCCGGTGATGTGCGGCGTTCCCGCCTCGAACCGGGTTGGTGCGGGGGCGTAGGTGGTCTTCTCGAACGTCACCTTGTCGATCATCGACCCGCCGCCCTGATAGGGCGGCATCGCGTCGAGCAATTCCTTGCGCCCCCACAGCGCGCCGATGCCGGTCGGCCCGTAAAGCTTGTGCGCGGAAAAGACGTAGAAGTCGCAATCGAGCGCCTGCACATCGACGGCGAGGCGAGGCACCGCCTGGCAGCCGTCGATCAGGATCTTCGCGCCGACGCCGTGTGCGATGTCGGCAGCGCGGCGCACGTCGAGCACGCTGCCCAGCACGTTCGACACATGGGCCAGCGCGACCATCTTGTGCTGCGGCGTGATCATCGCCGCACAAGCGTCCAGGTCGATCTTGCCGTCCGCCGTCAGCGGGACGACGTCGATCTGCGCGCCCACTTTCTCGGCCACGATCTGCCACGGCACGATATTGCTGTGATGTTCCAGCATCGACAGCAGGATGCGATCGCCTGCCTTCAACTGCTCTCCGGCCCAGCTGTGCGCGACGAGGTTGATGCCCTCGGTCGCGCCACGGACATAGACGATCTCGCTGTCCGACGCCGCGTTGATGAAGCTCGCCACCTTCCGGCGCGCGGCTTCATAAGCGAGCGTCATGTTGGCGGACCGTTCATAGACGCCGCGATGGACCGTCGCATAGTCCGGGCCATAGGCGCGGGCAATGGCGTCGATCACGGCGTTTGGCTTTTGCGCGGTGGCGGCGCTGTCGAGATAGTGCCAGCTGCCCACGCCGGGGAAATCTTGGCGCAAATTTAGTGACGAAAGAGCCATGGTCGTGCTCATCCCATCCTCCCCTGCAAGGGGAGGGGGACCACGAAGTGGTGGAGGGGTGTCGAGCCATCGAGGATGCAATACCCCTCCGTCAGGCTTTCAGCCTGCCACCTCCCCTTGCAGGGGAGGATTTT
>DASVNT010000131.1:0-1917 GCA_036383715.1 Sphingobium sp. | reverse complement strand
GGCGACGCCCGGAAAAGGCGGCGAACGCAGGAAAGGCGGAGCTTTCACCAAAGACGGCCTTCATGGTTCGCGACAGGCGCACGACGCGCCCCGGCCTCGGAAAAAGTGGAATTCACAGCCATTCCCATGATCGCCCGCTGTGCAGACGTCAAGCGACCGCCGCCGCCGTCACTTCGTCCAGCAGGTCGGTGACGATATCGAAATATCGTCCCCAGGTGGGCGGCCCCCATGCGGCGATGCGGGCGATCTGCGCCTGCCGCTCCGGCGACTCCGGCTGTCTATAGGCGTCGATGATCCGCAACCATCCCAGCCCGTCGAGCGGATCGAGATAGTCCGGCGCATCGCCGCCCACTTCACGATGAGCGATGATGTCGCTGCAAATCACCGGCACGCCCGCCGACAGCGCCTCGACGACCGGCATGCCAAAGCCTTCCTCGAAAGAAGGCATCACCATCGCCCGCGCCCCGGCGACCAGCGCGTTCATCTCATTGTCCGACACGCCGCCCGCCTCTATCACATGGCCGCGCAATATTTCCGCGCGCTCCAGCATGTCGACGACATTTTCATTTTCCCAGCCGCGCCGACCGATCAGCACCAGCACCGGCGCATCGTCGCCCAGCCGCTCGACCAGCCGCCGCCAGACATTGAGCAACAGCAGGTGATTCTTTCGCGGCTCTATGGTCGAGATATAGACGAAATAGGGACGCTGCGGCACGTCATGGCCGCCCTCCACGACCATGTCGGGCGGGTCCGCGCCGAAATGGGCGACGCAGACGCTGCGCCCGTCCAGCCCACGCTTCAGGCGCGGAGCGAGCGCGTCGATCGTCGCCTGGCTGTTGCCGATGATCCCGTCGGCATGCAGGTCGATGGTGCGCACGCGCCGCATATGCTCCTCCGCCCCTTGCGGCCGCGCGAATTCGGGATGGGTCAGCGGAATGACGTCATGCACCAGCGTCACAAACTTCGCGCCCTCGGCCCGCAGGATCGCGCCTACCTGATCGGCATCGTCCAGATGATGCGGCGACACTTGCAGATAGACGCGCGGTCCCTTGGCGCGCGGCACGGGGCGGGGGCGCAGCGCAATGAGGTGGCGGATGATCGCAGCCTGGCCGATGCGCTCGTCCGGAGCCTCCGCATTGCGCCAGCGGGCGGCGGTAAAGGCCAGGAACTGACGAACGGCGGCCTCATTCAACCGCCCATAATAGCCGCCCGCCGGATGCACAGCCGCAAAGGCCAGCCAATCGGGCATGCGTTGCAGCAGTTCGCGCGCATAGACGAACTCCACCCGGTCGATCCCGGTCGGCGCGGCGTGGAAGCTGCGCGACAGCAGGCGCGAAATATCGAGGATGACCTCGGCTTTCCCTTCGCTTCCGGCAAAGCGCGGGCTCGCGGGTTTGGACCGCAACGCGAGCCGGGCGCCGGGCGCCTTGAACGGCTTTAGCGCCACACTATCGCACCTTCGCCGTCATGAATGGATGCACTGGCTCAGAAATGCGCACGTATCTCTTCCGCCAGCGCCTGGAGTTCGGCGGCGTCGGCGAACTTGCCCTGCGCATGAGCGGAAAAGCCGGTCGGCCCGCCCGTCCATCGCGGCACGATGTGGAAATGGAGATGATAGACGGTCTGCCCCGCAGGCGCGCCGTTGAACTGCGCGACATGGATGCCGTCCGGATTCAGCGCCTTGCGCAGCGCGACCGCGACCTTCTTCACCGTGGCCACCACCTGGGCCAACGCTTCCTCTTCAACATCCAATATGTTGCGCGCCTTCGACCATTTCGAAATGACCAGGCTGTGCCCCTGGGACTGCGGCTGAATATCGAGGAAGGCGAGCGTATGCTCATCCTCATAGAGCTTGGTCGAAGGCAGCTTGCCCTGCACGATCAGGGAGAAGGCGTTGCCCTCGTCATACACACCGTC
>DASVNT010000130.1:0-11976 GCA_036383715.1 Sphingobium sp. | reverse complement strand
TAATCAATAGGACGGAGGCAGACCTTCGCGGCGGTCCAGCTTCCAACGCCATCCCTGTCCCAATGGAAGGCGCGTCAGCTATCCGACTTGCACAAGACCTTCCGATATATGGCACAGCACTAGGTGCCGACCGAATTGTGGATGATCACGCCGTGGAGCAAACCTATCTCAATACCGGCGACGTGATTGGCTATGCGAAGCGTCCGACGATATTGGACGGGCGCGCTGACGCCTACGGCATCTACGTTCAAGGTTCCTCAATGTCCCCCGCCCACGAGGACGGGGCACTGATACTTGTCGAAACTAAGCGCCCGCCTCGCGTGGGAGACGATATTGTCATCTACCTGCGCTCTACTGGCGAAGAGGACATGGATGATAGCCATGGCCGCGCCAGGTGCGTGATGGTCAAACGACTTGTCAGGCGATCGGCCAGCTATATCGAGCTGGAGCAGTTTTCGCCACGTATGACCTTCAGAATTGAAACGACAGAAATCGTAAAATTCCATCGGGTAATGACCCTGAGTGATCTGATTAGCTGATTTCATGTAGGAAGATATTTCCTACTAAAGTTTGACATGTAGGATTTGTCCAACTAACTCTGCCTCCGCTACCAACGCGGAGGCACCGATGATCCTTGCAGAAACCGAATTCCCCTATCCCGGCAGTTATGCCGTCCACAACGGCCAGCGCGGCCGCATCCTCCAGCACATTGGCACGGATCGGGCCTTGCTCAGCATTGCTGGCCATCACCTCCGCGTGCCGTTGTCGGAGTTGGCCGACCCGACCGACGACGACGTACGCGAAAAGGCGCTGACCGGCGGGCTGGGCAACGCCGACACAGAGCGCGCCCTCTGGATCGCGCGCCATCTGCGCCACAGTAACGAGACGACGCTCTCCCAGCTCAGCCACGCGATGGACGAAGCAGACAAGGATGGCGAAGTCTCCCGCTGCTACGACCGGGGACACCTCGGCGGCATCCTACGCAAACTCGACTGGACATCCGTCCGCCGCGTCATCAGCGGCCACTCGACATTCGTGTACGTCCGCACCGCCATGCAGGTGGCCGCATAATGGCGCGGATACCGCCCCCGCCTCCGCCGCTCAGCACAATAGGACCGATGGGTCCGAGCGCGGCGAACATGAGGCTCCGCGATTGGTTCGCAGGTCAACTGGCGCCCGAACTTCTCCGGGAGGCGCAGACCGGAGACTGGCTTGTGAGGCCCGGCGAAAAGCCGTCGGCAAAAATTGCCGAGTTCGCCTATGAATTGGCGGACGCCCTGCTTGCCGCCCGATCAAATGAGGTGCAGCCATGAGGCATCCCATCGTCAGCGATTGGCACACCGCCCCCGAAGCGGAACGCCGCAAGGTCCGCCGCCTCGCCGCCATCGTGGCAGGCGTAGCGCTGTTCGACCTCGCTTTCTGGATGCTGTTCCTATGACGGCGCCTTTCGTCCCTCTGTGCCCCATGTGCAACGACACCGGCTACAAGGATTACGCCGGTTTCAGCATGGACCGCTGCGATCATGGCGTAGAACAGCAGGACCGCGACTGGTGGGCCAACTGGATGGCGCGCAGCTATGGCCCCGACCATGAGGACGTTGCCCTGATCCGCAGCGGCCGCCTGGGCGACTGCGCCGCCGTCCGCATGATCGCGCGGCATCGTCTCGCGCTCCAGCCAGCCCGGTCACGGATCAGGAATTATTTCCAGCTCGCGCCGCAGATCGTCAACAGCAAGCCCGTCATCGGCACATTTGCCGCCTGCGAATGGGACGAACTGGACGACAACGGAAAAGTCTGGATCGCTAAGATCGTGCAGAGTGCTTGCGAATACGCCGATGCGGCCGACGAGAAACTGCGCGAGGCCGCTCAGGCTGTCATCGATATGCGAGCATCCACCTTCAAAGCTCGCAACGGTCGCTCAGTCGGCATCCAAGGCGACGACGGCGAAAAGGTCTGGCTGGTCCACAGCGACTACATGTTCACGCTGGAACAGGCTCTCTTGATCCCGGCGCCCAATTTTCAAACTTGTCCGACATGTGGGGGCCAATTCGACGCCGCCGAGTATCAGGAGGGTTCGGTTTGCCCAGAGTGCGAGACACCGAAGCCAGCCGCGCAGGAAACTCCGGATTTCCAGCGGGAGGAACGCTTCATCGTCATCAAGCGCAAGCATCTGTCGCGCGCCAAAGAAGAGGCACTTCGGCAGCACTTACATGACGATGGCATCGACACAGTCGATTGCGTCGTAGTGGAGAGTGACTGGCCCGAATACGAAACGGTCTGGCATATGATCGCGGCCCGCGCACGGCAGGCCGCCCAGTGATCGCCGTCGACCTCATCGCCGCCGCCCATCGCGAATATGAGCGTCGCCGCCGCGCGTGGATCGCCATGCGGGACCGGGCGGCGAACAGCATCGAGCGCGCCCGCATCGTGACGCAGGCGAACGCTGACCTGCTGATCTGGCAGGACGTGGTGATCTTTGCCGAATATGGCTCCGCGCCGCTGGAGGAGAGCCGCACCATGACGCTCTCCGTTCGCCGAACCCTCGACCGAATGCGGGAGAGCGAAAAGGCAACGAACGAACAGATCCACGACCTGCACTTCCTGCATCGCGCCACCTACTTCCACGCCTGCTACCGCCACGGCTGGGACTGGGATCGGCCCGCCGAAAGGCAGGCCGCATGACCGACAATAGCGTGACGGCACGGGCGAAATTCGCTGACAACGAACCGTTGTCGCGAAAATCGCACGGCAGGCGCAAGGCGAGGAAGACCAAGCGCAGGGAGGCAAACGAACTGGAGGCGTTCGTAAAGCGTATGTTCCGCGCGCTCGTCCGACGCTCCGCAGAGGGCGACCTTGAGGCCGTCGAGGCACTGGCCCGCCTTTCGCGATCCTGTGAAGCGGCAACCAGAGAAGCCGGGGATGCAGCTTGGCGTCACGGCTATAGCTACACGCAGCTGGCGGATGCCCTTGGCGTATCCCGGCAAGCGGCACGGCAGCGCTTCACGAAAAAGGAACTGAACAGCGCCGTGAGCGGCCAACCGGAAAGGCACGAGGCATGACGGCGCAAGCGCGCTTCCGACAGGCCGACGTGACGCGCGCCATGAAGGCGGCCAAGCGCGCCGGATACCCGGCGGTACGGATCGAGATTGACCGCGCCGGAAAGATCACCATTCTCGCGAGCGGCGAGGATGCCGCACTGCCAGCACCGGCAGCGAACCCATGGGACGAGGTCTACGACCAATGAACAAGCGCCGCTGGCTTCCAGATGGCGTCAGCGAATATGCAGATCGGCACGGCAAAAAGCGCTATCGCTTCCGTAAGACTGGTTTCCTGACCCATCATTTCAAATCGCTGCCCGGCTCGGTCGAGTTCATGACGGAGTATGCAGAAGCCACACAGGCCCGCGTAGAGGCTGGCAAGGGCGGCAGGGAGGCCGCCAGAGGCACTATCAACGATCTGTGCGCCCGCTATTACGAGACGCCCACATGGCGCTCTATGGCTCCCACAAGCCAGAAAACATATCGAGGCATCATCGAACGATTCCGGGAGAAGCATGGCGCCAAGCCAGTTGCTGCCGTGACCACTGGCCACCTCGACGCGATCCTTGGCAAGATGCAGGATACGCCTGCCGCCGCCAACAATCTGCGCAAGGTTTTGAAGCGCCTGTTCCGCCTCGCCGTGAAGCTGGGCCTGCGGCGCGACAATCCAGCCGTCGAGACAGATAGCTTCAAGACGGGCACGGGCTTCCATACCTGGACGGAAGAAGAAATCGAGCAGTACCGCGAGCGCCATCCGCTTGGCACCAAGGCGCGCCTAGCGATGGAACTGCTCCTGAACACCGCCGCGCGGCGATGCAATGTGGCGTCACTCCAACGCTCGCAGCTTCGCAAGGGCAAGTTCCATATTCAGCATGTGAAGGGCAACGACGAGACGGCTGTGCCGATCTTTCGCGAGACGCAGGCCGCGATCGAGGCGATGCCCGTCGCCGGGCTGGATTATTTCATCGTGACCGAATTCGGCAAGCCGTTCACGGCACCGGGCTTCGGCAACTGGTTTCGCGAACGGTGCAACGAGGCCGGGCTGCACCATTGCAGCGCCCACGGCCTGCGCAAGGCGATGAGCCGCCGACTGGCCGAAGCCGGATCGAGCGATGCTCAGGGCCGTTCGTTCACGGGTCAGAAGAAGAATGCGACGTTCGCGCACTACGCTGCCAAGGCCAATCGCGAGCGTTTGGCGGAGGATGCTTTGGCGAACCTTGAGAACAAGAATTTGGCGAACCTCGGAAAAACCGAGTAATTTCAAACCACTACCCCAAAGGGTGGTGGACAGGGCTGGATTCGAACCAGCGTACGCTCACGCGGGCAGATTTACAGTCTGCTGCCATTAACCACTCGGCCACCTGTCCATCGTCATCAGGAATCTGTCGATCCCGACGCGGGAGGGCGTCAAATGGCGAAACGGTGCTTGCCTGTCAATGGCTCTGGCGCATAAATGCGCGCATCATGAAAAGAGGTCATCGCACAGGCAAGCCGAAGGGGGGCTATCCCCGCTTCTACGGCCGTCACGCAGTTATCGCTGCACTCGCCAATCCCGACCGCACGGTCCGCAAGATCTGGGGCACGCGCGAAGCGCTCGGCGCCCTCGACCTGCCGCCCGTGCTGCCGATCGTCTACGCCGATGTGGCGGACCTGGGCCGCATGGTGCCCAATGATGCCCCGCATCAGGGCATTGTGGCTGAGGTGGAGGCGCTCGACGAGCTGTGGCTCGGCGATCTGCTCGAACAGGGCAATGTGGACGAGGCGGTGCGCCGCCCCGTCCTCGTCCTCGATCAGGTTACCGATCCCCATAATGTCGGCGCCATCCTGCGCTCCGCCGCTGCATTCGACGCATTGGGCATCGTCACACAGGACCGCCACGCACCGCCCGAATCGGGTGTCATCGCTCGCGCCGCATCGGGCGCGCTGGAATTCGTCCCCTGGGTCCGCGTCGTGAACCTCGCCCGCGCGCTCGATGAGATCGCCGAAGCGGGTTACTGGCGCATCGGCCTCGACGGGGCGGCGGAGAATACTTTGTCCGAAGGGCTCGTTCCGGGCCGCGTCGCGCTCGTCCTCGGCGCCGAAGGCGACGGCCTGCGCCACAACAGCGTCCAGCATTGCGACGCCCTCGCCAAGCTCCCGATGAGCCCCCGCATGGAAAGCCTGAACGTCTCCAACGCCGCGGCCATCGCGCTCTACGCCTGCATGACGCGCTGATAGAAAAAGCCGGCCCCGTTCACGATGAACAGGGCCGGCTTTGTCAGGCTGCGATCGCGGCGATGTCCGTCAGTCGGATCATCGCATCACGCGAATCAGGTCAGCTGGTTCTTGGTGAGGCTGGTCTGCAAGCGACCGGCAGCTTCGGAAATGGTCGAGGCCGGAACCGTAATCAGGCGGCCCTCAAAGATGATCTGGGCCGAGCCGTCGGTCGTCACCTTGTACACGACACCCAGGCGCGTACCGCCATTGTCGAACAGCATCACGCCCTTTTCAGCGCCACCGGCTACGGCGGGCGAGGCGATAACGGAACCCAGCATCAAAAGAGGCAAAATGCGCTTCATGGTCTAACTCCCCTATTTTGTATCACGACACCATGGCTGGCACGTCAGGGATGACACGCCCCGTTGCCCCGGAGTCTTGAGCCTGTTTTTTCCATAGTCGCGTTAAGAAAGGGCTAAGAGGGCAGAAGGCGCGGATTTCCGCGGGACAGCGCCCCGCGCATCCCGCCGCCCCGATTCGCTACACCCCAAACGCAAAGGGCGCGGAACCCTCATCGATCCCGCGCCCTTGCTCCGGCTCATGCCGGATATGTTCGGACCTCAGCCGGTCCGCCCGAATCAATCCTCCGGTGCGATCGTCACCGTCAGGCCGTCGAGCGCCGCCGTCATCGGCACCTGGCACGACAGGCGGCTGTTCTCCTTGCGATGGTCGGACGTGTCGAGCAGGTCGTTCTCGTCCTCGGAGATCGCGGGCAGCTTGTCCGCGAAGCTGTCGTCCACATAAATGTGGCACGTCGCGCACGAGCAGCAGCCACCGCACAGCGCCAGAAGCTCGTCGAAGCCGTTGTCGCGAAT
The DNA here is from genome assembly GCA_036383715.1 of Sphingobium sp. Lineage (GTDB taxonomy): Bacteria > Pseudomonadota > Alphaproteobacteria > Sphingomonadales > Sphingomonadaceae > Sphingobium. The sequence goes on along the minus strand of DASVNT010000130.1, from coordinate 5,868 downwards.
GATCTCCATCACCGTCAGGCCTTCTTTCGCCTCGACGGACTTTGCGTCGCCCGATTGAGAGACGATGTTCAACTGCGCCATTATTGTCTCCTCATATTCCGTGCGCGATCCTATGTGTGAAGGCTGCCGGGAAATCAATTGGGGCAATCATGCTTGATAGTGGTGTCTTACGTTCCGCGATGGATCATCTGGCGTCGGTCGAACCGGGTTTCGGTCGCGGGCTGGAACGTGTGGGCTATCCTGAAGCCCGGCTGCGCGCGCCCGGCTATGAAACCCTGCTGCGGACCATCGTCGGCCAGCAGGTGAGCGTGGCGTCCGCGTCCGCCATCTGGCGCAAGCTAGAGGCCGCCATCGGCGAAGGCGCGTCCCCCGAAACGTTGCTGGCGCAGGATTACGACGCCCTGCGCGCTTGCGGCCTGTCCCGCCAGAAACAGGGCTATGCCCGCAGCTTGGCCGAACTCACCGTCTCCGGCGAGCTGGATTTCACCGCCCTGCCGAACATGGACGACGAAGAAGCCATCGCCCAGCTCGTCCGCATCAAGGGGATCGGGCGCTGGTCGGCGGAAATCTACCTGCTGTTCGCGGAAGGACGCCCGGACGTGTTTCCGGCGGGCGACCTCGCCGTGCAGATCGAACTGGGTCGTCTGCTCGGCCTGCCCGACCGACCCAGCGAAAAGCAGGTGCGCGAACTGGCCGGGCCGTGGAGCCCGTGGCGCGGGGCCGCGGCGATTTTTGCCTGGCACCATTATAATACGCCCGTCTTCTAGAACTCGACCTCCAGTTCCTCCATCTCCTCCGGCTCGGCCTGTGCCGCGGCCAGCCACTCCGTCATCGGCGCCCATGCCGCAATGGCCTCGCAATAGGCCGTGCTTTCGGGCGACAGGGCAACGGCATAGCTGGTAAAACGGCGCGTGACGGGCGCGTACATGGCATCCGCCACCGTCGGTTTCGCGCCGAACAGGAAAGGCCCGCCATAGCGCGTCAGGCATTCCTGCCAGATCGCCTCGATCCGCTCGATATCCGGCTTCGCGCCGGAAAAGACGGGAAAGCGGTCATGCCGGACCTTGAGGTTCATCGGCAGGGCGGAGCGCAGGTTGGTGAAGCCCGAATGGATCTCCCCGGAGATCGACCGGCAATGCGCGCGGGCGATGCGGTCTGCGGGATAGAGTCCCGCATCCGGGTAAAGTTCGTTGAGATATTCGGCGATGGACAATGTGTCCCATACGCTCGCCCCCTCATGCGTCAGGCGCGGCACCAGCACGGACGGCGACAGCAGCAGCAATTCCGCCCGGTTGCTGGCATCATTGGGGGCGGGCATCTCCTCCACCTCCAACCCCGCCAGACGGCACAGCAGCCAGCCGCGCAGGGACCAGGCGGAGTAGGTCTTGCTCGAAATCGTCAATTGCGCCTTGGTCATTTCGTATGTCCTCGAAAGCACCAACATGCTTGCATCGCCAAATGATGCAGTGCAGCATGATGCACAAATCCGATGCCTTGAAAAGCCGAATCACGCGATCGCGCCGATCAATGCCGGACACTCGGCCGGGGGATGGGCGATGCTGTATCAGGGCTATCAGACGGCGCAGGACTGGATGGAACCCGCGCGCATGGCGGCGCGCGCGGTCGTGGATTTTCGCCGGGACCATCTCGGCAATCTCGACCAATGGCCGTTCACCCGGCGCTTTTTCGCGGCGTGCGAAGTGTTCGAGGGCGCAAAGATCACCCACGCCCGCCCCTCCTACGCCATTGACGAGGTACTGTGCGGCAACCGCATGGTGGCCGTGCGGGAGGAAGTCGCACTGGACCTGCCGTTCGGCAACCTCCTGCATTTCGCCAAGGACGACGTGGAGGCTCCACAGCCAAAGATGCTGGTGGTCGCCCCGCTCTCCGGCCATTTCGCCACGCTCCTGCGCAGCACGGTGCACACGCTGCTGCGCGACCATGACGTCTATATCACCGACTGGAAGAATGCCCGCGACGTACCGCTCAGCGCCGGGCGCTTCGGTCTGGAAGACTATATCGACTATGTGATCCACTTCATGCAGGAACTGGGGCCACGCAGCCATATGCTCGCCGTCTGCCAGCCCTGCGTGCCCGCGCTCGCCGCCGTCGCCATCATGGCGGAGGAAAAAGACCCCAGCGAACCGCGCACGCTCACCCTGATGGGTGGCCCGGTGGACACGCGGGTCGCACCCACGGTGGTCAACCATCTGGCGCAGGAGCATCCGCTGGACTGGTTCGAGGACAAGCTGATCTATCCCGTCCCCTTTCCCCATGCGGGCATGGGACGGCGCGTCTATCCCGGCTTTGTGCAACTCTCCGCCTTCATGTCGATGAACATGGGACGGCACACGGATCAGCATCGCAAGCTCTACGCCCACCTCGTCGCGGACGAGGAACCGGAGGCGCACAAAATCCGCGATTTCTACGACGAATATTTCGCGGTCCTCGACCTATCCGCCGAATTCTACCTCGAAACCATCGACTGGGTGTTCCAGCGGGCGTTGCTGGCGAAGGGGGAGATGACGCATCGCGGCCGCCCGGTGAACTGCGCCGCGATCCAGCGCACCGCCCTGCTCACCGTGGAGGGCGAACGCGACGACATCTGCGGCGTGGGCCAGACGGCAGCCGCCCACCTCCTCTGCTCCAGCCTCCGCCCCCATCTGAAACGCCACCACCTCCAGCCCGGCGTGGGCCATTATGGCATTTTCTCCGGGTCGAAATGGGAACGACAGGTCTATCCACAGGTGCGCAATCTGGTGCTGGCGATGAGTTGAGCCGTGGGGAGGCTGCGATGACGAAAAGCTTGATTGGCAGCTAGCGACCAGAAGCGGGCTTCATCCCCTCCCGCCTGCGCTCGTCAGAGGCACGTGACTCTGACGAGGGGTTAGGGGTGGGCAAGCGACCGCAAGGTCGCTGTTGGTTTCGGTCGTAGCGCAGGCCCACCCCCGGCCCCACCCGCAGGCGGGAGGGGAGAAGAAGGTGCGCTTCCCCTCACACCATCCCGTCGATCGCCCGCGCCAGCTTCGCATCCCTCTGCGTCAAACCACCCGCGTCATGCGAGCTGAGCGTAATCTCCACCTTGTTCCAACTGTTCGACCAGTCGGGGTGATGGTCCGCTTTCTCCGCCAGCAGCGCCACGCGCGTCATGAACGCAAAGGCCTCCGGAAAATCCGCAAAGGTAAAGCTGCGGCTGATCGCCTTGCCGCCGTCCGCCTCCCGCCATTCTCCGAGTTCGCGTAGCAGCGCGCCCCGTTCCTCTTCATTCAATAATCCAGCCATGATCGCCTCCTAATCCTGCCGCCCGCCGCGCAATAGCTTGTGAGCGCGCACCGCTTGAGCCATGGGACGATAATGAGCGGGACGGGTCAAGCGACGGATGACGGGACGGTGCGCCTGCACGTCCGGGATGCTGCCTGCCGCCGGGGCGGGCGCCTGTTGTTCAGCGGCCTCTCCTTCACCCTCGACGCCGGCCAGGCTGCGCTGGTCGGTGGCCCCAATGGCATCGGCAAGTCGAGCCTGCTGCGCCTGATCTGCGGCCTGCTGCCCCCCTTCATGGGGGAGGTTGCGGCGACGGGCGCGATGGCGCTGGCGGACGACCGGCTGGCGCTCGACAGCGACTTGCCGCTGGGCCGGGCGCTGGCCTTCTGGGCCGGGATCGACGGACAGCCGGACGCCGTGGAGCAGGCGCTGGAAAGGCTGGCGCTGACGCCTCTCTGCGACGTGCCTGTGCGGATGCTCTCCACCGGCCAGCGCAAGCGCGCGGTGCTGGCGCGGGTCATCGCATCGGGCACGCCGATCTGGCTGCTGGACGAGCCGGCCAACGGCCTCGACACCGCCTCCATCGCCCTGCTGGGGCGTGCGGTGGAGCAGCATCTGCAAGGCGGCGGCATCGTCGTCGCCGCCTCGCACCAGCCCCTCCCCTGGGCCTCCACCACCAGCTTCACCCTCGCCCGCCCCGCTGACGCGGACGAGGACTGGCCGGAGGATGGCGAACCATGATCCGCGCGATCATCCGTCGCGACTGCATGCGCAGCTGGACCGGCGGCGCGGTCGCCATGCCGGTCATCTTCGTGATGATGGTGGCAACCCTGGTGCCCTTTGCCCTCGGCCCGAATCCCGCGTTGCTGGCCGCGACGGGCGGCGGAATGCTGTGGGTGGCGGCGCTGCTGGCCAGCCTGCTGCCGGTCGATCGCCTGATCGAGCCGGATCGCGAATCGGGCCTGTTCGACCAGTTGATCGTGCGCGGCGCGCGCGACGAGACCATCATGGCGGCCAAATTGCTCGCCCACTGGCTCAACTTTGGCCCGCCGCTGCTGATCGCCTGCCTGCCCGCCGCAGCGCTGCTGCAATTGCCGGGGGACGTGCTGTGGCGGCTGGAGATGTCGCTGCTGATCGGTACACCGGGCCTCGCCGCCCTCGCCCTGATGACCGCCACGCTGACGGCGGGCCTGCGGGGCAGCAGCGCGCTGACCGGCCTCCTCGTCCTGCCGCTGGCGATCCCGCTGCTGATCTTTGGCGCGGGGGCGTTGGGGGAAAACAGCGGCGCGGCGCTCAAGCTGCTGGCGGCGAGCGCGCTGATACTGGTGGCGATGGCGCCTTTTGCGGCAGGTGCGGCGATGCGGGCGGGGCGGGAGTGAGTTGGTGCGGGTGGATTGTGGAGCGTCTGCGTTTGGCTGATAGTCGGCAAATGCGCTCGCTAATCTATCTATGCTTCCTATTGGCAGGTATACCTGCCGCGGCATCTACACCTACTGGGGCAGACTACGGACCTTGGCATGTAACGAGCATTGCCAGCCTATCTGGGACCGAGGGTGACGATGCCTCCGTAGTGCTGGAGCAAGGCGATCAGCCAACTTCCATCGAGGTTCGGTGGGTTCAGGGCAGCTCAATCGTTGTGTCGATCGACATCGACAACTGTGCGGGAGAGGAAGACTTTGAAGCCTCTTACTCCGTAGTAACCGAAAGATGGCTGCGAATGTCTGATCGAGAAGTTCAGTCACGCTTACGTGCAGACACGATGGTTTGGCTCGATCAAGCCAAGCTGGCTTGCGTATCGCCTCCGGCATTTAGGGTTGATAATTTGGGCCAAGCCACCAAAGATTTTACCGCCCGGCTGCGATACTTCATGGGAAGTTCCAACTTTCCGGATGAGGTTCGTTGAATGGCCAATCCTAGGAACCGCAATCAGTTCTCTTCGGCAGCTACCCCCGCGACCACCGCGCCCAGATCGCCGTCGGCAACAACCGGCCCCGCGCCTCTTCGCGCACCGCCAGTTCGCCGCACTCCACCTTGCCCGGCAAATCGCCGAAATGCTCCGCCAGCAAGGCGCCGATGGCCAGCGCCGACATGCGCACGGCATAGACGGTCAGGAACAGACAACGGCTGTCCGCATCGAGTAACTGGCGGCAATCGGCGATGAGGCCGGGCAGGTCGTCCTCCAGCTTCCAGATTTCGCCATCCGGGCCGCGCCCATATTTGGGCGGGTCGAGCAGGATCGCGTCGTATCGCTTGCCGCGCCGCACCTCGCGCGCGACGAATTTGGCCGCGTCGTCGATGATCCAGCGGATCGGGCGCTCGGCCATACCGGACTGCGCCGCATTGGCTCGCGCCTGCGCCACCGACTTCTTGGACGCATCGACATGGGTCAGCGACGCGCCCGCCGCCGACAAAGCCAGCGTGCCGACGCCGGTATAACCGAACAGGTTCATCACCTGAGGGTCCGCCTTGTCCGCGATCTGCTCCCGCATCCATCCCCACACGGGCGCCATGTCGGGGAAGAAGCCCAGATGCCGGAACGGCGTGCAGCTCGCCTGAAACGACACCTCGTTCCACGTCAGCGGCCAGTCGCGCGGCACCTGCTTCTCG
>DASVNT010000129.1:0-53603 GCA_036383715.1 Sphingobium sp. | reverse complement strand
GCAACTGGGCGGGGATTTCCCGGATACGGAGGAGGGATTGCGCGCCCTTCCCGGCGTGGGCGCCTATACCGCCGCCGCCATCGCGGCCATCGCCTTTGGGCGGCGCGCGGTCGTCGTGGATGCCAATGTCGAGCGGGTGGTATCGCGGCTCTTTGCCATCGACACGCCGATCCCGGCGGGCCGCGTGGAAATCCGGGCGGCGACCGACGGCATCACCCCGGAGCTCCGGTCAGGCGATTTCGCGCAGGCAATGATGGATTTGGGCGCGAGCCTTTGTAGCGCGCGCTCACCGCTCTGCCTGCCGTGCCCGCTCCGCCCCGGCTGCAAGGCGTCGGCTGAGGGCAATCCCGCAGCCTATCCGGCGAAAGCGCCCAAGGCCGCCAAGACGCTCCGTCAGGGCAGCGCCTGGTGGATCGAGCGGGACGGTCATATCTGGCTGGTGCGGCGGCCGGACAAGGGGATGCTGGGCGGCATGCGTGCGCTGCCGGATTCCGACTGGCGGGAGGATGCGCAGCGGTCATTGCCCTTCGACGGGGACTGGCGGTGGGTGGATACGCCGGTGCGCCATGTCTTCACCCATTTCGCGCTCGATCTGTCCGTGGCGCGTGCCGTCGTCGCGCAGGACGTTGAACTGGGCGAAGGCGGATTATGGTGGCCGATCGACCGGCTGGAGGATGCGGGCCTGCCGACGCTGTTCGCGCGCGCCGTTGACGCGATAAAGGAGAGCATGAGTGGCTGAAGTGGTGGAGAAGCGCCCCGTCGTGGGGTTCACAGGCGGCATATTGGACCGCGCCGATCCGCTGCGCGGCGATCCGGCCCTGCTGGCGGAGGCGTTTGCCAATCCGTTGGCGCGGCTCTTACTGATGGAGGGGCTGGCGCCCGTCATCGACGGATCGCGCCTCGCCACCGCACCGCTGCCGCAGGGCGCGGCGGTGGAGGATTATGGACTGCTCGGCATCGATGCCACCGGGCCGTTGTTCGTGTCGCTCAGGAAGGCGGAACTGCCCCATGGCGCGGGCCTGACGCCCGGCGTGTGGGACTTGCAGCGCACGCTGGAGACGGAGGAACTGGCCCATTATGCGGCGGCGCGCAGCCTCGTCGACTGGCATGCCCGCCACGGTTTTTGCGCCAATTGCGGCGGCTCCACCGCTACCGTGCGCGCGGGCTGGTCGCGTAAATGTGGGGCATGCGACGCGGAGCATTTCCCGCGCGTCGATCCCGTCGTCATCATGCTGGCGGAATATGAGGACAAGGTGCTGGTGGGGCGGCAGGCGCGCTTCCAGCCGCGCCAATATTCCGCCCTCGCCGGTTTCCTCGAACCCGGCGAGACGATGGAGGAGGCGGTGTCCCGCGAACTCTGGGAGGAGGCGGGGGTGCGCACCACTTCCGTCCGCTATGTGATGAGCCAGCCCTGGCCCTTCCCCTCCTCGCTGATGATGGCGTGCATCGCGCCGGTCGCCAGCCCCGACCTCACGCTCGATACCACGGAGCTGGAGGATGCGATGTGGGTGGACCGCGACGCCGTCCGCGCGGGACTGGCGCGCGAAGAGGATGCGCCGTTCCTCGCCCCGCAATCGGTGGCGATTGCGCATCATCTGCTGCGGGCGTGGCTGGAAGAGTAGAGGCTCTTACTTCCGTACCGCCGTGAAATTGCCCTTGCGACCGGCGGCGCTGATCGTGCCGCCGATACGGTCGCCGTTCAGCGTGCCCGCGAACAGGATGTCCACGGACATGAAGAAGACCTTGGTCGGATAGCCCCATTGCACCTGATTGCCGGTGACGCTGCCGCTGGTCAGTTTGTACAGCTTGCCCGGCTTGACCTTGTCATCACCCGTGGCGAGCGCCACGCATTGGCCGCCGATCTGGCTGCCGCGCGGATCGAAGCGGCAGTCGCTGGTGAACTTCCGGCCGGAAATTTCTCCGGTTACGCGCCATGCCCCACCGACATCGGCAAAGGCGGTGGAGGAGAGAGAGGCGAGAGCGATAGCCGACAGGGCGCGCGCGAAAAGCGGCATGATGTGATCCTGATAAATGTTGCGCAGACGCTCTAGGGGGATGGCATCGCGTGCAGCAAGGGTGGATGGTGAGACAGGTGGCTCATGCCTTGCCATCCCACGCCGCCGGACCTATTTCCTCCTTGCGGTGACCACGTTCCCGTCCCTCGCCCAATGGGCAGGTGCTGAAGACCGGGACGGCCCGGCGGCGCTCGGTTCGGGAGGCTGTCATGGCCTGGTTTGCTCTTTTTATCGCGGGTGTGCTGGAGGTCGTCTGGGCGGCGGCCATGAAACAGTCGGAGGGATTTACCCGGCTCGGCCCCTCGCTCGTCACGGCGGTCGCCATGATCTTCAGCTTCGGTTTGCTGAGCTGGTCGATGCGCACGCTCCCGCTCGGCACCGCCTACACCATCTGGACCGGCATCGGTGCCATCGGTGCTTTCGTGGTGGGCATCGTCTTTCTGGACGAAGCGGCCAATGCGCTGCGCATGCTGGCGGCGGTGCTGATCGTCAGTGGCCTGGTGCTCATGAAGGTGACGAGTTCGGCCTGAGGCGGCGCTGCCCCTTGCACCGGAGGCACGGGGTCACGAGATTGCACCCGGCCCCTGCGCCCGCTAAGGCCAGCCTTTCCTTCTTACACGGACATGTCACCCCTCCATGCTCAGCCTCGAAGAAGCCCAGGACCGCGCCGAGATGCTCGTGACCGCCGCACGCAAGGCGGGCGCGGATGCGGCCGATGCGGTCTATGGCTGCGATGCCTCCTCCTCCGTCTCCGTCCGCCTCGGCGCGCTGGAGGATGTGGAGCGGTCCGAGTCCGAACATGTGTCGCTGCGCGTATTCGTCGGACGCCGTTCCGCGTCCATCTCCTCGTCGGACATGGCGCAGGCGACGCTCGCCAGCCTGGTCGACCGCGCCATCGCCATGGCGCGCGAAGCGCCGGAGGATGCGTGGGCGGGCCTCGCGCCCGAAGACCGGCTGCTGCGCGGCAATCCCGCTAACGTCGATATTGCCGACGACGCCGATCCCGAACCGACGGCGCTGCGTGCCCGCGCGCTGGAGGCGGAGGAGGCCGCGCGCGAAGTGCCCGGCATCACCAACAGCGAGGGCGCGGGCGCGGGCCATGGCCGCTCGCAAATGGCGCTCGCCACCAGCCATGGCTTTTCGGGCGCCTATGCCGGGACCAGCCATTCGACCTGGGCCAGCGTGCTAGCCGGATCGGGCGACACGATGCAGCGCGATTTCGCCAGCCACAGCGCGCGCTATCTCGACGACCTCGATGCCCCGGACGCCATCGGCCTGCGCGCCGGGCACCGGGCGGTCGCGCGCCTCAACCCGCGCCGGGTGGAGAGCGGGCCGATGCCGATCATCTTTGACCCGCGCGTGGGCAACAGCCTGATCGGGCACCTCATCGGCTCGATCGTCGGCCCCGCGATCACACGCCGGTCGAGCTTCTTGCTCGACAAGCTGGGCGAGGCGATCTTTCCCGAAGGGATCACCATCCTCGACGATCCGCGCCGGGAACGCGGCCTGCGCTCGCGCCCCTTCGATGGCGAGGGCCTGCCCACCGCGGAGCGCGCGCTGATCGACCGGGGCGTGCTGACCGGCTGGCTGCTCGACAGTTCGTCCGCGCGTCAGCTCGGCCTCCAGCCGACCGGCCATGCGGTGCGCGGCGGCGGATCGCCGGGGGCGAGCGCGACCAATGTCCATATGGTGCCGGGCGATGTCGGTCCCCTCGACCTGATGAGCGACGTCAAGCGTGGCCTCTACATCACCGAACTGATCGGGCAGGGCGTCAATGGCGTGACCGGCGATTACAGCCGGGGCGCGGCGGGCTTCCTGATCGAGAATGGCAGCACGGCCTGCGCCATTTCGGAGATCACCATCGCGGGCAACCTCAAGGACATGTTCGCGAACCTGATCCCGGCCAACGACCTCGACTTTCGCTATTCCATCAACGTGCCCACGCTGCGGGTGGACGGGATGACCGTTGCCGGGGCGTGATGTAACCCTTCAGGCGCTGGCCGCTGTCACGGCGGATGCTGCGGAGCGCGCCATGGCCTATTGGGGGGTGGACAATAGTGCGCTGCGCCACTGGGAAAAGGAGCCGGGCCAGCCGGTCAGCAATGCCGACCTGCTGGTGGACGAGCATCTGAAGAAGACGCTGCGGGTGCTGGCGCCCGATGCCGCCTGGCTGTCGGAGGAGACGGTCGACGATCCCGTCCGCATCGGTTCCGAACGGTTGTGGCTGGTCGATCCTATCGACGGCACACGCGATTTCGTGCGTGGGCGGCCCGGCTGGGCGGTGTCCGTCGCGCTGGCGGAGCGGGGAGAGATTGTGCTGGCCGCGCTGGCCGCGCCCGCACGCAACGAGATATGGCTGGCCGCAAAAGGGCAGGGCGCGACCCGCAATGGCCAGCGCCTGCGCGCCAGCATTCGCGGCAAGCTGCCCGGCGCGCGCGTCCCCGCCGAAACCCTGCCCAGGGTCGATCGCGACCTCGTCACCGTCTACAAGCCCAATAGCATCGCGCTGCGCATGGCGATGGTCGCGGCGGATGAGGCCGATCTGGTGGCGACCGTCCGCTGGGGCGCGGAATGGGACATCGCAGCCTCCTCCCTGGTCGCCACGGAGGCAGGGGCGACTGTCACCGATGCGCTGGGCCAGACATTGGCGTTCAACCGCGAGCGGCCCGTGGCGCTGGGCATGCTGTGCTGCGCGCCCGCGATCCATGGCGATGCGGTGGAACGGCTGCGCGAGCGCGTGGCGGGCGTGCAGCAACAGGACGGCTGACTCCCCCGCTTCCTTCCCTTGTACGTCAGATGACGTACGTCCCCACTGTGGAATTCGGATATTTTAGGACGGATGCACAGTATCGTGGGGATCGGATGGGCGGCGTTCGCGTAGGAAACAGGGTGATCGGGGCAGAAGCGCCGGTCACTGTCGGTTGGGAAAACATCCCGAAGGTGGAGGGTGGCCCGGTGCGGCAGTTCGTCTTCACCTGGTTCCAGCCCACGATGTTGTTCGCGCTGCTCGCCTTCTGGTACTACGCGCCCAATTCCATCGCCAAGGCATCGACGGCGGTCGGCATCGGCATCGGCTTCAAGGTGCTGCTGCTTGCGCTCGAATGGGTGAACCCGCGCTATGCGAGCTGGCGGCTGACGTGGAAGGAACTGGTCACGGACCTGTTCTACGTCGGGATCAGCTACACGCTCGTTCGGCTGGCCGGCAAATATTGGGGCGACGACGCCATGATCGAGGCGATGCAGCACGCCTTCGACTGGGACAAGCTCACATGGTTCATGGAAATGCCCCTGCTGGTGCAGGCGCTGCTGATCGCGTTCATCTTTGATTTCGGTCAATATTGGATGCACCGCGGGATGCACAACTGGTATCCGCTCTGGCTGACCCATTCGGTGCATCACTACATCACCCAGTTGAACATCAACAAGGGCGCGGTGGGCAATCCGGTCGAGCTGTTCCTGATCGGCCTGGGCATCGGCGGCTTCTTCGACTTCCTGCCGCGCGCGGTGCTGCTGGCGGGCGTGTTCGGTCTGGCGATCGGCACCTACCAGCATATCAACGTCCGCTTCAATTCGCCGCGCTGGTGGCGTTTCCTGTTCAACACGACCGAGCATCACAGCGTCCACCATTCGCAGGATTTCGAGGCCAGCCGCAGCAATTATTCCGGCACCTTCATCATCATCGACCGCATGTTCGGCACCTGCGTCGATGGCGAGGCGGAACTGCTGGGCATGGAGGGCGGACGCCGGATGGGGATCAGTGAGCAGATGACCTATCCTTTTACCGAGGCATGGAAGACGATGAAGGCCCGCTTCACCGGCCAGCCTGCGGTTGTGCCCGCCGAGTGAGGAACAGGACTCCGGCCCGCATCGAAACATCGCAAAAGGAAATCATGTGAACCGGCTCATCGACTGGATCTGGCATGTCAGGGGCAGTCTGGCGCTCGCGCCCGGACAATCGGGCGATGAGGCTTTCGACAGGCTCACCCCCCTGTTCCACGAGAGCGGCACCAGCCACGAGCGCGGGAACGACAGACTGACCTTCCGCAAGAAGGATCAGGCGGCGCAGGACAAGATGTCCGTGTTCGACGACGGCGTGCTGACGGTCGAGCGCGGCGGGGCCGGGGCGATGCTGCGCTACGACCTGACGAGCCGGGCTTTGCTGTTCTGTTTTCTGGCGCCACTGCTGTTCCTCGCCATCGCGCAGTTCACCATCATGATCGGCACCTTCCAGAAACCCGCGACCGAAGCCTCGGAGAAAGCCGATGCCAAGAAGAAGGATGCGGAGCCCCGGATGAACGCGATCGACATGGCGTTGGGCGCGCCAGCCCCTGAAAAGCCCGACGAGAAGAAGGACAAGAAAAAGGAGGAGGAGGGGAAGAAGCCCTCTCCTACATCGGCCTATGTCTTCGCTGCGATCTTCGCTGTTCTCTATGTCGTCGGACGGATTCTCGAAGACAGGCTGGCCCGGCGGTTGTTCTCAAGGCGGCTGCTGAGCGCCTGATCCGGCCCAACGATAATGGGGGCCGATGTCTCCACCGGCCCCCACTCACTGGGCCATCGCTCTAGACGAGCGACGCGATGCCCTGTGTAGTCCGTTGCGTGTTACGGTCGGCGTTCACTCGCGCGCGCACTCACCGTATCCGTGCCCCGTCCCCATCTTCGCCTGCCTGACCAAATCCCAGGATTTGCGGTGGCCGATGATGGTTTTCGGGGTTCGAGAGTACCGGGATCGGTATCTCGTCACCGCTTCGGATAACCAAAGCGTCTCATGCCATTCGAGTCGTACCAAGCGGAATTTCTACCCATTTGTGGATAAAATATATTGCCCTGTGGATAACTCCGGGCCCGCCCGGAGTCGCCTGCGCACTGGCAGCCATTGCCAGCCTTCGACCCGCTGGTTTATGCGTGCCGCGCGGACGGGTTGTCTTCCCCGGTCCCGCCAGTGGAGAATGCGCGCATGGACCTCCTCGTCTCGACCCAGTGGCTGGCCGATGAAATGGGAAAGAGCGACCTGCGGGTCGTAGACGCGACCTACTTCCTGCCGGAGGCGGGGCGGGATGCGGCTGCCGAGTATGAGGCCGCGCATATCCCCGGCGCGTTCTACCTGAACCTGACCGAGTTGGTGGATACGGCCAGCCCACTGCCCAACACCCTGCCCCCAGCGGAGGAATTCGCCAGCCGCATGGCCGCGCTGGGTATCGGCGACGGCAGCCGCATCGTCGTCTATGACAACAGCCCGCACCGGACGGCGGCGCGGGCGTGGTGGATGTTCCGCCTCTTTGGTACGGAGAAGGTCGCGATCCTCGACGGCGGTCTCGCCAAATGGACGGCGGAGGGCCGCGCGCTGGAGAGTGGACAGCCCGCCACGCGCCACCGGCATTTTACCGTGACGAAGGACGCGGGCGCGGTGCGCGACCGGGATCAGGTGGCGGACGCGCTCGCCACCGACAGCGCACAGATCGTGGACGCGCGCGGGGCGGGCCGCTTCACCGGCGAGGAGCCGGAACCGCGTGCCGACATCGCCTCCGGCCATATGCCCGGCGCGCGCAACCTGCCCTATTCGCGCCTGTTCGCGGCGGATGGCACATGGAAGCGCGGCGATGCGCTGAAGGCTGAGTTCACGGCGGCAGGCGTCGACCTCGACCGTCCCCTCATCACCACCTGCGGCAGCGGCATCACGGCGGCGGTCGTGCTGTTCGGTGCGGCGCTGCTGGGGAAGACCGACGTGTCGCTCTATGACGGTAGCTGGACAGAGTGGGGCGCGGACCCCGCCCTGCCCAAGGCGACGGGCGCGGCATGAGCAACGATAAAGATGACGAGACGCTCGGCCCCGGCACCCGGCTGGTCGCGGCGGGACGCAAGGCGGAATGGACGCGCATGCCGGACAGTCCAGGCGCGGTGGTCAATCCGCCGGTCTGGCGCGCCTCCACTATCCTGTTCGACGATGTCGCTCATCTGCGCGCGGCGGGGCGCGACACGCATGAGAAGTTCTATTACGGGCGGCGCGGCACGCCGACAGCCTGGGCGCTGGCCGACGCGCTGACGGCACTGGAGCCGGGGGCGGCGGGCACGATGCTCTATCCCTCCGGCGTCGCGGCCATTGCGGGCGCGCTGCTGGCGGTGCTGAAGCCGGGCGACCAGTTGCTGATGGTGGACAGCGCCTATGATCCCACGCGGACCATGTGCAACGGCCTGCTGGCGGAATTCGGGGTGGAGACGGTCTATTATGACCCGATGATCGGCGCGGGGATCGCGGACCTCATCACCGACCGGACGGCGGCGATCTTTCTGGAAAGTCCCGGCAGCCTGACGTTCGAGGTGCAGGACGCGCCAGCCATCGTCGCGGCGGCGCGGGCTCGCGGCATTCCTACCATCCTCGACAACACCTGGGCGACACCGCTGTATTTCCCGGCGCTGGCGCAGGGGATCGACATCACGCTAATGGCGTGCACCAAATATATCGTCGGGCACAGCGACGTGATGATGGGATCGGTGACGGCCAATGCGCGCTGGTGGCCGCGCATCCGCGCCCGTGCCTATGGCCTGGGCCAGACGGTGAGCGCGGACGATGCCGCACTGGCGCTGCGCAGCCTCCGCACGCTGGATATCCGTCTGGCGCGGCATGACGCCAGCGCCCTTGCCGTCGCGCAATGGCTGGCGAACCGACCGGAAGTGACGAAAGTGCTGCATCCCGCGCTGGATGCGTGCCCCGGCCATGCGGAATGGGTGCGGGATTTCCGCGGCTCGACCGGCCTGTTCTCGATCATGCTGGCAGGCGGCGGCGAGGCGGAGCGCGCAGTGTTCATCGACGCCCTGACGCGGTTCGGCATCGGCTATAGCTGGGGCGGCTTCGAAAGCCTCGCCCTGCCGGTCGACCCGGAGAAATATCGCACGGCGCGCGCGTGGGATGGAGAGGGGCCGCTGGTCCGCCTGCACATCGGACTGGAAGACCCCGCCGACCTGATCGCCGACCTCGATCAGGCTCTTGGCGCATGGCGCGGTGCGATGAACGGCTGATTGCCGCGCAGCATAAAGCGTCATTCACCTGTAACATTTTTCCTTATGACGACCCGCCGCCTCACGCTTGCGCCCGGCGTTTGAGGCGCACCCCTGCATCGGATGAGCATGGCCTGAGCGCCTGAAAGTCGCGGAAATCAGCGGCTTCCCCTTTTATCGTGATGACCGCTGGGTGGTTAATGGCGTCAGTCAAGCTATGTTGCATGAGAGCAACATTAGTCACAATCAAGCAATGCTTAAGAAACAATTTGCTTGTGCGCCGCACAAGCTGGGCGCACATTCCTGCTCGTTGAGGGAGCGGATGGCCCGGACGTGTCCAAATAGAGATACGGAAAAGAGGCTGCAGATATCCCACAACGCAGGTGGGACCATCGCATTCATCCAAGTTAAGGGGAAGATTAACCCATGCGTAAGTCCATTCTTGGCCTTTCGGCCATTGCTTTTTTTGCTGCCGCAACGCCCGCCATGGCGCAGGACGATGACGGTCTGGGCCTGACCATTACGGGCGGCGCTTCAGTTGTTTCCGATTACCGCTTCCGTGGTATCTCGCAGTCGGCGGAAGATTTCGCTGTGCAGGGCAGTGTCACCGTGACGCATGAGAGCGGCGCCTATGTCGGCTTCTGGGGTTCGAGCAACACGCTCGGCGCCGGTCAGGGCACCGAAATCGACGTCATCGGCGGCTTCAGCCACGAGCTGATCCCCGGCCTGACGGGCGACATCGGCGTGACCTACTACATCTACCCGAACCGCCTGAAGGCGCTGGCTGCGAACGAACTGGTCGAGCCTTATGTCTCGCTGTCGTCCACCGTCGGCCCCGTTTCCGGCAAGGTCGGTTTCGCATGGGCGCCGAAGCAGGATTATTTCGCGTCGACCATTCCGAGCGAAAACGGCAAGCGTAACGACAACACGTACCTCTGGGGCGACGCCTCGGTTGGCGTGCCCAACACGCCGATCAAGCTGACCGGCCATGTGGGCTGGACGTCGAACCACTATCTGCGTGGCACGTTCACCGACGGCATCACGAGCCGCGCCGACATCATCGACTTCGGCGTTGGCGCTTCCGCCAGCTACAAGGCGCTGACCTTCGGTGTGAACTTCGTCAGCACCGACGTTCCCAGCCGTTTCGGCCTGCGTGAAGGTCAGGGCGGCATCAAGGGCCTGCTGGCTTCGGACAGCGCGGTCGTCTTCTCCGTCGGCGCGTCTTTCTGATCGCTGCCTGACGGACTGCATGAAGGGGGCCGTAGCGAAAGCTGCGGCCCTTTTCTTATGCGTGGCGAGGGCGCTCTCGCAGCGGAGCATTGACCTTCGCCCCGCGCCGCCGCATCGGAGGCGCCATGTCCAGCCTGCATCAAACCATCGCCACACTTGCCCCGGATGGCGAGGAGTATCGGATCGAAGCGCCTGAACTTTGGGCGCAGGGACGCACGCTGTTCGGCGGGATGACGGCGGCGCTGGCCTATGGCGCGCTCACCCGCGCCCATGGCGACCTCGGTCCGCTGCGATCCGCGCAGTTCAGCTTCATCGGCCCGGCGTCCGGGCATTTGCGGTTCCGCCCCGAATTGCTGCGCCGGGGCAAGTCGTCGGCAGTGGTCGGCGTGGACTGCCGGAACGAGGATGGGCTGGCCGCCCGCTCGACCTTCTTCTTCGGTGCGCCGCGCGACAGTGCGGTCGCGCACGACTATGTCGCGCGCCTCGACGTGCCGCCGCCCGATGCCTGCGAGTCCTTTGCCCGCGGCACGAAGCCGCCCGCTGGCTTCATCGCCCGCTACGAGCGCCGCATCGCCACTGGCAGCCGCATCCTCAACCCCGGCAGCAAGCCGGAATTCGCCGTCTGGGCGCGCCTCGTCGATGGAGAGGGCGGCGACCCGCTGGCCGCGTTGCTCGCCGCCACCGATTGCCTGCCGTGCGCGGCGTGGGTCGATTTTCCAAAACCCGCCCCCGTCAGTACGATGAGCTGGTCCGTGGATTTCCTCCAGCCGCTGGCCTCCAGCACGGGCTGGACGCTCATCCACTCGGTGAGCGAGGCGGCGGCGGACGGCTATTCGTTGCAGGACATGCGCGTCTACAATGAAGCGGGCGAACCGCTCCTGGTGTCGCGACAGGTGGTGGCGATTTTCGCCTAACCCGCCGGGGCGACGTAAATCCGTCCCAGCAGCCACGCCAGCCCCTCATCGGCATTGCCGAAGATACGCAGATAGGGCTGCGTCATGACGCGCTTGACCTGCAGGCGGGCGATGGCGCTGGCGGTAATGACCGCGATCCGCTCCGCCTTGGGGAAGTCGCGAAACTCCGCTGCAAAGATCGGCAGGGCGTCCTGTGGCTGTGTTGCGCTGCCGCTCATGTCCATGCGCAGCCGGTATCCGGGCGCAAATCCTTCCTGCGCAAACCGGACGAGCAAGCCTCTGGCATAGCTCTGCACCAGCTCCGGCGTGAACGGACCTTTCCACGCAATATCAAGCAGATTCAGGTCGTGATGAAAGCTGTAGTCATACATGGCGAACTCCGACCCATGTTTTGCCGAGGACAGGTTTCCCAACTCCTAACGAGGCCGGTGGTTCATTACATATTGTTCGACATATTGAACAGTGCACGTAAATGTTGAATGGCAGATTGCAAAAGTCCAGAATCGTGGCAAAGGCTCTGGGCGCACATCCCAGAAAGACAGCTTTAAAGGTGCCGGGCATGATGGATCAGTTTTGCGAGAGGATATCGGTCGGGCACAGTCCTTTCGGGGAAACGGCCCGATGAGCGCGCCCGTTCTGCCTACAGCAATCAATCTCGACAGCCCCGAGGCTCAGGCCCGCGCGGCGCATAATCGCGCGCTGGCCGACGAACTGCGCGCCCGCGTCGCGCAGGCGGCGCTCGGCGGTCCCGAGAAATCCCGCGAACGCCACACGGCGCGCGGCAAGCTGCTGCCCCGTGAACGTGTCGAGCGCCTGCTCGACCCCGGCTCGCCCTTCCTCGAAGTCGGCCAACTCGCCGCCTTTGGCGAATATGGCGAGGATATTCCCGGCGCGGGCGTGATCGCGGGCATTGGCCGCGTGTCGGGGCGTCAGGCGATGATCGTGTGCAACGACGCCACGGTGAAGGGCGGCACCTACTACCCCCTCACCGTCAAAAAGCATCTGCGCGCGCAGGAGATTGCGGAGGCGAACAACCTGCCCTGCGTCTATCTCGTCGATTCGGGCGGAGCGAACCTGCCGCATCAGGCGGAGGTCTTCCCCGACCGCGACCATTTCGGTCGCATCTTCTTCAATCAGGCGAATATGTCGGCCAAGGGCATCGCGCAGGTCGCATGCGTCATGGGCAGTTGCACGGCGGGCGGCGCGTACGTCCCCGCCATGTCCGACGAGACGGTGATCGTGAAGGAACAGGGCACGATCTTCCTCGCCGGTCCGCCGCTGGTGCAGGCCGCCACGGGTGAGGTCATCAGCGCAGAGGATCTCGGCGGCGGCGACCTCCACACACGCAAATCGGGCGTGGCCGATCATCTCGCCGACAATGACGAACATGCGCTGACCATCGTGCGCGACATCATGAGCCACCTCGGTCCCGTGCATCAACACGGTCTGCCGCTGAAGACGCCGCGCCCGCCGAAATATGATCCACAGGAACTCTACTCCATCGTCCCCGACGACGTCCGCGCGCCCTATGACGTGCGCGAAGTCATCGCCCGCATCGTCGACGGCAGCGAGTTTCACGAGTTCAAGGCGCTGTACGGCACCACCCTCGTCTGCGGCTTCGCCCATATCTGGGGCCAGCCGGTCGCGATCCTCGCCAATAACGGCGTGCTGTTCTCGGAAAGCGCCGTGAAGGGCGCGCACTTCATCGAACTGGCCTGCCAGCGCAAGATTCCGCTGCTGTTCCTCCAGAATATCTCCGGCTTCATGGTCGGCGGCAAATATGAGGCGGAGGGGATCGCCAAACATGGCGCGAAACTCGTCACCGCCGTCGCCACCGCCACCGTGCCCAAGCTGACGGTGCTGATCGGCGGCAGCTTCGGCGCAGGCAATTACGGCATGTGCGGCCGCGCCTATGCGCCGCGTTTCCTGTTCACATGGCCCAATGCGCGGATCAGCGTCATGGGTGGCGAGCAGGCGGCGAGTGTGCTGGCCACCGTCCACCGCGACGCCGCCAAATGGACGCCGGAGGAAGCCGAAGCCTTCAAGGCCCCCGTGCGCCAGAAATACGAAGACGAAGGCAACCCCTATTACGCCACCGCGCGCCTGTGGGACGACGGCATCATCGACCCGGCGCAGACCCGCGACGTCCTGGGCCTGGCGCTGGCTGCGTGTCTCGAAGCGCCGATCCCCGACCGTCCGCAATTCGGCGTGTTCCGGATGTGATGACGGTTCTGGCCTACATCGCTGCCGCCCTCGCGGAAATCGCGGGCTGCTTCGCCTTCTGGTCGTGGTTGCGGCTCGGCAAGTCGATCTGGCTGCTGGTCCCTGGTCTTGCCAGCCTCGCGCTGTTCGCATGGTTGCTCACGCTGGTCGATACCGGCCATGCGGGGCGCGCCTATGCCGCTTATGGCGGTGTCTATATCGTTTCGGCCATCCTGTGGGGCTGGGCCGTCGAGGGACAGTTTCCGGATTGCTGGGATCTGATCGGCGGCGCGCTGTGCCTTGTCGGGGCGGTCGTCATCTTCGCTGGCCCAAGAGGAATGAGCGCATGATAAAATCCCTCCTCATCGCCAATCGTGGCGAGATCGCCTGCCGCGTCATCCGTAGCGCGCGGGCGCTCGGCATCCGCACCATCGCCGTCTATTCAGATGCCGACGCGCAGGCGCTGCATGTGCGAGAAGCCGACGAGGCCGTCCACATCGGTCCCAGCCCGACCCGTGAATCCTATCTGGTGGGCGAGAAAATCCTCGCCGCCGCGAAGGCTACGGGCGCGGAGGCTATTCACCCCGGCTACGGCTTCCTGTCCGAAAACGCGGAGTTCGCGCAGGCCGTGCTCGACGCGGGGCTGGTCTGGGTCGGTCCCAATCCGTCCAGCATCACCGCCATGGGCCTCAAGGACGCCGCCAAGAAGCTGATGGCCGCCGCAGGCGTGCCCGTGACGCCCGGCTATATGGGCGAGAATCAGGAGCCCGCCTTCCTCGCGGAGCAGGCGGACGCCATCGGCTATCCGGTACTGATCAAGGCGGTCGCGGGTGGCGGCGGCAAGGGCATGCGCCTCGTTGAAGCCCCCGCCGACTTCACATATGCACTCGCCTCCTGCCAACGTGAGGCGGCATCCAGCTTCGGCAACGCCCATGTGCTGATCGAGAAATATATCCAGCGCCCCCGTCATATCGAGGTGCAGGTGTTCGGCGACACCCATGGCAATATCGTCCACCTGTTCGAGCGCGACTGTTCGCTCCAGCGCCGCCATCAAAAGGTGATCGAGGAAGCGCCCGCCCCCGGCATGGACGAGGCCACGCGCGCGGCGCTCTGCGCGGCGGCGGTCAAGGCGGCGAAGGCGGTCGATTATGTCGGCGCGGGCACGATCGAGTTCATCGCCGACGGTTCCGAGGGCCTGCGCGCCGAGCGCATCTGGTTCATGGAAATGAACACGCGCCTTCAGGTCGAGCATCCCGTGACCGAGGAAATCACCGGCGTCGATCTGGTCGAATGGCAGTTGCGCGTCGCCAGTGGCGAGCCATTGCCGAAGGCGCAGGACGAGTTGGCGATCACCGGCTGGGCGATGGAAGCGCGCCTCTATGCCGAAGACCCCGCCAAGGGTTTCCTGCCCAGCATCGGGCGGCTCGAATTGTTCGAACTGGACGACAGCAATGGCGGGCGGATCGACACTGGCGTCTATGAAGGCGCGGAAATCTCGCCCTTCTACGACCCCATGATCGCCAAGGTCATCGCCCACGGCGCCACCCGCGACGAGGCGCGTGAGCGGCTCCGCGAGTTGATGGCGCAGACGGTGGTCTACCCGGTCAAGACCAACGCCTCCTTCCTCGTCAACGCGCTCGATCATGCCGATTTCGTCGCGGGCGATGTCGATACCGGCCTGATCGGTCGCGACGGTGAAGCGATGGCGGCGACGCCGTTGCCGTCGGCGGAGGGGCTGAGCTGGGCCGTGACCGACCTCGTGCCCGATTACCAGCCGTTCGGCTTCCGCCTCAATGCGCTCCCCAAACGGACGGCATGGTTCGCGTTGGACGGCGATCCGGTCGAGGTCGCGCTGGGCGATGCCGGCGGTTATGACCTGCAGGAATCGGTTCGCTACAGCACCGAAGGCCAGACCTGGAACCTGACGCTGCGGCGCACCGATGCCGCCCATGGCGCCAGCGCAGGCGACGGCGCGATCCTCTCGCCCATGCCCGGCCGCATCATCGCGGTGGAGGTCGCGGCAGGCGATACGGTGGTGAAGGGGCAGAAGCTCCTGACCCTCGAAGCCATGAAGATGGAGCACAGCCTCACCGCCCCCTTCGACGGCATCGTCGCCGAACTCAATGCCACGCCGGGCGCGCAGGTGCAGGTCGAGGCGCTGCTGGCCCGGATCGAGGCGGTGGCGGAGGCCTGAGGCGATGAGCGTCGATCCGGGGCTGGTCGACTGGGTGGAGGAATGCCTCGCCCCGGTCGGCACCCTGACGCTGCGCCGGATGATGGGCGGCGCGACTCTCTATCTCGACGGCACCATCTTCGCACTGATCGCCGACGACCTGCTGTGGTTCAAGGCGGACGCGACCAGCGAGGCCACTTGGGACGCCGCAGGCTGCCCGGCCTTCACCTACGCCTTTGCGAACGGGCGGGAGGGCCGGATGAACTATCGCCGCGCGCCTGAGGACGTCCATGACGATCCCGACGCGATGCGGCACTGGGCGGCGCTCGCCCTCGAAGCCGGGCAGCGCGCACCCAAAGCCAGACCCAAACGGAAAAAGGGACAGGACTGATGGCCGGTAAGCATTTCGACGAATGGCAGGTGGGTGATCGCCTGACCCACGACATCCGCCGCACGGTGACGGAGACGGACAACCTCCTCTTCTCCGTCATGACCCATAATCCGCAGCCGCTGCATATCGACGTGGAAGCGGCCAAGGCGTCGGAATTCGGGCAAATCCTCGTCAACGGCACCTTCACCTTCGCGCTGATGATCGGCCTGACGATCAGCGACACGACGCTGGGCACGCTGATCGCCAACCTTGGCTATGACAAGCTGGTGCATCCGAAACCCGTGTTCCTGGGCGACACGCTGCGCGCGACCAGCGAGATCGTGGAACTGCGCGAGAGCAAGTCGCGTCCCACGGCGGGCGTCGTCACCTTCTCCCACGAACTGCTGAACCAGCGGGACGAGATCGTGTGCAAATGCCTGCGCATGGCGATGCTGAAGAAGGTCGGGGCCTGAACGGAGGGGGCGTTCAGCCCCCCGCGATCATCCCGAACCCATATTTGAGATGCTCGAGCTGCCCGTCTGGCACGGGCGGGAACAGCACCGGGTCGCTGGCGTCGCGGATCGTGCCGATCTCGCTGGCCACATCCTCGACCGACCAATTCGGGCGATAGAGGCCCTTGCTCTCCGCGACGAACGCCCGTGCCATGCGGCCGCCCATGGCGACCAGGAACTCGCCTGATACCGTGCTGCTCTCATGCGCCAGATAGGCGACCAGCGGCGCGACCATCTCCGGCTCCATCGGCGGGAATTTGCTGGTGTCGATGCCGTCCGACATGCGCGTCACGGCGGCGGGGATGATGACATTGCTGGTCACATTGTCATGCTGCCCCTCGATCGCGGCAGTGTTGGATAGGCCCATGAGGCCCGCCTTGGAAATGGCGTAGTTCACATTGTCCGACTTGCCGTAGAGGCCGTTGATCGATCCGGTCAGGATGATGCGGCCATAGCCCGCCGCCTTCATGATCGGGAACGCCTCGCGCACCACATGGAAGGCGCCGCGCAGGTGGACGGACAGCACCGCCTCGAAATCCTCATAGGCCATTTCGCCCAGCGGCGCGCGGCGCACATTGCCCGCGCTGTGGATCAGGATGTCGATGCGGCCAAAGGCGTCGATGGCGCTCTGGATGATCGCCTTGCCACCCTCCGGCGTTGCCACGCTGTCGGTGTTGGCGACCGCTTCGCCGCCCGCCGCGCGGATTTCCGCCACCAGTTCGTCGGCGGGGCCGCCCACGATGCTGTCGCCGTTCATGCTGAAACCGGGATCGTTGACCACGATTTTTGCCCCGCGCTCCGCGAGCAATAGAGCATAGGCGCGTCCGAGGCCCCGCCCGCCGCCGGTGATGACGGCCACGCGATTGTCGAAACGAAGCTGGGACATAGGGGACCTCTTACTGATCAACAGACCTGTTGGTTTGGGGTCTTAGTGGCGCGGACGGGGGAGGGCAATGGGGGAGGATTTGATCAGGCCACGACCCCGGCGGCCCGCAGCGCCGCGATCCGCTCCGTATCCAGCCCCAGCACTTCGGCCAGTATCGCATCACTATGCTGGCCCAGCACCGGGGGGGCGTCCGGCACTGGCTGCGGTTCGCCGACATATTTGATCGGCCGGTTGACGATGGGAATGCGGCCCAGAACGGCGTGCTCCGTCTCCACGACCATCTCCCGCGCAACCGTCTGCGGCTGCGAGAGCGCGTCGCGGATGCCGAGGATCGGTGCGTGCGGAACCTGATGCGCGGTGAAAATCTCCACGAGATCGGCGACATCATGCTCCTGCGTGAAGGCGGAGATGATCGCGTTGACCTCGCCGCGCGCATTGCGGCGCTTCTCGATCATGTCGAAGCGCGCGTCCGTCACCAGCTCGGGCTGCCCGATCGCTTCGCAGATGCGCGTCCAGAAACTGTTGGTCAGGCACGCGACGATGATCGACCCGTCCCGCGCCGGGAAAAGGCCATAGGGGACGAGGTTGGGATGCTGCGACCCCTGCGGCTGCGGGTCTTCGCCCGTGAAGAAGGCGAGCTGCGCCAGATAGCCCAGCATGTTGACCAGCCCGTCCATCAGGCTGATGTCGATCAGCTTGCCCTTGCCGGTGCGTTCCCGCTCGAACAGCGCGCCCAATATGCCAATGGGACCGTTGATCCCGCCGACGAGATCGCCCAGCGGAATGCCCAGCTTGGTCGGCAACATGCCCGGCTCGCCATTGACGCTAAGCGCGCCCGACATGGCCTGCAGCACGATGTCGAAACTGGGATTGTCCTTCAGCGGGCCGGTCATGCCATAGCCAGAAATCGCGCAATAGATCAGGCGCGGATTTACTTGCGACAAAGCCTCGTAGCCAAGGCCGAGGCGGTCCATCACGCCGGGCCGATAGTTCTCGACCAGTATGTCGCATTTCGCCGCGAGGTCGCGGACCAGCGCCACGCCGTCCGGGCTTTTCAGGTCGATGACGATGCTTTTCTTGCCGCGATTGACGCTGAGGAAATAATGGCTTTCCCCGTCGCGGAAGGGCGGGAAGGAGCGTGTCTCGTCGCCTGTGCCCGGCGGTTCGATCTTGATGACGTCCGCGCCGAGGTCAGCCAGCGCGAGCGACGCGGCAGGCCCGGCCAGCACGCGCGTGAAATCCAGAACCTTGATACCGGCAAGCGGGCCGGCATAGCTGGGCGTCGGGGTGGGAGCATCACTCTCTGGGTCAGGCATTATGGTGCCTTTATAGTCTGGGATAACGTAAGGAAAAAAGGCGCCCACTCCATTCCGAGCGGGCGCCTCTCATTCATTCGATCACAAAGGCGATCAGCCCTTGCTGGGCAGTTCGGCGATCGCCGTGCCAAATGCCGACAGTTCGCCGCGATGGGTCGTCGCCTTCTGCTGGATCTCGACGAACTTCTTGCCGTCTTCCTCGAACTTGCGCGTGATCTCACCGTCGATGAAGATCACGTCGCCGTCCGGGTTGTGGCGGCGGATCTGGCACTTGGACTTCGTCAGGAAGCCGTCGTCGCCGATCCAGTTGGTGACGTGGTGGGTCAGCCAGCTGCAACGCTCTGGACCGTAGTCATACGAGCCGGGCGTGCCAACTTCGCGAGCGAAGTCGTCGTCCCAGTGAACGCGCTCAGGCACGTCCTTGATGCCGAACTTGTTCGGGATGCCGAGGCCGGGATGCGCGTCGATCAGCTGGAAGTGCAGCTTGTTGGTGCGGATATAGAGGCCGCCCCAGCCCTGTGCATAGCCGATGAAGCCAGTGACGGTCATCGGACCCTTCATCATCTTGGGCAGCTGGTCGCCGACATTGACGTCTTCCCAGTAGCGGGGAGTCGCGCCGCGAACTTCCTCGTTGCGGTAGAGGTCGAACCACTCCTGCATCTGCTCCTCGGAGAAGCGGGCGCCGGCCGCACCGGCTTCAGCGAACTCTTCGCGCGCCTCGGTGTACTTGGAGCCGCGCTCGCGGGCCTCGTCACGGTCGGTGCGGAAGACATAGCTGTCGCATTCGGCAACCTGCTCGCCGTGCTGGTTGAAGAAGTCGACATGATAGATCTGCTGGTAGGCCTTGCCCGCGAACTTCGTCTCATGGCCGATCAGGTCCTTGAGATACGCCTCGGTCTTGATCGTGTCGCCACGCAGGATCGGCTTTTTCCACGTCCAGTCCGCACCCGCCCACATGGCGTGCACGCCCGGCAGGCCGCCGCAGTAGCCGGACACGATGCGGCTGGTGGTGAACAGGAAGCTGGGCAGCGCCACGACTTCGCCGTACTTGGTCTTCGCGGCATATTCCGGGTCGCACCACAGTGGGTTGTCGTCGCCGATGCCGTGCGCATAGTGGCGGATGCCGTCGCGGGTCGCTTCATAGTTCCACGGTTCGACCGTGTTCTCGATCTTGACGCCGATGCGCTTGCGCAGGTCGGCCAGACCTTCCTCGGTGATCTTGGGGAACTTTGCCCCCGTCTTTTCTGCCGTATCGGCCATGCTTTCTGTCTCCTGTCTAAAGTCAAACCGAAATCGTCATCCCAACCCCCGGTCGTCACCCCAGCGAAAGCTGGGGTCTCCATCGGTCGGGCACTGCGCTTGCCTCCCGAGATCCCAGCCTTCGCTGGGATGACGATGGAGGAGGGGACGCCTGCCTTATGCTACCGCAGCCGCCGCCTTTGCCGCCTCCTGATCGCGCAGCATCTTGCGATGCACCTTGCCCGCCGGATTCTTGGGCAATTCTTTCACAAACTCCACGATGCGTGGGAACTCATGCTGGGCCAGCCGCTCGCGGGTGAAGGCCTGCAATTCCTTGACCAGCGCGTCGCTGCCCTCGACGTTCGACACGACGAACGCCTTGACCACCTGGCCGCGCTGCTCGTCGGGCACGCCGATCACGCCGCATTCCAGCACATTCTCGTGGCGCAACATGGTGTTCTCGATCTCGACCGCGCTCATCGTCCAGCCCGCGGAGATGATGACGTCGTCCGCGCGGCCGCAGTGGTAGAAATAGCCGTCCTGGTCGGTCTTCGCCCGATCCTTGGTCGTCATCCAGCCGCCGCCGCGCCACAGCATCAGCTCGCCGATTTCGCCGGGGTCGGTGATCGTGCCGTCGGGACGATGCACCTCCAGCTTCTGGCCGGGGACCGCCTTGCCGAGCGAGCCGGGCTTCACATGGAAGTCGGTCGCGCCGGGATAGTTGACCAGCACCACGCCGATTTCGGTCGTGCCGTACATGGAGCAGGCCGGAACCTTGAACACCTCGTCGATCCACTCCAGCGTCGCGGGGTCGATCGGTTCGCCGGTGAAGGACAGCTTCTGAAAGTGGAAGCTGTAGTCGCCGCCCTTTCCGCTGTTCTTCATCATGCGATAATGGGTCGCAGCGGCGGACATGTTGGTGATGCCATACTCGTCCAGCGCCTTCATCAGCCGCACCGGATCGAAGCGCCCGGCAAAGGTGCCGGTGGTCACGCCCATCGCCAGCGGGGCGAGCGTGCCGTGCCACAGCCCATGGCCCCATGCGGGGGAGGAGGGGCAGAAGAACTCGTCGCCGGGACGGATGCCCGTGCCGTACAGCGCCGCGAACATCAGCGTCACCAGCGTCTTGTGGCTGTGCTTGACCGCTTCGGGCAGTTCGCGCGTGGTGCCCGACGTGTACTGGAACACGGCCATGTCGTTGGCCTTGGTCCGGGGCGTGTAGGTCGTCGGGTAGATTTTGATCTCGTCGAGCAGGCCCTGATCCGCGATCACGACGCGGGGGGTGCCATCCTCGTTCACGGCGCCGCGCGCCAGATCGGCTTTCTCGGCATTGGTGATGAGCAGCGTGGGCTTGCAGTCGCCGATGCGCAGGCGCAGCGCGTCGGGACCAAAGAGCGTGAACAGCGGCACGGAAATCGCGCCCGTCTGCATCGCGCCGAACAGGCAGACGTAGAAGGGCAGCGACGGCTCCAGCATGAACGCGATGCGCTCGCCGGGCTTCACGCCCTGTTCGTCCAGCCAGTGCGCGAACTGCGCGGCACCCGCCGAAATCGTATCGAAGCTGAGGATTTCATCCGCACCATCGGCATGGGCGATGCGGACAGCGGGGCGGCCCGAACCATCGGCGTGACGGGTGATGCACTCGTTCGCGATGTTCAGATACTCGCGGTCGCCGTCGAACAGCTCCCACAGTGCGGCGGAGTTGGCATGAGCCTGTGCGTCGGCGAAGCTCGAATAGTCCGTGAGTTTCGTCATGGGCCTGTCGGTTTCCTCTCAAAACACCGTTGACGGTGCCCGGCGCGCTGGGCGTCCGAATGATGCAAGCCTATGCCACGCGACTCAGATCGTTGTAAATATTGAATGTTGTTCTGTATATTGAACATGTAAATTGGCCGTGCTATCGGTAAACAGGTGAAAGCACAGCGATGAAGGTGGATGAGATGGCGGCGGAAAAGCTGCAGACGAGCAACGACCTGTCGCGCGCGGTGGAGGTCAGCAAGGCGCCCGCCATTTCCCGCGCCGCCGCCGTGCTGCGCCTGCTGGGCAAGAGCGATACGCCGCTGGGGGTTCAGGGGATTGCGCGCGAACTGGGGCTGGTGCCGTCCACCTGCCTCTATGTGCTGCGCGCGCTGGTGGCGGAGGAACTGGTCGCCTTCGATGCGGATACCAAGCGCTATTCGCTGGAGGCGGGCGTGCTGACGCTCGCCCGGCAATGGCTGCGCCGTAACCAGTTCAACGACCTCGCCCAGCCACTGCTCGACCGAATTGCCCATGCGCATGACGTGACGATGCTGGGCGTGCAGATCGTCGGGCTGGAGCACATGGTCGTGGTGGTGATGTCGCAGTCGGGCCAGAATTTCCAGCTTTCGACCCAGATTGGCAGCCGCTTTCCCGCACTGATCAGCGCGACGGGTCGTTGTCTCGCGGCGTTCGGCAATTATCGCGAGGCGGAACTGGAAGCCCGCTTCGCGGCGCTGCGCTGGGACGAGCCTCCGACGTTCGAGGTGTGGCAGGAGCAGGTCGCCGAAACGCGGCAGCGCGGCTTTGCGGTGGACGCGGGCAATTATATTTCCGGCGTGACGGTAGTCGCCGCTCCCGTGTGGAAGGCGCGGGGACGGCCGAGCCATGCGCTCGTCGCGACGGGTATTGGCAGCGCGCTGCGGCGGGGTGGGATTGATGAGTTGGGGGCGACGTTGCTGGCCGCCGCGCGGACGTTGTCGGAGCAGATGGGGGCTGAGGTGGGGCGCTGAGGGGTGAAGGGGGTTGTTGGTTGCCATCCAACGTATGTCACCCCAGCGAAGGCTGGGGTCTCCTTCGATAGGGCGCGACCTAGGGCCACCAGATCCCAGCCTGCGCTGGGATGACGACCAAGCCATGTCCGCGCCTGATCGTTAGCAGCCGTAGAACACAAACCGCACCGAGATAAAAAAAGGCCGGAGCATTACCCGCTCCGGCCCCTCATTCCTTCACTCCGCTTCGGCAGGCGGGTTGTTATGCCCCGGCTTGTTCAGCAGCTTCGGCGCGCCCCGGCCCTCCATATAGGTGGCCAGCATGCGGTGGAAGTTGGTGATCTTCTGCTCCTGATGCGGGTTGGGCAGGGTGCCGCGGAAACCGCGCGACTTCATGCCCTTTTGCACCCACTGCATGTTCGCAAAATCCTGCGCCAGCACCGAACCCCATTTCTCTGCGGTCGGTTCGGCGTAGACCCATTCCGTCTCCGGCACTTCGCCTTCGGGGAAACGCTCCAGCGCATAGCTCTCGAAGATGCACTTGTCCGGGTCGTCGCCATAGGGGCGCGCGCGGTAGCAGAGCGCAAAAGTCACGCCCTGCAGCACCGACATGTTCGGGAAGACGTGCCAGGCGAGGCCCGCTTCGGCCATATTCTCCGGCGTGATCTCCGGCCATTCCACGCCGCGCTTGGCGTCGTCCGCCTTGGCGGAGGCGAGCCAGTGTTTGATGACGTCCTGCGGGGCGGTCCCCTCCGGCAATTCGTCCACCAGCCGCTTGGCCGCGCCGACCAGCGTGTCGGTGGAGGCGGCGAAATTCACCGTCTCGTAATTCTCGCGCGCCAGTTCATAGGTGGACACGCGCGGATCGCCGCCCTTGCCGACGCGGGTGACGGAGCTGGACTGCGCCATCGCCATCGACTTGTCGCGCTCGTCGAAGCCACTGACGCCGTGGCTGCCATAGGGCTTGGAATAGGCGTAGAACTGGCCGTATTTCAGCAGTTGCGAATGGGTGCCCGACACATGATAGGGCTCCATGAAAGCTTCGAGCGCGGTCTTCCAGTTGGACGGATAGACGACCCACTGGCGCCATTTGAAGCGCATCTTTTCGAACTGGAAGGCGTCGAGGATGCTGGCGGCGGGTTCGAGGAACTCGCGCAGCGTCTCGCTGTCCGGGTCCATGTTGATCCAGATCCAGCCGCCCCATGTGTCGACCTTCACCTCGGACAGGCGGGTGTTCTCCGCCGTCAGGCAGCCCTGCCAGTCCTGCGGGTCGAGGATATAGCTGTTCTCCCCTTCCAGGTTGAACGTCCAGCCGTGGAAACCGCAGACGAAGCTGCGCCGCGTGCCTTTCGCGCCATTCTGGTCGGCGGGCGTGTCGATCAGGCGGCGGCCGCGATGCGGGCAGACATTGTGGAACGCCTTCAGCGTATCCGCCGAATTTTTGAGGACGATGATGCTGTCATCGCCAATCTCATAGGTGAAGAAGTCGCCGACGGTCTTGAGGTCTTCCTCGCGGCCTGCCACCTGCCACACGCGCGGCCAGAGAAGCTCCTTTTCCTTCTCCAGATACTCCTTGGAGAGAAAGGCTTCGGTGCCATAGGTCAGCGGTTCGCCGACCTCTTCCACCGTGATATTGTCGAAGCCGATCCGGCCTTGCTTGTTCATGGTCTTCTCCTAACCCTCCGGCGGCGGCGTCGGGGCACACCCGTCCGAATCATTTCCTAGCGTATCATCAACAGGGCTGTTCATTCCAATGGGATTGCGGCGCGCCGGTTTCAAGCAAAGTTTCAGGCTGGCTGGGCAGCCTGCTCCGCCGGGACGGTCAGGTGCAGTCCGGCCAGATCGCCCGGTCCGCGCCATTGTGCGAGTACGCTCATGAACGCTTCCCATCCCGGCCCATAGGCCTCGCCCGCGTAAAATCGCTTCTTCGCGGAGTTTTCGCCGTTGAAATAGCTGGGCGTGCATTCCGCCTGGAACGTCCAGATGTCGACGGCCGTCTCGCGAATATGGTCGACCCACGCCGCCTCGGCCTCCACCGTGGGTTCGACTACTGTCGCGCCGCGCGTCATCGCCTGTGCGATTATATAGGCGATGTGTTCGCCGTGGCGGCTCATCTGCTCCGTCGTGCTCGAATTGAGCGCGCTCTGGACGTAGCCGGTGAAGAACATGTTGGGGAATCCGCGCGTCGTCATGCCGTGGAGCGATGAATAGCCCTCACGCCAGTGGTCGTAGAGCGACACGCCGCCGCGCCCCTCGATCACGTCGATGCCCCAGCGCCGGTCGAGGTCGCTCGACACCTCGAATCCGCTGGCGAAGATCATGCAGTCGATCTCATATTCCCGGCCATTGGCGATAAAGCCCTTTTCCGTCATCGCCTCCACCCCGCGCGTCGCGGATACGTCGATCAATTGCACGTTCGGTCGGTTGAAGGTGGGATAATAATCGTCGTTGGATGCGGGGCGCTTGCACAAATAGCGATACCAGGGCTTCAGCGCCTCCGCCGTCGCCGGGTCCGCGACGAGGGCGTCGACGCGGGCGCGCAATCGCTCCATCACCTGATAATCCATGACCTCGCGCCGCTGGATGAACTCTTCCTGCGAGAGCTCGGGCCATCCCTCCGCCGCCAGTTCGGCGGCGAGGTTGCGGCTGATCTCCGTCCAGATGTCGCAAATCTGGTCCGCCTCGCCGGGGCGGAACATCTCCATGGCGGCGCGGTGGAAATTGGCCTGCCGCTCCGCCTGCCAGCCGGGCTGGAGCGATTTCACCCAATCGGGGTCGGTCGGCGCATTGGCGCGCTTGTCCACGGTGGAGGGGGTGCGCTGGAGAACGAACAATTCCCTGGCGTACTGGCCGAGGAAAGGGACGGCCTGCACCGACGTCGCGCCCGTGCCGATGATCGCCACCCGCTTGTCGGCCAGCCTGTCCAGCACCGGGTTGGTCTGTTCGCCGCCGGTATAGTCATAGTTCCAGCGGCTGGTGTGGAACATCTTGCCCTTGAAACTGCCGATGCCGGGGATGCCGGGCAGCTTGGGGATGTTGAGCAGGCCATTGGCCATGATGACGAAGCGCGCGCGAATGTCGTCGCCGCGATCCGTGACGATCCGCCAGCGGCTGCTCCCCTCGTCCCAGGTCAGCGATGTGACCATGGTGTGGAACAGCCCCTTGTCCGCATAGCCGAAGCGGCGGGGGATGCTCTGGGCATAGTCGCGGATTTCATGGCCGTCCGCGAACTTCTTCGACGGCATGAAGCCGGTTTCTTCCAGCAGCGGCAGATAGCAATAGGCGTCGTTGTCGCATTGCAGGCCGGGATAGCGGTTCCAGTACCAGACCCCGCCGAAATCGCCTGCATGGTCGATGATGCGAAAGTTCGTGATGCCTGACTTGTTCAGATGATAGCCGGTCAGGATGCCGGTCCAGCCCCCGCCCATGATCGCCACCTCGATATCTTCGGATAGGGCCTCGCGCGGCGCCACCGGCGTATAGGGATCGCCCTCGTACATATCCGCAAAGGCGTCGCCGTGATGGCCCGTGGTCACATATTGATGCGTCGCCTCGCGCAGCACCCGCTTGTCGCGCTCCCGATAATATTTCGCCCGGATCGCTGGAATATCGACGTTTTTCGGTGTTTCCGTGGGCTGGCAGCTCATGGCGTGACGCTCTCCTTATGCTTCTCGATCGGCTCAAGGATAGGCATTGGAGTTTTATAATCAACAGTGTTGTTCACTTACGGGATTCTACGGTGTGGGGTGATAGACAGCCCTGTTGGGTTGGGCTATCCGCATACGCATTCTACGGCTTTGCCCCCTTGGGGTGGACGGCTTCACGAATGGAGAGGTCATGCGCGAATATCTGAAGTTCTACATTGACGGTCAGTGGGTCGATCCGGTCGAGCCGAAGACCTCCGACGTCATCAATCCCGCGACCGAGGAACCGGCGGGCCGTATCTCCATGGGTAGCGCCGCCGATGTGAACAAGGCAGTCGCCGCCGCACGCAAGGCGTTCCCCGCATGGTCGCAGACCAGCAAGGCCGAGCGCCTCGAAGTGCTGAAGGCCATTCAGGTCGAATATGCCAAGCGCCAGACCGACCTTGCCGATGCGATCATGGAAGAAATGGGCGCGCCCTCGTCCCTCGCCCATGGTTTCCACGTCGGCCTTGGTGCAGGCCATCTCCAGACCGCGATCGAGGTGCTGGAAAAGTTCGAGTTCGAGGAAGTGCGCGGCGCGACCGTGATCCGCCACGAACCCATCGGCGTCTGCGGCCTCATCACGCCGTGGAACTGGCCGATGAACCAGACCTGCGTGAAGGTGTTCCCGGCGCTCGCCACCGGTTGCACCATGATCCTCAAGCCGCCGCAGCTCGCCTCGCTGTCCGCGCATATCCTCGCCGAAATCCTCGACGCGGCAGGCGTGCCCGCGGGCGTGTTCAACCTCGTCCAGGGGTCGGGCAGCGTCATTGGCACCGTGCTGTCCAAGCATGAGGACGTCGACATGATCAGCTTCACCGGCTCCGAGCCGGTGGGCGTGCAGATTCAGAAGGACGCCGCCGAAACGGTCAAGCGCGTCGGGCTGGAACTGGGCGGCAAGAGCGCGTGGATCGTGCTGGACGACGAGAAACTGGTGGAGAATGTCACCGGCGCCACGGCGGGCATGATGGGCAACTCCGGCCAGACCTGCTCCGCCGGTTCGCGCCTCCTCGTCCCCAACAGCCGCATGGCCGAGGTGATCGAGGCCGCGACGGCTGCTGCGAACGGTGTGACGGTCGGTGATCCCAAGGGCAATGTCGCCATGGGTCCGGTTGTGTCCAAGAGCCAGTACACTATCATCCAGGACTATATCCAAAAGGGCGTGGACGAGGGGGCGACGCTGATCGCGGGCGGCCTCGGCCGTCCCGAGGGTCTGGACAAGGGCTGGTACGTCAAGCCGACCGTCTTCGTCGGCACCAACGACATGGTCATCGCGCGCGAGGAAATCTTCGGTCCCGTGCTCGTCATCATCGGCTATGACGATCCCGATCAGGCGGTGGAGATTGCCAACGACAGCAATTTCGGCCTCGGCGGCTATGTCAGCGGCACCGACCTCGAACTGGTCAAGTCCGTCGCGCGCCGCCTGCGCACCGGCGCGATCTGGATCAACGGCGGCTTCGACTTCCACGCACCCTTTGGCGGCTACAAGCGGTCGGGTAATGGCCGCGAGTGGGGCGATTACGGCTTCCGCGAATATCTGGAAATCAAGTCGATGATCGGCTTTCCGGCCTGACGACTGCCGTTCCCGCCCGCCCGGCACTGTGCCCGGCGGGCGGTTTCCTATCTACCGGAGAGGGTTCAGCATGACTGACTTCGTGACCGCCGAATGCGGTATCCGCCAGTTGCACGCGCGCTTTGTCGATGCCGTCTGGCGCAAGGACGACGCGGACTTCGCCGCGCTGTGGGCGGAGGATGCCGACTGGAAGATCGCCACGCTGCATTTCCACGGGCGCGACGCAATCGCAGGCGCTTTTGCAAAGCTGCTGGGCGCCTGTCACCGGGTCCAGTTCATTCCGGGGCCTGTCCTGCTTGACCTCTCGCCCGACGGCACGGCCATTGGCCGCGTGAACTGCACCGAACTCGCCAAATTCGCGGCGGGCGGGCAGGGCATGAACATCGGTGTCTATCATGACCGCTATGTCGAGAAGGACGGACGCTGGCTGTTCCAGGTCAGGCATTTCAGCCTGCATTACAGTGGTCCGGTGGACCTGACCGCCGATCTGGTGACGGAATCGCCCGATTTCGGGTCGTTCCCCAATTTCCCGGCGCCCGATCATCCCACCTACACGCGCCGCGCAAAGAGCTGAACCTTTTCCAATAAAACCCCCGCGACGGGGACAGGAGACGATGCCAATGTCAGTGCAATCCGGTCGCTTTACCGCCACGACCGCCCCCGCAGTGGCCGAGGGGTGGAGCCTTGAGCGCCTGACCCAGCCAAGCCGTCTTCATGGCGCCAACGGCATGCGGACCGGCGCGGACGGGCGCATCTATGTGGCGCAGGTCGCCGGCAACCAGATCAGCGCGGTGAACCCCGACACCGGCGCGATCGAGACGATCAGCGCGATGGGCGGCCATGTCGTCGCGCCCGACGATCTCGTCTTTGACGACGAAGGCAATCTCTACATCACGGAAATCACCGAGGGGCGCGTGTCGCGGCTGACCCCCGATGGCCGCTATGACGTGGTCTATGCCGACTCGCCCGTCGCCAACCCCATTACTTTCCATCAGGGCCGTCTCATCTCCGGCGAATGCCGCCCTGGTGGGCGCATCATGGAACTGGACCGCAACGGCGGCGCGCCCCGCATCATCCTCGAAGATGTGGTGATGCCCAATGCGTTCGAGGTCGGACCGGATGGCAAGCTCTATTACCCCGTCATGGGCCTCAACCAGATCCACCGCGTCAGCCTCGACGGCGGAGAGGCGGAAGTGGTCGCCAGCGACCTTGGCGTGCCCGATTCGGTGAAGTTCGACGCGCAGGGGTTCATCGTCTCGACGCAGGTGGCGAGCGGTCAGGTGCTGCGCATCGACCCGCGCACCGGCGACAAGACGGTGCTGGCCGACATTGGTCCGGGCCTCGACAACTGCACTTTCGTCGGCAACCGCCTGTTCGCGTCCGGCATCGACGGGCACATCCACGAGATATTGGGCGAGGGCAAGGTCAGGCCACTGGTAGAGCGTGGCCTGCAATGGCCCCTCGGAATCGCCGTCGGCAGCGATGGCGGGCTGTATGTCGCGGATGGCGCGTTCAGTTATACGTTGCGGCCCGGCTGCCCGCTCGAACTGGCGGGCATGTTCTTCGCGCCCGGCTATCCCGGCTATGCGCGCGATGTCGTGGCGGCGGGCGATGGCGAATGGATCGTCACCACCGGCAATGGCGATGTCGCCCGCTATCGCCCGGCAGCGGGGGAGAGCGAGTTTCTCGTCAACGGCCTCGATCGGCTGATGGGTGTGGACATTGCGCCCGGCGGCGGCGTGGTCGTCGCGGAATATGGCACGGGCCGCATCCTCGCTCTGGAAAATGGCGGGACGAGCGAACTGGCCACCGGTCTGGACAAGCCCATGGGCGTGGCCGTGGCGCCGGATGGCACCGTTTATGTCGCGGAAACGGGCGCGGCGCGCGTGGTGAAGCTGGTTGGCGGCAAGACGGAGACGGTGGTCGACAGCCTGCGCAAGCCCGAAGGCATTGCGATCCATGGCGGCAAGCTGTTCATCGTGGATACGCTGGCCAAGGAGGTCGTGGAGCATGATTTGTCCAGCGGCGCGCGCCGCACCATCGCATCGGCCCTGCCGGTCGGTGCGCCTGCTGGCATCACCCTCCCGGTTCCAAAGCCGGTTGGCACGCTTGCCGGGCCGATGATCCCCTTCTCCGGCATTGCCGCGGGCGCCGACGGCACGCTCTATGTCGCGGGCGACGCGGAGGGTAGCGTCCTCGCGATCCGTCCGGCATGATGTGAGGCGAATGGGAACGCCGTGGCGATGAGTGCATCGCCCGGCCGGTCCCTGCACGGAGCGGGTGAGGGATAAGGCTTGCCCCGCACCGCCTGACGGTCGATTGGATACATTTGTACTGATTTCGGTGTCGCTTTTTCCGGGCGCGCCGCGCCGAGCAAGGGAGAGAATTATGAGCGACGACTCATCCGCCGCGATCCGCGACACGCGCAAGGATTTCATGACCGAGCATCGCGAAAGCTATTTGCGATCCGGCGGGGTCGAGGGGCATATCCTCGACATCACCGCAGTCGGCGGCCATGCTTTCACCACCCATTGCATGATCAAATATACCGGCCGGAAAAGCGGCAAGACCTTCATCACCCCGCTGATCTACGGCGATATCGGCGGTGAAGTGGTGATCGTCGCGTCAAAGGGTGGAGCGGACCAGCACCCCGCCTGGTATCTCAACATCCGCGATTCCGAGCATGTGGAATTTCAGGTCGCGACGCAGGCGTTCCGCGGCACATGGCGCGAGCCGGTGGGTGAGGAGCGCGCGAAGGTCTGGGCCTTCATGACCGACGTCTTTCCGTCCTACATCAACTATCAGGAATCGACCGACCGCGAGATTCCGCTGGTCATGATGAAGGCGGTGGAGAGGATTCCCGTGTTCCGCGAGGACGAGGCTACGGGTACGCGCCCGCTCTGATCCAGCGGCAGTGACGGAGTGAGGAAGGGGGCGCGTGTATCGCCCCCTTTTCGTCGCCTCAATCCGCGTAGCGCAAATCCACATGCGTCGCCTCGCCATTCGGTCCCATTGGTGAGTCATATTCCACCACCGACACGACCGGATTATTGTGCGAGGCGAACAGATGCTCCTCGTCCGCCTTGATCGCGGGCAGGCGCGCGGGGTCGCTGATGATCCGCTGCGAATTTTCGAAATCCTCGCGGCTGTTCCACCAGATTTCCATCAGGCAGTCGAAGCCGGGATCGATCACCTCGCCCGTCACGGGATTCTTCTCAGGGGTCAGGTAGCGGCGGACATAGCGCACGGCATTGGGGATGGAGGGCGACCGGCCCATCTTCTTGGACAGCTGGCTGTGCTGGTTCTCATAATAATCCAGAAACTCGTCCATCGTCATGGCCGGGTTTTTGCGGAAGAAGCAGATTTGCTTGAACATCCCATCTCTCCAAAATGTATACTTGATTCCGCCGTCTTGTGCGGTGGCTCTCCTGTCAAGAAACCCTCTTCCTCGCCGCTGCGGCAGCGCCCTATTTCGCCGGGGCGATGCGGCGTGCGGTGATGATCTTGACTGGCGCCGCCAGCATCTGCCCGCGCAATATCCCTGCGCCCTTGTTGGGATCGACGGGGCGAGCGGCGATGGCGCGCACCACGTCCATCCCCCCGGTCACATGGCCAAAGACCGCATAGCCCAGATTGTCGCCGGGCTGGGACGGATTGGCGTCGAGGCCCATGCGGCCCATGATGATGAAGAAATCGCCATCCGCCGATCCGGGTGCGCCGCGCGCCATGGAAATGGCGCCGTCGTCATGGGTCAGGCCCGTCTTGCTGGTCGGTTCATGCGCCACGGGTTTCAATATCCGCTTGGGATCGTTGCGCGCGCCGCCCTGAATCAGGCCATCGGTCGAACCGGGATAGGTGAAGGCGCGGTAGAAATCGGTGCCGTCCAGCCGCTTCTGGTCGATATAGCGCAGGAAATTGGCGGCGGTCAGCGGGGCGCGCTCCACCTCCAGCGCGATGGTGATCCTGCCCGCACTGGTGGTCAGCACGACCGGTACAGTCTTGTAGGCGGGCTTTTCGGGCAGCGCGCCGGTCGGCGGCAGCGGCGCGGGGGCGACCGGCTCCTGCGCGGAAAGGGGGGCGGACAGGGTCGCGCCAAGCGCGGCAAGCAACAGCAGGCGAGTCATCATGGGGTCGGAGCCTAACCGCATTTACCGGTCCCGGCGAGGGGGCCATGACCGGCTGCACGCGCTGACGGATCACCCCTTCTCCCGACGCAGCAATATTTGCGTATAACCCCGCCTTCACCTTGCGCGCCGCCCGGCGTATAGCGGCCCGGTGTCGACCATCCTGCTCATCGTCCTCTTCCTCCTGACCGTCGCGGGGATGGAGGCTTTTGCCTATGTCATGCACCGCTGGATCATGCACGGGCCGGGCTGGTTCCTGCACGCCAGCCATCACCGCGCGCGCATCGGATTCTGGGAAGCGAACGATCTCTATTTCGTGATCTTCGCGCTGCCGTCCATCCTGCTGCTGCTCGGCGGAGTGCAATGGGGCTGGGGCGACTGGGCGACGGCGATCGGGGCGGGGATCGCGGCTTATGGCGCGATCTACCTCGGCTTCCACGATATCATCGTGCATCAGCGGGTGCGGCACCGCTATGTCGCGCGCTCGCCCTATATGAAGCGCATCGTGCAGGCGCATCGGCTGCATCATGTGGTCGAGACGAAGCAGGGCACTGTCAGCTTCGGCTTCCTGATCGCACCGCCGCCGGGGGTGTTGAAGGCGCAGCTTGCCGCCATCGCGGACAAGCGCGTGCGGTCGCCGTCAGGATCGCGGAAGCAGGGGTAACAGGCGCTCGCGGATTACCGCCGCCGGATCGACTGCGAACTGGGGCGCGAGCCGCCGCGCCGTGTCCCGCGCGGTTTGCAGCAATCCCTCATCGGCATAGGCCGCGCGAATCATCGCCCGCATCTCCTCTGCCCTGCGCTGCTCCAGCGTCACGACCCGGCCCGTGCCCAGCGCCTCGCAACGGCGGGCATGGTAAAGCTGTTCCAGATGCTGCGGGATCGCGATCTGCGGCAGGCCCGCGGCGAGACCTAGGCATAATATGCCATGCTGGCCGCTGTGGATGATCAGCCGCGACCGTGCGGCGATCTCTCCGACCGGCACCGGCTGCGCCTCCATCCTTATGCCCGCCTGTTCCAGCCGCTTTGCCAGGTCCGGCGTGATCGACGGGCAGAACGCCCTGACCGGCAGGTTCAGCGAGCAGAGCGCCTCCACCACCGCCTCGTCCTGCAATTCGGTGGTGGAGAAATAGACGAAGATTTCGTCCCCCGGCACGTCGGCGGGGCGGGCGACATCGGCAACGGGTGGCAGCAGCGCCTGCGTCCGCGCCTCCGCATAGGGGTCGAGCACGTCGAGCGTCCGCACCAGTTCCTGCGACCGGCGATAAATGTCCGACAGGTGGCGCAGCGGCGGCACGCCCAGAGGCGTTAGCGCGGCGTTGATCGTCGCGACCATCTCCCTCTCGTCGAACATCCGCTCGGCATATTCGGGCAGGAAGACGGGAAATTCGGCCAGACCCGCCGGTGGAATGCCATAGCCGGTGCCAACAACGACCGCCGGAATCTTCAGGCTCTGCGCGGCGAGCAGGGCGCAGGGCGCATAGTCCGCGACGAGCAGGTCGGTGCAGCGGGACGTCAGCACATCCTGCCACCAGCGGACCTGCGTGGCCAGGAACGCGCCGTCCCGAAAGCCGGTGTCGCCCAGAAACTCGCCCCATGTCGCGGTGCGCGGCGCGCCCGGCGCATGGCGCGTCTCGCTGTCGAACCACAGCCGCGCACCCGGAAAGACGAGGTCGCACAGCGGCTCCAGCTCTGCCGCATGATCCATCACGCACAGCGCGGCATCATAGGCGAAGGCGGGGCCGAGCGCCTCCGCCACGGTGCGCAGCGTCACGATATGGCCGCGCCCGGCCCCCGCTTCCCACGCGAGCAGGATGCGGGGTCGGACGTCGGCCTGTGACACGGCGGAGGCCGCCATCGCGTCAGGTCTGGCCGCAATAGCTGCCGCCGCAGGCGCAGCCATTGCCGCCCGGCACCGGCGGAGCAGGCGGCGCGACGATGGCCTCCTGCCCACGGCGGCGCGTGTTGGTGATGGTGAACAACTCGTCCTTCAGCCGGTTGGCGTAGCCCGACCCCTGATCGCTTGCCTGCAGCGACGTGCCGCCACCGCCGCCGAAACGGATGCGCAGGCCCGCCCATGCGGCGGTATAGCCATTGTCGCCGATGCGCCCCTCCGCGAACAGGGAGACGGGCGAACCGGCAAAGTGTTTCTCCGTGCCCAGCGCGGCGGCGTGCTGCCGTCCGATATAGCGGTGTCCCGCCGTCAGCGACCAGTTCTCGTCGGGGTAAAGGCTGATGTCAGCCATGCTGAAAAAGCTGCCGCCCCGACCATAGTCGTCGATGACGGTGAAGCCCGGAATGGTCCCCGCCGCGATGAAGCGCCGCTGGCTATGTTCATAGCCGACCACGGCGGAGAGCGAGATGCGCGCGCCATGATAGCTGCCCTCGCCGCCGATGCGGTAATTGTCCAGCCCGCCCAAGCCGTCGAAATGGGCATAGGCACCGTAAACGCCGATGGAGATGCCCGGCGTCGGCATGACGCCGACATGGCCCGCCGCTGCGATCACCGTGTCGCCGATGTGGCGGGCGGCCATGCCGTCGACTTGCACCGTCGCGCTGCTGCCGAGGCCAAAGGTGACGCTGGGCAGGACGCCGCCCGAAAAAGCGTCGCGGCTGTCCGCCAGCGGTCGTTCGTCGCGGGCGATTCCGCCGAAGAGTTCGCCCTTCGCGCCGATGCCGCTGTTCTGGGCCATGGCGGCGGGTGCAAGAAAAGTGGTGCCGGACGCGGCGAAAAGGCCCGCGACCAGATTGGTCCGATTGATACGCATGACTGCTGCCCCCTGAATGGCTTCGGGATTGCTTCGCCCTGTACGAAGCAGGACCGGCCTATCCGTGGGGCGGGGCAGCGTCGTCATTCATCTGTTTACCCCATCGCAGGAAGGGGGCGCGGCAGGATGAAACGGTGCGCGAACAGGCACAGGTCCGCGAAGCCCCGCGTGCCTGTTTTCTCGTAAATGCGATGAAGGTGGGTCCGCGTGGTCGTGCGCGCCATGCCCAGCCGCTCGCCGATGCCGGTCATGTCGCCATGCGTCAGGGCATCCTCGACCACCCGCATCTCCGTCGGCGTCAGGCCGTGGATGGAGGCGATGAGGGGCAGGGCGATGGGCCAGGGATGGTCAACCCGCGTGGCATGGATGGCAAAGGCGACGCCCGGTCCGTCCGCCAGATCGCCATAGGGGTCGCGCGCGATAGGCTGCGCATGGCAGAGCAGTCGCATGGCCGTGCCATCCGGCTGCTCAACCTCCGCCATCATCGGTCCTGCCCCCTGCGCGACGCCCTGCGCCACGCTGGCGACTGTCCGTCCGAAGACGGTGCGGCCCACCGGATCGCCCACATGCACGCCGGTCAGTTGTTCGAGGTCGCGGGTCACGTCCAGCACGCGCAGCCCCTCGTCCAGCAGGATCAGCCCGTCACGCGTGCTGCGCGCCGCCTGCCGATAGCCGCGAACCAGATTGGCCTGCCCGATGAGCTGGCTCTGCAGGAACACCGCGCGGCGAAGATGCGGCACCAGTTCGGCGAGCGCATCCACCTCCACCTGTGAAAAGGGCGGGGCGGGGTCCAGCCGGATGATCGCCAGCGACGCGATCATCTCTGGCCGCTTGATCAGGTTGACGGCGAGGTTGTCCACGATCCCCTGCGGCGCCAGATATTCGCGGTAGAAACGGCTGTCGCGCACTTCCGGGCGTTGAAGATGCGCAAAGACCGCGCCCGGAACACCTTCCGGCAAGTCGTAGAGCATGGG
Source organism: Sphingobium sp. (assembly GCA_036383715.1). Lineage (GTDB taxonomy): Bacteria > Pseudomonadota > Alphaproteobacteria > Sphingomonadales > Sphingomonadaceae > Sphingobium. The sequence continues at coordinate 17,899 of DASVNT010000129.1, read as the reverse complement.
CCGCAACAGGTCGTGCTCCCAATATATTTCTACATATTTCTGAAGATAGGCCGGGTCGTTGCCGTGCTGAATCTCGAACTTCGCCTCGCGTTCGATGTCGCTCCACGCCAGAAAGCCCGTCTGGGCGTTCAATTCCGCGATCAGTTTCTTGAGCAAATCCAGAAACAATGTCCGATCGAAGGCGGCGTCATAGATTTCATCGACTTTTATCATGGCCGATGGATGCGGGATAAGCCGCCGCCGGTCAATCGAGCCGTCCGGCTTTGTGGGGAGAAGCGGGATGGAAACTCCCCCTTGGGTTACGCCCGCCGCTGGCCTATGGAAGGGGCCGTTTCCAGACCATGCGGGACTGACCTGAACGTGACATCTGTTCTCATGACGCTGGCCGCTGCCGCGCCGCACGCCATCGAATTCACCAGCCTTGGCCTCGATCCGGTGGCGATCAACCTCGGTTTCTTCACGATCAAATGGTACAGCCTCGCCTATCTGGCGGGCATCCTCATCGGATATTGGTATCTGTCCGTGCTGCTGCGCCAGCCGGGCGCGCCGATGGCGCAGCGTCATGCCGACGACATGGTCTTCTACGCCACGCTGGGCATCATCATCGGCGGGCGGCTGGGCTATGTGTTCTTCTATGGGCCAGAGATTTTGTCGCACCCCGCCGACATCTTCAAATTGTGGAACGGCGGCATGTCGCTCCATGGCGGAACGGTCGGCGTGCTGATCGCGATCTGGTGGCTGACGCGGGCGAACAACCTCTCGTTCCTGCGCGTGTGCGACTATATCGCCTGCGTCGTGCCCTTTGGCCTCGGCTTCGGGCGCATCGCCAATTTCATCAATGGCGAACTGTGGGGCAAGCCTACGGACGTGCCATGGGCGATGATCTTCCCCACCGGCGGCGATATTCCGCGCCATCCCAGCCAGTTGTACGAGGCCGCGCTGGAAGGGCCGCTGATGCTCGCCATCCTCGCCTTCTTCTTCTGGAAGACGGACGCCCGCTACCAGCCGGGCAAGCTGTTCGGCATCGCCGCGCTGGTCTATGGCGCGGCGCGCTTCGGCGTCGAATATTTCCGCGAGGCGGACGCGCAACTTATGGAGTTTGCGCAGCGCACCGGCCTCCACATGGGTCAGTGGCTGACGCTGCCCATGCTGCTGCTCGGCCTCTGGCTGGTCGCCACAGCGAAGAAGCGCCGGGTGCGCGTGGAGCCGGTGGCAGGCACGCAGAGTGTCGGCTGACGGCGTGCTGGCGACCGATCCCGCCGTTGCGCTCGCCACGCGGATCGACGCCGAAGGGGCGGTGACGCTCCACGATTATATGGCCCTCGCCAACCAGCATTATTATGCCACCCGCGATCCCCTGGGCGCGGGTGGCGACTTCACCACCGCGCCGGAAATCAGCCAGATGTTCGGCGAGATGATCGGCCTGTGGCTCGCCGACCTGTGGCGGCGCGCGGGGCAGCCCGGTGATGTGGCCTATGTCGAACTGGGGCCGGGACGCGGTACGCTGGCCGCCGATGCGCTCCGCGCGCTGGCGAGTGCGGGATGCCGCCCGCCGGTGCATCTGGTCGAGACAAGCCCTATCCTCCGCCGGGCGCAGGCGCGTGCCGTGCCGCAGGCCGTGTTTCACGACAGCGTCGACAGCCTGCCTGCCGACGGCCCGCTGCTGATCGTCGCAAACGAGTTTTTCGACGCCCTGCCGATCCGCCAATATCTGCGCACCGACGCGGGCTGGCGGGAGCGGGTGCTGACCAACGACCGGCTGGAATGGGGGCGCCGTTTCCTGCCGGGGCTGACCGAGGGCGACGCGCCGGTCCCTGCCGCCTTCGCCATGGCGCCGGAGGGCGTGGTGGTGGAAAGCTGCCCCGCGGGTGTCGGGATCATGCGCGAACTCGCCGCGCGGGTCGCGGTCCAGGGCGGGGCGATCCTCGTCATCGACTATGGCTATGAGGGGCCTGCCGTGGGCGATACGATGCAGGCGGTGCAGGCGCATCGCTTTGCAGACCCCTATGTGGAGCCGGGCGCGCGCGACCTGACCGCGCATGTCGATTTCACCCCGCTGGGCGACGCGGCGGTGGAGGGCGGCTGCAACGTCTCGCTCGTGGTCGAGCAGGGGGCGTTTCTCATCCGCCTCGGCATCGGCGCGCGGTCGGGTGCGCTGGCGCAAAAGGCCCCGCACAAGCAGGAGGAGCTGGTGGCAGCGATGCTGCGCCTCACCGATCCCGGCGAAATGGGGCGGTTGTTCAAGGTTATGGCGGCGGTCAATCCCGACTGGCCGGTGCCGGAAGGATTTGCGCAATGAGCGAGGCGGTCGAGCGGCTGGAAAGTGCTGCGCTGGCGGGCGTGACCCACGGCTTTCTGGGGCGGCGCGGCGGTGTGTCCACGGGTATCCATGCGGGCCTGAACGTCGGGCTGGGGTCGGATGACGACCGGGCGGCGATCCTCGAAAACCGCGACCGGGCGCGCGATGCCGTGCTGCCCGGATCGAGCCTCGTCACCCTGCATCAGGTGCATTCCGCCAGTGTGGTGCGAATCCTGACCACCCTGCCCCTCGACGAAAGGCCGGAGGCGGATGCGCTGGTGACGGACCGGCCCGGCCTGTTGCTGGGCGTGCTGACCGCCGATTGCGTGCCGGTGCTGCTGGCGGACAGGGAGGCGGGCGTAGTCGGTGCCGCCCATGCCGGATGGAAGGGCGCGATCAGCGGTGTGACGGATGCGACCATCGCGCAGATGGAGAAGCTGGGCGCGGACCGCGCGGGCATCGTTGCCGCCATCGGCCCGTGCATCGGCCGCGCCAGCTATGAGGTGTCGGAAGCCTTCATCGAACCGTTTCTGGCCGAGGATGCGGAGAATGCGCGCTTCTTTGGCGCGGGCAAGCCGGGGCATCTGATGTTCGACATCGCCGCCTATGTCGCGGCGCGGCTGGCCCGCGAGGGCGTGGGGCGGATCGACCTGCTGGACGAGGATACCTACAGCCAGCCGGATCGGTTTTTCAGCTACCGCCGGTCCTGTCATCTGGGCGAGCCGGGCTATGGGCGGCAGATTTCGCTGATCGGGTTGCCTCAGGTCGGGTGACGGACAAGGGGCGCTCGCCCCTACCGCCAATCCAGCACCGGCCACCCCTTCAACCCCGCCAAAATCCGCAACTTCTTGTGCGGATTGGCCGCAAAGCCCTCATCCGCATAGTCCAGCATCGGCGCGTCCGACACATGGTCGGAATAGGCGCGGATGTGGCAGTCCGACCGCACATGACCCTCGCGCAGCATCCACGCATGGATCATGCGCAGCTTGGCAACGTCGTAGCAATTTTCGCCCGCGATTTTGGCGCGCAGATATTGCGTGCCCTGCGTCACATGGTCGGTCGCGATCACATGGTCGAAGCCCAGCCGCCTCGCAATCGGCTCGACATAGAGGCGGTAGGAGGCGGAGGCGATGACCAGTGTCGCGCCGGATGCCCGGTCCTGCGCAATCTGCGCCAGTGCGCCGGGCAGGATGTTGCCGGCGACCACCTTGTCGGCATAGCTTTCGACATGCCGCGCGATCTCGTCCCGGCTCACCCGGTCGCCCATCATCAGCCACTGGTTTATCTCCTTCGACCGTCCGCGCGGGATGAGGCCGAGGACGTAGGCGATCATGACGACCAGCACGATGGGCACCAGCAGGATGCGCCATGGCGCCGTGGACAGCGCCATATGGATCAGGAAGCCCGAATAGGTTCCGGTCCGCGTAATGGTGCGATCCATGTCGTAGAGGGCGATTCTGTTCATTCCCGCCGCGCAACCTTTTCCGCTTTGTAACCGTTTGACGTGGCGATGGGCCATTTCGGCTTGCCGCGCAACGCAAAGTGGACCAGTTTCCCCCCGACCATGAATAAGGCCGATTTCACCGAAAGCGCAGAGGGGGATACCCGCTCGATCATGATGACGGGCAGCTTGTCGCTGTCCTGTCTGGGTGACGTGCCGCAACGTCTGGATGATGTGGGCGGTGACGTCGGCCGCATCGACCTGTCCGCCATCGATCATATCGACACCGTGGGGGCGTGGATCGTCCACCGCGCGGCGGAGCGTCTGAACGCGGACATCGTCGGCGCGGACCATGACGCGGGTCGCCTGCTCGACGTGGTGAAGCGCGTGGACGAGCCGGCGGAAGCGCCGCGCACGCCCGAAACGCCCGTCATCCGCATCCTGATGCAGATCGGCGCGGCGGTGGACGCGACGAGCAAGACCATGCTCGGCCTGATCGGCTTCCTTGGCGCGGTCCTGATTTCCGCCTGGACACTGATCCGCAATCCCAGCCGTTTCCGGGTCAATGCCGTGGTTCAGCGGTTCGAGGTGGTGGGCGTCGCCGCGCTCGGCATCATCGGCCTGATGAGTTTCCTGATCGGCATCGTGATCGCGCAGCAGGGATCGGTGCAGCTCGAACAATTCGGCATGGAGGTGCTGACGATCAACCTCGTCGGTCGCCTGACCTTCCGCGAACTGGGCGTCCTCATGACCGCGATCATGGTCGCGGGCCGCTCCGGTTCTGCCTTTGCCGCGCAATTGGGCACGATGAAGCTCAACGAGGAAGTGGACGCGATGGAAACCATCGGCGTCGCCCCGATGGAGGCGCTGGTGATGCCGCGCATCATCGCGACTGTTGTAATGATGCCGCTCCTCGGCTTCTATGCGTCGATCATGTCGATCATCGGCGGCGGTTTCCTGTGCGCGATCGCGCTCGACATTCCTCCCGTCACCTTCGTCCAGCGCCTGCGCGAAGTGGTGCCGCTGACCGACATCTGGATCGGCCTGATCAAGGCGCCCGTCTTTGGCCTCATCATCGGCATGGCGGGCTGTTTTCAGGGCATGCAGGTGCGCGGCAATGCGGAGGAGGTGGGCCTGCGCACCACTGCCGCCGTGGTGCAGGCCATCTTCCTCGTCATCGTCATCGATTCCGTCTTTGCGGTCTTCTTCACCTGGATCGGATGGAAATGACGGATCAGGAGATCATTTCCCACGCCGATGAGAAGCTGGGCGAACAGGTCGAGAAGGCGGATATCGCCATCTCCATCCGTGGCCTCCAGAACAGTTTCGGCGAGCAGATCGTTCACCAGAACCTCGACCTAGACGTGCGCAAGGGCGAGATTATCGGCGTGGTCGGTGGGTCGGGCACGGGCAAGTCCGTGCTGATGCGCTCGATCATCGGGCTGCAACAACCCGATGCGGGCGAGATACAGGTCTTTGGCCAGCATATGGTCGGCAATGACGATGAAGAGGCGCAGCTTGCCATTCGTCGCCGCTGGGGCGTGCTGTTTCAGGGCGGCGCCTTGTTCTCGACGCTGACCGTGACCGAGAATGTGCAGGTGCCGATCCGCGAATATTATCCCAATATCTCGGCGCGATTGCGCGAGGAGATTGCGGGCTACAAGATCCGTATGACCGGCCTGCCCGGCGAGGCCGCGCCCAAATATCCGTCTGAACTGTCGGGTGGGATGAAGAAGAGGGCGGGCCTCGCGCGCGCGCTGGCGCTCGACCCCGACCTGTTGTTCCTCGACGAGCCGACGGCGGGCCTCGACCCCATTGGCGCGGCGGCATTTGACGAACAGACGCGGGAGTTGCAGCAGACGCTGGGCCTGACGGTCTTCCTCATCACCCATGACCTCGACACGCTGCACGCCATTTGTGATCGTGTCGCGGTGCTGGCGGACAAGCGGGTGATCGCGGTCGGCACCATCGACGAACTGCTGGCGACCGACCATCCCTGGATACAGGAATATTTCAACGGTGCGCGCGGGCGGCTGGCCCATGCGGGCTCCACCACGCTGAAACAGGGCGTGCAGGGGAGCGAAGCTATGAACAAGAAGGCGGACGACTGATGGAAACCCGGTCCAACCACATACTCGTGGGCAGTGTGACGCTGATCCTCCTTGCGGCCATCGTCATCGCCGCCTTCTGGTTCTCGCGCATCGGCGAGGGCGACAATAATGAATATGACGTCTTCTTCAAATCGTCGGTCAGCGGCCTCGCCAAGGGGTCGGGCGTGTCCTATTCGGGCGTGCCCGCGGGGCAGGTGAAGACCATCGAACTGTGGAAGAAAGACCCCAATTTCGTCCGCGTCCGCATCAGCGTGAACAATGACGTTCCCGTGCTGCAGGGTACGACGGCGACGATCCAGAGCCTGGGCTTTACCGGCGTTTCGGAGATTCAGCTCGATGGCGGCGTCAAGGGCGCGCCCCCCATCGTCTGCCCGGAGGACGACCCGGAATCCGCCTGCCCCGAAGGTGCGCCGGTGATCCCGACCAAGCCCGGCGCATTGGGCCAGTTGCTCAACAACGCGCCGCAATTGCTGGAGCGCCTGACGACGCTGACCGAACGGCTGACCGAAGTGCTCAGCGACGATAATCAGGCGAGCATCGCGGGCATCCTCAAGAATACCGACAAGATGACGCACGCGCTGGCCGACCGCAGCGGCGAGATTGCCGCGACACTGGCGCAGGCGCGCGTCGCGGTGCGGCAGGCGGGCGACGCGGCGGAGCAGATCGGGCAGTTGGCGGGCACCACCAACCAGTTGCTGAACGATCAGGGCAAGCCGCTGCTGTCAGACCTGCGCGACACGGTGAAGTCCGCCAAGGGCAGCATGGATGCGCTGGACGCGACCATCAAGGAAGCGCAGCCGGGCGTTCAGGCCTTCTCGCAGCGGACCATGCCCGAAGTCGGCCTGCTGATCCGCGACCTGCGCCGCATGGCGGGCGCGCTGCAGAATGTGGCCGAAAAGATCGACCAGCAGGGTGCCGGATCGATCATCGGATCGCCTTCCCTGCCGGATTACAAGAAGTGATGGACGTGATGATGAACGGGAGACGCCCCATGCACCGCAGTGCTCTTATGCTTGGCCTGCTGTCCTTCACCCTGTTGGGCGGATGCGTCAAATTCGGCGGGAAGCCGCCCTCGTCGTTGCTGACCATCGAAAGCGCGGCCAGGGTCGCGCCGGGCGCTTCGCCGGAAGCGAGCGGCGGCGTGGTCACGATCATCGAACCGGATGTGCCCAAGGCGCTGCAGACCGTGCGCGTGGCGGTCAGGACGGGCGACAACAGCTTCGCCTATGTGCCCAAGGCCTATTGGGTAGACACGCCGCGCAACCTGTTCCGGGCGGTGCTGGCGGAGACGGTCGCGGCGCGCAACGGCGTGCTGGTGCTGGACTCCGGGCAGTTCTCGGTCGCGCCGGGCCGCCGCGTGACGGGCGATCTGGTCGACTTCGGCATTGATGCGCAGGCGCGGCAGGCGGTGGTGACCTTCGACGCGGCCCTGATAGACAAGGGCGGCGTCGTGACCAAGCGTCGCTTCACCGCCACCGCGCCGGTGGGTTCCATCGACAGCGACGGCGTGGCCGCTCCGATCCAGAATGCCACAAATGGCGTTGCCGTGCAGGTGGCGGATTGGTTGAAGTCGGGAACGCAGTAAGCGACAGTGGTCGCTCGGTTTAGGGTAGGGGTGGAGTGCGGAATGGCGACGTTCTACTCTGTCGTCACCCCAGCGTAGGCTGGGGTCTCCCTCGATAGGGCGCGACCCAAAGGCACGAGATCCCAGCCTTCGCTGGGATGACGGTCAAATGGACGACCGCAAATTGTCGTAAGCGGTCGCCATCCTCACCCCAGACTCTTCACCACTTGTTCCCGCACGTCCTTCGATAGCCCCGCAGTCCCTTCGATCCGGCGCAGTTCCGCCTGCATCATCGCGGCCCGCTCCGCATCGAAGCGCCGCCAGCGGCCGAGCGGCGGGACCATGCGCGCCGCGACCTGCGGGTTGATCGCGTCGAGCGCCAGGATGCTGTCCCCGATCATCCGATAACCCTTGCCGTCCGCCCGGTTGAACGCCCACTGATTGCCGGAAAAGGCCCCGTACAGCGCCCGCGCCCGATTGGGGTTGGTCAGGGTGAAATCCTTGTGCCGGCTGAGTTCCTCGACCAGTTCCACGGTGCCGGGGTGGAAGCTGAACGCCTGCGTCTGGAACCATTTGTCCAGCACCAGCGCATCCTTGCTGTAGCGGTTGTAAAAGATGTCGAGCGCCGCCTCCCGCTCGTCGCTGCTACCGTTGGCGAGGGTCGCGAGCGCCGACTGCCGCTCGGTCATGTTGTCGGCGGCGGTGAACTGGTCGAAGGCGATCTTCGCGCCGTCGCTCGCCCCCGATGCGACGATGAAATTGAGCGCCACATTACGCAGCCTTCGCGCGGCCTTGGCATCGGGCGACAGGGAAAAGCCGTTGCGCGCGCTCCTTGCATGGAGGTCGCGCCATTCGCTCTCCAGCGCGCCGCCGATGTCCCGCTGCAAAGCCTCGCGCGCGGCGTGGATCGCGTCGGGATCGACGATGGTCATCTGGTCGCCCAGATAGGCCTCGCCGGGCAGCTTCACCGCCTCCGCAATGAAGGCGCCGTCGAGTGCGGGATCGGCCAGCGTGCCGCGGATCGCCTCGATCACCGGCGTACTGTCCAGCCGGTCCCCCATGATGCCCTGCACCAGTACATTGACCATCAACTGCTGCATCGCCTCATAGCGGCCGAAGGGGTCGTCGTCGTGCGCGGAGAGGAAGGCGAGCTCCGCATTGCCCCGGTTCGTCTCCACGATCACTGGCGCGGAAAAGTCGCGGTTGATCGACAGATAGGGAGGCTGAGCATGGCCGTCGCGGCTGATGGTCAGGCTGGGCCGGTCGAGCATCACCAGCTCCTCCGCGCCCTTGCCATCGGCATCGAACAGCGAGAGTTTCAGTGGGATCGCCATGGGCTGCTTCACCGGCTGGCCGGGGGTTTCGGGCAGCGTCTGGGTCAGCGTCAGGCTCGCCGTGCCGGTCGCGGCGTCATGGGAGAGCGCGGCGGACACGCGCGGCGTCCCCGACTGGCTGTACCACAGGCGGAACTGGCCGAGGTCGACGCCGCTCGCATCCTCCATCGCTTTCACGAAATCCTCGCACGTCGCGGCTTCGCCGTCGTGCCGGTCGAAATACAGGTCGCTCCCCGCACGGAATTTCTCCGCGCCCAGCATCAGCGCGATCATGCGGATCACCTCCGCACCCTTGTTATAGATGGTCGCGGTGTAGAAGTTGCTGATCTCCATATAGGATTCCGGGCGGATCGGATGCGCCAGCGGTCCGGCGTCCTCCGGGAACTGCCCGGCGCGCAGCATGCGGACATCCTCGATCCGCTTGACCGCGTGGCTCCCCATGTCCGCCGAGAAACTCTGGTCGCGGTAGACCGTGAACCCTTCCTTCAGCGACAATTGGAACCAGTCGCGGCAGGTCACGCGGTTGCCGGACCAGTTGTGGAAATATTCATGCGCCACCACGCCCTCCACCGCGTCATAGTCGAGGTCGGTGGCGGTTTCCGGGTCGGCGAGGATGTAGCGGCTGTTGAACACGTTCAGCCCCTTGTTCTCCATCGCGCCGAAGTTGAAATCGGACACGGCGACGATGTTGAACACGTCGAGGTCATATTCGCGGCCATAGACCTTCTCGTCCCACGCCATGCTGTCCTTCAGCGCCTTCATGGCGTGGCCGGTGCGAGGGAGGTCGGTTTCCTTGACCCAGATGCCGAGGTCCACCTTGCGGCCCGATAGCGTGGTGAAGCTATCCGTGTTGCAGGCGAGGTCGCCCGCCACCACCGCGAACAGGTAGCAGGGCTTGGGGAACGGATCGGTCCAGCGCGCATAATGGCGCCCGCCGTCCAGATCGCCCGCCTCCACCGGATCGCCATTGGCCAGCAGCACCGGATATTCCGTCTTGTCCGCGCGCAGCACCACGTCATAGCGCGACAGCACGTCGGGCCGGTCGGGGAAGAAGGTGATGCGGCGGAACCCTTCCGCCTCGCACTGAGTACAGAGCAGGCCGCCGGACGCATACAGGCCCATCAACTTGGTGTTGGCGACGGGGGAGAGGATGACTTCCGTCTCCACGATATGCGCCGTGCCGGGCAGGGGGATGACCAGCGCCTCCTCCTCCAGCGTATAGTCGTCGGGCGACAGCTCTACGCCGTCCACCGCGACCCGTGCGGGGCCGATGCCGTCGCGGTCGAGGCGTAGCGGGCGATCATGGTCGCCGCTGCGCGTGACGGACAGCCGCGCCTTCACCCGTGTCACCTCCGCGTCCAGATCGAATTCGATGGCGATGTCGGGGATCAGCCAGTCGGGCGCGCGATAGTCCTCGCGCTGGATGACGGCGGGGGCAGCGGCGGTGGGGGTGTGAAGGTCAGCCATGAAACGAAGCCTAAGGCCCTGATTGCGCGGCGACAATGACGAACGGGCCGAAAGCGGACGGATGCGGCAACAAAATCGCCACGCCGGTCCTGTTTTGGTTAGAAGGGACAGGCAACAGGCGTGGAACGAGTGTCTTGGCGGATCGGCTTTTCATCTTCGGCATCGGATATAGCGCGGGCACGCTGGCGGACAGGCTGCGGGCCGAGGGCTGGACGGTCGAGGCGACGGGCAGCGCGGGCACTGTCGATTTCGCCGACGCCGCCGCCGTGATCGCCGCCATGGGCCGTGCGAGCCACATCCTTTCCTCCGTGCCGCCCGATCCGGCGTCGGGCGATGATCCGGTGCTGGCGCGCTATGGCGGGGTGCTGGCGGCGGCGCCCGCGACGTGGATCGGCTATCTCTCCTCCACCGGCGTCTATGGCGACACGGGCGGTGCGTGGGTCGATGAACGCGCGCCCATCGGCACCGGACGGCGGCAGGCGCGGGCGGAGGCGGACCGGGCGTGGCAGGCGCTGCGCGGCGACATGCGCGTCTTTCGCCTGCCCGGCATCTACGGACCGGGGCGCAGTGCGCTCGACCGGGTGGCGCAGGGGCGCGCGCGCCGTGTCGACCTGCCGGGACAGGTGTTCAGCCGGGTGCATGTCGATGACATCGCTTCCGGCGTGATCGCCAGCTTCGCCGGGCCGCCGGGCGTGTACAACCTCGCCGACGACCTGCCCTGTCACCAGAATCGCGTGATCGAGGCAGCGAGCGCGCTGCTGGGCATCGAACCGCCGCCCGTGCAGTCGATGGACGATGTGACCCTCACGCCGCAGGCGCGTGCCTTTTACGCGGAAAATCGCCGCATCGCGAATGGCAAGGCGCGGCGGTTGCTGGGCTGGCGACCGGCCTATGCGGACTATCATGCAGGCTTGCGGGCCTGCCGCGAGGGATGAGCAGGCGGCATCCGTTGGCGGATTGCTGTCCCGGCAATTGACATTCGGGACGCTTTTGCCTATCCGCGCCCACCAGACAGACAGCAAAAGGCGGCCGCCCCCGTTGGCGGCCCTTTTTTGTCGTCCGATTCTTTTGCCTGATTCTATTTGTTTGAGGAATGACCGATGAAGCGCACTTTTCAGCCGAGCAATTTGGTTCGCAAGCGCCGGCACGGCTTTCGCGCGCGCATGGCGACCGTTGGTGGTCGCAATGTCCTGCGCGCCCGCCGCGCGCGTGGCCGCAAGAACCTGAGCGCCTGAACCGCGCTGTTGGCGAGTCGGGCATGACCGACGTGCCGGGAAAAATGACCCGGCGCGCGGATTATCTCGCCGCCAATCGTGGCCAGCGTCAGACGACGCCGGGTTTCATCCTGCTGGTCCGTGACCGGCGGGATGGGGATTCGGGCGTGCGCCTGGGCATTACGGTATCGAAGAAAGTGGGCGGCGCTGTCGTGCGGAATCGCATGAAGCGCCGCTTTCGCGTTCTGGGCCGCGAAATCCTGTCGCTGCACGCGCTGCCCGGTGCGGATCATGTGCTGATCGGTCGGCGCGAAGGCGTAGAGCGCGATTTCGGCGCGTTACGCGCGGAATTGCTGGCGGCTCTGGCCCGCGCCGCGAAAAAGGCTGCTAAGGGGGCATCTTCGCCCGTTCCGCCACCGACCGCCACGGACTGACGGCCATGATGGCGCGCCTCCTCATCCTGATCGCACGGGCGTGGCAATGGGGGCCGAGCCGCATCCTGCCCCCCACCTGCCGCTATGCGCCCAGCTGTTCGGAATATGCCGTGCAGGCGCTGGGAAAGCATGGCGCAATCAAGGGTGGCTGGTTGGCCGCGAAACGTCTATTGCGCTGCCACCCATGGGGCGGGTCGGGCTACGACCCGGTGCCCTGACGCATACTATTCCGGTCGAATCACTTTTATACTTGGATCACTCAGGCATGCACGCGGACGACAAGCGCAATATCCTCATCGCGGCCGTGTTCACGATCGCCATCCTCTTTGGCTGGCCCTATGTCGCGAACCACTTCTTCCCGCCCGCGCAGCCCCCTGTGACCAAGATCGAGGGTGGCAAGACGACGCCCGTGGCATCGCCCTCCGCCGATCCGGCGCTCGATTCGCCCGCCGCGACCCGCGACCGCGCCATCGTGCTGCGTGAAACGCCGCGCATCCCGATCGAGACGCCCAAGCTGCGCGGCACGCTGAACCTCAAGGGTGCGCGTTTCGACGACATGGTCCTGCCGACCTACAAGGAAACCATCGCCAAGGATTCGCAGCCCATCCGCATCTTCTCGCCCAGCGGGTCGAAGGACGCCTATTTCGCGGGCATCGGCTGGAGCGGTGAGGGCCTGCGCGGTCCCGACGCCAATACCGTGTGGACGGCAGAGGGGACGAAGCTGACCCCGACGACGCCCGTCACCCTGCGCTGGGACAATGGCCAGGGCCAGCGGTTCATCATCAAGCTGACCGTCGATCAGGACTATATGATCACCGCGCAGCAGACGGTGCAGAACACGGGCCGCAATGCGGTCGGCGTTCGCCCCTATGCGCTGATCGCGCGCGGCAAGTCGACCGACGTCACCACCTGGACCAACCATGTCGGCCCCATCGGTGTCTATGACGGCGCGGCCAATTACGACGTCGATTTTGCCAATCTCGATGGCACCGCACCCGGCTTTTTCGCATCGGTCTTCGGGACGAAGGCGGTGGCGGGCGTCAACAGCTTCGCCAGCACCGGCGGCTGGGCGGGCTTCACCGACCATTATTGGCTGTCCGCTTTGGTCCCCGACCAGAATGCGCCGTTCGACGGCCAGTTCCGCAAGGGTGCGGGCAACCTCTACCAGCTCGACTTCGCCTATCGCCCTTCGACGCTGGCGCCGGGCCGGGCCGTAACCGCCACGACGCGCATCTTTGTCGGTGCCAAGGAAAGCAATACCCTCGGCCGTTATCAGGACGCTGGCATCGCCAAGTTCGACCGCGCGATCGACTGGGGCTGGTTCTACTGGTTCGAAAAGCCGATCTTCTACCTGCTCGACTGGCTGTTCCGCGCCATCGGCAATTTCGGCGTGGCGATCATCTGCCTCACCTTCATCGTGCGCGGCCTGATGTTCCCCGTGGCGCAGCGCCAGTTCGCCTCCATGGCGCAGATGCGCGCCGTGCAGCCCAAGATGAAGGCGCTGCAGGAGAAGTACAAGAACGACAAGCCCAAGCTCCAGCAGGAGATGATGGAGCTGTACAAGCGCGAGAAGGTAAACCCGCTCGCGGGCTGCCTGCCGATCTTCCTGCAGATTCCGGTCTTCTTCGCGCTGTACAAGGTGCTGATGCTGACCATCGAGATGCGGCACCAGCCGTTCGTGCTGTGGATCAAGGATCTGTCCTCGCCCGATCCGCTGCACATCCTGAACCTGTTCGGTCTGCTGCCGTTCACGCCGCCCGCCTTCCTGGGCATCGGCCTGCTGGCGGTGTTGCTCGGCATCACCATGTTCCTGCAGTTCCGCCTGAACCCCGCGCCGATGGACGATACCCAGAAGCAGGTGTTCGCGATCATGCCGTGGATGATGATGTTCGTCATGGCGCCGTTCGCGGCGGGCCTGCTGATCTACTGGATCACGTCCAACCTGCTGACCGTCGCGCAGCAGCAGTTCCTGTACAGCCGTCACCCGGCATTGAAGCAAAAGGCCGCGCAGTGATCGAGGACGAAGACGCCGAAATCCGCATCGAGGCCGCGCGAAAGATTTTCGCCGGTCCGATCGCCTTCCTGAAATCGGCCCCGGCGCTCAAATATCTGCCCGATCCGATCGCGCCGGAAATCGCGTTCGCGGGCCGGTCCAACGTGGGCAAGTCGTCGCTGATCAACGCGCTGACCAACCGCAACGGCCTGGCCCGTACGTCGAACACGCCGGGCCGGACGCAGGAGCTGAACTTCTTCGACGTGGGCGGCACGGAGGAGCAGCCACCGCTGTTCCGCCTCGTCGACATGCCCGGCTATGGCTATGCCAAGGCGCCGAAGGACATGGTGAAGCAGTGGCGCTTCCTCGTGAACGACTATCTACGCGGGCGTGCGGTGCTGAAGCGCGCCGTGGTACTGATCGACAGCCGTCACGGCATCAAGGACGTGGACCGCGACATCCTCGAAATGCTCGACAGCGCCGCCGTCAGCTACCGCCTCGTCCTGACCAAGGCGGACAAGATCAAGGCGACGGAACTGGACGCCGTCTTCGCATCGGTGGCCGCGGAGGCGCGCAAGCGTCCCGCCGCCCACCCGGACATCATCGCGACCTCCGCCGAAAAGGGCATGGGCGTGCCTGAACTGCGCGCCGCGATGATCGAGGCGGTGACGGCCTGAGCCGATACTGACGTCGCGGTTCGGCACGCTTCCCCCGGCAGTACGGCCCGAGGCCCCTTGGCGACGACGCCAAGGCCCGCTACCGATGCAACCGACGGCAGCGCTATGATCGGACGCGATACCCCATGATGAAGCTGATTATCGGCAACAAGGCCTATTCGAGCTGGAGCTTGCGCGGCTGGCTGGCGATGAAGCAATCGGGCCTGCCCTTCGAGGAACTGGTCGTGCCGCTCTATGACGCGGACTGGGACAAAAGGCGCGAAGGCGACGAATTCGCCCCCTCGTCCGGCAAGGTGCCGATCTTGTGGGATGGCGAGATCGTGGTGTGGGACAGCCTCGCCATCATCGAGCATCTGAACGAAGTCTCCGGCGGCACGCGCTTCTGGCCGGAGGACAAGGGTGCGCGCGCCATGGCCCGGTCGATGGCGGCGGAAATGCACTCCAGCTTCGCCGCGCTGCGCCGCGAGCACAGCATGAACATCCGGCAGATCTATCCGCCCAAGCCGCCGAGCGAGGCGGTGGTCGCGGACCTCCACCGCTTGATGGAACTATGGGCGCAGGCGCGCGCGCGCTACGGCGGCGACGGCGATTTCCTGTTCGGGGATTTTGGCGCGGCGGACATCATGTTCGCGCCGGTCGTCACCCGCCTCATCACCTATTCCCTGCCCGTCGCGCGCTTTGCCGAGCCCTATATGCGCGCCGTCATCAACCATCCCTTCATGCAGGAGTGGATCGGCGGGGCGCAGGCGGAGGATTGGGTGATCGACCGTTTCGAGTTGCCCGTCCTTGGCTGAACCGCAGACAGCCGATGGCTTGCCGGATGCCCTGAACCGCGCCGCGATCCATCTGGGCGACGACGATGGCGTGCGCGCGATCCTGCAGGAACTGTGCGCGCTGACCCACATGGGCTTTGCGGCGGTCGCGTGGGTGACGGACGCACGGTGGATTACCGTGCAGGTGCTGGACAGGGTCGAATTCGGCCTGAATCCCGGTGACGAGCTGGTGTTGCAGACGACCATCTGCGACGAAATCCGGCAAAGCGGCCAGCGCGTCATCATCGACGACGTTGACGGCAATATCGAATGGCAGATGCATCACACGCCGATGCTATACGGCTTCAAAAGCTATGTCTCGGTGCCCCTGTTCCTGCCCGACGGCGCCTTCTTCGGCACGCTGTGCGCCATCGACCCGGCGCGCCGCCAGTTGAGCGCGAAGGAGACGGTCGCCGCGATCGAGGATATGGCGCGGCGCGCGGAGGCGATACTGGCGGCGCGCGGGGCGTCAGGCGGTGCCGAAATGGGTGCCGACGCCTAACGCGGTGGCCAGCCGGGCGAGTTTGTCCGGGTTGCGCATGATGTAGATTGCCGTGATCCGGCCTTCCACCATTTCCAGCGCGGTGGTCTGGAGCAGCGTTCCCCCGACCATCGTGGCAAAGCCCGCCAGCCCGTCGATCCGCATCGGGATGGACGTTTCCACCTGCGCCCCATGTTTGCGATGGAGGCCGGCGAACAGGCGCAGCACCTTGGCGATGCCATGGATGGGATTGCGGAAGGCCAGAACCTTGCCCCCGCCATCGGAGGTGATGACCACATCCTCCGCCAGCATGGCGCGCAGCGCCGCCGTGTCGCCCTGCCGGGATGCCGCGAAAAAGGCGCTGGCGATCCGCTCCGCCTCCGTCTCGGCTATCGGATAGCGGGTCCGCGCGTCCCGCACATGGCGCCGCGCCCGCGAGGCGAGTTGCCGTATGGACGCGGCGTCGCGGTCCAGCGTTTCGGCGACCTCCGTCAGTGGCACGTCGAATATGTCGTGGAGCAGGAAGGCGGCCCGCTCCAGCGGTGACAGCCGTTCCAGCGCCAGCATCAGGGTCAGCGTCAGATCGTCCGCCCGCATCGCGTCCGGGTCGGCCTCCACCAGCGGTTCGGGCAGCCATTCGCCATAATAGGTTTCGCGCCGCGCACTCGCCGATTTCATCCGGTCGAGGCACAGGCGCGTGACGATGCGGGTGAGGAAGGCGGCGGAACTGTCCACCGCCGCCCCTTCCACGCCGCTCCAGCGCAGCCACGCATCCTGCACGGCATCCTCCGCCTCCGCATGGCTGCCCAGCATGCGATAGGCGAGGCGCAGCAGCCGGGGCCGCTGCGCCTCGAAGCTGTCCGGTTCAGGCCGCTGCACGATCCGCCTCATCCACCGGATGCGCCGCGCGGAAACCGACCTGCAGGCGGTTCCAGATGTTGATCGACCCGATCAGCAGCGTGATCCACACCTGCTCGGCATCGCTGAACTGCGCCTTGAACGCATCGTAATCCGCGTCGGGCGCGCCGGTTTCCGCGACACGGGTCAGCGCCTCGGTCCAGCCGAGCGCGGCCCGCTCGCGATCCGAATAGAGCGTCGATTCGCGCCAGGCGGTGAGCAGGTACAGGCGCATCTCGCTCTCGCCGTGCTTGCGCAGGTCGGTGCTGTGCATGTGCAGGCAAAAGGCGCAGCCGTTGATCTGCGACGCGCGCATGCGGATCAGTTCCAGGAGGTTATGCTCCAGCCCGCTGTTCGCGAAGCTGGCTTCCAGCGCATACAGCGCCTTGATCGCCTGCGGGGCGAGAGCGTGGGCGTTTTCGAGGCGAGGGGTCATGGCATGTCTCCGGTCATTCGGGCGCGCACTCTGCGTGCTCTGACCCCATGACGAGGCAGCGGGGGCGAGTGTGACATGGCGGGTAAAATAAATCGCGCATGTCATTTCAAATTACGTCATCCCAGCGAAAGCTGGGATGACGGGAGTAGTGCGGCTGCTTCCCTTGCTCGTCCCAATTGGCTAACGGCTAGCCATGCAGACCATCCTCCCCCCCGTCGATCCCCTGCCGCTGGCCGAGGCGCTGATCGCCGCGCCGTCCGTCACCCCCGCGACCGGCGCAGTCTTCGACGCGCTCGACGCCGCGCTGGTTGAGGCGGGCTTCACCGTCGAGCGGTTCGTGGATGGCGAAGCGCCCGACGGTCCGGTCGAGAATCTGCTCGCCATTCGCACCAATGGCGCGGGACAGCATGTCGCCTTTGCGGGCCATCTCGACGTGGTGCCGCCGGGGGCGGACTGGACCAGCGATCCGTTCACGCCGACGCGCCGGGGCGAATTGCTCTACGGGCGCGGCGCGGTGGACATGAAGGGCAGCATCGCCAGCTTCGTCGCGGCAGCGCAGGCGCAGAGCGTGCTGCCCGGCACGATCAGCCTGCTGATCACGGGGGATGAGGAAGGTGCGGCGACGTACGGGACGCCGGTGCTGATGGAGCATATGGCCGCGCGCGGTGTCGTGCCCGACCTGTGTCTGGTGGGAGAGCCGACCTCCGCCAACCGGCTGGGCGACGTGGTGAAGATCGGG
>DASVNT010000128.1:0-10762 GCA_036383715.1 Sphingobium sp. | reverse complement strand
CCGGGGGCCGGTGCCGATCGCATTGCCGACCTTCTCACCGATATAGAGCATCGGCGCCTCGTCGCGCTCGCCTTCACCGATGACGACGGTGCCGTCCATATAGAGGTCGTTGAAGGCAAGCCGCATGGCCTGGACGGCTGCGGCATCGGCGGCCTTTTCATCGCCCCGGCCGATCAGTCTGGAGGCAGCGATGGCCGCCGCCTCGGTTACCCGCACCATTTCCAGCACACGAACACGGTCGAGAACGGAGCTGGGTTTCACCATGGTCATGGAGTCCTCTACTATGCGGTTGCGCGCCGGATAAGCGAGCCGCCCAATAAAGTCGAGACGGTGGTCGGGTAATTGGGGGCAGGTAATTTGTGCGCCACCTCATCATGGCGCACAAGATCAGTCGAGTATATGCATCACCATCGGCGTGTCGATCAGGCTGTCCGATCCCGCGAGACGCAGGAAGCTGTCGTCGATCCGCGCCTGCTCCGTCGCATGCGTGACGATGGCGACTAGGACACCTTCGACACCATCCGGCCCGCGCTGGATCAGGCTCTCGATGGAAACGCCGGCATCGCGCATGGCTGCGGTGATCTCCGCAAGGACGCCGGGACGGTCCTTGACCCGGAGCCGGAGATAGCTGCGCCCGACGCGCTGGCCCGCATCTGCCTTGACCTGCCGCTGGAGCCACTCGGCGGGCATGGCGAAGGCCGGGCCATATTCGTCGCGCGCCACGTCGATGATATCGGCAACCACGGCAGAGGCGGTGGGGCCAGCGCCAGCGCCCGCGCCCTGGAAGAACAGGCGGCCGACGAAATTGCCTTCCGCCACCACGGCGTTCAGCGCGCCATCGACATGGGCGAGGGGATGGTCGAGCGGGATCAGCGTCGGGTGCACGCGCTGGAACAGGCCGATATTCTGGCCCTCTTCATCGCACTCCGCCAGCCCGATCAGGCGGATGCAATAGCCCAGCGCCTCCGCTTCGCGAATGTCCGCCGCGATGACGTGGCGGATGCCGGTGATGTCCACGGAGCCGAAATCGATCTCCGTACCGAAACACAGGCTCGCCAGAATCGACAGCTTGTGGCCGGCGTCGATGCCGTCGATGTCGAAGCTGGGATCGGATTCGGCAAAGCCCTTGGCCTGAGCGTCCGCCAGCACATCGTCGAAGTCGCGGCCTTCATTCTCCATGGTGGAGAGGATGAAATTGCAGGTGCCGTTGAGGATGCCATAGACGCGCTCGATCCGGTTCGCCGCCGCACCTTCGCGCAGGCCCTTGATGACGGGGATGCCGCCTGCGACCGCCGCTTCATATTTCAGCGCGACATCGACCCGCTCTGCCTCGCGCGCTAGGCCCAGGCCGTGATGCGCGATCATCGCCTTGTTGGCGGTCACGAACGGCTTGCCATGGGCCAGCGACTGGCGGGCGAGGGTGAGGGCGGGGCCGTCCGCGCCGCCGATCAGTTCCACGATCACGTCGATATCGTCGCGCGTGGCGAGGCTGCTCATGTCATCGACCCACTCATAGGGGGTGAGGTCGATGCCGCGGTCGCGGCCCCGGTCGCGCGCCGAAATCGCGACCACTTCGATGGGCCGACCGGAGCGGCGAGCGATCAGCGCATGATTCTCCTGCAACAGGCGAATGACGCCCGCACCGACGGTGCCGAGGCCGACAATGGCAAGACGCAAGGGTTTTTCAGCATTCATATCCGCTCTCCACACCGGGATCGGCGCGCCGGCTGGCTCTTAACCACCGATCTCCGGCTTGCCAAGCGCGGGCGGGCGGGTTCGGGTGCAGGGGGCCAGCCGCTCCATGAACGAACGGTAGTCGGCAGCGGCGGCTGGCGCGGAGGTGGCGTCCAGCTTCATCGCGGCGGCTTGCGGCAGGGCAGGGGGCAGGCCGCAGGCGAGCCTATACCACAGCAGGCTGTCCGGTTTGGGCAGGTCTGCCGCCTCATCCACGATTTCTCCCAATGCCGCGCCGAAACGGGGTGCCATATCGGGACGCCGGACGATGGACAGGGACACCGGGCGGCCGCCGCGCGTGGTGAGGAAGACCTGCGTCTCGCTTTCGCCCGCCACCGTGCCCTCGACATGGAAGGCCTCGACCACGCGGGCGATCTCCGGCGGGGCGTCCTTTGCGACGAGTTCCGCCGCGATTGCGCGGGCGCGCGCTTCGGTGGCGGGGCTGGAGGGAATCACGGCCTTGCTGCTGAGAAGCTGGAACTCGCCGGGCTTGCTGCCTGCGCGGCCAAAAAGCATGACAGGCTTGCCTTTGAGCGTGCGGCCGGGCTTCTCGGAAATGGGGCGGTCGAGCAGGAAGCCGATGCGCGGGGGAAGCCCGGCATCCCCCCGAATCAGCGAATCCACCTGTGCGTCGACATAGAATCGCTGCATCCCAAGCGGGCTTTGAAAGACTTTCGGGTCGACCTTGGCAAAGCTCCTGGGGCGGGCCACGGCGATCACTTCGGCACGTGTCGCAAGGTCCGCGATATCGGCATAGGTAAAAGGTGATTCTGCTGCTGATACAGGTGTTTCGGCGGGGCCGGATTGGGCGCATGCGCCTGAAAGAGATAGGGAAAAGAGCAGGGGTGTCAGAGCACCGCCGATGACCAGCCGAAGGGGGGCGGGACGGGGCGCAATATTGTCTTTTGCGGCGGTTCCGCCTAGGATTGCTGGGGTGTTCATGACGGGTATCCTCATTTTAGGCGGCCTGTTAATACACACTAACAAAGCGTTTGCGCTAACCCGATGGGCGCGATAGGAAACGCGGCGAAAATATGACCGTACCCCCGTGTTGATGGGCCGAACCTGAACGTTTCTAGCGTTTTGTTTCACCCAGCGATGTGATAATGACTAGCATTATGAGTTAGGAGTGTCGTTGCCGAATGGCCTATGCTGACCACTCGCAAGGATCGAGCCGCACGGTCTCGATCATCATTGTGGCCCTCATTCACGCTGTGCTCGGCTATGCCTTCGTTAGCGGACTTGGTATCAAGTACGTCAAAAAGGCTGCGGAACAGCTGAACGTTATCGACGTGGCGGAAGAACCACCGCCACCGGAAGAGCCACCGCCACCGCCGCCGCCGGACCAGCCGGTCCCGCCGCCGCCGGTTT
The DNA here is from genome assembly GCA_036383715.1 of Sphingobium sp. Taxonomy (GTDB): domain Bacteria; phylum Pseudomonadota; class Alphaproteobacteria; order Sphingomonadales; family Sphingomonadaceae; genus Sphingobium. Next base: position 7,657 of record DASVNT010000128.1, on the reverse strand, counting down.
ATGTGCCGCCGCCAAAGGTTGCCCTTCAGGCGCCTGCCGCGCCGGTGCTTCCCACAACGCCTACGTTGCCGCCGCCGTTGCCGCCAGCGCCCAGTGCGCCGCCTGCTCCGCCGCCGCCACCGTCGGTCAACAAGGCCGCCGCTCCCAAGGGTGATCCGCGTCAGTGGTTCTCTCAGGACGATTATCCCGCAGCTGCGCTGCGTGATGAAGCCGAAGGGCGCACCAGCGTGGCCTGGGACATCAATGAACAAGGTCGGGCCGAGAATTGCCGCGTGACCTCGTCGAGCGGCAATGCCGCGCTGGACGATGCCACCTGCAAGGTCGTGCTGCGCAAGGGGCGTTATACCCCGGCGCTTGACCAGAACGGAAATCCGATCCGTTCGTCCGGTTCCCGGACCGTGGCCTGGAAACTTCCGAAATAATTTGGACGGCGCGTCCCTTACGCGCCGTCCCGACACAAATTGGTTTGAAGAGGAAAGCAGAGCATGTTTATCCAGATTACTGCGGCGGCTGCGCCTGCCGCCAGCGCAAATCCCTACGGTCTGTGGGAATCGCTCGAGCAGGGCGGTGTCATTTCGTGGGCCGTCTTCATCATCCTTTGCATCTTCTCGGTGGGCTCCTTCTTCATCCTGTTCTCGAAGCTGATCGAGCAGCAGAAGGTCATCAGCCAGGCGAAGAAGGTCAACCAGACCTTCTGGCGTGCGGGCAGCCTCAAGGAAGGTTCGGCCAAGCTTGAGAAGAACAGCGCCTACAAGCAGCTGGTCGACGACGGCATCGCCGCTCAGGAGCACCACAGCAAGCTGACCGATCCGGTTGAGGCGCATGACTGGCTGCATTCCTCGCTGAACCGTTCGGAAGCCGCGATCAACTCGAAGCTGAACGGTGGCCTGGCCTTCCTCGCGACCGTCGGTGCAACCGCGCCGTTCATCGGTCTGTTCGGTACGGTTATCGGTATCTACCGCGCGCTCATCAAGATCGGTTCGTCCGGTCAGGCGTCGATCGACACCGTTGCCGGCCCCGTCGGCGAAGCCCTGATCATGACCGCCCTCGGTCTGGTCGTCGCCGTTCCGGCCGTGCTTGCCTACAACTGGCTGCAGCGCCGCAACAAGGGCATTGCTGAAGACCTGTCGGGCTTCAACAACGACCTGCTCGGCTACATGGTTTCGAACGGCGCCGTTCGTCCGACCGTCGTCGCTGCTGCCCCGGCTGCAAAGCCCGTGGCTGCTCCGGCCGGCGCCAAGGCCTGATCGCGAGCTGGCGAAGATGGGAGCCGGCGGTTCGCCGCCGGTCTTCCTCTCTCGCCAACTTATCGGTTAGGATGCGTTTGATAGGATATTGATCAATGGCAATTAGTGCTGGATCGGGTGACGTCGAAAAGCCGATGTCGGACATCAACGCGACGCCTCTCGTGGACGTCATGCTGGTGCTCCTCATCATCTTTTTGATCGCGGTCCCGGTCGTTGTCCAGACGGTCGAGCTGAAGTTGCCGAGTGTGCCCTTCGAGCCGACCACGACCAAGCCGGAAAATGTCTCTCTCTCGGTAACGGGAACGAAGGACGGAAGCTGCGCCGTTTACTGGAATCTGACTCGCGTCGATTCCAAGGAACTGCTCGACCGGGCGGTTGCCAAGCTGAAGGCCGACATCGACAAGGCTGGTGGCGTCGAGAATATGAACCCGGAGGATCTGCCCGAAGTGCATATCCGCGGCGACATCGACACGCCGTATCGCTGCATCGGTGGCACCATCTTCACGATGCAGCTCGCCGGTTACCCCAAGGTCGGGTTCATTTCCCAGCCTGAGCCGGGTTCCATCAAGGTTCAGCGCCTCTAAGGCGTTCATAAGTTAGGAGACATTTGCCATGGCTATGAGCGGAGGCTCTGACGACGGCGAACCTATGATGGATCTGAACGTGACGCCGCTTATCGACGTCATGCTCGTGCTCCTCATCATGTTCATCATCACGATCCCGATCCAGACCCACGCGGTCAAGATCGATCTGCCGACGAACGCGCCGCCCGATAACCAGCAGGTTATCGATCCGGTGAAGAACAAGCTGAGCACGGATGCCGCTGGTACGATCCTGTGGAACGGTTCGCCGATCGACGTGGTGACACTGCGTCAGTATCTGGATCAGACCAAGCGCATGACCCCGGAACCCGAACTGCAGTTCGAGCCGGATCAGCAGACTCGCTATGTCGTCGTCGACAACGTGCTGGCTGTCATCAAGCGCAGCGGCGTGACCAAGATGGGCTTTGTCGGTAACGAGCGTTACGGCAACTTCTGATCGACACTCTGTCGTCAGGCCTGACCTGCAAGGGTTGGTGAAATAGGGAAAGGGGCCTTTACGGCCCCTTTTTCTTTGTCCGTCGTCGGTTCGGTCGGGGAGTGTCGGAATGGACCGGCGTTAAGCATCGACTAAGTCCTTTCCCCTTATGGGAGGCGGATGCAGCATGCCTCCGCCTTGTCCCAGCCCGCTTGCCTGTCTCCCGGCAGGCTGGCCGCTGCGCATCACAGTTCGCCTCTGGTTGAGCGGCAGGCGGTTCTCGTGGGGATCGGTGAGAGGGGCGGTGAGGCCTGCTGGCTGCCGGGCCGCGTGACCGAATTGTCGTGCGAGGGATGTAGTCTGGTGATCGCTCCGCCAGAGATGCCGGTGGGTGAGACGGCGCGGATCATGTTCCCCGGCTTTGGCGCCCATGCCGCGCGCATTCTTCGGGCTGAGGAGGGACAGGCCAACGCGGTGTTCGAACCGCCGCTGCATCCCGCGATTGTGGATTATATCCTGCGCATGTCGGACCCTGCCGCCCGCGGATAACCCACGCCCTTGGGCCAGTGTGGGGCAAGCCATCCGCGCTGTTATTGGTCAGGCGTCGCGCTGTGGGGTACTCGCACGCGAAATCAGAGATGCCATTCGACCCAATGCCCCTGTCTACGGGAGGCGCCAAAAATCCTGCTCTATCTCCATCGCCGGAAACCGGACCTGCCGGACAACAGGCGCGCGCGCCCCGGCAAAAGCTAAAGCAGGTCGGCCGCCGCGAATTGCAGGCTGGCAAGGCGCGCATACAGGCCTGACCGTGCGGACAGTTCGGCATGATCGCCCGTCTCCACGATACGCCCGCCGTCCATCACCACGATGCGGTCCGCCGCGCGGACGGTGGCGAGGCGGTGGGCGATGACGATGGTCGTACGCGATCCCATCAGGGCGGCGAGCGCGGTCTGGATCTCCCGCTCCGATTCTGCATCCAGCGCAGACGTGGCCTCATCGAGCAGCAACAGCGGCGCATCGCGGAGCAGTGCGCGGGCGATGGCGATACGCTGGCGCTGGCCGCCGGACAGGCGGGCGCCACCTTCGCCCAGATAGGTGTCTAGGCCTTGCGGCAGGGCGCGCAGGAACGCTTCGGCATTGGCGGCGCGGGCGGCGGCCCACAGCGCATCGTCATCCGCATCCCACCGTCCGTAGCGCAGGTTGTCGCGCGCCGATGCGGCAAAGATCACGGTTTCCTGCGGCACCACGGCCATCATGGAGCGCATCGCCACCGGGTCCATGGCGGGCAATGGGGTGTCGTTGAACAGGATCGTCCCGGCATCGGGATCGTAGAAGCGCGACGCCAGTTGCAGGACGGTGGATTTGCCCGCGCCCGACGGCCCCACCAGCGCGACCGTCTCGCCGGGTCGCACGTCCAGCGTGAAGTCGTGGAGCGCGGCGGTGTCCTGGCGGGTGGGGTAGCGGAACTCGACCCCCTCGAACCGCAGTGCGGCCGACGAAGCGGCGGGAACGACGATGGGCGTGGCGGGGGCGGTGATCTGCGGTCGCTCGGCCAGCAACTCGCCCATGCGTCCCGCTGCGCCCGATGCGCGGAGCAGGTCGCCATAGGTTTCGCTGAGCGAGCCGAATGCCCCGGCGACAAGGCCGCCGGTGACGACGAACGCAAAGATGCTGCCTCCCGACATGCGTCCGCTGGCGACGTCCATCGCGCCTTGCCACATCAACAGGGTGATCGACCCGAAAATCAGGCCGATGATGAGTGCGGTCATGAACGCCCTGAGCGCGATCCGGCGCTTGGCCGCGCGAAAGCTGTCCTCGACAGCGACGGTGAACCGTTCGCCCTCCCGCTGTTCCTGACCGAAGGCCTGCACGATCTTCATCGCGCCCAGCACTTCGCTGGTGATGCTGCCGATGGAGGCGAGGCGATCCTGGCTGGTGCGGGACAGGGCGCGCAGGCGGCGGCCCATGGCGATGATCGGGATCAGGATGACCGGGATACCGATCAGCAGCATGCCGGTCAGACGGGGCGCCAGCGTGAACAGATAGACGATGCCGCCGATGCCCGTGACCAGGTTGCGCAGGGCGACCGATACCGTCGATCCCACCACCTGTTCGATGATCGCCGTGTCGCTGGTCATGCGCGATGCGATTTCGGACGGGCGATTGACCTCGAAGAAGCTGGGGGAGAGACGCAGCAAATGGGTCTGGACCGCGACGCGCATGTCCGCGACGACCCGCTCCCCCAGCCACGACACGCAATAGAAACGTGCGGCGGTCGCCAGCGCCAGCAGCACGACGATGCCCAGCAGATATTTGAACCAATGCCCGATATCGGGACCGGGCGTGCCCCCCGCAAAGCCCCGGTCGATTACCAGTCGAAAGCCGCTGGGAATGGCGAGGGTCGCGGCGGACGTCAGGATCAGGGCGATGGTGGCCCCGATGATCGCCCAGCGATAGGCGCGGGCAAAGCCCCAGATCAGTTTCAGGTCGCCGATATTACGGTTGCGCCCCTCGTCCGGAGGCGTGTCCTGGGTTTGCTTTTGGGGGCGTCGGGCCATTGCGGGGCTTTAATCGGGCACGCCTGCTCTGTAAAACAGGATTTGCGAACTCCGTTGGCTGGGATGAAACAAAGCCGTTTCATCGCTGGCGTTCGTCGGATGAGTCTGTCCCGTAACCGCGTGGGCAGGAACTTTTGGCATTGCGAAACGATCGTGAAGAATGTTTTGAATGGCAGTCATACCAAATAAAAGAATGCCGTCCTATATGGTTGTGGATTACGCGCCGCTGTCGAAGGAGAGGGCAGGCCGACGCGTCAGAGGATGTATTGATGCTCTATAACGCCTATGAAATTCAGCGGAACTTCCTTGCCAGCGCCAGTGCAATGGCGACAGCGGGTGCGGAGTTTCTCCAGAATCCGGCCAATCCCTTTGCCTATTTCGGTGGTGGTCCCTTGCTGGCCTCCGCGCTGGATGTCTTTGCCCATGCCTCCGCGCCGCGCGGCAAGCCCGCATTCGGGTTCGATTCGGTCGAGAGCGACGGCAGGACATTGCCCGTGCGGGAGGAGATCGAGGCGCGCAAGCCCTTCGGCCAGCTCAAGCATTTCGTGCGCGAAGGCGCCAATCCCGCCGATCCCAAGCTGCTGATCGTCGCGCCCATGTCCGGCCATTATGCCACACTGTTGCGCGGCACGGTCGAGCGGATGCTGCCCGGCCATGACGTCTATATCACCGACTGGCGCGATGCGCGCGACGTGCCGTTGGATGAGGGGCGTTTCGACCTCGACGACTATGTGGATTATGTCATCGACTGGCTCGATCATATCGGACCGGGCGCGCATGTGCTGGCGGTCTGCCAGCCTTCGGTGCCCGTTTATGCCGCGCTGTGCGTGATGTCCGCGGACGCGCATCGCGCGCTGCCGCGCACATTGACCATGATGGGCGGTCCCATCGACACGCGAAAGGCGCCCACGGCGGTCAATACGCTGGCGGTCGAGCGGCCGTTGAGCTGGTTCAAGCAAAATGTCGTCGCCACCGTCCCCTATAATTATCCGGGTGCGGGGCGAGAGGTCTATCCGGGCTTCCTGCAACTGGCGGGCTTCATGTCGATGAACCTCGGCAACCACCTGATGAGCCACTGGGGCATGTTCAAGCATCTGGTGCAGGGCGATGACGAAAGCGCCGAAGCGACCAAGAAATTCTATGAGGAATATCGTTCGGTCTGCGACATGACGGCGGATTTCTACCTCCAGACAGTGGAGCAGGTCTTCCAGAAGCATTCCCTGCCCAAGGGCGAACTCATGCACCGGGGCGTGCGCGTGGATCCGGGCCTGATCACGAATGTCGGCCTGCTGGCGATCGAGGGGGAGAAGGACGATATCTCCGGTCTTGGCCAGACGAAGGCTGCCCTTGAGATCGCCGTCAACCTCCCCGACGCGAAGAAGAAATATTATATGTGCCCTGACGTCGGCCACTACGGCATCTTCAACGGCAGCAAGTGGCGCAACAAGATCGCGCCTGTGCTGGAACAGTGGATCGCCGAGCACAACGGCTGACGGATACTGCCATGGCTGATCTGATTGACGTGCGTGTCGAACGCTGGCCGGTCGCGGGCAGCTTCGTCATCAGTCGCGGTGCCAAGATGCACGTCGATGTCGTCACCTGCATCGTGGGTGACGGCCAGCATCAGGGCCGGGGCGAAGGAACGCCGATCTACTACAAGGGCGAGGATGCGGAAGGCTGCGCGGAGGTGATCCGCGCCTTTGCCGCTCTCGGTCCGTTCGACCTCAGCTCCGTCAATAGCGGGATGAAAGCGGGTGCGGCGCGCAATGCGCTCGACTGCGCTTTGTGGGAACTGGAGGCCCGACAATCGGGCCAGTCGGTGTGGGAACTGGCGGGGCTGGCGCGGCCCAAACCCATGGCCACTGCCTTCACCATCAGCCTTGGCGATCCTGCCGTCATGGAAGCGGCGGCGCGAAAGGCATCTGCGGCGGGCTACGGCCTGCTCAAGTGCAAGCTGACGGGGGAGGGGGATGCGGACCGGGTAGGGGCCGTGCGGCGCGGTGCGGCCGATGTGCGCCTGATCGTGGATGCCAATGAAAGCTGGGGCGCCTTGGACATCGCAGCAGAAGCGGCGACCATGGCCGCGCTGGGTGTCGAACTGGTGGAGCAGCCGGTGCCGCGCGGACAGGACGAGCGGTTGCGCGGCATCGTGTCGCCCATTCCCTTTTGCGCCGACGAAAGTTGCCAGACGGCGGCGGACCTCGACCGGCTGTCCATGTATCAGGCAATCAATATCAAGCTGGACAAGGCCGGTGGCCTGACCGAGGCACTGCGGCTGGCCGAAGGTGCCAGGGCGCGCGGTCAAGCCATCATGGTCGGGTGCATGCTGGGCACATCGCTGGGCATCGCGCCTGCTTTCCTCGCGGCGCAGGGCGCGCATTGGGTCGATCTCGATGGCGCACTGTTGCTGGCGGAGGATCGCGAGGGCGCGTTGATGGCGGAAGCGGGCGTGCTGCAGCCGGGGAGCCTCTGGGGTTAGGTATCCCGCGCTGCCGCGTCCGGATAGGGCATGATCATACGGCCATCGGGCGCGGCGGTCATGGAGGTTTGCGTCGGGAAGGCGAACTCGATCCCTTCCGCATTGAAACGTCGCAATATGCCCATGGCGACCCGGTGGCGGGTCATGAAATAATCGGCGTCGTCGGGATTGGGCACGTCGAAATCGAGCTCATAGTCGAGCGAGCTCGCGCCAAAGGCGATCATGCCCGCCTGAATGAAGGTCTGGCCTGCTTCCTCCACGATCTCCTTGAGGATCGCGGGCAGGCGCTCCGCCAGTTCCGGCGGGGTGTGATAGACGATGCCCAGCATGAACTTGACCCGGCGGCGGGCCAGCGT
>DASVNT010000127.1:0-8402 GCA_036383715.1 Sphingobium sp. | reverse complement strand
CCCCTCCCGCAAGCGGGAGGGGGATGAAGTCCGCCTTTGCTCGAAAACAGACCGCCCTCCCCGACCTATTCCCTCGCCTTGACCGGCGCAGTCTCCACCGCCGCCGCATTATCCACCGCATCCTCCTGATCCGGCACCACGACCGGCGTCGAAACCGTGCCCGGTGTGGAGCGCGTCTCCAGAATCGCGGCGGCTTCCACCACGTCCAGCGCCCGGTGCGCCTCATTATAGCGGCGGGCGAGTTCCAGCCAGCGGGTCACGCTGGCCTGTGGCGGCAGCGCGGACATTTCCGTGATTGCGCTGTCGATCTGGCCGAGTTCGACGGCATGACGCGCGCGCGCCAGCCGCTGTTCCGGCTCCGGCGACGGACCACCTGACTTGCGCAGGATGGCGAGGCTGCCGATCTCCCGCCAAAAGCCCTGGAACCAGTTGCCCGACCCCGTCCGCTGATCGCGCACCACCGCGTCTATGTCCATCAGGCCGACGCGCAGGTCGGAGAGCGTCACAGGCTCCGCCGCCGCGTTGATGATCGTCGCCACCGCCTTGGGCTGCGCATCGCCGAACCGCAGGCGCAGCGTGCCCTCGATATAGCCCAGCGGTCGCCCGGCATCGAGCGCGCGGCGCGCGGCAAAGGCGGTCAGCAGCGCCTCCGCGCGATTGGCGTTATAGGATGCGGCCTGCGCCGACGCCGAAATGCGGGACAGGCGCTGTTCCAGATCGAGGATGCGCGAGGTCTGCGCATCGACCAGCGACGGTGCGACCACCCCGCTCGCCGCGGCGCTATTGCCGTCCACGCCGCCGGAACTGTTCTGAAGCGGATCCGCGCCATTTTGCACCGCGCCGGTCAGCGACTGCGCGCCGCCCAATGTCCGCCAGTTCTGCGATGCCCACGCCATCAGCAGCGCCCCGCCGACAAAGGCGAAGAGAAGCAGGGCCAGAATCATGCGCGTTCCCGGGCCGCGCTTGGGGGGCTGCGGCGTGATGATATCCTGTTCGGTTGTCATGGCGCCCCGATACTGTGGTTGGCTGCGGAGATTAACGCTTTTGTTGCGTCAGACAAGCATTTGCAGCCCGGCGACCATCGCCTCCCCCGTCGGAGAACCGACCGCGACCCGGTCGCGCCAGCCCCTGCCGCAGGCCTGCGACGCCGCAATGCTGATCGCGATGATGGTGATCCGCTGACGCTCCCTGGCCTCTACCAGTTCGGACAGGCGCACGCCCGCGCGGGGCGAATGCACCATCGCATAGGCGCCCCGGTCGCGCGGCACGATGCGCCGCAACCCTTCGGCCGTGCCATACGGCGCGGCGCGATAGACGGGCAGGCGCAGGATGGAGAGGCCCGCGGGATCGAACTCGCGTATCTCCGTTCCGCTCAGATGCAGGATGCGGCGATGCCCCGATGCGACGACCATCGGCACCGTCGAGGGAATATCGCCCCCGCCCACGGTCACGGACAGGAAGCCCGCCTGCCGCGCCGCCGCCGCCGTGGCCGCACCGACGGCGAACAGCGGCTTGGACAGGAAACGCGCCATCCCCGGCCCGGCCTGCCGGACCGCATTGGCGCTGGTGATCAGGATCGCGTCGATGCCGGCGGGGTCGGGCGGGGTCCAGTCGACCGGCTCGATCTCGTACAAGGGGTAGAGGATAGGCAGGAACCCCGCCTCGCGCAGCGCCTTTGCCGTGCGGCTGGCGCCCGGTTCGGGCCGCAGGACGAGGACCGGATCAGCCATGAAACAACGCTCGTATCGCCGGACCGGCCCGCTGCAACAACTCATGCCCCAATGCCGTCGCGGGCGCCGTCTCACCGGGCGTCAGGCGCACCGATCCCGCGACATGCTCCGCCCCGTCGGTGGACAATATCTCGGCATTGAGGAGGATGCCGTCCCCATCGACCCGCGCCAGCGCCGCGACCGGCGAATGGCAAGTGCCGCCCAGACCCAGCAGCAGCGCGCGTTCCGCCATGACGCAGGCAAAGCTGTCCGCATGGCTGATCGGCACCAGCAGCGCGCGCGTGACCGCGTCATCGGCCAGGCATTCGATCCCCACCGCCCCCTGCGCGGGTGCGGGCAGCATCTCGTCCAGCGCGATTGTCGCGCCGACATCGCCCATGCCCAGCCGGTCGAGCCCCGCCGCGGCCAGCAACGTGGCATCCGCCTCCCCCGCGTCCAGCTTGGCGATGCGGGTCGCGACATTGCCGCGAAAGACGATGGGTGTGAGGTCGGGGCGCAGGCGGCGCACCTGCGCGGCGCGGCGCGGCGAGCTGGTGCCCACGACCGCGCCCTGTTTCAGCGCGGACAGGGACTCGGCGCCCAGCAGCCGGTCCTCCACCGCAGCACGGGGCAGGATGGCGACGATGGCGAGGGTATCGGGCCGGATCGTCTCCACATCCTTCATCGAATGGACGGCGCAGTCGATCTCGCCATCATGCAGCGCGCGGTCCAGTTCCTTGGTCCACAGTGCCTTGCCGCCGATGTCCGCCAGCGCGCGATCCTGTATCCGGTCGCCGCTGGTCTGCACGGTGACGATGGCGATATGATCCTCGCCCCATCCATGCGCGGCGCGCAAGGCGGCGGCGGTCATATGCGCCTGCGCCAGTGCGAGCGGAGAGCCACGGGTGCCGATGCGAAAGGGGTGAGCGGGAGAGATGTCGGTCATATGCGGCCTTGCTCTAATTGCTCCGCGCGATAGAGGGAAGGCCAATGACCCTTTCCCCCCAAACCGTGATCCTGGGACTGGAATCCAGTTGCGACGAGACGGCGGCTGCGCTGGTCTGCGCGGACCGGCGCATCCTGTCGCACCGGCTCGCCACGCAGGAGGCCGTGCATCGCCCGTTCGGCGGCGTGGTGCCGGAAATCGCGGCGCGCGCGCATGTCGACGCACTGATGCCGCTGGTCGAGGCTGCGCTGGAAGATGCGGGGCTGACGCTGGACCGGGTGGACGCCATCGCCGCGACCGCCGGGCCGGGCTTGATCGGCGGGGTGATGGTCGGCCTCGTCACGGGCAAGGCGCTGGCGATGGCGGCAAACAAGCCTTTGATCGCGGTCAATCATCTGGAGGGGCATGCGCTGTCCCCGCGCCTTGCGGACCCCAGCCTCGAATTCCCCTACCTCCTCCTCCTCGTCTCCGGCGGGCATTGCCAGTTGATCGAGGTGATGGGCGTGGGCCGCTATCGCCGTCTCGCCACCACCATCGACGATGCGGCGGGCGAGGCGTTCGACAAGACGGCGAAGCTGCTCGGCCTCGGCATTCCGGGCGGCCCAGCGGTGGAGCGCATGGCGGCACAGGGCAATCCGAAGGCCGTGCGCCTGCCTCGCCCGCTGGTCGGCACGGCGGACCCGCATTTCTCCTTCGCGGGCCTCAAAAGCGCGGTGCTGCGCGCCCACCAGACGGGACAGCATAGCGCGGCGGACCTGTGCGCGGGGTTTCAGCAGGCCGTGATCGACTGTCTGGTCGATCGCACCCGGCGCGCGCTGGCGTCGCTCCAGCAGCGCCCGACCGCTCTGGTGGTCGCGGGCGGTGTGGCCGCCAATCAGGCGATCCGGGGCGCATTGTCCAGGCTGGCGGCGGAGGCGGACCTGCCCTTCGTCGCGCCCCCGCTCTGGCTTTGCACCGACAATGGCGCGATGATCGGCTGGGCGGGCGCGGAGCGGTTCGCGCTGGGCATGACCGACGATCTGTCCGTCCCGGCACGGCCCCGCTGGCCGCTGGACCCGGACGCGGAAAAGGCGCGCGGCGCCGGGGTAAAGGGATGAGGGGCGAGACGGCATGACTATCGGCGTCATCGGTGCGGGTGCATGGGGCACGGCGCTGGCACAGGTCGCGACACAGGGTGGCACTAGCCCCGTTCTCCTCTGGGCGCGCGAGCCGGAGGTGCGCGAATCCGTCAACGGCGCGCATGAAAACGCGCTGTTCCTGCCGGGCGTGCCGCTGTCGCACCATGTCTATGCTACGGGCAATCTGGCCGACCTGTCCGCGTGCGAGGCGATCCTCGTCGTCACGCCCGCGCAGCATTTGCGCGCCGTGCTGGCCGAAGCGCCGACCGGGGCCACGCCGCTCATCCTCTGCGCCAAGGGGATAGAGGCGGGCACGATGCTGCTGATGAGCGAAGTGGCAAAGGCCGTGCGACCCGACGCGCCCATCGCCGTCCTCTCCGGCCCGACCTTTGCGCATGAAGTGGCCAAAGGCCTGCCGACCGCCATCACCCTCGCCTGCGAGGATGCGGATGTCGCCGAACGGCTGGGCCAGCGTCTCGCCCGGCCCGCGTTCCGGCCCTATATGTCGACCGACGTCATCGGCGCGGAGATTGGCGGCGCGGTCAAGAATGTCCTCGCGATCGCCTGCGGCGTCGTGGAGGGCGCGGACCTCGGCCAGAATGCGCGTGCCGCGCTGATCGCGCGCGGTTTTGCGGAGATGACGCGATTTGGCCTTGCGCGCGGCGCGCGGATCGAGACGCTGACCGGCCTGTCCGGCCTCGGCGACCTCGTCCTCACCTGCTCCTCCACCAGTTCACGCAACTTCTCGCTGGGCAAGGGTCTGGGCGAGGGGCAGCCCGCCGCCGCCCTGCTAGCCGACCGCCGCACCGTGGCGGAGGGCGCGTTCACCGCGCCCGTACTGCGCGAGGCCGCGCGCGCGGCGGGCGTCGACATGCCGGTGGTCGAAGCGGTCTGCACGCTGCTCGACGGGACGGCGGGAGTGGCGGAGGTCATCACCACCCTTCTCGCCCGCCCGATCCGGTCGGAATGACCTATCGTACATCGCGCAGACATGACGCTTGTGCAACCGGTCGAAGTGCCGGATATGCCGGTGCCTGAGAGAAGAATGCCAGATACTATCATGACGATTTTGCGGGGCGGGGACGCTTGACGAAAGCTGACACGACGACCCCCGGCGACGCTGTGCGCGAACAGGACGACCTGGCGGCGCTGGCCAAGGGTGGCCGGACGAATGTGCTGGGTTTCCTGCTGCGCCTCGGCGCGCGCGTGCCATTCCTGCTGATCGCGGGCCGCGTCTATGGCGCTGACACGCTCGGCCGTTTCGCGCTGGCGGTGCTGGTGGTGGAGTTCGCCGCGCAGCTGGCGACGCTGGGCCTCAAGCGGGGCCTTGCCGAACAGCTCGCCCGAAAGGACCGGCCCGACACCCATATCGTCTATGATGGCCTGATCCTGACCTTCATCGCTTCCGCCGTGACCTGCGCCGCGCTGATCGCCTTTCCGGGGGCGATGTTCCCGAACAGCCAGATCAACGGGCTGGACCGGCTGCTGCCGTTCATCATCTTTGCCGTCGCGATTACCGACGTGGCGCTGGCGGCCTGCGCCTATCGCTACGACATTGGCGCGACGGTGCGGGCGCGATCGGTCGTGGAACCCTGGGCGATCAGCATCGCGGCGGGCCTGTTCGCCTTCTATTCAAAGCGGGACGGCCTGATCCTCTCCTATGTCGTGTCGATGGTCGCGGCGATGGTCGCGGCGCTATTCCCGTTCTTCCGGCACTATGGCCTGCCGAAGGGCTGGTCGCCGCATCCGATGCGCCTGTGGCGCATGACCCGCCGCAACCTGCCGCTCGCCGCCGCCGACGCCATCGAATGGGGCACGCGGCGGCTCGATCTGTGGCTGCTGGGCTTCTTCGTCACGCCGACCGCTGCGGGTATCTATTATGGCGCGCAGCAGTTCGCGTCCCTGCCGCAGAAGCTGAAAACCAGCTTCGAACCGATCCTCGGCCCGATCATCGCGCGCAATGTGGCGGAGAAGAAGTACAAGGCCGTGGCGGAGCATGTCAGCCAGGTCGGCTTCTGGATCATCGCCGCGCAGGTCGGCATCGCGCTCGCCATCGGCATTCCGGGCGAGGCGGCCATGGGTGTCCTCGGCCCGCAGTTCGTGAGCGGCACCGCCGCGCTCGTCTTCCTGCTCGCGGCGGAGGCGACATCGGCCCCGTCGGTCGTGTCGGAGGCGGCGCTGGTGTATCTCGCGCGCGGTCGCAACCTGGTGCTGTCCATCGCGACCATCGGCCTTCAGGCGCTCCTCAGCCTCGCGCTGGTGCTGGGCGCGCGCCAGCTGGAGCTGCCGGAAATGTGGGTGACGGCCTGCCCCGCCCTCGGCCTCGCCATCGCGCTGGCCGCCGGATCGTGGATCAAGTCGCGCGCGCTGTCGCGCATCGTCGATGCCCCCGTCACCAGCTGGCGCCCGTCGCTGCTGATCGCGGGCGTGCTGGCGGGTGCGGCGGGTGCGGCGGTCACGATGCTGCCCCCGCATATGGAGTGGGCGGAGCTGAGCTTTGGCATTCCGGTCGTGATCATCATCTACAGCCTGGTGATCTGGCGTATCGGCTTTGGCCCCGCCGACCGCGAACTGTTCCGGCGCGGCGCGCATCCCGACGCGGAAAATGCCGATAATTTAACGACTTCCTAGGAGAGAGGGTGGTAGGTGCGGACAAAATAAGGTCGCGCAGAAAACCATCATGTCTGTCCTACGCCGTGTTCCGGGCCAGTATTTCTGGCCGCTGTTGATCCTGATCGGGCTGTGCTTCGGCAGCATCCTGACGCTGCTCTATTTCACCACCTCGTCGCAGGACCGGATGGAAGCGGCACGCCAGACGCATACCCTGTCGGTCGCGCTGGACACCAATGTGGCGATGGTCGCGCACGATCTGCAGGATTATGCAAAGTGGGACGAGGCTGTCCGCCACATCACCCTGAATTTCGATTCCGACTGGATCAGTGACAATGTGACAGCCTATCTGGGCAGGGCGCAGGGCTATAGCCACGTCCTCGTCATCGGGCCCGACGACCGCAGCCGCTATATCTTCACCGACGGCAAGCTGAGCCATGCGGACCCGGTCAAGGGGCTGGGAGCCTCCTTCGTACAAAGCCTGTCGGCCGTGCGCCACATGACGGGCAAGCGGCAGCCGATCCTCGGCGGCTTCACCGAGCATGACGGGCGTCTCTACATCTATTCCGTGGCCGCCATCGTGCCGCTGACCGACAGGATCGGCCTGCCGCCGGGCGAGCGGCAGGTGCTGGCGATTGCAGAGGCCGTGGACAGCGCCTTCATCGACCGGATTCGCAGGACGCATCAACTCCCTCCGCTGAAAATCCGCACCGACCGGGGCGTCGCCGCCTTCCGTGATTTCCGGGGCCGACCGATTGCATGGCTCGACATGGCGCCCGGCACGCCCGGCACGTCGCTGCGCGAACAGATATTGCCCGGCCTGCTGGTCATCGGCCTGCTCGCCTCCGCCCTTGCCGTCATCCTGCTGCAACAGGGCAGCCGCTCCATCACCGCGCTCAAGGCCAGTCAGGACCGGGCGCTGCACCATGCGGGCCACGACCCGCTGACCGGCCTGCCCAACCGGCGCGTGCTGATGGATGGCGTGCGCGCGCGGCTGGAGGCGGGCACGGCGGTCGACCTCCTCTACATGGACCTCGACGGGTTCAAGGAAGTGAACGACCTCTACGGCCATCGCGCGGGCGACGAATTGCTGCAGGAGGCCACCGCGCGGATCGTCGCGGCGGCAGGCGACAGGGCGCTGATCGCGCGCATGGGCGGGGACGAGTTCGCCGTGCTGCACCTCGGCGCGGACACGGCGGAGACTGCCGGACTGGCACAGGGCATCATCGACGCCTTCCACCCCACGTTCGCTATTGCGGGCGCGCATGTGCAGATCGGCGTGAGCGTCGGCGTGGTGTCGACACCGGTCGGCTGCGCGCTGGACGTGGACGAACTGATGCGCCGCGCCGATGTCGCCATGTACAGCGCCAAGGGGCGGGGAAAGAACCGCTGGGACCGCTATGCCCCCGATATGGATGAGGGGCATGACGTCCGCAAACGGCTGGAGCACGACCTGCGCGCCGCCATCGCCGCGAACGAGATCGACGTCGCCTATCAACCGATCGTGTCCGCCCGCACCGGCGAGATCGTCTGTGTCGAGGCGCTGGCCCGCTGGACGCACAGGCACGAGGGGGTAATCGGCCCCGACATCTTCATACCGCTGGCCGAAATGACCGGCCTGATCGGGGCGCTGGGCGAACAGGTGCTGGCCAAGGCGTGCCGCGCCGTCGCGCCGCATGACCTCGACCTGTCCGTCAATCTCTCGCCCGCGCAATTCTGGGACGCGCGGCTGGTGGCGAGCATCGCTGACGTGCTGGCGCGCGAAGGCTTTCCGGCGCACCGACTGGAACTGGAGATCACCGAAAACTACCTGCTGCGCCGCCCCGATGCCGCCGCCAGCGTGATCGAGGAGCTGCGCGCGCTGGGCATCCGCCTCGCGCTCGACGATTTCGGGTCGGGTTTCGCCAGCGTCGGCTATCTGCGCCAGTTGCGGTTCGACCGCCTCAAGATCGACAAGCAGTTCCTGTCGGAAGTCACGGCGGACGCCAATGCGGCGGAGTTGCTGGTCGCCATCGTGGC
>DASVNT010000126.1:0-1533 GCA_036383715.1 Sphingobium sp. | reverse complement strand
CGGCGTCAGCAGCAGGTCGCACTTCTCGAAGGCCAGCTCGAAATCGCGCGCGATCAGCGCCCGGACCTTCTGCGCCTGCGTATAATAGGCGTCGTAGAAGCCCGCCGACAGCACATAGGTGCCGATCATGATGCGGCGCTTCACCTCCGGTCCGAAACCGGCGGCGCGCGTCGCGGCATACATGTCCTGCAAGCCCGCCCCATCGGGCAGGTCGCGCTGGCCATAGCGCACGCCGTCATAACGGGCGAGGTTCGACGAAGCCTCGGCCGGGGCGATGATATAGTAGGTTGGCAGCGCATATTTGGTATGCGGCAGCGACACTTCCACCACTTCCGCGCCGGCGTCCTTCAGCCATGCGATCCCGCGATCCCACATGGCGGAGATTTCCGCGTTCAAGCCATCGGGGCGATATTCCTTGGGAATACCGACCTTCTTGCCGCGCAGATCGCTCGACAGCCCTGCCTCCCACTGCGGCACCGCCAGATCGAGCGAAGTCGAATCCTTGGGGTCGAACCCCGCCATCGTCTCCAGCAGGATCGCATTGTCGCGCACTATCCGCGCCATCGGCCCGGCCTGGTCGAGCGACGAGGCGAAAGCGACGACGCCCCAGCGCGAGCAGCGCCCATAGGTCGGCTTGATCCCGCTGATGCCGGTAAAGGCCGCAGGCTGACGGATCGACCCGCCCGTATCGGTTCCCGTCGCCGCTGGGCAAAGCCGCGCGGAAATCGCCGCCGAAGACCCACCCGAAGACCCGCCCGGAGCCAGCGCGGCATTGTCACCGCCGCCCCGCCGCCACGGCGAGATCACATTGCCGAAATAGCTCGTCTCGTTCGAAGACCCCATGGCGAACTGGTCGAGGTTCAGCTTGCCCAACATCCCCGCGCCCGCATCCCACAGCTTCTTCGAAACCGTGGACTCATAGGTCGGCGTGAAGCCCTCCAGCATGTGGCTTGCAGCGGTCGTCTGCACACCCTCGGTGCAGAACAGGTCCTTCATGCCAATCGGCACGCCCGAAAGCGGCTTCAACGCCTCACCCGCAGCCTTCGCCTTGTCGGCCGCATCGGCTGCCTCAAGCGCCTTTTCCGGCGTCTCGACAATAAACGCATTCAGCGCCTTCGCCGCCGCGACATTGGCGTTGAAAGCCTCCGCCACTTCACGCGCGGAAAAATCACCGCCCCGAAAACCATCACGAATTTCCGCGACCGTCAGGTCCGTCAGATTGCTCATTATTCAATCACCTTCGGCACCGCGAAGAAGCCATGCTCGGCCTGAGGCGCGTTCGCCAGCACCCGTTCCCGCACATTGCCGTCGGTCACGGCATCCTCGCGCAGGCGCAATTTGTTGGGGATGACGGCGGTCATCGGCTCGACGCCGGTTACGTCCACCTCGCCCAGTTGCTCCACCCAGCCAAGGATGTTGTTGAGTTCAGGCACCATCGCCTCGGCTTCGGCGTCCGTCACCGAAATGCGCGAGAGGCTGGCGATCTTCTTCACGGTTTGCAGGTCAATCGACATGGGTGAGCCGCTAGCACCC
>DASVNT010000125.1:0-2109 GCA_036383715.1 Sphingobium sp. | reverse complement strand
CCGGGGGCGCGTCGACCAGCCCGGCGATGTTGCGCAGGCGGTTGTCGCCGACGGTCTCGACATCGGGGAAGCTGTCCTCGTCCCACACGACGCCGATGATCTGGCGGGGCCCAAGCGGCGCGACGACGATGCTGCCGGGCTGGACGCTCATGCCGTGGGGCACGCGATAGTCGAGCGGCCCCAGGGCGGCGTTCAACAGGATGATACGGGCGCGCGAACTCATTGTCTTACGTCCCTATCGCGCGCAGCGGGGGAGGCAAGGCGGGTGCGTCAGATTTTCCAGCTTAAGGTCAGCCAGGGGATATGCGCGACCGCGTCCGGGCGCCCGTCTCTGAAGGTTTGCTGGCGCATATAGAGCAGCTGCGCGTCCACCGCCTTGCTGATCGGATGGCGCAGGCCGATCTGGTTGCGCATGACGGCCAGGCCGGTCTTGTCGCTGGGCCGGGCGCGATTCAGGTGGAACATGAGTTCGGTCGCGGCGATCAGCGTCCATTTCTTCGCGGCGTCGAGTGGCAGGGACGCCTGCACCCGCTGGCGCAGCCGCCAGCTTGCGCGGTCGGCGGTATCGAAGAAGCGCTGCTCGATCCGCGTGCGGGCGACCCAGACGCCCTTGGAAAAGGTCGCCTGTTGGAACAGGCGCATTTCCTGTTCGGGCTCCGAATGGAAATAGGCGATGCCGCCGCCGATCTGCACGCCAGGAGCGATGCGGTGGTCGAGCAGGACGCGCACGGTCTGCTGTTCGCCGTTGGAGCTGTCCCGGCGGAAGCGTTGGCTGGTGTCGAGGCTGATCGTGTCGGCGTCGCTGGCTTTGATCACCAGCGATTCGGTGAGCCAGCCTTGGGTTTCGTTGGTCGCGGCGGCGGCGGGCGCGAGCGAGGTCGCGGCGAAGAGGAGCGCGCCCGATATGTGGCGTGGGCGCAAGAGGCGGATCATGACTGGGTCCTTTGGAAAGGCGCCGTCGTCATAATGTCGCAAAGGGGAAAGGCAAAGGCTTTGCCGCAGCAATGTTAGCCAATCGGCGCACCAGCCGCTAAAGGGGTGGCGATTCGAACATCCCGCTCCGGAGCATCCTCATGAAGTTCTTCGTCGACACCGCCGACACCAATGAAATCCGTGACCTCGCCGCCACGGGTCTGCTGGACGGGGTCACCACCAACCCTTCGCTGATCCACAAGTCGGGCCGCAAGTTCCTGGAAGTGGTGGAGGAAATCTGCGGGCTGGTCGAAGGGCCGGTGTCGGCCGAGGTCGTCGCGCTCGACCATGAGACGATGATGAAGGAAGCGGCTGTCCTTCGGAAGATCGCGGACAATGTCTGCATCAAGGTGCCGTTGACCATCGACGGGCTCAAGACCTGCAAGGCGCTGACGAGCGAGGGCGTGATGGTGAACGTGACGCTGTGCTTCTCGGCCAATCAGGCGCTGCTGGCGGCGAAGGCGGGCGCGAGCTTCATCTCACCCTTCGTCGGACGGCATGACGATAATGGCCTGGACGGCATGAAGCTGATCGAGGACATTCGCCTGATCTACGACAATTACCAGTTCGATACCGAAATCCTGGTCGCGAGCGTGCGTCACCCGATCCATGTGCTGGAAAGCGCGAAGATCGGCGCGGACGTGATGACCGCGCCGCCGTCCGTCATCAAGGCGCTGTTCAACCACGTGCTGACCGACAAGTGGATCGCAGGCTTCCTGGCCGATTGGGAGAAGACGGGGCAGTCGGTTCTCTGATCGGCTGACCTTCTCCGTTCGTTCGAAGCGAACGGAGGATAGTTGTCGCAACCTCTCGCCCGGCGCATCATTCTCTCCCCGTAAAGGAGAGAGGCGATGTTCGTCGCGGTCTATTGGTGGCGGGTGCATCCCGGCAAGGAAGAGCAGTTCCGCAAGGCGTGGCGGCGCGGAACCGACCTGATCCGCGAAAAATATGGCAGCTACGGGTCGCGGCTGCACCGGGACGCGGACGGGCGGTTCGTGGGCTATGCCGAATGGCCCGACGAAGCGACGTGGCGCGCGGCGTTCGACCAGAAGATGGTCTATGATGAGCCGGAGACCCGTTCGGCCTTTGTGGACGCCATCGCCGAAGTGCCCCCGGAAGCCGACCCCATCTTCACCA
>DASVNT010000124.1:0-10843 GCA_036383715.1 Sphingobium sp. | reverse complement strand
GCCGTCGACCCGCAATATAGCGACAGCGACATCTGGGTCGTGAACGACAACACGGGCCGCAATCGCTATCCGCCCCGCGCCGGAACGGACGGCACGGCGGTCGGCACGCCGCTCACCGCCGCCGAGGTCAAGACGATCCTCGTCGAAGCCTTCGACGTGCAACGCCGCGCCCGCGCGCAGGTGCGCCGCCCGCTCGACAATCGCGCGCAGAACACCATCGTCGTCGTGGATACCTTCGGCGAAGTGCTGGGCCTCGTGCGCGGGCCGGACGCGCTGGTCGACGCTATCGACGCCGTGCCGCAAAAGGCGCGCACGACCGCCTTCTTCTCAAATCCACAGGCGGCTGCCGACCTGAATGGCAACCCGGATGCGGAGGTGCGCTCCTATGTGCAGAAGTTCCGCAGCTTCATCGGATCGCCCAATGCGCTGACCGGCGATATCGCCTGGTCGCTGCGGTCGATCGGCAATCTGGCGCGGCCCTTCTATCCCGATGGGCAGGTGGGCACGCCGCCGGGGCCGCTGTCGCTGGCGGACGGACAGTTCAGCATTTTTGCGACGGGCCTGCAGTCGCGGCTGATCACGCCGGACATCGTCGCGCACGTCAATTTCATCCTCGGCGCCAGTCCGACAGACGTTCCGCGTACCTGTGGCCGCTCGCCGGATGTGCGGCCCGGCTATAACCGGATCAACAACGGCCTGACCCTGTTCGCGGGCGGCGTGCCCATCTATCGCGGCGGGCAGTTGGTCGGCGCGGTCGCCTCCTCCGGCGATGGCGATGACCAGAGCGACATGATCGCCTTCCTCGGCCTCGTGAATGCGTCCAAAAAGCTGGGTGGGTCGGTGAATGTGCCGTCCACCAGCATCCGCTCCGACACATTGCTGCCGCTGGGCAACCGCCTGACCTTCATCGCCTGTCCGTTCGCGCCCTTTGTGGGGACGAGCGACCAGAATGTCTGTCAGGGGTTCTGACCGTGGCAGGCGTCTCCCTCCTCCCCCTGATGCTCGCGCTGGCTGCGCAGCCGGAGAGTGGCGAACCTGTACCTCCGCCGCCGCCCGCCGACTGGGAGGCGCGGCTTGGCGCGGACACCGACGACGCCATGATCGACGGCCGTCGCCGCCCCGGTTACGAGGCGCCACTGCCGGAGCGCGTGACGCAGGACAATAAGGGCGCGATCCGCCCGCCGCCGCCCGAGGCCTTTCCCACCGACCAGATTCCGCTGCCCGACCGCTGGCGGTTGATCCAGACGCTGGGCGTGGTCAAGGAACGCTGGTCCGACCCCTATCACCAGAATACGTACAAGGGCGACCGCCCGATCTGCATCCCCTCCGACGAGGAGAAGGAACGGCGGGAGAAGGAGGGGCTGCCCCCCTGCGCCACGCCGAAATTGCTGGGCCTGAAGGGGGAGGACTGGTTCTTCGCCATCAACGCCGTGTCCGACACGGTGATCGAACCGCGCAGCTTTCCGCTGCCCGTCGGCATCCAGTATCCGGAGCGTCCGGGCAGCAACGACGTCTTTGGGCGCTCGGCCAGCCTCGCCGCGTCGCAGACATTCCTGTTCGGTGTTGCGCTGATCAAGGGCCTGACTGCGTTCAAGCCGCCGGATTACGAATATCGCCTGACGCTGGCCTATAACGTCAATTGGGCGAAGGTGCAGGAACGGCGCATCCTGTTCATCCAGCCGAGCTACGACCGCGAACGCCTCGACCATTTCCTCGGCGTGCAGGAAGCCTTTGTCGACAAGCATTGGCGCAATGTGTCGGACCGCTTCGACTTCGATTCCATCCGCCTTGGCATCCAGCCGTTTCAGGCGGATTTTCGCGGTTTCCTGTTCAACGACAACCAGCTCGGCATCCGCCTGTTCGGCAACCGCGACAACAACCGCTTCCAGTATAATCTGGCGGCCTTCTGGCGTCTGGAGAAGGACACCAACAGCGGCCTGAACTCCGTGGTGGACAAGCCGCGCCGGGATTTCGTCTTCTTCGCCAATCTCTACCGGCAGGATTTCCTGATCCCCAGCCTGACGAGCGAGATCATCGTCGCGTGGAACCACAACCGCGAAGGCGGTGAAGTGTTCACCGATGACAATGGCTTCCCGGTGCGCCCCGCGCTGATCGGCAACCTGGGCGGGCGCGATTATGATGTCGTCTATCTGGGCTATGCGGCGGACGGGCATGTCGGTCGCCTGAACCTGACCGCCACCACCTACGGCCTGTTCGGGACCGAACGGAAAAGCCAGTTCACCGGGCGGCAGGCAAAAATCCGCGCCTTCTTCGCGGCGGGCGAACTGTCCTATGACGTCAACTGGGCGCGCTTCCGGCTGTCCGGCCTGTTCGCCAGCGCGGACAAAGACCCGTTCGACGATATCGAGACGGGCTATGACGCGATCTTCGAGAACCCGATCTTCGCGGGCGCGGACACCAGCTACTGGATACGCCAGTCGGTGCCGTTCATCGGCGGCGGCCGCGCCATCGGCATCAATGGCCGCAACGGCATATTGAACTCGCTGCGTTCCTCCAAGGAGCAGGGGCAGTCGAACTTCGTCAATCCGGGCACGCAGTTGCTCGGCGTGGGCGGCGATTTCGACCTGACGCCGCAGTTCCGCGTCTCCACCAACGCCAATCACCTGTGGTTCGGGGACACCAGCATATTGCAGACGCTGCGGTCGGAGGGATCGATCCCGCGCGACATCGGCTGGGACCTGTCGCTGTCCACCATCTGGCGGCCCAAGGCGACGCAGAACATCGTGTTCCGTTTCTCCGGCGCGGCGCTGTTGCCCGGCGCGGGGTTCCGCGACCTGTTCACCAACAGCGGCACCAATCGCAATTATTACTCCCTCCTCGCCAATCTGGTCCTGAGTTACTGATGGCCAAGCAGCGCCTCCTCTCCCTCCTCCTCATGCTGCTGGCCGCGATCGCCATTCCGGCGGCGATCCTGCATGCCAACAGCGGGGAGAAGCCCGTCAAGCGCAGCTATGCGATGGCGCCGGCCTCGCCGCTGACCCAGACGGCGGAGCAGGTGGCGGCCAAATCGAACGGCTGCACCAGTTGCCATGTCCAGACCGACGAGCCGAGCATGCACGCGACCCCGGCGGTGATGCTGGGCTGCACGGATTGCCATGGCGGCAATAATGCGATTCGGGGCAATCCCGACCTCGGCCTCGACCATCCCGACTATGTAAGGGCGCGGGAGGCGGCGCATATCCTGCCGACCTATCCCAATAGCTGGCACTATCCCTCGTCCGCGAACCCCAAGCGCACCTATACGCTGCTGCTCAAGGAATCGCCGGAGTTCGTGCGCTTCATCAACCCCAGCGACTATCGCGTAGCGCGCGAGGCCTGCGGTGCCTGCCACCTCGACCTGATCGAGGCGAACGAGCGGTCGTTGATGGCGACGGGCGCGATGCTGTGGGGCGGCGCAGCCTATAATAATGGCATCGTGCCGTTCAAGAACTACATCTTTGGCGAGGCCTATACCAAGGACGGTAAGCCCGCGAAGCTCGTCTCCCCCGGATCGCCGGGGATGGAGCCGGGCAAGCTGGACGACAAGGCGAAGGCGCGCGGCGCGCTGGAAGCGTTCTACCCGCTGCCTGCATGGGAGGTGATCCCGCCGGGCGACATCTTCCGCGTGTTCGAGCGCGGCGGGCGCAACATCAACACCCAGTTCGCGGAAGTCGGCCTGCCCAATCCGACCGGCCTCGTGCAGCGTCTGGAGGAACCGGGCCGTCCCGACCTCAAACAGTCCAACCGTGGTCCCGGCACCGGCCTGCGCGTCGCGATCCCGGCGCTCAACATCCACAAGACGCGCCTCAACGACCCGTTCATGTGGCAGATGGGCACCAATGACCAGCCGGGCGACTATCGCCATTCGGGCTGTTCGGGCTGCCATGTCATCTACGCCAACAACCGCGAGAAATATGCGAGCCTGACCTACGCCCAATATGGCCGCGACGGGCAGACGGCGACGGTCGATCCGACGATCAAGGACAAGCTGGAACCGGAGCACGACGAGCATGGCGGTGGCCACGGCGCGCTGAAACAACCGCATGAGGGGGATAAGTCGCGCGTGAAGGAGATGGGCCACCCCATCAAACACAGCTTCACCCGCGCCATCCCGACGGCGCAGTGCATGAACTGCCACATGCACCAGCCCAACATCTTCCTGAACAGCTACCTCGGCTACACCATGTGGGACTATGAGTCCGACGCGCCGCTGATGTGGCCGGAAAAGCAGAAATATCCCACGATCAAGGAAACGCACGAGGTTCTGGACCGCAATCCGGAGGCGGCGGCGGTGCGCGGCAAATGGGCGGACGTGGACTTCCTGCGCCGTGTGTTCGAAGATGTGAACCCCAAGGCGAAGGATACGCAGTTCGCGGACTATCACGGCCATGGCTGGAACTTCCGCGGCGTCTACAAGCGCGACCGCAACGGCAATCTGCTCGACGCGCAGGGCAATATGGCGAGCTATGGCACCGACACGGCGCATATCGTCTCGCCTGACGACCCGGAGAAATTCCGCAAGGCGGGCAGCCCGGAATTCCCCGACGTCGGCACGCAAAAGGGCAAGGCCGTCCACCTGATGGATATCCACGCCGAAAAGGGCATGCAGTGCGCCGACTGCCATTTCGCGCAGGATAGCCATGGCAACGGCTTCCTCTATGGCGAGGTGGCGAACGCCATCGAGATCGGGTGCAAGGACTGCCACGGCACCGCCGACGCCTATCCCACGCTGCTGACGTCGGGACCGGCGGCGCGGCCGCAGGGCAACAACCTCACCCTGCTGCGCAATCAGGACGGGCAGCGGCGGTTCGAATGGACCACGGGCGCGGACGGGCGGCGCATGCTGATCCAGCGGTCGATCATCGACCCCAAGCTGTCGTGGGAGGTCAGCCTCGTCCGCGATGCGGTCGACCCGACCAGCAGCCATTTCAACATCAAGGCCGCCCGCGCCAAACTGATGAGCCGCACCGGCGGAGAGGACGGCAAGTTCGCCTTCGGTCCCGGCGTCGCGCAATCCGACCGCGCGCACCCGGAAGGGGACATGGCCTGCTTCACCTGTCACCTCAGCTGGACGACCAGCTGCGGCGGCTGTCACCTTCCCATCGAGGCGAATTTCAAGACGAGCATGCACAAATATGAGGGGGAGGAGACGCGCAACTTCGCGACCTACAACCCTCAGGTCGCGCGCGACGACATGTTCCAGCTTGGCAGGCATATGACGACCAAGGGCAACCAGATCACGCCGGTCCGGTCGACTTCGGCGCTGGTGCTGTCCTCGACCAACGTCAACCGCGAACGCATCTATATCCAGCAGGCACCGATCAGCGGCATCGGCTTCTCGTCACAGGCGTTCGCCCCGCATTTCCCGCATACTGTCCGCCGGCAGGAGACGAAGACCTGCACCGACTGCCATCTGTCGGACAAGGACGATAACAATGCGATCATGGCGCAGTTGATGCTGCTGGGGACGAACTATGTGAACTTCGTCGGCCTCAATGCGTGGACCGGCCTTGAGGGCGGGTTCGAGGCGGTGCGCGTGACGGAATGGGACGAGCCGCAGGCTGTCATCGGCTCCTACCTCCAGAAATGGGCCTATCCCGACTATTACCGCCTGCACGTCGAGAAGAACGGGCGCGAGCTTAAGAACTGGACGCGCGGCAAGACCATCAACAAAAAGCTGTCCGGTGAGCGTGGCGGCATCGAGGAGTTCCGCAACATCGTGCAGGGCACGCCGGACCGTGTCGGCTGCCTCCAGATGCGCGGCGAATATATGTTCGTGGCGCAGGGCAAGGGCGGCTTCCACGTCTATGACATCGCCAGCGTGGCGAATAAGGGCTTTTCGGAGCGGATCGTGACCGCGCCCTTCTCCCCGCTGGGTCAGGATGCGCAGGTCAGGACGACCAACGCCACCTGCATGGCGCTGCCCACCGGCCAGCCGATCAACCCGCAGCGCAACACGCCGGAACTGCGCAAGGTCAATCAGGAACAGGCCTTCCTGCCGATCTACAGCTATGCCGCGATCACGGACAGCGTCGAGGGCCTGATCATGGTCAATGTCGAGACGTTCGCGGATGGCGAGTTCCGCAACAATTTCCTGAAGCGCAGCGTGACCTGGAACCCGGACAATGTGCTGAAGGGCGCGCGGCACATCACGCTGGCGGGCGAGGTCGCCTATATCACCGCCGACGTGGGGCTGGTGGTTGTGAACCTGTCGGACCCGCTGCACCCGCGCCTCGCCGCGGTGCGTCCGCTGACCGATGCGCGGGCGAGCGCGGTGCAGTTCCGTTACCTCTGGGTCACGGATGCGGACGGCCTGAAGCTGTTCGACGTGACGAAGCTGGAGAACCCGGTCGCGGTGACGTCTGCGACGGTGCCGCTGGCCGATGCCCGCCACCTCTATCTCGCGCGCACCTATGCCTATGTCGCGGCCAAGGGGCAGGGGCTGGCGATCATCGACATCACCCGGCCTGAAAAACCGACGGTCTACAGGCTGGAGACGTTTGGCGGGCAGATGAACGATGTGGAGGATGTGATCGTCGGCTCCACCAATGCCTCGCTGTTCGCCTATGTCGCGGATGGGCGGAACGGGATGAAGGTGGTGCAACTGACCTCACCCCCGACGCA
Organism: Sphingobium sp.; assembly: GCA_036383715.1. Classification (GTDB taxonomy): domain Bacteria; phylum Pseudomonadota; class Alphaproteobacteria; order Sphingomonadales; family Sphingomonadaceae; genus Sphingobium. The sequence goes on along the minus strand of DASVNT010000124.1, from coordinate 4,219 downwards.
GCCCAATTTCTACGGTTTTTCGCCCGCGCCCATGCCGGAACTGATCGCCTGGGTGAAGACGCCCAGCTCGGCGCTGTCCCTGTCCAAGGGCCTCGACCGCGACCGCGCGGTGGATGAGACGGGCGGCCAGATCGCGATCTTCGGGCGGCTGGGATCGCGGCCCTTCACCCGGCCGGAGATGGAGCGGCTGTTCCTGACGTCCAAGGGCGTGCCGTTCAAGGTGAGCGATACGGGCGGGATGGGGAGTTGGGTTGGGGTGCGGTGAGGGGGTGGCGTCGGCTGACGACCAGAGTTAGTCTCTTAACCGGCTTTGCGCCGCGCTCCGAAGCAGCCTCTTATTGAACACCTGATTGTTGCACATCGCATCGCTGCTCGTGATGCTGCTACCGATGGAATAGATTCAATACATGAGTATTCGGCATTTTCTCCCAAACTTACTCGCCTGTGCGATCATTTTCCTTGGCGGCTTCCTTTTCTCCAATTTCCTACTTCATGGCTTTCGAATATTTCGGATGGCATTAATTCGCCGCGATCCATTTGAAATTCTTGCGATATTCGTATCGATCGTCTTGATCGTGGGGTTTCTTCGCATCATAAACGGTAGAATTTCAAAGATCAGGCAGGAACCATCAAAATGGCCGATTCAGCTTGCAGAACATGTATCTGATGTTTTTCAGGTCTACCCCGGTAGCCCAAAGGGCTATGTAAGATATACTGACTTTAATGCGATGAGCATGAGCATTAATGACGATCTCATGGCGAGGTCGCCAACAGAACAATACGCCCTGCTTGGTTTCAGTAACGGCTTTCTTCACGGAATCGAAACTCGATTAGCGGAGCTTGATCAAACGCCCTGCAACGCTTTTCGCGTGGTGAATGAATTGGCTTGGGAGCGCCAATTCATTGGCTGGCTATCACGCTTGCAGAAATTGGGAACTGATAATGCGGGACCCTCCACCGAAATCCTTCATTCGGTTATCCGATTGACTGCTGCCAATGTCTGCGAAAATGGCCCTATAACGATGGGCTTCTGGGATAAGGTTCGCAACAAAAGGACTGAAAGTGTCGAGGTAAGCGGCACCTCGTCCGAATTGCTTACCGAACTTATAGGTAAATACCAAACTAAGTTCAGAGAGGGTGGGCGCGCTTCAAGTATAGCACTACCCGCTGCTATTCTTTAATGATCTGTTGATAAACACATGATTTTTGCACACCTTTCCATCGGACGGCTATCGTTCAATCTCCCCACTTTTTTTGTACCCGAATAACACTGTCGGACTGGATGCATGAGCGGCAACCCCGATTTAGGTTTTTCTGACAAGCCGCTATTGGGCCGCATTTCATCCAAAACCGCCAGTCCGCCTCCCCACCGAAATCACCCCCACCCCGCCACCAACGGCACCAACTCATCATAATGCGCGATCACCGCATCCGCGCCCAGCGCTGCCGGATCGCCCGGCACATAGCCGAAGCTGACCGCGACGCTCGGCACGCCCGCCGCTTTTGCCGCGTCGATGTCGTTATCGCTGTCGCCCACGAACAGGGTGCGGCCACCGCCCGCCGTTTCGATCATCGCGTGTAGCGGCTTGGGGTCGGGTTTCAGCCTGTCCGTCGTGTCGCCGCCGACGATGGCGACGAAATAGTCCGTCATGCCCAGTGCCTCCAGCACCAGCCGGGCGAGATGCTCGATCTTGTTGGTGCAGACGGCGAGACGGTAGCCTTGCGCCTTCAACGCCTCCAGTGCCGCGAGCACGCCGGGATAGGGAATGCTCGTGTCCGCGATATGGGCGGTATAATGGTCGATCAGGATCGGGAACAGCCGCTCGATCACCTCCTGCGTGGCGTCGCCCGTCACCGTCAGCGCGCGGGTCAGCATCACTTTTGCGCCGCGCCCGACCATGGTCTTCACATCGTCCACGGGCAACGGCCCGCGCCCGATCGTGGCAAGGGCATGGTTCAGCGCATTGGCGAGATCCCCGCTGGTGTCGAGGAGCGTTCCGTCAAGGTCGAAACCGATGATGTCGAAGGGGAGTGCTGTGCCGGTCATCCGTTGTCCATGCCCGTTCGGTTGCGGAGGTGGCAAGTCTGGAAGTGCGGGGACAAACATGGCAGAGACGGTCGCACAGCCGCTGTAATTGCAAGGACCATCCGTGAGCGAACGTCCCTCCGACCGCCCCGTCGCCATCGTCATCCTCGCCGCCGGGCAGGGCACGCGCATGAAGTCGGCGAAGCATAAGGTGCTGCACCCGATTGCGGGGCGGCCCATGCTGCTCCACCTCCTCGCCGCGACGGAGGCGCTTTCTCCCGAACGGCGGGTCGTCGTCGTGGGATCGGGGCGCGAGCAGGTGGAAAAAGCGGTGGCGGGCAAGAATGTCGCCATCGCGGTGCAGGGCGAGCAACTGGGCACTGGCCATGCCGTCGCGCAGGCGAAGGAGGCGCTGCACGGCTTCGCGGGCGACGTGCTGATCCTCTATGGCGACGTGCCGCTGGTGCGGGCGGAGACGATGCACGCGATGCTCGACCGCCTCAGCCGTCCCGACGAGCCGCGCGCGGTGGTGCTGGGCTTCCGGCCGGAGGACGCGGGCGCCTATGGCCGGATCATCGCGGACGGTCAGGGCCTGATCGACAAGATGGTCGAATATAAGGATGCCACATCGGCGGAACGCGCTGTGACCTTGTGCAACAGCGGCCTGATGGCGGTGCGCGCGGCGGAACTGTTCGTGCTGCTGGATTCCATCGGCAACGACAATGCGGCGGGGGAATATTACCTGCCCGATATCGTGATGCTGGACGGCGCGCAGAGCGCGGTGATCGAGACGGAGGCGATGGAGGTCGCGGGCGTCAACAGCCGCAGCGAACTCGCCGCGCTGGAGGCTGCATGGCAGGAGCGGCGGCGTGAGGAGGCGATGCGCGACGGCGTGACGCTGGTCGCGCCGGAGACGGTGTTCTTCTCCCACGACACGGTGATTGCGCGCGACGTGACCATCGAGCCCAATGTGGTCTTCGGCCCCGGCGTGGTGGTGGAGGAAGGGGCGACGATCCACGCCTTTTCCCATCTGGAGGGCGCAATCGTGCGCGGCGGCGCGGACGTCGGCCCCTATGCGCGCCTGCGCCCCGGAGCGGATATCGGCGAGGGCGCGCGCGTCGGCAATTTCGTGGAGATCAAGAAGGCGACGCTGGCAAAGGGCGCGAAGGCCAATCACCTCAGCTACATCGGTGACGCCAGCGTGGGTGAGAATGCGAATATCGGCGCGGGCACCATCACCTGCAACTATGATGGCTTCTTCAAATATAAGACGGAAATTGGGGCGGGTGCGTTCATCGGGTCGAACAGCGCGCTGGTCGCGCCGGTGAAGATCGGGGACGGTGCCATCGTCGGCGCGGGCAGCACGGTGACGGCGGACGTCTCCGCCGACGCGCTCGCCCTGATCCGCCCGCCGCAGGTCGAGAAAGCGGGCTGGGCGGCGCGCTTTCGTGCGAAGATGAAGGCGCGCAAGGAGGCATAATCTCCGGCGCGCGGCGAGTTTGGGGGAGGACAGATGCTGCGAACCATAAGGCCCGTGCGGGTCAACCATATCAATATGGTGATCGAGGATTTCGACGCCGGGATCGCGCATTTCCGCAACCTCTATGGCGCGGATTTCCTCGCGGACTATCCGCAGGCGGAATGGCATGCGGGGCTGTTCGAAATGGGCGGGGTGATCTTCGAACCCTTTGTGCCTCCGACATGGCTGCTCAGCAGCCGCTATGGCCCGCATTATCTGGGCATCGAATATCAGGCGGACATGGACGCGGCGCGCGCCGCCATTGCCGACCATGGCATCCGCATCGTGCGGGACATTGGACTGGCGCTCCACACCCATCCCGCCGATACGCTGGGCGTGGCGTTCGAGTTCTATGACGGTGGCTTTCATGAACGGGAGTGGCCGCTGATCGGGGGGCGGATGAAGTCCGCCGACTATTGGCGGGACGAGCATCCGCTGGGCCTGACCGGCCTGAAAGCGGTGACGCTGGCCGTGGAGGATGCAGGCGCGGCGGCCGCCCTGCTGCGCAGTTTCCTGTCCGCGCAGTCCGCCTATGAGGAGGCGCGGCCTGCCGTCGGTGCACAGGCCATCGGCTTGACTATTGCGGGGTCGGTGATCGAACTCCTCGTGCCTACCGGCGATGGCGTGATCCGGCGGCATCTGGATCGCTTCGGCCCCGGCATCCGCTCCACCGT
>DASVNT010000123.1:0-26733 GCA_036383715.1 Sphingobium sp. | reverse complement strand
AAGGACAAGCTGGAGCAGGCTGGCGTGACGCTGGTGGCGGCCCATGCCGTCAAGGATCCCACGCAAATGGACGACCGGGTGCGCGCGGCGATCCGCGACGGCGCGCCCATGGTCATCGTCGGCGGCGGCGACGGTTCGCTGTCGGGCACGGTGGACGAACTGGTGGGCAAGGACAGCGTGTTCGCGGTGCTGCCCCTCGGCACGGCGAACAGCAGCGCGCGGACGCTCGGCATCCCGCTCGACCTCGATGGCGCGGTGGAGGTGATCGCGACGGGACGGCGGCGGCGCATCGACCTGGGCATGATCGACGGTGATTATTTCGTGAATGCCGCCTCCCTCGGCCTGTCTCCGATGATCGGAGAGACGGTGCCGCACAAGCTGAAACGCTATCTGGGGCGCGTTGGTTACCTTCTCTGGGCAGTGCGCTGTTCCGTGCGCTTTCGCGCCTTTCGCCTGACGATCGACGACGGCGTGCAGGAGCGGCGGATGTGGTCGACGGAGGTCCGCATCCTGAACGGTCCCTATCATGGCGGCGTCGAACTGTCGGACGAGGCGCAGGTGGACAGCGGCGAGATCGTCATTCAAGCGGTGGTGGGGCGGAGTCATATGCGGCTGGCGTGGGACTGGTACGCCAAATTCTTCAAGCTGCGCGACCGCAATGCCCATACCGAGGAGTTTCGCGGCCGCTCGTTCCGCCTGTCCACCCATCCGCCGCAGCGTATCTCCATCGACGGTGAAGTGCTGGCGAAGACGCCCGTCACCGTGAAGGTGGCGGAAAAGGCCATAGAGGTCGCCGTTCCCCGCTGATAGAGGCGGAGCATGCGCAACATCCTCGAGTCCCTGCCCGATGCGTCGGATGCCGAAGTCTTCACGCAATTGCTCGCGCGTCCCGGCGTTCGTATCGAAAGGATCGTCTCGCAGGGGCAGGTGACGCCGGAGGATGCGCCCTATGACCAGCCGCATGACGAGTGGGTGCTGCTGCTCGGTGGTGGCGCGCGATTGTGGCTGGAGGGAGAGGGTGAGCGTACGATGGCGCCCGGCGACGCGCTGTTGATCGCGGCCCATCTGCGCCACCGGGTGACATGGACCAGCGCAGAGCCGCCGACAGTGTGGCTCGCGATACATCTGGAGGAACAGTGACATGGCGGAGATCATCAACCTGCGCCTCGCCCGCAAGGCGCACAAGCGCGCGGCGGACGCGCGTCAGGCGGACACCAATCGCGCGAAATTCGGCCGGACCAAAGGCGAAAAGGAGCGCGACCGCATCGAAGCGGAGCGGCAGGCGCGGCTGATCGACGGCGCGAAAAGGGAAGGGGAGACGGACTGATGCGCTCGACCGGGAACAGTGTGACCGTGCGCCTCTACCACCTCGACGGCGGGCCGGAAGGCGGCGCGGCGACGACGCTGTTCTATGGCCCCCTGTCGGAGGCACTGGACAGGGCGGCGCTCGAACCGGAGGAGGTACAGGATGGCCTGTTCATCGCCACGGATAATGATGTGGTCGCCTATCTCGATCTGATCGAGGAGTAGGTTGGGGTAAGGCTTGGTCGTCATCCCAGCGCAGGCTGGAATCTGGTTCCTCTAGGTCGCGCCCTATCGACGGAGACCCCAGCCTACGCTGGGGTGACGTGCTCTGGATGGCAAGAAGCCACCCACCGCGCCTCCCCCAATCGCAGCCGCACGACCCGCTCTCCCTTCCCACCGGGCGTCCCCCTCCCTATAGCCCCCTCCATGCCCGCTGATCCGCATCGCCTTCTCCACGACATTTTCGGGTTCGAGCACTTTCGCGGGGTTCAGCAGGATGTCGTGACGCGGGTGCTGGCGGGGCAGGGGACGCTGGCGATCATGCCGACCGGCGCGGGCAAGTCGCTCTGTTACCAATTGCCCGCCGTCGCGATGGAGGGATGCTGCGTCGTCGTCTCGCCGTTGATCGCTCTGATGCACGACCAGTTGCGGTCGGCGCGGGCGCTGGGCATTCGTGCGGCCAGCCTGACGTCGGCGGACAGCGACTGGCGCGAGACGCAGGACCGGCTGGTGCGCGGCGATCTGGACCTCCTCTATGTCGCGCCGGAGCGGGCGAGTGGGGAGGGGTTCCGCTCGCTGCTGTCACAAGCCCGCATCTGCCTGTTCGCGATAGACGAGGCGCATTGCGTCTCCGAATGGGGGCATGATTTCCGGCCCGATTACCGGCTGCTTCGGCCGCTGCTCGATGCGTTCGGGGATGTGCCGCGCCTTGCCCTGACCGCCACCGCGGACGAGCATACGCGGGCCGACATCCTCGTCCAGCTCGGCATCCCCGACGAGGGCCTCGTCATCTCCGGCTTCGACCGGCCCAATATCCGGTACGCGATGCAGCCGCGCGATGGTCTGGGGCGTCAGATCGGAGACATTATGGCGGCCAATCCGGGGCCGGGCATCGTCTATGCCACTACGCGCGCGGCGACGGAGAAGCTGGCGGAGCAACTGGGGCAGGGCGGTCGGCCCACGCTGGCCTACCATGCGGGACTGCCCGCAGAGGTGCGCGCCGCCAATCAGGCCGCCTTCATCGCCAGCGAGGAGATGGTGATGGTCGCCACCGTCGCATTCGGCATGGGCATCGACAAGCCGGATGTGCGCTTCGTCATCCACGCTGGTCTGCCCAAGTCCATCGAAAGCTATTATCAGGAAAGCGGGCGCGCGGGCCGTGACGGCGAACCGGCGATGGCGACCCTGCTCTGGGGCGCGGAGGATTTTGCGCGCGGATGGTCGCGCATCGCCGAGGTCGATCCTTCGCGTCAGTCCGGCGAGCGCGCGCGCATCGGGGCGATGGGCCATCTGGTCGAGACGGCGGGATGCCGCCGCGCCGTGTTGCTGCGCCATTTCGGGGAAGACCCGCCGCTGAACTGCGGCAATTGCGACAATTGCCTGTCTCCGCCCGCCAGCGTGGATGCGACGGTCGTGGCGCAAAAGCTGCTCTCCGCGGTCTATCGCACCGGGCAGAATTATGGTCTTGGCTATATCGAGGCCGTGCTGACCGGCAAGTCCGACGACAAGATCGTCCAGCGTCGTCACGACGGCCTATCCGTATTCGGCTTGATAGAGGGTGAGGAGGCGGCGCTGATCAAGCCGGTGGCGCGCGCGCTGATGGTACGTGACGCGCTGGAAACCAATGAGCATGGCGGGCTGATCCTTGGTCCGTCCGCGCGCCCTTTCCTGCGCGGGGAGGAGCCGGTGGAACTGGTGCTGCCCCCGGCGCGGACGCGGCGCGCGGGCAAGCGCAATGCCGACGCCAATCCGGTCGACGATCCGCTGTTCGAGGCGCTGCGCGCCTGCCGCCGCGATCTGGCGAAGGAGGCGGGGGTTCCGCCCTATGTCATCTTTCACGACAGCACCTTGCGGGAGATGGCGGCGCGGCGCCCGCGCAGCGACACCGACCTGTCGCACATCACCGGCGTCGGCACGCGCAAGCGGGAGGCCTATGGCCGCGCCTTTCTGGATGTGATCGCAAACTTCGCGGATGCCTGAACGGCATAGGCTGGTATAGCAGCGAGCGGGACGCAGACGCTTGGTAGGACGAAAATATGGCGGAGGATGCTCAGGATATGCGCGCGGTGGACGGTGTCACCGACTATAAAGGGCCCGCTGGCGGCTGGGGCGCACTGGGCGCGGTCGCCCGCACTATAGCGGAGCAGATGAAGGCCAGCCCGGACACCCGCGCCCTCCTCCAGATGAACCAGCCCGACGGTTTCGATTGCCCCGGCTGCGCATGGCCGGACCCCAAGCACACCTCCTCCTTCGAATTTTGCGAAAATGGCGCGAAGGCCGTGACGTGGGAGGCGACGGTGAAGCGGGTCGATCCCGGTTTCTTCGCTCGCCACAGCGTTTCGGAATTGTGGGAGTGGACCGATCACAAGCTGGAGGATGCGGGGCGCCTCACCCATCCCTTACGCTATGATCCCAACACCGACCATTTCGTTCCCATTAGCTGGGACGAAGCCTTTGCGCGGGCTGGCGACGCCCTGCGCGCGCTCGACCATGCGGATCGGGCGGAGTTTTACTGCTCTGGCCGCGCCTCCAACGAGGCGGCTTTCCTTTACCAGCTGTTCGCGCGGGAATTTGGAACCAACAACTTCCCCGACTGCTCGAACATGTGCCACGAGGCGACAAGCACGGGCCTGCCCCTGTCCATCGGCGTCGGCAAGGGCACGGTGACGCTGGAGGATTTCGAGTCTGCGGATGCGATCTTCTGCATCGGCCATAATCCCGGCACCAACCATCCGCGCATGCTCTCGACGTTGCAGGCGGCGGCGAAACGGCATGTGCCGATCATCGTCGCCAACCCGATGAAGGAGCGGGGGCTGGAGCGGTTCAAGTCGCCGCAGCATCCCACCGAAATGCTGCGCCCCGGCGCGGCAACGCCGTTGGCGTCGGCCTATCATCAGGTGCGGATCGGCGGCGACATGGCGATGCTGAAGGGCATGATGAAGGCGGTGATCGCGGCGGATGCCGTGGACCACGCTTTCATCGCGGACCATACTCAGGGCTATGCGGCGCTGAAGGCGGATATCGAGGCGACGTCGTGGGAATGGATCACCGCCTCCTCCGGCCTCGACCGCGAAGCCATTGAGAGCATGGCGGCGGTCTATGCGCGGGCGGAGCGGGTCATCCTCTGCTACGGCATGGGCATCACCCAGCATCGCCATGGCACGGACAATGTGCAGGCGATCGCCAACCTCCTCCTCCTGCGCGGCAATTTCGGCAAGCCGGGGGCGGGCATCTGCCCCTTGCGCGGGCACAGCAATGTGCAGGGCGACCGGACGGTCGGCATCACGGAATTGCCGACGGAGGCGATGCTGGCGCGGCTCGACGCGGCCTACGGCATCGCGTCGCCCCGCAAGCATGGGCATAATGCCGTCGAGGCGCTGGCCGCGATGCGGGACGGGGAGGCGAAGGCGCTGATCTCGCTCGGCGGCAATCTCGCCGTAGCGATGCCGGACCCGGACGCCTGTTTCGCGGCGATTCGGTCGCTCGACCTGTCGGTCAATATCCTGACCAAGTTCAATCGCACCTGCCTGCTCACCGCCAAGGAGACACTGGTGCTGCCCTGCCTTGGCCGGACGGAGACGGACCTTCAGGCAGGCGGGCCGCAGTGGGTGACGGTCGAGGACAGCATGTCGATGGTCCACGCCTCACGCGGTAAGCTCAGCCCGCCGGGACCGGAGGTGCGTTCGGAGCCTGCCATCGTTGCGGGGCTGGCAAAGGCGGCTCTGCCGCAGAGCAGGACCGGCTGGGACGCGATGATCGCGAATTACGACCTGATCCGCGACGGGATCGAGGCGGTCTATCCGGACTTTCACGACTTCAATATCCGGGTGCGCGAGCCGGGCGGCTTTCGCCTGACCGTCGGCGCGAGCGAGCGGGTGTGGAATACGGCTAGCGGAAAGGCGCAGTTCATTGCCCACCCGCGCGAGGCGGAGAAGGGCGCGAGGCCGCTGCTGCTCACCACCATCCGCAGTCATGACCAGTATAACACCACCATCTATAGCTATGACGACCGCTATCGGGGCGTTAGCGGGCGGCGGGACGTGATCTTCGCCAATGAGGTGGACATGGCAATGCTGGGCCTTGCCCATGGCGACCGGGTGGATGTCACCACCGACACGGGGCGGACGCTGAACGGGTTCACCATCGTCGCCCATGCCATCGCGCGCGGGTCGCTGGCCGCCTATTACCCGGAGGCGAATTGCCTCGTCCCGCTGGACGATCATGATCCGGCGAGCGGCACGCCGTCCTATAAGTCTATCGCCGTCACGGTGCGGGCTGCGGGATGAGCATCGACCGGCTGGTCCGTTTCGACCAGATGACGCCTGACGGAACGGCGGCGGTGATAGACCGGGCCGTGGCGGTCGAATGTCCGGTGGCGCTGGAGTTCAACGGCGTCGGCTATGCCGTGCTGATGGCGAGTCCCGCCGATCTCGAAGACCTGGCCGTCGGCTTCGCGCTTTCGGAACGGCTGATCGAGAGCGCCGACGATGTGGTCGAGATCGACGTCCACGCCGCCGAGCGGGGCATGTTGCTGCGCGTGCGGCTGGTCGCTGGGAGGCAGGATGCGATAGAGGCGCGGGTGCGGCACCGGGTGACGGAATCCGCCTGCGGCCTGTGCGGTATCGAAAATCTGGAGCAGGCGCTGCGGCCCCTTCCACTGGTGACGTCTTCGACCGACGCCGGTCAGCCCGCGATATTCCGGGCCATCGCCGCTTTGTCGGAGGTCCAGCCCGGCAACCGCGTCACCGGGGCCATGCACGCCGCCGCGCTGTGCGATGCCGAAGGGATGCCGGTTCTGGTGCGGGAGGATGTCGGGCGGCACAATGGCTTCGACAAGCTGATCGGGGCGATGGCGCGGGAGGGCAGGGGATGGGACGGCGGATTTGCGCTGCTGTCGTCCCGCTGTTCCTATGAACTGGTGGAGAAGGCGGCGCTGGCGAACTGCCCGCTGCTGGTTACGGTGTCCGCGCCCACCAGTCTGGCGGTGGAACGGGCGCGAGAGGCGCATTTGCCGCTCGTCGTGCTCGCCCGTTCCGATGCCATGCTGTCCTCGCCTGTCTGAGCGTCAGAAGGCGAAACCGACGCCCGCGTTCGCGCCGCCCTGATTGCGGCTGTTATAGGTCGCGCCCGCGCGCATCATGAACTTGCCATTGTCGGAGGCGCGCGAGAGGCCGAGAGCGATAGCTCCTTCGCCCTGCCAGCCGCTGAAACCCATGCCGATCACATTGCGGCCCGCTTCGATGGGTTGCGGGATGGAGGAGAGCGCCATCGCCGAGGCCGTACCCGCCCGCGCTTCGCGGCGCAGGGTGTAGAGGTCGGTGTTCATCTGCTCGAACCGCCTGTCGGTATAGGCGTTGGCGGTCGACACCGCTTCGCCCATGCCGCCCTGAAGCTGGCGCACGTTCACGGCATCCATGGCGCTGACGCCGTCCGCGACATTGGTGAGCGTCCGCTCGTTGCCGACGCTGCCGACGGAAACGCTGTTGGCGCGGTCCGCGACCGATCCATGGCCGATGGCCACGCTGTTCACGGCAAGCACCTGCGCCTGCGCGCCCAGTGCGATGCCACGATCGCCGGAGGCTGTCGCGCCGCCGCCGATGGCGATGCTGTCCGCGCCGCTGGCGGTCGGTTCCGCATAGCCGGAGCTGTTGTTGACCTGAAGGAAGCCCGCGCGGCCAGTGCGGATGTTGTTGATGACCGTGGTGTTCGCCGCAAGCTGGCTGTTCGTCGCATGGAGCTGCGAACCGTTGACCGCATCGGTGGAGGTGGCGCTGACGTCGCCTGCCTGTACGTTGGTGAGCCGGGTGCCGTTCGCGCCGGTGAAGGTCACGACGTCGTGGCTGGCGTCGTCATAGCTGACCGAGCGCGCGGCGGCGGCGGCGACCGCGTCGACGCGCTGGTTCACATTGCTGATGCTGGTGCCGAGGCTGCCGAGGGCATCGCCCACATTATTATAGGTGGATGTGCCTGCTGCTCCGTCCGCGCCAACCGTCGCCAGCGCATAGCTGGGCGCGGAAACCGTGCCGTCCGCCTGCACCGTCGCTCCGCCGCCGAGGTGGCTGGCGATGGCGGCGTTGCTGGCGGCAAGCTGGCCGCCGTTGATGGCATCGGTGGAGCCTGTCGCGACAGTGCCTGCCGCAACGCCCGTCACCCGCTGGTCCACGCCGCCGCGAGTCGCGCTATAGGCGCTCTTGCTGCCGTCGTAGAGCAGGGCATCGTCACGCACCGCGCTGACGCTGGTCGAAACTGCGTTCAACTGCGCCACGTTGACCGCGTCGGTATCCGCCACGCCTGCCGCGACATTGCCGATGCGCGTGCCGCTGGCCCCGCCGAGGGTGATCGCGGCGCGGGTGCCATCCTGATATTTGACCGCCAGCCCATCGAGGGCGGCGACGTCGTAGGACAATTGCGTCACCGTCGTGTTCGTCGCGTTGAGCTGCGTCATATTGACGGCATCGCCTGCCGCCACGCCTGCGGAGAGGTTGGAGATGCGCGTGCCGCCCGCTCCGCCCAGCGTGATGCTCGTCTGGCTGGTGTTCTGATATTTCACGGCGAGGCCGGACAGGGCATTCATGTCATAGCCCAGCTGCGCCGTGGCATCGGCGACGACGGTCAACTGCGCGACATTGACGGCGTCCGTGGCGTTGGCCCCTGCGGCAAGGCCCGTCAGTCGGCGCGATCCGATGTTCACCTCCGCAGCGGCCGTTCCGCCGACGAGATACGCGGAGGTGCCAAGCGTCGCGCCGTCAGCGACCGAGCCAGCGCCCAGCGCCACGCTGCCTGCATGAGTGACGGACGCATTCTTGCCGAATGCGATCGCGCCATTGGCGCCGACGCCGGTAAAGGCGTTGTCGCCGATCGCGATGGCGTCCAGTTCCGCGGCGCTCGCCGCGAGGCCGTTCTGGCCGAGGCCCGTGATCTGATTGCCGCCGATGGACAGTCCCTTGGGCGTAGTCAGTCCAAAGCTGTCGGCTTGACTGTTGCAGCCCGGATCGGTCAACAGGTCGACTGTCCCGCCGTTGACGTCGATGGCGCCCAGAGAGATGGGCGCACCCGATGCCGCATTCGACAGCAGATTGCTCAGGCCCAGGTCCACCGTACCCAGGGTCAGGGTGCCCAGCAGGGTTTCAAGCGGCTGGATCACCGGGACCAGGACATTGCCCACGATATTGGTCACGACCGACGGGGGAAGGCTGACCCCCGCGCAGGCGCCGACAACTTCCGAATGGGCAGGCGTGGCGCCGGACAGGATCAGGGCGACGGAGCAGAAGGCGGCCATGCCGGAACCCAGCAGGCGCGTCCTGACCGGACGCCTCAACCGCCGCGCGTTGCGCAATGGCCGTGCAACCATCGTTTGCCATTGCGTCAGGGCCGCTTGCATTCTGTCGTCTCCCTCAGACCATATACCGTGGATGAGCGGTGATTATGGGAGAGAGGAATGAGCGGAGATATACTGCGGAAAAGCAATAAAATGCGTATTTTATGAGTGTTTATTTGCTATAATAATGTCTCATTTGAGACGTGTGTCCATTATGGACTTATTTAAACGCCGTACATCCCGCAAATTCGAATGAGTTTTATTTGTTTTGCGGAACGTAAATTAGTAATATATGTTTTGCTTAGAGTTGCTTAGCTATTGTTATAATTACATATAATATGTATTGCTCGTCTAAACAGGAGGGAGGCCACGATGCTGCCAGAAAACCTGCCCGGCAAGACCGTTAGCGCTACTGCATTCGTCCGCAATTTTGGAGCTTATGCCAGAAACGCGGGAAGCGAGCCTATACATATTCTCAATCATGGCAGACCAGCCTGGTCGTTGATCGCGACCGACTATCTTGCCCGCCTGTCTGATCCGCGCGGCGCGGCGTCGGAAAGCGGCGAGGACAAGATGGCGCTTTCGCTGGTACTCGATGCGATTCCAACACAGGTCATCATGGTTGACAGGGACTTGCGGGTCGCCCGCATCAATCAAGCGGCACGCCATGGATTGCAAATCCACGATGCCGATATTCACGGCACGCCGCTCGGCCAGATTGTGTCCGACATGCGCTATCGCTTTATCCTGCGTGCGGTGGAGCGGGTTCGCGATACAGGGATCAGCGAGACGCTCGAAGTCGATACGCCAAACAGTCCGCCGCGGTCCTTTCATATCAAGATCGAATGGTTCGCCGATGGTCTGGCGATCTTCAGCGACGAAACCACGGCCCAGACGCTGGTGCGTGCGCGTCATGATGTGGCCGACACCTATGAGACATTGATGGACGCGCTTCCGGGGCTTGCGCGCGGTGCGATCAATCCGCGGGCGGTCATCACCGCATCGTCCCGTGCGCTGGCGGATCTGGTCCAGACCGATCCCGACCGCATAGTGGGCATGCGCCTCTCGTCTCTCTTCCACACGTCGGCGCGCACGGCGGTGGCGGACGCGATCGAGGCGCTGCTGGACGACAAGACGCCGTTCACGATGGAGGCGATGTTGCAGGCCGACGGCACGCAAACCACGCCGGTGACGCTCAGCGCCTCCGCCAACCCGACGCATGGGCGGGAAGACGGTGCGATATTTCTGCTACAGAAGCGCGCCATCTGATCCTTCGGCCCTGAATTTTCTTCCCCGTCAGGCGGCAGACTCCGCTGCCCTGAAAGATGCATTCATTGCCCGCCGTATAGAGCCATGGCGGCTTTGCGGGCCGTTCCCATACGCCCTCCGGCCAGATTTGCAGAAGCGCCTCAGTCGTTCTATGGAGAACGGTCGCGATTGCCGGGGGGAAGGCGGGACATAATCGTCTCTTCCCTCCCGGCCCTGAATATGTATAGCGCGCACGCTTACAGAATCCGGCCGGTGACAGGTCGATATGGAGGATGAGACGCGGGATGAAGTATCCGCAGAACCAGGGTTTGTACGATTCACGCAATGAGCATGACGCCTGTGGCGTCGGTTTCATCGCGAATATTCGTGGGGAAAAGTCGAACGCGGTCGTCCAGAGTGGCCTCCAGATTCTCGTCAATATCGACCATCGCGGTGCGGTGGGCGCTGACCCGCTGCTGGGCGACGGCGCGGGCATATTGATCCAGATTCCCGACGCGCTGCTGCGCGACTGGGCGGGGACGGCGGGCGTGACCCTGCCGAAGCCGGGCGATTATGGCGTTGCGATGTGCTTCCTGCCGCGCGACGACGTGTCGCGCGATTTCGCTGTCTCCTATTTCGAGCGTTTTATCGCAAAGGAAGGCCAGACGCTGATCGGCTGGCGCGACGTGCCGGTCAATCTGGACGGCCTCGGCCAGACGGTCCTCGACGAGATGCCGGTCATCCGTCAGGCGATCATCGGTCGCGGCGATAATTGCCCGGATCAGGATGCGTTCGAGCGCAAGCTGCTGGTCATCCGCAAGCAGACCCAGAACCCGCTGGACGATATCGCCACCAAGCAGAACCTGCCAGGCCTTCATGACTTTTACATGCCGTCCATGTCGACGCGCACGGTGGTCTATAAGGGCCTGCTGCTCGCGGGTCAGGTCGGCAGCTTCTACACCGACCTCGGCAATCCGCTCTGCACCTCGGCGCTGGCGCTGGTGCATCAGCGTTTCTCGACCAACACCTTCCCGAGCTGGAAGCTGGCGCACCCCTATCGTTTCATCGCCCATAATGGCGAAATCAACACGGTGCGCGGCAACGTCAACTGGATGAACGCCCGCCGCCGCGCGATGGAATCGGAGCTGCTCGGCGCCGACCTCGACAAGCTGTGGCCGATCATCCCGCACGGCCAGTCGGACACGGCGTGCCTCGACAACGCGCTCGAACTGCTCGTCATGGGCGGGTACAGCCTCGTCCATGCGATGATGATGCTGGTGCCGGAAGCGTGGGCGGGCAACCCGCTGATGGACCCGGCGCGCAAGGCGTTCTACGAATATCATGCCGCTCTGATGGAGCCGTGGGACGGCCCCGCCGCCGTCGCCTTCACCGACGGTCGCCAGATCGGCGCGACGCTCGACCGCAACGGCCTGCGCCCCGCGCGCTTCATCGTTACCAAGGACGGTTTTGTCGTCTGCGCTTCGGAGAGCGGCGTGTTGCCGATCCCTGAGGAGAATATCGAGCGCAAATGGCGCCTCCAGCCCGGCAAGATGCTCCTCATCGACATGGAAGAGGGCCGCATCATCGAGGATGAGGAGATCAAGGCCAGCCTCTCCAACGCCAAGCCCTATGCCAAGTGGCTGGAGCAGACGCAGTATAAGCTGAAGGATCTGGAAGTGATCGAGGCGCAGGACGCCCCGCATCTCCCCAACGATCCCCAGGCGCTGCTCGACCGCCAGCAGGCGTTCGGATACACGCAGGAAGACGTGCAGAAATTCCTGGAGCCGATGGCGCGGGCGGGCGAAGACCCGATCGGGTCCATGGGCACCGACACGCCCATCGCGGTTCTGTCGGCCAAGTCGCGTTTGCTGTACGATTATTTCAAGCAGAACTTCGCGCAGGTCACGAACCCGCCCATCGACCCGATCCGCGAGGAACTGGTGATGTCGCTGGTGTCTATGATTGGTCCGCGTCCGAACCTGCTGGGGCGTCAGGCTGGCGCGCACAAACGGCTGGAGGTGGATCAACCGATCCTGACCAACACCGACCTTGCGAAAATCCGCTCGGCGGAGGCTTCGCTCGACGGCGCATTCCGTACTGCGACCATCGACATCACTTGGGACGCCTCCGCAGGCGCCGCAGGGCTTGGCGATGCGATCAAGGAAATGTGCTGGGCCGCGACCGAGGCCGTGCTGGCGGACAAGAACATCCTGATCCTGTCCGACCGCGCGCAAAGTGCCTACCGTATCGCCATGCCTGCGCTGCTGGCCACGGCGGCCGTGCATCATCACCTCGTCCGTCAGGGCCTGCGCATGCAGACCGGCCTGGTGGTCGAGACGGGTGAGGCGCGCGAGGTGCATCATTTCGCCGTCCTCGCCGGTTACGGCGCGGAAGCGGTGAACCCCTATCTGGCGTTCGAGACGCTGGAGCAAATTCGCGTGAAGCAGGATTTGCCGCTCAGCGAGTATGAAGTTCAGAAGAACTACATCAAGGCTGTGGGCAAGGGCATCCTCAAGGTCATGTCCAAGATGGGCATCTCGACCTATCAGAGCTATTGCGGTGCGCAGATCTTCGACGCCATCGGCCTCTCGACCAAGTTCCTGGAGAAATATTTCACGGGCACGGCGACCACGATCGAGGGCATCGGCCTGCCGGAAGTCGCAGAGGAGACGGTTCGCCGTCACCAGACCGCCTATGGCGACAGCCCCATCTATCGCAACATGCTCGATGTCGGCGGCGTCTATGGCTATCGCGTGCGCGGCGAGGAGCATGCCTGGACCCCGCAGAGTGTCGCGTCGCTCCAGCATGCCGTTCGCGGCAACAGCAAGGAACGCTACGACGAGTTCGCGCGGTCGATCAACGATCAGAACGCGCGACTGCTGACCATCCGCGGCCTGATGGAGTTGAAGAAGGCGGACAAGCCGCTCGATATCAGCGAAGTCGAATCCGCGGCTGACATCGTGAAGCGTTTTGCCACCGGCGCGATGAGCTATGGCTCGATCAGCTGGGAAGCGCACACCACGCTGGCGGTCGCCATGAACCGGATCGGCGGCAAGTCGAACACGGGCGAGGGCGGCGAAGACCCCAAGCGTTTCACACCGATGCCCAACGGCGACACCATGCGCTCCGCGATCAAGCAGGTCGCATCGGGCCGCTTTGGCGTCACCGCCGAATATCTGGTCAACGCCGACGACATCCAGATCAAGATGGCCCAAGGCGCGAAGCCGGGTGAGGGTGGTCAGTTGCCGGGCGACAAGGTCGACAAGACCATTGGCGCGACCCGTCACTCGACGCCGGGCGTGGGCCTGATCTCCCCGCCGCCGCATCATGACATCTATTCGATCGAGGATCTGGCGCAGCTGATCCACGACCTGAAGAACGTCAACACGTCGGCGCGCATCTCCGTGAAGCTGGTCTCGGAAGTCGGCGTCGGCACCGTCGCCGCCGGTGTTTCCAAGGCGCGCGCGGACCATGTCACCATTTCGGGCTACGAAGGCGGCACGGGCGCGTCCCCGCTGACCTCGCTGACGCATGCCGGTTCCCCGTGGGAAATCGGCTTGGCCGAGACGCAGCAGACGCTGCTTCTCAACGGCCTGCGCAGCCGCATCGTGGTGCAGGTCGACGGCGGCCTGCGCACGGGCCGCGACGTCGCCATCGGCGCGCTGCTGGGTGCGGAGGAGTTCGGGTTCGCGACGGCGCCGCTGATCGCGGCGGGCTGCATCATGATGCGTAAATGCCACCTCAACACCTGTCCGGTGGGTGTCGCCACGCAGGACCCGGTGCTGCGTGCGCGCTTCACGGGCCAGCCTGAGCATGTCATCAACTACTTCTTCTTCGTTGCAGAAGAGTTTCGCCAGATCATGGCGGAAATGGGCTTCCGCACGGTCGAGGAAATGGTGGGCCGGGTCGACCGGGTCGATATGCGAAAGGCGCTGAACCACTGGAAGGCGCATGGCGTCGACCTGTCCAAGGTGCTGTATCAGGCCGAGCCTGCGTTCGGGAACACATTGTTCAACAGTGGGACGCAGGATCATGGTCTGGAGCATGCGCTGGATAATGACCTGATCGCTGCGGCGCTGCCCGCCCTCGACAAGGGTGAGCCGGTGCAGATCGAACGAGCGGTCGTGAACATCAACCGGACCGTGGGCGCGATGCTCTCCGGTGAGGTCGCTCGGCGCCATGGCCATGCCGGTCTGCCCGACAACAGCATCACCGTGCGCCTGCGCGGCGTGGCCGGGCAGAGCTTCGCTGCGTTCCTGGCGCATGGTGTCACACTGGAACTGACGGGCGATGCCAATGACTATGTCGGCAAGGGCTTGTCGGGCGGCCGCGTGATCGTGCGTCCGCCGGTCGATGTTGAACGGGACCCCTCGGCCAACATCATCGTCGGCAATACCGTCCTGTTCGGCGCCATCGCGGGCGAGGCCTATTTCCAGGGCGTCGGCGGCGAGCGTTTCGCGGTCCGCAACTCTGGCGCCATAGCCGTGGTCGAGGGCACGGGCGATCATGGCTGCGAGTATATGACGGGCGGCGTCGTGGCGGTGCTCGGCATGACGGGCCGCAATTTCGCAGCGGGCATGTCCGGCGGTATCGCCTATGTCTATGACGAGGATGGTCGTTTCCGCGACCGCTGCAACATCGCCATGGTCGACGTCGAAGCGTTGAGCGCGGAGCGTGACGAGGAGGATGGCGCTGGCCGTCCTGCCCAGCGCGCGTCCGGGGTCAAGGACAATGGCATGGGCGACATGCTGCGCCATGATGCCGAGCGCCTGCGCATCCTGCTCGAACGGCATTTCCTGTACAGCGGCAGCCCGCGCGCACGCGCGTTGCTGGACGACTGGCAGGCGACGCTGGGCAAGTTCGTCAAGGTCATGCCGCGCGACTATCGCCGTGCGCTGCAAAACCAGGAGGCCGAGCGCCTCGCCACCGCGACCATCGCGGCTGAATGATCGGAGTATCCTAAGTGGGAAAGACAACCGGCTTCCTTGAGGTCGATCGCACTGACCGTACCTATCTTCCGCGTGAGGATCGGCTGAAGAACTGGAACGAGTTCGTGGTTCCGCTCTCCGCGCCCGTGTTGAAGGATCAGGCGTCGCGCTGCATGAATTGCGGCATTCCGTACTGTCATAACGGCTGTCCGGTGAACAACATCATCCCGGACTGGAACCATCTGGTCTATGAGGATGACTGGCAGAATGCGCTGGAAGTGCTGCATTCCACCAACAACTTCCCGGAGTTCACCGGCCGCGTCTGCCCCGCCCCGTGCGAAGCGGCGTGCACGCTGAACATCGACGACACGCCCGTGACGATCAAGTCGATCGAATGCGCGATCGTCGACAAGGGATGGGAAAATGGCTGGATCACGCCGCAGGTGGCGCGGGTCAAGACCGGCAAGTCCGTCGCCGTCGTCGGGTCCGGCCCGGCGGGCATGGCCTGCGCCCAGCAACTCGCGCGGGCGGGCCACAGCGTCACCCTGTTCGAGAAGAACGACCGCATGGGCGGGCTGATGCGCTACGGCATTCCCGACTTCAAACTGGAAAAGAACCTCATCAACCGCCGTCTGGTCCAGCTAGAAGCGGAAGGCGTGACGTTCAAGACCGGCGTCGAAGTCGGCGTGCAGGTGTCGATGGACTCGCTGCGCGAGAATTTCGATGCGGTGGTCCTGTCCGGCGGCGCGGAAAAGCCCCGTCCGCTCGACATTCCGGGCTACGAGCTTCAGGGCGTGCGCTTTGCGATGGAGTTCCTGACGCAGCAGAACAAGCGCAATGCGGGCGATGACGAGATGCGCGCCGCGCCGCGCGGATCGCTGCTCGCAACCGGCAAGCATGTCGTCGTCATTGGCGGCGGCGACACCGGCTCGGACTGCGTCGGTACGTCGAACCGGCAGGGCGCGCTGTCCGTGACGCAGCTCGAAATCATGCCCAAGCCGCCCGCAAAGGAGAATAAGGCGATGAGCTGGCCGAACTGGCCGCTCAAGCTGCGCACCTCCTCCAGCCATGAAGAAGGCTGCGAGCGCGACTTCGCCGTCGTGACCAAGCGCGCCATCGGCGCCAACGGCCACCTCACCGGGCTGGAATGCGCCCGCGTCGAATGGGTCGGCGGCAAGATGCAGGAAGTCCCCGGCAGCGAATTCACGTTGCAGGCGGACCTAGTGCTACTCGCCATGGGCTTTACGGGACCGAACACCACGGGCCTGATCGAGCAGGCGAATGTCGCCCTCGACCCGCGCGGCAATGTGGCGGCGAACGTCAACGACTATGCCACCAGCAAGGAAGGCGTGTTCAGCTGCGGCGACATGCGTCGGGGCCAGAGCCTGATCGTCTGGGCCATCCGCGAAGGCCGCCAGTGCGCGCGCTCGGTCGACCTGCACCTGATGGGGAAGACCGATCTGCCGAGTTGAGGTGGTTTGGGATTTGGAAAAGGGAAGGGGGCTGGTCTGGGAGGACCGGCCCTTTTTTTGTTGGGGGAGTTTTGGCCGATTTCAGTCTGTCCGGTTACTGGCGGGGAGGCGCGAATACTCAGAAGTTGGAGCCTCCAGCAAACCCGGGGCGGTTCATTCCTACGCGAACACCTCTTCCGTAGTGAAGTCCCCGGATTGCCTTGCTTATGTGTCTTTAGAAAGGTGGTGCCCCACAGGAGACAAAGATGGGCACTCAAATTACTGGGAAATTTCCATCGCGCGTGGTTGAAGTGCGAATGAAAACCCAGCCTCTCTGCGGGTTTTGGAAAGATGTATTCTTACAGGTATTCCTATCAAAAGCATATTGGCAGGAAGAAAAATTGAAATACGACTTGCGCTATACTTGCGACGAAACTTGGTGTTCCCTTGAAACTAAACTGCCTCCACGCCTATCACACCTGCATAATTCTGTTCAAACGGCCGGGCGGAATGAATTTTTCGCGACATCCAGATAGCGATCCACCATCGTGTCTACGGAGAAACGCTGACCTTGCGCACAGGCGGCGGTAGCCAGTTGTTCGAGGGCAGCCGGGGACGAAACGAGACGCGTGATTTCCTCTTGCCAGCGATCCAGCGCCAACGGAAGGACGATACCAGCGCTTCCATTGCCAGTGTTTAGGACGTCGGAGATGGTAGGCACGTCGTTTCCGATAAAGGGCACGCCAAGGCCGAGCGCCTCAAGCATTGCGATGCTCTGCCCTTCCTCAAGCGATGGAAGGGCAAACAGGTCGAGCGCCGCCAGTATGTCCGGCACTTGCTCTCGCACTATGCCGGGCAATATGGTCAGCCGGTCTTTCACGCCCAAAGCCTCCGCCCTTGAAAGCAGAGCGTCCCGTAATTCGCCTCTTCCCAGGATCACGAGATGCACCGGCGGCACTCGTGCGAGCAACTCGACCAGAAACATCTGGTTCTTCTGTTCGACCAGACGGCCAATATTACCGACGAGGAATATATCCGATGGCAGGCCGAAAACCGCCCTCGCCTCTTGCTTGCTTAACGGCGATGGCTGAAGATTTTGCCCGTTGGGAACGATGGCACGGGGGATCCGTACATGGGGTAAAGAGCGGTCCACCGCTTCGGCGATCGCCAGTTCGCGCGGATAGACGCCGATCCGCCTGCACAAACGGTCGAACAGCCGTGATGAAGCAGGATAGATTCCGTAAAGATTGTGGTGCACGGGCAGCATCAAGCCGGGCAAGCCGGATATTTTGCCCAATGCGCAATAGTTGATCGAATACCAGGTGTGGGCAAGCACGACGTCGGGCGCAAAATCTCTCCATACGCGTCGCAACCTGGAAAAAACCTGCATCGCACCAAGCCCGCGCGGCTGCCCTTCGACGCAGCACTCATAATCGTTTTGCGGAAAGGCCAACTGATCCTTTCGGTAAAGGAAGACGAGTTTGGATTCGATCCCGCGCCGTTTGAACGCGCGATGCAGGTCGATCGCGACGGCCTGCGCCCCGGCTGTTTCCACCTGCGTCATCACGGACAGAATGCGCATGCCTGGCCCCGTCACCGGCCCGTCTTCTGAACCACGACACATAGGTCCGCACGGCAAAATTGCAGAATGGCACCGACGGTCAAGATCGACCGGCTCCCGAACCGTCTGCCCGCGCCGTCACGAACGCTGTCCGCCAAGCATAGTCGCGACGCTGCACCCGGAACCCCGTAAGACCGAGCCTCATCATGGCCTCCTCCGACCGGCGCCTTTTGCCCGACAGGATCAGCGCCCCTTGGGAAGGCAAGCTGCGTCCGATTGCCCTCATCGCCTCCCCATCCAGATCAAAGCCAGCACTTACCGATGTGCATGACGGGGCAAGGGGAGCCGAGGGGCTTCCCTGCACGTGGATCTGCAACTTCGGCAGCACTGACATGAGCGGCCTGACATCCTCCTCTGCACCGATATGCACATGCGGCCCGGCCGACTGGTTCAGTTCTTCCCAGAGATAGGCCGAGAGAGGATCGCGCTGGCGAGAAAAGGGATTGGCGAGGATGTTTTTCCAGGCGCTTACCAGCATCGCAGCACCGCCCGCCGGGTCAGGACGCTCGACAGAATCGGGCAAGCCCCATTCCGCCCGGTTGGCGACCAGAGCACTTACCGCTTCGGGTGTCCACGCTGCAGCCACCCGGCCCAGAGCCTCCTCATGACGCAGATAGGCGACTTGATGATCGTTCCCCATTTCCCCGAAACGCTTCTCCCGCGCCATGGCGAGAGGAAGCTTGTCCATGCGCTGCGCCAATCTTACGCTATTACCGGCATGGGTGATGATGATGTCGGCCGCATGCATACGGCGTTGCAGTTCGTCGAAAGGCACGAAATCACGGACTTCGCATGCCAGCACTATCGTCGATGTGCCGGACTGGACGAAAATGTCATGTGCGTCGCACAGCGGCGCCACCCCGTGCATCAGCCGGTCGAATGGCCATGGCCCCATCCCTACTGTCACCACGATATTCAGCCGCCTGCCCGTCATCAATAAAGCTCGCCGATAAATGTGCCGCGTGACGTGCTGGCCAGCAGAGAGGATTGCTGTACGAACATGCGGCTTGCAAATCGGGAGCATAGCCGCGCGGTCAGCCCTTCCCGATCGTGAATGTTGAGCGTTGAGAGCCAGAAGCTCGGCACCTTTCGCAACCTTGCCGCCGCGAAGAACGGAAAAGCTGGCCCACTGCCTGCCGACACAATCAGCGCCGGCCGGATCTTCGCGAGCATGGACAGAGCGTCGATCATGCTGCGGATCATCACATGCGGCCGTTGCAGGGAGAGATCGGGGATCCAGTGAACATCTCGCCCCCCGAGGACAGATTCGGTATCGGATGCACGCACCACTGCCCAGACAATGGAAAAATCATGGAGATACGGCTCAATCGCAAGCAATTCAAGAAGTACGCCTCCACTGCTGGAAACAAACAGGGCGACAGGCTTGTCGGAACTGCGGGCGGAATCGACGCCCGCACTTGTCATCGAAACAATGCCCACCTACCCTCCACATCAATGAAATAACACTGCCATTCCATACGCCCCGAATTTCGGATCCTTTCATTTTGGTATCAGAGGCATGATCGCAGACTCTCTTCGTCTCGCCAAGTTTTTCTGCGCCCTTGCGGTGAAGGAGAAGTTCTTGCCGCGACTGCATGTCCGTCCGCTGGTCGCGGAACTGTTCCTGACGGACAATTGCAATCTCAAATGCATTAGCTGTGCCTGCTGGCGGACCCGCACCTTGAAGGAACTTGACACAGACGAGTGGAAAGCGGTGATCGACCAGATCGCAGAACTGGGAATCGTCAAGGCAAACTTCACCGGCGGCGAACCCTTACTCCGGTCGGATGCGCCGGAATTGATACGCTATGCCCGCGACAGCGGCATTCACTCCCTGCACCTGAACAGTAATGCCATTCTGCTGGACCAACGGCGTCGGACGCGCGTTCTGGATGCGGGTATCCGCAGCTTCAACATCTCCGTCGATGGAGCCGACAGCGAAACGCACGAAGCCATCCGCGGCGTGCCGGGCTCCTTCGACAAGACGATCCGCAATTTGCAGGAACTGATCGCCCTGCGTAAGGAATATGACATCGCCATCCGCATGAACTTCACCGTCATGCGCAGTAATATCGCCAATCTGCCTGCCATTGCCGAACTGGCGCAGTCGCTCGACGTGAAGCTCTATCTCAACCTCGCCACGGACCACACCTTCCTGTTCCGGGACCAGCAGGTCACCGGAGAGGCACAGATCGACCAGCCGGAGGTCGATGCGGCACTAAAAGCGCTCGAAGTGCTTCTGCGCCGGCGCAGGGACGGCTTGCCCCGTTATGCGGAACTGGCCTATCTGCGGCGCCACTTCACATCCCTTGTCCAGACCGATCTGCCCTGCGCAGAATCCCAGCTAAAGCTGATGATCCACTCCACGGGGGGAGTCGGCGGATGTTGGGGCCATGATCCGCACCATAATGTCCGCACCACATCCTTGCGCGAAATCGTCGATGGCGAGGATTATAAGGACGAACATACCCGCCTGTTCCGAAAGGACTGTGTCGGCTGCGGTAGCAACTATGCGCTCAACCTGCGCTGGCGGGGGAGCAGCTATATGGATGATCTGTGCTGGCGCTTTGGCCTGAAGAGATTGGGGAGATGAAAGTTATGCGATCCAGCAATGCCTTATATGATGCGCTCGCTCCCGACTATGATGCGCATTTCGACGTGCCGCATCGCAGGGCCTATGACGATCTGTCGTGGGAGATCGTGACTGCGGCCATGCCTTCCGCACCGGCGCGGTTGCTGGACGTCGGCGCGGGTGTGGGGCGATGGTCCGAACGACTTAGCGACAGAGGCTATGCGATGGTGGGCATTGAACCCGCCGACGAGATGGCGCGCCATGCGCAGGTTCGCATGGCGGGGCGCGATTTTACCCTGATCCACGCTCGCGTCGAGGATGCGGAACTTCCTCCTGCAAGCATAGACGGTGCCTTCGCCATGGGATCGCTGCAATATTCTGACAACATCACGGCCAGCCTGCGCCGCATCGGAGGCTGGCTTCGACCCGGCGCGCCGTTGTTCGTCCTCGCCGATTCTGCAGCGGCGCTAGGAATCGAGATGATTGCGCGCGGCGAGCCGGAAGCCGCGCTGGAGCGAATGGAGAGCCGCTGGGGACTGTGGACGCAACATGGCCTGATCGCCGACCTGCATTTGTTCAGCCGGGCGGTGTTGGAGGAGGCATTCCGGCAAGCCGGTTTCGAGCAGTTGCGCAGCCATGGCCTGCTCGTGGGGGCTTCCGCACTGGGGCGGGAGCGCCTCATGGAGGCTCTGACACGGGATTATGAGGGGCAACTGGAAATAGAGCGCAAGCTTGCCCGGGAAGACCTGCTTGTCGATTTCGGAAAGCAGCTTCTTGTCGGGGGCGTCCGCGCCGCGACTTAGGTCGCGATGACCTGTATCTGCGGCGGCACCATGATGTTGGCATCGGTGACATTCTTCTGGACGACGCGGGTGACGGCAAGGGCGATCTGCTCCGCTTCCCCCACGGTCATTTCGGAACTCATCGGCAGTGCAAGTACATCGGCGCAGATTCGATCGGTCGTCGTCAAATCCCCTCCCGATTCCGCCATGCCTTCCCAGTCCAGTCGATGCAGGGCGGGCGCGTAATAGGGCTTTGTACCGATGCCGAGCCGGGCCAGATCATCCGCAACCCTGTCCCGGTCCATGCCGGGGAAACAGGCGGCCCAATGGACCCAGCCGTGCGACGCATTGGTTGTGATACGCTGCGGCTGGACCAGCCTCTCCAGCGAAGCATAAATTTCCGCTACCGCCCGGCGACGCTCGACCAGCACGTCCAGCTGCTCCACCAGGTCCAAAGCGACGATCGCCGCGAGTTCCGTCATCTGGGAAGAACGCCACCAGTTCGGCCCCGTTGAAAGCCCTGCGACGCGATCCGTGTCTAGGATCAGGCAACCCCCGGCTCCGCCTGCGCTCACGCCCTTGGCAAAGCTCATCGAAAACGCATGAGCGGCAGTCTGATTGCCGACAGGGCGGCCATGATACGCAGCTCCCAGCGACGGTGCCGAGTCGGCAATCAGAGGAACGCCGAACTCGGCGCACACCTGTTGTAACGCAACATAGTCCATCGGATTGCCCAGCGCATCCACGCCGACCACCAGTTTGCAATCGCCCGGAAGAAGCGCCTGCCGAAGATGGGCAGGATCGAGCGTCCAGCCCCGCGAGTCGATGTCGCAGAAGCGCAGCCGATAACCCAACTGCGCCAGAACCTCCGCAGTGGCGGCAAAGGAGAAGGAGGGGAGCACCGCTATATCGCCGGGCCGGGCTGCGCCGACCGTCGCGACGATCGCCATACGGAGCGCCGATGTCCCCGAATTCGTCAATAACAGCATGCGATCCGGCCCCAATTCCAGCCTTTCCGACAACTGCTCGGTAAGGCGCTGGGTCCAGCGGTTGCCATATTTGAGAGCGCCAGACCGCAACGCTATAGTCTGCCGCGCAGCCACAACATCGGGACGGAATGGGCGCGGCGGCTGCACCACATTCACAGACTTGCCTAGAGGCGCCTGCTCCATCGCCTGCGTGCGGATGAAGTCCGACAACTCGGCATCCACATCCCGTTTCGTCAGCAGGGACGCAAGTGTGGTCGAGCGTACATCGCGCGGCACCTCGTCGGGCGAGCGGGCGCACACCATAAGCGGCGCGGCGCTATCTAGATGGTCGATCACGCGCTGTCCCAGCGTCGGAAGTGTCGAAGTCAACCCGCCCAATAGATGGCAACCGGCCGGAATCGTACCATCCACGCAACGCTCGATAGCTTCGGCCACTTGATCCACAGGAACGAAAGAGCGGCTCGTATCCGTAGCATGCAGCGGTTCTCCCAGCAGTGCCCGCGTGACGAAACGGGAGAGCACACGATGCTGGCCCACCCCAAAGACATTCCCCAAACGGAGGATGTGAAGTCGGTCCGCCGCGACCAGCCGAGACAACATCATCTCCTGGAGCCGTTTGGCAAGCGCGTAGGTCCAGCGACCGTCAGGATCGCGTCCACTCATCGCATCGAAAAGGGAACAGGCGAAGATGTCACAATCGCCTCCCAGAGGTTTCGATAGCAGATAGTCGCACCAGGCCGACAGGTCCGCTTCGGATGCGGATAAATGCCCATGCGTTTGTTCATCTATCGGCCCAATGTGGGTTCCATAAACCTCGACACTCGAAAGAAGGACCACCGCACGATCCCGAAGCTGATCAGCCAGGCGCATGATCGGCACGCAGTTGTCTCGGAAATGGGTCCAGAGATGGAGCGGACGAACATCACTTTCCCCAATCATCACCACGACGGTTCCGGCGGGTAATTCGGTCTCATCCTGCGCCAAATCGACCTCGATATGATCGAAGGATGCTCGCAACGCGGGTTCGATTGTAGTTCCTGCCGCTTGCCGATCCATAACGACGACGGAATATCGCCCAGCCAAACGCCGGGTCGTCACCGTGCCGATGAATCCATTGCCACCGAGCAAAACGAGTGGATTCATAGTCTCCCCCGGACTATTCAGAATGACGACCACATGGTATTTTTGCACATGCCACCTGGCATTCAACGGGTCAAATATTGGAGCGTCGAATACAAAAGATTCTCATATCTGGAGGCGCCGGCTTCTTGGGATCGCATCTTGTTGAGCGCCTATTGGGGCGACAAGATCTCGAATTTATCGTCGTTGTAGACAATTTATGGACCGGCAAAATCGATAATTTGATCAACGATGATCGTATCCGCTTTGAAGAGGCTGATGCAGAAACCTTTCATACCACGGAAAAGTTCGACGAGATATTCCATCTCGCTTCGCCAGCCTCTCCGCGCTGGTATCAACAGGAACCAATCAGGACGATTCAGGCCAATGTGAACGGTGCCATCAACCTGCTTGACAAATTGCGTTTTGGCGGAGGATTTGGCTTCACTTCCACTTCGGAGGTTTATGGTGAACCGGCCATCTCGCCTCAGCCGGAAAATTACCGGGGAGCGGTAGACTGTACCGGACCCCGCGCGTGCTATGACGAAGGGAAGCGCTGCACCGAAGCGATGCTGTTCGAGCTTCATGGCTCGACCGGCGTTCAAATTCGGGTAGCCAGGCTATTCAACGTCTGTGGCCCGCGCATGCAGGTCGATGATGGTCGCGCGGTGCCGAATTTTCTGGTTCAGGCGCTGACAGGCAAATCCCTCACTATTTACGGAGACGGGCTGCAATCGCGAAGCTGGGGCTATGTGGACGATATTGTCGACGCTTTGGCGCGATATTTTTGGCTAGACGATCATGATTATATCGGCCCGCTCAATATCGGTAATGACACGGAGATTCCGGTGATCGATGTCGTCCACACGATAGGGCGGATAGTCCCCGGCATAACCGTCAAATATGAGGACGCTTTGCCCCAGGACCCCACCCATCGGAGACCCGACCTCAGTTTGGCGCGCCGCATACTGCCTGGTTGGGAAGCCCGGATCGGTTTGGAGGAAGGCCTGGAGCGAACATTGGACTGGTTTCGAGAGGCTTGCGAATGGACTGAAACGCCCGAACCCGCGCATCGGTAAGTTCACACCTTGCCAAGCCTCCGCGCGGTGATGTGCAGATTGGCCGACTGAAAGAAAACGCCGTCCCAGTAGATGATCCTCTCGAGCAGCGTTCGCAGGCGTTCGCTTCTCACCAGAAGCGCGGGGACGTGGAAGAAGCGCCAGAACAGATTTGCGCCGGAAACCTCGGTCGGCTCGAAACCACAGGATCGCAGCATCGCGAGGAGGTCGCTGGGCCGGTAATTAGTGTGCCCATTGCGCTGCACCGCTACATCGCCGCGCATTCCATTGGACGTGTCGACAAAGCGCTCATAATAGACATCCGCGCCGAAACGCCGCGAATAGATCCAGCGGTGAATCCGCGGGATGCGGTACTTGGCGTTGCCGGGGTCAAGTATGCTGAAGATGTGCAGGCGCGGCACCGTGATTGCCACAATACCGTCAGGCATCAGGACGCGAGCAATTTCACGTAGACATGCCTCGTCGTCGGGTACGTGTTCGAGAGTATCCAGCAGTGTAACAGAGTCGAATGTCTCGTCCTGATAGGGCAGCCGCACCGATCCGACCGGGGCATGCTCGAGCTTCAGGTGCGGAAAGGCGTGTCTTCCTTCAGCCAAATAGCCTTCGTGCGCGTCTATGCCGAAGCAATCAAGTTCTGTCGTAGCTTGGACAGCGTTGAGGAACTCACCGTCTCCGCAACCAATATCGAGATGCTTGCCCGAGCGCCCTTGAAGCGCCTCCCAACCATAACTGTAACGCCGAAGTTCGTGCCGTTGGTAAGGATTTGCATGCGTCACCGACCACCTCCTCTGCGTGTCGCCATCGTGGTTCCAGCGCAGCGTATTCTTTAAAATTTCCACATTCACATGTTATGTGAACAGTCCCTAGTTTTCTAGACGCGGTGAGCCATCAAAGTCCGCTGCCGTTCGACGGCGACGGACGGCAGCATCCCGTTCCTAACATGCTTGCTTATCGGGATGTAGAACATCTTGATATAATCGAACATGTCCTGCCGGCCCTCACCGCCGTCATTATACTGCATCAGGCGGCGGGCGAGCCTGACATTGCCGGGACCGATGACGTCGTCCACGCATAGTCGCATCACGCTCGAGGAGCAGGCGCCGGAAACCGGATCGCCATAACTGCGGCGCCGGCCGGCACCGTTCCTGTGCAGTATTTCGGTTGCCGCCGAGGCCGCGTTCTGTTCGGTCAAGCGGTCAAGCGGTCAAGCGGTTAAGCGGTTAAGCGGTTAAGCGGCGAGGAACCCAACTTCTTTTGTAGATCGCCTAGGGGCAGCAGGAACGGCAGCTTCCGCCAACAGTTGCCTTCGCCCAAGCCGTCTGAAACGGCAGCAAAGTCCCAAGCACAGTCGTAATCTGAATGTCCGCTTTTTGGCGCGGCAAAATCGCTGCCTAACGGCTTGGATTGGCGCAAACCCACCCCAATCCTCCCCAACACCACACCAATAAAAAGGCCCGCCGTGTCAGGGCGGGCCGTTTTCCTTATTCTTCCGAGGGCGCTTCCGCCCCATCGGGCGCTTCGCCCTCGACACCTTCCGGCTCGTCGCTTTCCTCGATCTTGGCGGCGCTCACGACATGTTCGTCCTGCGCCACGTCGAACAGGCGGACGCCCGACGAACTGCGCCCGATGACGCGCAGGCTGTCGAGG
Source organism: Sphingobium sp. (assembly GCA_036383715.1). Classification (GTDB taxonomy): domain Bacteria; phylum Pseudomonadota; class Alphaproteobacteria; order Sphingomonadales; family Sphingomonadaceae; genus Sphingobium. The sequence goes on along the minus strand of DASVNT010000123.1, from coordinate 455 downwards.
CCGATGCGGATCAGCTTGGCCTGATCCGTCACCAGCATCAACTGGTCGCCGCGCGTGGCGGGGAAGGAGGCGACGACCTCGCCGTTGCGATCGATATTGTCGATGTTGGTGATGCCCTGGCCACCGCGACCCGTGCGGCGATATTCATAGGCCGAGGACAGCTTGCCATAGCCGTTTTTGCAGAGGGTGAGGATGAACTCCTCGCGCTTCGCCATATCCTCGAAGCGGGCGGCGTCGAGGCTGTGGTTGCCTTCGCGATCCGGCTTCCACGGGGCGAAGCGCAGATATTCCTCGCGCTCGTCGCCGTCGGTCGCGATGCCGTGCAGGATGGAGAGCGAGATGACCGCGTCCCCGTTCTTGAGCGACATGCCGCGCACGCCGGTCGAGTTGCGGCTCTGGAACTCGCGCACGTCGCTGGACTGGAAGCGGATCGCCTTGCCCTGACGGGTGGCGAG
>DASVNT010000122.1:0-5083 GCA_036383715.1 Sphingobium sp. | reverse complement strand
CTGATCCGTTCGGCCCGCATCCTCTATCTGGAGGGCTATCTGTGGGATCCAGAGGAACCGCGCGCGGCCATGCGCGGCGCCATCGCCACCGCACGGGATGCGGGACGCGAGGTCGCCTTCACCCTGTCCGACGCCTTCGTCATCGAACGCTACCGCGACGACTTCCGCGCGCTGATCGAGGAAGGTCTGATCGACATATTGTTCGCCAATGAGGTGGAGATCATGTCGCTGGCCGAGGTGACGGACTTCGAGACAGCGGTCGCCGCCTTCTCCGCCAAGGTGCCGACCCTCGTCGTCACGCGCAGCGAAAAGGGCGCGATCGCCATCAAGGGCGGTGAGCGGTTCGAATGCGGCGCGGCTCCGGTGAAGGAGGTGATCGACACCACCGGCGCGGGCGACCTGTTCGCGGCAGGCTTCCTGTCCGGCTATGTGACCAGCAAGGGGCCGGTCGAGTGTCTCGCCATGGGTGCCATTGCGGCGGCGGAGATCATCAGCCATTACGGCGCGCGCCCGGAGGCCGACCTCAAGACGCTGATGGGCAGTTTCCTGCGCGACTGAATTTTTTTCGGGGTCGGCGGAACCAATGGGGCCGTCGCCCGTTATCCCATCTCCACTGACGAGAAATCGACGTGGAAGTTAGGAGTGCAGGCTTTCCTGAAAACGGAAATGCAGCCTCCAAGGGAGCCCCGCCGCGAATAGCGACGGGGCTTACCTTTTTCCTTGGGAGAGGATGCGTCAGTTCCGCTTCGACAGCGCGCGCGTCGCCACCGCCGCTGCCGAAGCGCGGTTCTCCACACCCAGCTTCACGAAAATATGGTCGAGGTGTTTGTTCACCGTCCGCGCGGAGATGTTGAGGATTTCGCTCATGTCCTTGTTGGATTTGCCGCGCGCGGTCCACAGCAACACATCGGCCTCGCGCGGGGTGAGGGCCAGTTCCTGTTACAGCATCTGCGCCTCCATCCCCTCGAACGAGCGGGCGATGCTGAACAGATGTTCGCCGGGTGAGGCCGCGCCCAGATAGCCGAGCGTGAATTTCTGCGCCCCCGCCGGCAGCATCTCGTCCTGTTCGTCCTGTCCCCCCGCTTCCGCCCGCAGCGCGCGCCGGGCCAGAACCCCGCGCAGCGCACCCATCGTCTCATGGTCGAGGTCGTCCAGCAGCCTCTGCGTCTCCCCCGTGGCCCAACGGATCGTCCCGTCCGCCCCCGCTGCTAGCAACCGCCCGCCCAGAGTGTCGAGCGCGGTGAACGCGCTGCGCGTCTTGTACGCATTGCCCAGATGCACCCGCACCCGCGCCATCAGCACGTCGATGGCCAGCGGCTTGGTGACATAATCGACGCCGCCCGCCGCCAGTCCCTTCATCACATGTTCCGGTTCCGACAAGCCGGTCATGAAGATGACGGGGACATGGGCCGCACCCTCGATCCCCTTGATCCGGCGGCATGTCTCGAACCCGTCCATGCCGGGCATCATCGCGTCGAGCAGGATGAGGTCGGGCATGGTCGCTGCGATACTGTCCAGCGCCTCCTGCCCATCCCCCGCGACATGGGGGGTGAGGTGGTTGGCGGCGACGACATTCTGGAGCAGCAGGCGCGCGTCGGGATCGTCGTCCACGATCAGGATGACGGGCAGCGGGGGCGCGGTCATGCCGTCTCCTCCCAGTCGAGTTCGAGCAGCAGGCCGATCCGGTCGAGCAGCACCGAAATCTCATAGGGCTTGACCAGATAGTCGTCGTGCGGGTCGTCGGGCAGGCGGCGGCGCTGGAAATCATGGACATTGGCCGACACCATCAGGATCGGCGTCTCGTCGCCATGACTGGCCCGGATCGCCCGCGCGGCCTCCCATCCCGTCATGACCGGCATCGCAATGTCCATGATGACGAGGTCGGGCGGGCCGTGGCGAAAGGCCTCCACCGCCGCCTGCCCGTCGCTCGCAAAGCCGAGGTCGAAACCGATGGGGGAGAGGAGGTCGCGCATCAGGTCGAGGTGGGCGCTGTCGTCATCGACCACCAGTATGCGCCGTCGCCGCCCGGCATAGCGGCGCGAGCGGGGGTCGGGCGCGGCATTGCCGACCTTGGGCGGGGCTTCGGAAAAGAACATCTTCATGCGAAACGTGCTGCCCGCGCCCGGCTGGCTCTCCACGGTCAGCGATCCGCCCATGATGTCGACCAGCAGCCGGGTGATGGTGAGGCCGAGGCCGACGCCCGGTTGCCCCCGCATCGTCTCTAGCCGCTCGAACGGTTCGAAGATGCGCTCGATATGCTCCGGCGCGATGCCGACGCCGGTGTCGCGCACCTCGAACTCTGCCACGGGATCGCGCCACAGGATGCTCAGCCCCGCCGAGCCGGAGGGCGTATATTTGATCGCGTTGGAGGTGAGGTTGATCAGAATCTGGCGCAGCCTTTTCTCGTCGGTGTAAACCCAGTCGGGCAGGTGGGCGGCGCGGCTATGTTCGAACTCTATGCCCCGCGCGGCGGCCTGCACGCGGAACATGTCGACGATCTGGTCGAGCAGTTCGGACAGGTTCACCCGCTCGCGCGAGATGCGCACCGACCCGTTTTCGATGCGCGACACATCGACCAGCCCGTCCACCAGATCGGAAAGGTGGGTGGCGCTGCGCCGGATCACGCGGATGGCGTCGGCGACCGGCTTGTCCTGCGTGCGCTCCACAAGCTGCGCATAGCCGGAGATGGTGTTGAGCGGGCTGCGTATCTCGTGGCTGACGCCGACGATATAGCGGCTCTTGGCGAGGTTGGCGGCTTCCGCCGCGTTCTTGGCGCGTTGCAGTTCGGCGTCGGTGCGGGCGTGCGCCTCGATCTCGTCCAGCAGCATCTGGGTCTGGCGTTCCGATTCCTCCTCCGTCGCGCGCTGGCTCTCGCGGGCGAGGACGGTGTACCAGACGGCGAATGCGGCGGCGGCGGCTAGGCCGAGGAAGACGGTCTGCAATATGCTCGCCAGTTCCGCCGACTGGTCGCCCATCCCGGCACGCTGGTAGAAGATCAGGAGCAGCACGATGCCGATGATCGCCATCGTGACGGCATAGGCGATGGCGAAGCGGACCACGCGGGCATAGACGATGTCGGTCAGCGGCGCGGGGATGATCCGACGCACGGCGGCGGCGAAGCGGTCGATGGACTGGGGCCGTTCCTTGCAGGCGTCATGGCAGCGTGCTTCGAGCGTGCAGCATAGCGAGCAGATCGCGCCCTGATAGACGGGGCAATAGGCCATGTCGGGCGCTTCGAACCGGTTCTCGCAGACGGAACAGTCGCATTCGGGCGCATCGAAATGGTCCGCGGGGCGCGCGGTATAATGCCGCCCGCCCGTCGCCCATGCGATCAGGGGCGCGAGGGTGAAGGCCACCGCCAGTCCGATCAGGGGGGAGAACATCTGCGCTGTTTCGCCAAAGACTCCGACGAAACAGAGTGTCGAGCAGAGGAGCGAGCCGAGCATCGCGCCCACCCCGACCGGATTGACGTCGCGCAGGTATGCGCGGCGAAACTCGATGCCCGGCGGGCTGAGGCCCAGCGGCTTGGACACCATCAGGTCCGCGATCACCGCGCCGAACCAGGCGACCGCGAAATTGCTGTAGAGCGCCAGCACGCGCTCCACGACCATCTGGATACCGCCTTCCATCAGCATCAGCGCGATCAACGTGTTGAACACCAGCCACACGACGCGGCCCGGATGGCGGTGGGTGAGGCGGGAGAAGAAGTTGGAGGACGCGATGGACCCCGCATAGGCGTTGGTGACGTTGATCTTGATCTGGCAGAGCGCCACGAAAATGCCCGTCACCACCACCGCCGCGCCGGGCGAGGCGAGCAGGGTAGTGAAGGTCATGAAATATTGCGCGGTCGGATTGGCAGCATCGACCGGCTTGAGGCCGATGGACAGCGCCCATACGGCGAGGAAGGAGCCGATGCCGATCTTGAGCGCGCCGATAACGATCCAGCCCGGCCCCGTCAGCAGCAGCGCGGCCCACCAGCGGCGCGGCCCCACCACCTCCCGCTCCGGCAGGAAGCGCAGGTAATCGACCTGCTCCCCGATCTGCGGCAGCAGCGAGAGGAATACCGCGAGCGCCGCGCCGAAACTGGCAAGCTGGCCGGTGCGCGCCGTCCCCTCGAACCCGGTCCACAGGGCAAGGCCGCGCTCGCCGGTCATCGCCAGAAAGAGCAGGGGTGCGAGTTGCAGCACGAGCCAGATCGGCTGCGTCCAGTTCTGCCACCGGCTGATCCGGTGGAAGCCATAGGCCGCGATGGGAATGACGACGAGGGCGCTGACGATATGGCCGATGGCCAGCGGTATGCCGAAGCACAGGTTCAGCGCCGCCGACAGGATCACCGCCTCAATCGCAAACAGGATGAAGGTGAAGCTGGCATAGACGGCGGAGGTGATGGTGGAGCCGAGATAGCCGAAACCCGATCCGCGCGTCAGCAGGTCCATGTCCACGCCATAGCGCGCGCCATAATAGCAGATCGGCAGGCCGGAGATCAGGAAGATCACGGACGCCGCAGCAAGGGCGAGCGCCATGCTGGTGAAACCGTAACTCAATGTCACCGTCGCCCCGATCGCCTCGCACGCGAGGAAGGCGATGGAGCCAAGCGCGGTGTTCGCCACCCATGCGGGCGACCAGATGCGCGCGCGCCGCGCGGTGAAGCGCAGCGCATAATCCTCCAGCGTCTGGTTATTGACCCACTGGTTATAGGTGCGCCGGTTGCCGACGATCCTTTGCCGCCTGGCGACGACGCGTGCAGTGGGGGAGGGCGGGGTTCCGTGCATCGGACCTCAGGCCGTGCCCGCCAGTATCAGGCCGAAGCCCGCGCCCGCCATGCCGATGCCCCGCACCCAGCCCGCCGGAACCCGGCGCGTCAGAGCGAGGCCCGCGCCATGCAGCAGCGCCGTCGCGACGAGGAAGCCACCCGCAAAGGTGAACGCCGCCTGCCCGCCGAGCGACTCCAGCCCGTGCGCTAGCCCATGCGCGAAACCGAACAGGCCCGCCATGCCCGCCGCCAGCACCAGCGGCGCGTGCAGCTTCAGCGCCACCGCACCGCCCAGCGCCAGCACCGACAGGATGATGAGCCTCTCCGCCC
>DASVNT010000121.1:0-6228 GCA_036383715.1 Sphingobium sp. | reverse complement strand
TTCATCGAAAACTACAATATGCGCATCGGGCGCTACGATGTCGCGATCCATTATATGAAGAATGTGTGCGAGAAATATCCCGACCATGCGTTCGGGCAACTCTATCTGGCTCGCTGCTATGCCGCCACGGACGAGCAGGAGTTGGCGCAGGCGCATGCCGCCAACGCGATCGAAATCTTCGAGCGGGATGAGTGGTGGCGCTCCCTCGCGGCGCGCTATGAGGTGGACTATTCCGACGGTGCGGCGTTGATTGCCCCGTCCCCGCGACTGGCGCTTCCCGCCTGACAAGGGGGCACCTCGCGACACCTGACGGATCAGGATGACATACGGGATTCTCTACAGCTTTCGCCGGTGCCCCTATGCGATGCGGGCGCGCCTCGCTCTTGCGGTCAGCGGGCCCCGTGTCGAACTGCGCGAGGTCAAGCTGTCCGCGAAGCCGGATGCCATGCTCGCAGCCTCGCCCAAAGGCACCGTCCCGGTGCTGGTTCGGCCCGACGGCACGGTCATCGATCAGAGCATCGACATCATGCGCAGCGCATTGGCGCGCAATGACCCGGAGGGCTGGCTGGATCGGGATGATCCGGCGTTGATCGCGCTGAACGACGGGCCGTTCAAGCATGATCTCGACCGCTATAAATATCCTGAGCGCCATGGTTCGGATGCCCTCACCCATCGGACCGCTGCGGCGGCGTTCATGGAGATGCTGGACAGCAGACTGGCCACGGATGCGTGCCTGAGCGGTCCCTCATGGGGACTGACGGATGCGGCCATATTACCCTTCGTCCGCCAGTTCGCCGCGGTGGATCAGCACTGGTTCGACGCCCTCCCGCTGCCATCTGTACAGGCGTGGCTGGGTGCAGGCCTGAGGTCGAAACTCTTCACCACGATCATGCTGCGCGTCGCGCCATGGGCGCCGGAGGAGCCGCCGATCTTCTTCCCGCCGGAGGATTTCCGGCTCTGAAGCGGCGGGGGCAAAGAAAATTATGTCGACCCGAAGCCACTACGATTGCGATCAACGCCGGAGAGGATTACATTCGTGCATAGGAATGCAGACAAAGCCCGCTTTCGCTGAGGAAGCGGCGATCGAGAGGCTGGCCGATGACGACGCAGATCAAGATTGAACCCATCAACGAGCGCATCGGCGCCTATGTGACCGTGGACCCCACCAGACTCCTCGACGAGGGCGTGCCGGAGCAGATTCTGGACGCGCTCAACACCTATAATGTGCTCGTCTTTCCGGAGGCGCATATGACCGACGACCAGTTCGTCGGCCTGTCCGATTATTTCGGTGAGAATCACAGTCTGGCGGCGACCGCCGATGCGTCCGAGGCCAGCGCCAAGGGCATGTACCGCATCGAGAAGAAGGACAAGGACGCCAACCAGCTCGACTATATCCGTGGCAACGACATCTGGCACATGGACGGCACGTCCTACAATCTGCCCGGCAAGTCGACGATGCTGAAATGCGAACGTCCCGCCGACGAAGGCGGCGAAACCGACTTCGCCAGCCTCTACGCCGCTTATGAAGCAATGTCCGACGAGAAGAAGGCCGAGATCGAATCCCTGCGCGTCGAACATTGTTTCGAGGCGATCGGGCGCCAGCTCTACGACGAACCGACGCAGGAACAACTGGACCGCTGGCAGGCCTTCTTTCCGCCGACGGAGCATCCGCTCGTCTGGCACCAGCAGGGCGGCCGCACATCCTTGCTGATCGGGGGCACCGCCTTCGACATCGTCGGCAAGCCGCATGAGGAAGGACTGCAATATCTCAACGATCTGCTGGATTATTGCACCCAGCCGCAGTTCACCTATCGCCATAGCTGGAAGGAAGGCGACATGGTGATGTTCAACAATCCCGGCCTTCTCCACCGCTCGCTTCCGTACAAGGACACGTCGGGCCGCGTCCTGCACCGCACGACGATCAAGGGGATGGAAGAAATCCAGAAGGAACAGATTTCAGCGTGAACGAGGGGGCTGCTGCGGCGGAGGATACGAAAATCTTCCAGCCGCAGATGCCCCCAAAACCCTGTAGAACCCTTTCTATCGTCCTCTCTTGCCCTTCTTTAACGTCAGCCGCCGCCAGCCTATGACGATGCCGCTCACCGAGATTGCCAGCCCGGCGGCGGACAAAAGCCACATCAACCCGTCCCGCACCGGACGCCAGATCAGCAGCCACGGCAGGTCGAAGCTGTGCAGCGCCCCGAACAGCCAGCGATAGGTACGGCGGCCCGATCCCATCTGCGCCAGAAGCTCACCCGTGGACGGATCGATGTGAAGCCATGTCTGGCCGGGATCGTCGAACTTCAGCCTCAACACTGGCAGCGGACGAGCGTCGCTGCGTGGATCGCCCGTGCCATACCAGTAACGGTCGTAGGAATAGAGGCGCTGAACCTCGACCAGCCGACCCGCTGGCATCGCGTGCCGGGCGATAGTCTCGATCCGATTCGGCGCTATGACGAGCCGCCGGGCCGACGCTCCATCCAGAAGACTCTCCGCGCCGCCCGCGTGCAAAACCGTTATGACTGGCGCGCCCCCGACATAGGCGAAGCGCACTTCCGAGACACCCTGCCCGGCCTGCGCAAGCGGGCCGAGTTCGGTTGCGGCGAAACCGGGCCGGTCGCCCCGATAGCGGTCCGCTATCCCTTCACCGCCGACATCGCGAAACCCGCCCCACGGGCTCATCGACATCCAGCCGCTGAATACCCAGGTGACGAGGAACAGGCCGCCGACAAGACCGACGACATGGTGCCACTTCATCCATCCGCGATAGGGGCTGACCGATCCCGACTTGTAGCGATTGGCCAGCCGCACCCTCAGCAGACCGATCCAGATGCCGGCGACACCGCCCAGCATGCCGATGCCCGACGTCCAGAGCACCGTCTGCCGCCACGGTTCCTGATAGACCCGCAGCGCCTCGAAATAGATCCAGTGCGGCACCGCACCCAGCCAGTTCCAGAAGCGTTCATGCGCCGTCGTGTTCTGCACGACCTCGCCTGTGGACTGGCTGATATAGAGGTCGGTCCCGGCGGTATCGGCCAGCCGCACCTTCCAGAAGGGGGCGATCTTCTTATAGGCTTTCGTGACAACCCACTGGTCCTGATCGACCGACGCGACGGACAGGGGTGGCGCGTGGCCCAGCGCTGCCGCAATCTCCTGCGCCCGCGCCGCGCTCACCGACCGGATTTCCTGCCCGGTCAGGGCCGACACTGCCCGGCGGCCATCCTCCGTCACAAAGCGGTAGACCGGCTCGCCGCCCGTCATGCCCAGCCGCATCTCGGCGGGGAACGCCTTTTCCTTCAGAGTACCCAGAGCCACGTCCGGGCGCACCCGCACCTGTCCCCAGTCGATGGCGGGCGCGGTCGCGACCCGTTCCGGCCCCCGAAAGGAGGGGAACGGCACATACATCATAACCACACCCGATATGAACCAGATGGCAAAGAACAGGCACAGGATGATGCCGGTCCAGCGGTGGAAGACGTAGAGCCAGCGTTTCGCGATCTTCCATGCCGCGCCGGGGATTTGGGTCGCCGCTCCGTCAGAAGGCGACATTGATCGTCGCCTCGACCGTGCGGGGATCGCCCAGCACCCACTGCGACGCGCCATAGGTGGCCCGGACATAGGTTTCGTCGAAGACATTGCGCACGCGGGCGGAAACACTGGCCTTTTCGATAAACTGCCAGCGGATGCCGATGTCGGTCAGCGTATAGGCGGGAATAACCAGCGTGTTGGCCGCATCCTGATACCGCTTGCCGACATAGCCGGCGCCGCCATCGACGACCACGCCCTTGAGCAACTCCCACGAGACGAACGCATTGGCCGTCACCGCCGCGACATTGGTAGGCCGGTTGCCCGCACGGCTGACCAGCACGCCCGACACCGGCTCCCGGAAATCGTCGTAGCGTGCGCGCAGCACCGACCCGTTGAGGGTGAAGCTCAGGGTCTTGACCGGCTCCAGCGAAAGGCTGGCCTCCAGCCCGCGCGAACTTTGCTGGCCTGCCTGGAAAGGATTGTTGGAATCCGCCGGGTTGGTGACGAGCAGGTTCTTCTTGATGATGTCATAGGCGGCAAAGGTCCACTGCCCCTTCCCGCCCCAGAAGACCTGCTTCACGCCCACCTCCCATTGCCGTCCGGTCGACAGCAGGGCGTTGCGCTGCGCAAAGCTGGTGGAAACGAGCGCCCCGACCGGGTCCGCCGCCGTGGCATATTGGCCATAGAGCGACAGCGTCGGGATCGGATTATACACCGCACCCACGCGCCACGTCACAGCGTCGGGAGTGCCGGTGAAGTTGTTGGCGGCGTTGACATAGTCGGCCTTGGTGATTTCAGGCCGGTCGTAGCGCAAGCCACCGACCAGCGAGAAGGCATCGCTGAATGTCAGGCGATCCTCCGCGAACACCGAATATTGGTTGATGCGGTTGATGTAGCGGGTCTTGGTCGATGCCGCGCCCGGCTGGTCGATGAACAGGCCCGGAGCGGGATCATAGACGTTGATCAGGCGGGTCGCATTATTGCCGCTGTTGCTGATATTCTCATAGCTGATCCGGTTGGCGTCGAAGCCGATGACGAACTGGTTCTTCAGCCCGGCAAGCCCGTGCTTCATCGTGGCCGTGGTGCGGTTGCCGACCTGTTTCTGGACATGGAACAGCTCCAGAAAGCTCGACTGGCGGATTTGCGCAGGGTTGCCGCCCGCGGCGGGGACATAAGTGACATTCTCCGCATTGCGCCAATATTTGTTGGCGCGCAGGGCGTAGAAGGTGCTGGCGACGCTGACCGCCTCGCTCGGCGTCCATTCCAGCTTTGCCTGCGTCCAATGGTCCCGGAAGCGCAGATCGGCGTCGGTCACGTTGTAATTATTGCGCCGGATCGACGGTTCCAGAACCCCGCCGACCAGCGGCACGCCAAACCATGTGCGCGGCTTTTGCGTACTGAAGTCATGGGAGACGGTCAGGTGGAGGTCGGGCGACAACTGAAACCGGAATGACGCCGAGAGCGCCAGCGCGCTGCTACGCCCGCGATCCATCCAGCCATCGGAGCGACGATAGCTGCCATCCACCCGGAAGGCGACGACATCGTTGAGAGGACCGCCACTGCCCCCGGCGACGGTGTACGAACCGAAAGAGGCGACGCCCGCGCGGCCACTGACCTCCAGCGTCTCGCCCGGCTGCTTGCGGACCACGTTCACCGCACCGCCGATCGCACCCTCGCCATAGAGGACCGACGCCGGGCCGCGCAGGATTTCGACGCTCTGCGCCATCCAAGGGTCGGCGGGGAAGGTCAGCGTATTATTGTACATGCGCATGCCGTCATACAGCGTCATCACGCTGTTCTGCCCGGTGAAACCGCGGGCGGACAGGCCATAGCCGAACACGCCGGAGGTGTTGACGATCCCCGTGGCGCGAGCCGCCGCGTCCTGAATAGTCAGGTCGCCGCGCAGTCGGATCGCGTCACCGTCGATCGTCTCCACGCTGGCCGGAGTCTCCAGAGGCGTCAGGTCGAGACGGCTGGCGCTCTGCGACCTGATGTTGAGGCGCAGCGGATCGACCACGCCGGTCACAATGATGTCGCCCTCTGCCGCCGATACGTCGGCGGGTGCGCGGTCGGGCGCCTCCGCATAAGCCGCCGTGACGAACAGCGTCGGCGCAAGAATAGAGAAGGCCGCGCAGGCAGCCGTATTGAAACCGGTCATTCTTATCCCCCATCGTCTCATGTGGCCGCATGCCTCATCGGAGGTGCGGCGCGATCGCAAGTTACGAACGGTGAGGAACAGGCCGGGTAACATAACCCGAACCGTTACAACGACGGGAACCGGGCGCGCGAACGCGACCGGCAGTTACCCACCGTTGCGGCTCCTGCCGCTCGTTCGTCGCTCAGACGGAGTACACCGTGCCGCGGCCATCCCCTGGACCAAGGCAAGAGCGACCAGACGCCGGCAGGTCTCCTGGCTCATGGGTCATTGCTTGATATACGGCCTTCCCAGGCCTCGCAGGATTTAGCGTCCGGCCCAGTGGCTGACGGCTCGGGCAATGCCCGTCCGCACATGTATATCGCGCTCGCCACTTACAGTTGCAGGGACAGCTGCGGAATAAAGGGCCAAGGCCCTCGCACCGCATTCCCATTTTAATCCCCGTCTCCGGGGAACCGACGCGATCATCGTCCGCGCGGATGGCCAGAGGCCGATACGCGAACGGCGCTTTCCCTACCGATGGCATCGGCGGAACGCAAGTATTT
>DASVNT010000120.1:0-2596 GCA_036383715.1 Sphingobium sp. | reverse complement strand
TGCCGCTGGAACTGGACGATGCGTTTCTGGAGGCGTGCCGCCAGTCGCTGCCCGAATTGCCGGACGTCAAGCGCAAGCGCTATGAGCAGGATCTGGGCCTTTCCGCCTACAACGCCGCGACGCTGACCGCCGATGCGGATACGGCGCGCTGGTTCGAGGCGCTGTTGGCCGAGGGCGCGCGCATCCAGAAGAAGAGCGAGGGCGAGGTCGCTAAGGCTTCGGCCAACTGGCTGCTGTCTGAGCTTTACGGGGCGCTGAACCGCCTGGGTAAAAGCCTGGAGGACAGCCCGGTAAACCCGGAAGCGGGCGCGGAGTTGCTGGCGCTGGTCGCGGACGGCACGATTTCGGGCACCATCGCCAAGCAGGTGTTCGAGATCATGCTCGAAACCGGCGGCAGCGCGTCCAAGATCGTCGAGGAAAAGGGCCTGAAGCAGACCAGCGACACCGGCGCGATCGAGGCGGCGGTGGCCAAGGTGCTGGCCGACAATGGCGACAAGGTCGCGCAGTTCAAGGCGGGCAAGGAAGCGCTGTTCGGCTTCTTCGTCGGACAGACGATGAAGGCGATGCAGGGCAAGGCCAATCCGCAGGTTGTCAACGAGTTGGTTCGCAAGGCGCTTGGCTGAAGCGAAATGTTCTCTAAGCCACTGAACTAACCTCGAATGTGGGGGGCGGCAAAGGTGGCGCGCAATTTGGCTGTTAGGCTTGCGTTGCTGGGGTGGGCGCTCCCGATGACGGCATTGGTTTCAGGCGGGCATCGGCGTGAGGCGGTGAACGCCGAGATCGAGACTTCGGCCATTATGCTCTGGGGTGACGCACGTTATATCGAGATCACCTCAGCATCCGTTCGCCCTGAGCTTGTCGAAGGGCTCCACTTCTCTTCAAAGAAAGAGAAGGGCTTCGACAGGCTCAGCCCGAACGGAGGTGGGGGGAGGGCATCCTGATTCTCTGCGTGACGCTCTAAAAGAAGGCGGGTTCAAGGTGGCGCCGGGTGCGGAACTACGGGCCAACGACGCCGATGGGGCACGTATCTTCGACTTTGCCGTGCACTCGTAAGACTATTCTGATCCGATCACTGGCGCAAAAAAAGGGACGCCGCTTGAGGAGCAAGCGGCGTCCCTTTCCGTGCGCCACGGGCTTCCGGGGGATGGAGCCCTTATGGCGGACTGGCGGACCGCGAGGGGTCAGGGGTGTGGCCCGTCAGTTCATTGGCTAGACGTTACGGGATCGGTTTTACCGTCGGAGAAAATGCGACGGCGCTTAAAAAGCGAAATCGAGGCCGATGCGCAGCGTCCGGGGGCGCAGGGGGGTGATGTAGTCGCCGCCCAGGTTGAACGGCGTGCCGAGCGAGAAGCGGTTGCCGGCGCTGTCCAGCAGGTTGGTGAGCGAGAGGGAAAGCTGGAGCGGGCCGCGCGCGAGGCTGGCGGTGAGGGCGGTGTCGACATAGTCGCCTTGGGTGCGGCCGAGGATGGGGCCGACGCCGAGTCGGGATTTGCCGACATAGCTGGCCGTGCCGTTCAGGTGCAGGCTGGCGGCATCGCTGAGTTGCGTGCGATAGTCGATGGCGAGCCGGCCGCCGAGATTGGCGACGTTGGGGAGCGCGAGGGACTGGCCCGCGAAGCGCAGCATTTGCACATAGTTTGTGGGGCGGTTGAGGCGGCTGTCATTGTGGATGATGCTGCCGTCCAGCGTGAGATTGGGCAGTGGGCGGACCACGATGCGGCCTTCCAGCGTATAGATGCGGCCGTCGCCGATATTGGCGGTGGTGGGAATGCCGATGCGGTCGATCACGTCGGCCTGGATGTCGTTCCAGTCGGTATAGGCGAAATTGGCGCTGAGCGCGATGAGATCGCGACCGGGGACGCCCTTGCGGAAGCCGAATTCCGCCGTCGAGACGCGGTCGTTGCTGAAGCGCGCGACATGTTGGTCATCCACCGCCAGTCCGCCGGGGCGGAAGCCCTGCTGGAATCGGGCGTAGAAGGTGAGGCCGGGGATTGCGTCGGTCAGCAACGAGAAGGAGGGGAGGAAGATGGTTTCGTTGCGGTTCGCCCGCGCCTCCGCCAACGCGATGAGGGTGGGGGACAGGAGGGGGATGGGGTCGATCGCGCGGCCCGACAGGCGGCTGTTGGTAAGGCGTCCGCCGAGCGTCGCGACGAAGCCCTGCACGGGCTCGAACGAGGCTTCGCCAAATAAAGTGGCTTCGCGGATTTGGTTGCGCACGCCGGTGGCGGTGGCGGGCAAGCCGCCGCCGTAGAGCGGAACGCCGGGGATCACCTCCACCATCACCGGGGCGGGTCCATAGGAGGTCAGCGAGCGGCTGATGTGGGACGTGCTTTCGAGATAGGACGCGCCCAATATCCAGCCGAGGCCATTGTCGAGATCGCGCACAAGGCGGTTTTCGGTCGAAAAAATCGAGACGCGGTTGCGCTGGCGGAAAAGGCTGTCGGGGGTGTATGACTGGGTCGCGTCGTAGCTTTCCGACAGGATGTTGCGGACATAGCCGGTCGAAGAGACGAAGCGCAGGTCGTCCCATTGCCGTTCGATGCGGATATTGGCGAGGGCGTAGTCGGAGGAATAGGGCTGGGCGACGCTGGAGGCG
>DASVNT010000119.1:0-3036 GCA_036383715.1 Sphingobium sp. | reverse complement strand
CCGCTGGTCCAGCCGCTCGCCGATGAGATCGCCCGCTATATCGGCGCGGCGGGCCTGGTCCATCCTGCCGTCGTCGGCCATTCCATGGGCGGCGCGCTGGCGATGATGTTGGGGCTTAAGGGGCTGGCGGGCCGGGTGATGGTCGTCGACATGCTGCCGGAAGGGGCGGCGATGGTTGGCGGCACGGCGCGCGGGATGGGCTATCTGGCCGACCAGCTCGGCCAATATTTCACAGGGACGAAGGCCGGGCGCGCCTATCTCGCCCAGATCGTGTCGCAGGCTCCGGGCGCGAAGGGCAGCGATCCCGACGTCATCGCCAATGCCCTGCGCGACCTGGCGAATGTCGATCTGGGGCCGCAACTCGGGCGCATGAACGCGCCGCTGGACGTCGTCTACGCCGTGGGAGCCGATCCGGTGCAGGCGGCCGAGATCGGCCGCACCTTCCGCGCCGCCTATGCCGGGAAGAAGGGCGCGCGGCTGTTGCCGGTCGGTCCCAGCGGCCATGTCGTCATGGCCGACCAGCCAGCCCGTTTCGTCGCGCTGCTGAAGGATTTTCTCCGATCTTGACGTTAGGTGCTCCTGCGAAGGCAGGAGCCCAGTTCCAGCGTTGCGATGACTTTCAGACGGCGGGACTGGGTTCCTGCCTGCGCAGGAACACGATGATGCGTTAAGGCGTCAGCACCGTATCCACCGCGTTCGGCAGCATGTTCGGATAGTCGAGCGTATAATGGAGGCCCCGGCTCTCCTTGCGCCGCAACGCCGAGCGAACGACCAGCCGCGCGACCTCCAGCAGGTTGCGCAGTTCGATCAGGTCCGGCGTCACGCGGAAGTGGCCGTAATATTCGTCCACTTCCTTGGACAGCAGATCAATGCGGTGCTGCGCGCGTTCCAGCCGCTTGGTAGTGCGGACGATGCCGACATAGTCCCACATGAAGCGCCGGATTTCCTTCCAGTTATGCTGGACGATGACCTCTTCGTCGCTGTTGGTGACGCGGCTTTCGTCCCACGGGCGGATGGGCGGGGGCGGGGGCAGGCTGTCCCAGTTGGCGCGGATGTGCCGCGCCGCCGCTTCCCCGAACACGAAACATTCGAGCAGCGAGTTGGACGCCAGGCGATTGGCGCCGTGCAGCCCGCTTTCGGTGACTTCGCCCGCCGCATAGAGGCCGGGCATGTCGGTCCGCCCGTCAAGGTCGATCACCACGCCGCCGCAGGTATAATGTTGCGCCGGAACGACCGGGATCGGCTCTTTCGTGATGTCGATGTCCAGGTCCAGAAGCCGCGCATAGATGGTCGGGAAATGGGTGCGCACGAATTCGGTCGGCTTGTGGCTGATGTCGAGGTGGACATAGTCTAGGCCGAGCCGCTTGATTTCATGATCGATGGCGCGGGCGACAATATCGCGCGGGGCCAGTTCGCCGCGCTTGTCGAAGCGATCCATGAAACGCTGTCCGCCGCCTGGCACGCCGGGGGGGAGCTTCAAATGCCCGCCTTCGCCGCGCACTGCCTCTGTAATCAGGAGGTTCTTGACCTCCAGATTGTAGAGGCAGGTGGGGTGGAACTGGTTCATCTCCATGTTGGAGACGCGGCAGCCCGCGCGCCAGGCCATGGCGATGCCGTCGCCCGTCGCGCCGCGTGGCGCGGTGGAGAAGAGATAGGTGCGTCCCGCGCCGCCTGTGCACAGGATCGTCGCGCGGCCCAGCAGCGCGTCGACATGCTTGGTCTTCTTGTTGAAGGCGTAGACGCCCCAGACATGGCCGTCGCCCGAATAGCGTTCGCCATGGCGGCTGGTGATGAGGTCGATGGCGACCATATCCTCCAGCAGGGTGATGTTGGGGTTGGCCTGCGCCGCCTTCAACAGAGCCACCTGCACCGCATGGCCGGTGGCGTCGTCGACATGGACGATCCGGCGGTGGCTGTGCCCCCCCTCCCGCGTCAGATGCCAGCGTTCGCCGAACTCCTCTCCGCCGTTGAAGGGCACGCCTAGTTTCGCGAGCCGGTCGATCGCGGCGGGCGCTTCGGAAACGACGAACTCCACCGTTTCCCGATTGTTGAGGCCTGCTCCGGCCACCATCGTGTCATGGACATGCGCCTCGAAACTGTCGCCCGCGTCGAGCACCGCCGCGATCCCGCCCTGCGCCCAGTTGGTGGAACCGCTGTCGAGCGCGGCCTTCGCCAGCACCACGACCTTGCGGTCCTGCGCCAGGTCGATCGCGGCGGTGAGGCCTGCGGCGCCGGAACCGATGATGACGACGTCATAGGTGGTGGTGGGCATCTTGTTACTCACTCCCCTCCCGCAAGCGGGAGGGGCCGGGGGTGGGCCAGCGCAAGCGTCGCGTGGATTTGCGACACCACGCCTTCAAGGTTTTCCATCACATCAAGATTTCCGAAGCGCAAGATATCATAACCCAATGCGCGACAGTATTCGTCCCGGCGGAGGTCGTATTCCACCCTTTGATCATGGCTGCCGCTGTCCAGTTCAATAATGAGTTTGAGTTCGCGGCACAGGAAATCAGCGAAATAGGGGCCAACGGGTATTTGGCGGCTGAACTTGAAGCCCAGCTTGCGATTGCGAAGTTGTTCCCAGAGCAGGCGCTCTGCGGGAGGTGCGCTATTGCGGATTTGTTTGGCGCGGGCGGTGTTCCTGTTTTTGAAAGGGCGCTCCTGCCCACCCCCTAACCCCCTCCCGCTTGCGGGAGGGGGAACTGGAAAGTTCTCGCCCGTCACTCGGCTGCCGCCGTCAAATTCAGGAACACATCCTCCAGGTCAGGATCGCGCGTCACCACGTCGACGATCGACAGGCCGCTCGCCTGCACGGCGCTCAGCACCTGGCCTGCATTGGCGCGGTCCTTCATATAGGTGATGGTGAGCGTGCGCGGGTCCGACAGTTCGACCTTTTCGAAACAGGCGGCTTGCGGCGCGGCGTCGATGTCGCGGTCCACCGTCACCTGCACGACCTTTTCCTGCGCCATGGCGATCAGCTCGCGGGTCGGCTTGTCGGTGATGAGCTTGCCATGATTGATGATGCCGATGCGATCG
>DASVNT010000118.1:0-41038 GCA_036383715.1 Sphingobium sp. | reverse complement strand
CAACATCTGGCAACTGGCGCAGGAGATCGTCCGCATCGCCGACGCCGCCCGCACCGGCAAGGCCAGGAGTGAAGACCTGTCCGGCTCCACCCTGACGCTCAGTTCGCTGGGCACGCTCGGCGGCATCGCCTCGACCCCCGTTATCAACCGCCCGGAAGTCGCGATCATCGCCCCCAACCGCATCGTCGAGCGCCCTGTCTTCGATGGCGACGGAGACAAGATCCGCCGCGCCCGGCTCATGAACCTGTCGATCAGCTGCGATCATCGGGTCGTGGACGGCGCCGACGCGGCGCGCTTTGTTCAGGCTATCAAGCTGCTGCTCGAAGCCCCCGCCCTGCTGTTCGCTGGCCCTTGATCAACAAAAAGATACGATCCGGTGTCAATAAAGGGATGACGCCGCCGGTTCGTTGAGGCACTCTGCGCCCGACAAGAATCCGGCACGGATTCGCCTTGGAGAGGGCGCCATGTATCGTAGGGAATTCGGGCTGCACTGGCAGCCATTGCTCGCGGCCAGTCTCGGCATGGGCCTCGGCTCGGCGCTGAGCCATTATACGATGAGCCTGTTCGGACCCGCGCTCATTCAGGAATTTGGCTGGTCAAAGGCGCAGTTCGCGCTGATCGGTTCCGTGCCCCTGATCAACATGTTGTTCGTACCCTTTGCGGGGCGCTTCACGGACCGCTTCGGGTCGCGCCCGGCGGCGATCATCGGGTTCAGCGCGCTGCCGCTGGGTTTCCTCGCCTTCACCTTCATGACCGGCAATATCGCGCAATTCTTTGCGATCTGGATGATCCAGCATGTGTTCGGCATCCTCACCACCTCGCTCGTGTTCTGCCGGGTGATCGTGGAGCGGTTCGACAGCGCGCGTGGCATCGCCCTCTCGCTGGTGATGACCGCGCCGCCGCTGTTCGGGGCTATCGCCGCGCCGACCATGGGGGCGCTGATCGATGCGGAGGGGTGGCGCGCGGGCTATTATGCCATGGCCGTTCTCACCGGCCTCGGCGGCCTCACCGCCATCATCATGATGGGCCGTCACCAGCGACGCGCCCCGGTCGCGGACAAGGCACCGCCCGCGAAACTGTCCCGCGCGGAACTCGGCCAGTTGCTGCGCCATCCGACGCTGATCCTCATCATCGGCGGCATGTTCCTGGTCAATATCCCCGGCGTGTTCGCCTCTTCCCAGTTGAAACTGGTCGTGATGGACAGCGGCGTGTCGAGCGCCCACGCGACATGGATGATGTCGCTCTACGCCATTGGGGTCATCGTCGGGCGGTTCCTCAGCGGCCTCGCCCTCGACCGGGTGCAGCCGCATCTCGTCGCCATCGCCACGCTGGGGCTGCCTGCCATCGGCTATTTCGTGCTCGCCTCCCATGTCACCAGCTTCGGCGTGCTGGCGGCGGGGATCGCAGTCATCGGTTTCGCGCAGGGGGCGGAGAGCGACGTGGGCGCCTATCTCATCTCCCGTCGCTTCGACATGAAGAATTTCAGCCTGCTGCTCAGCCTGCTGACCATGATGATCGGGCTGGGCACGGCGGCGGGATCGGTGATCCTCAGCATCACCCTGCACTATACCGACAGTTACACGCCGTTCCTGATAATCTCCGTCGTCGGCACGCTGCTCGGCGCGCTCCTGTTCGGCCTGACCGGCAGCCGCCGCGCCAGGGCGGGCACCCCGGATGCGGTGCCCGACGCGGTGCTTAATCCGGCTGTCGCGAGGGAGGCTGGCTGATCAGGCCACGAACAAATCGCGATAGCGGCTCGGCTGGCTGCGCAGGAACTGCGGCGCGACCTTCACCTGCGCGCCCAGATGCGCGGCGGCGTGCCACGGCCAGCGCGGATCGTAGAGGACGGTGCGGGCGAGCGCGATCATGTCCGCATCGCCGGTCGCTATGATCGCCTCCGCCTGTTCGAAATCGGTGATCAGGCCGACCGCGACCACCGGCATGTCCACCGCCTCTTTGACCGCGCGGGCCAGCGGCACCTGATAGCTGGGGCCGACCGGGATTTGCTGGTGCGGGTCGAGGCCGCCGCTCGACACATGGATGGCGGAACATCCCCGCGCCTCCAGCGCCCGTGCAAAGACGATCGTCTGCTCCACGTCCCAGCCGCCCTCGACCCAGTCCGTGCCCGACACGCGCACCGTCACCGCCCGGTCCGCCGGGAACGCCGCGCGCACCGCGTCGAACACCTCCAGCGGAAAGCGCATCCGGTTTTCGAGGCCGCCGCCATAGTCATCGTCCCGCCGGTTGGAGAGCGGCGAGAGAAATTCGTGCAGCAGATAGCCATGGGCGACATGGATCTGCACCGCGTCGATGCCGATGGCGGCGGCCCGGCGCGCGGCGGCAGCAAAAGCGTCGCGCACGCGGTCCAGCCCGGCGCGGTCGAGCGCCACCGGCGGATTTTCCCCCGCCGCGAACGGCACGGACGACGGGCCGAATGTCTGCCAGCCATTCGCGCCGTCCGGTGCGATCTGCTTGCCGCCGTTCCACGGCAGGTCGGTCGATGCCTTGCGCCCGGCGTGGGCAAGCTGCACCGCGATGGGCATGTCCGACCAGCGGCGCACGCTCTCGACCACGCGGGCCATGGCGGCCTGTGTCGCGTCGTCCCACAGGCCGACATCGGCGTAGCTGATCCGTCCCTCCGGCTCGACCGCCGTCGCCTCGATGGTCAACAGCGCAGCGCCGGACTGCGAGAGCGTGCCGAGATGCTGCGCGTGCCAGTCCGTCATCCGCCCGTCGACAGCCGAATATTGGCACATCGGCGCGATCACGATGCGGTTGGCGAGGGTGTGGGCGCCGATGGTGATCGGTTCGAACAGTTTGGATTTGGCCATGGGGGTGTCCTGAACGGCGGGATGCTCCGCCACACATGGGAACGCATCGCCCCATGTCCAGAGGCACGCAGTCCCGGCAACACGAATTACAAATTTTACGCAATTCAGG
This sequence comes from Sphingobium sp., assembly GCA_036383715.1. Classification (GTDB taxonomy): domain Bacteria; phylum Pseudomonadota; class Alphaproteobacteria; order Sphingomonadales; family Sphingomonadaceae; genus Sphingobium. Next base: position 38,098 of record DASVNT010000118.1, on the reverse strand, counting down.
CGGGCCATCCTGCATGGCCGCGGCGCAAATCCGCGCAGTCCTGTTTCCCCAACATGAACTATATTTAATGTCGCGGTTGGGCTGATGATAACCGGCGATCTCTAGAAGGCGACACACTTGTAGAGATTGAAAGAGCGTCGCCGTGTCCGATTCCCATACCCTGGAAGCCCTGCCGCCCGCCATCAGCCTGACCAAGCGCAAGCAGATGCGCCTGCTCGGCATCGGCGCCGCTGCGGCCGTCATACTCTATATCGCGATTGCGTTGATCTCCTGGGTCATGCAGCCCGCGCCGGTGGCGGAGGACAAGACGCCGCCCGGCTCCTTCCGTCCTACGTCCGACCAGATGCGCCAGCTCGGCACGCAGACGGTGGGCACCGGCACCGATCCCAATTCCGTGCAGGCGACCGGCCTGATCGCGGTCAACGGCGACCATTCGACGCCCGTGCTGCTGCCCGTCTCCGGTCAGATCGGTGACGTCTATGTCCAGCCGGGCCAGCATGTCGGTCAGGGCCAGCCGCTTTTCTCGATCAGCTCGACCGATTTCGTGGAGGCCCGCAACGCCTCGCTCGCCGCCGCCGCGCAGCGCGCCACCGCCGCTGCCCAGCTCGGCACCGCGCAGGCCAATGCGACCCGCCAGCAGGCGATCTTCCAGACGGCAGGCGGCGCGGAGAAGGATTTCCGGCAGGCGCAGGCCGACCTGATCGCCGCGCAGTCGAACATGCGCGCAGCAGACGCCGCAGCCGCCGCCGCGCGCGACCGCCTCGCCATCCTCGGCAATCCGGCGGGTGGTTCGATGAAGAGTGTCTATCGCTCGCCCGTCGCTGGCACCATCGCCAGCCGCGATGTCGCGCCGGGGCAATATGTGACGGCGGGCGGCTCCTCGCCGCTGATGACCATCTCCGACCTCAGCCGCGTGTGGCTAGTGGCTCAGGTCGCCGAAGGCGACGCGCCCAGCGTCCATGTCGGCGACACGGTGCAGGTCACGACGCCCGCCTATCCGGGCCGCGTGTTCAACGCGACCATCGACAATGTCTCGCCCGAACTCGACCCCAACACCCACCGCCTGCCGGTACGCGCGACCGTCGCCAACCCCGACCTGTCGCTCAAGCCGCAGATGTTCGCCAGCTTCTCCATCCGTCGCCGCACCACCGGCTCCGCGCTGCTCGTGCCCTCCATGGCCGTCATCCATGAAGGCGACAGCGCCCGTGTGTGGGTCGTGGGCCGCAAGGGCCTGCTGTGGACCCGCCTCGTCAAGGTCGGCGACAGCGCCAACGGCTTTGACACCATCCTCAGCGGCCTGAAGCCCGGCGAGCGCATCGTCACCAGCGGCGCGATCTTCGTGAACGAAGCGGGCCTGGGCGCATGAACGGGCTGGTCGGCTTTGCGCTCCGGCAGCGCATCCTCATCATCGTCTTTCTCGTCGGCATGATCCTTGCCGGCGGGATCGGCTTCTACAACCTCAATATCGAGGCCTATCCCGACCCCGTTCCGCCGATGGTCGAGGTGCTGACGCAAGCCAATGGCACCTCCGCCGAGGAGATGGAACGCAACGTCACCATGCCGATCGAGATCGCGATCGCGGGCATTCCGCACATCACGGCGGTCCGGTCTATCTCCCTCTTCGGCCTCTCCGACATCAAGATCCAGTTCACCTATGACGTGGACTATCAGATGGCGCAGCAGATGGTGCTGGGCCGCCTCGGCCAGCTCAACGGCACGCTGCCCGCCGGCGCGCAGCCGCAGATCAGCCCCACCTCGCCCATTGGCGAAATCTATCGCTATCGCCTGCGCGCGCCCGCCGGTTATTCGGTCATGGACCTCAAGACCCTGCAGGACTGGGTGCTGCAACGCCGCTTCAAGCGCATTCCGGGTGTCGTCGACGTCACCGGCTGGGGCGGCAAGATGCGCGACTATCAGGTCACGGTCGACAATGGCCGCCTGAACGCGCACGGCGTGACTGTGCAGCAAGTAATTGCGGCGATCGGCAAGTCCGACGGCAACGTCGGCGGCCAGACCATCAACTTCGGCCCGCAGGCCGCCATCGTGCGCGGCATCGGCCTGATCCAGTCCGCCGACCAGATCAACAACACCATGGTCGCCAATGTGAACGGCACGCCCGTCTTCGTGAAGGACGTCGCCACCCTCAACATCGGCAACAGCCCCCGCCTCGGCATCGCAGGCGAAGGCTTCGACAATGACGTCGTCATGGGCGTCGTCCTGATGCAGCGCGGCGCTCAGTCCATGCCGACCATCAAGGCCGTGCAGGACGAGGTGAAGACCATCAACACCACCGGCATCCTTCCGCCGGGCGTGAAGCTGGAGCGCATCTACGACCGGTCCGACCTGATCGGCGTGACCACCCATACGGTCATGGAAAACCTGTGCATGGGCATCGCGCTGATCTTTGCGCTGCAATGGCTGTTCCTCGGCAACCTGCGCTCCGCGATCATCGTCGCCCTCACCATCCCCTTCGCCCTTGCCTTCGCCATCCTGATCATCGTGGCCAAGGGGGACTCCGCCAACCTGCTTTCGCTCGGCGCGGTCGACTTCGGCCTCGTGGTCGATGCCAGCGTCATCATGGTGGAGAATATCTTCCTCCATCTTGTCCGCAGGTCCGAGGGCATACAGGCGGGGCGTACCCATGCGACCCTCGCCACCCGCTTCGGTGCGATCCTGCAAGCGGGCAGCGAAGTGAACCGCGGCATCTTCTTCGCCGCCGCGATCATCATCACCAGCTTCCTGCCGCTGTTCACCCTGACCGGCGTGGAAGGCCACATCTTCGGCCCGATGGCGCAGACCTATGCCTATGCCATCATCGGTGGCCTGATCGCGACCTTCACCGTTTCCCCGGTGCTCGCCGCGCTGCTGCTGCCCGACAAGCTGGACGAGGTGGAGACATGGATCGTGCGCAAGCTGCGCGGCATCTATAACCCCGCCGCGTCGTTCGCCCTGTCCAACCGCCTGCTGACCATCGGCAGCGCCGTTCTCCTGTTCTTCGTCGCCATCGTGGCGGGCCGGTCGCTCGGCATCGAGTTCCTGCCCCACCTCGAAGAAGGCAATATGTACATCCGCGCCAGCTTGCCTGCATCCATCTCGCTGGAAGCAGGGCAGCCGACGGTGAACGCGATCCGCGACATCATCGCCAGCTATCCCGAAGTCGCCAAGGTCACGTCGACTCACGGCCGCCCGGATGACGGCACCGATCCGACCGGCTTCTTCAACGCCGAATTCTACACGCCGCTCAAGCCGTTCGACGAATGGCCCAAGGGCATGGACAAGGAAAAGCTGACGAAGGAGATCCAGGATCGCCTCGAAAAGCGGTTCCCCGGCGTCGAACTGGAGTTCAGCCAATATATCGCAGACGGCGTCGATGAGGCTTCGTCGGGCGTGAAGGGCGCCAATTCGGTCAAGGTCTTCGGTCCCGACATGGAGACGCTCCAGAAGATCGCAGGCCAGATCGAAGCGCAGATGAAGAAGACGCAAGGCATCGCCGACCTCGGCGTATCCTATCCGCTCGGCCAGCCCACCGTCCGCATCGACGTGGACCGGGTCGCCGCCGCGCGCTACGGCCTCGACCCCGACGATGTGAACACCACCATTCAGGCCGCCGTCGGCGGTCAGGATGCGGGCGACCTGTACGAGAAGGGCACCGACCGCCACTTCCCGATCACGGTCCGTCTGCAAGGTGGCCAGCGTGACAGCCTTGAGGCGCTGCGCCGCATCACCATCGGCGCGCCGTCGCCGACGGGCACCGGACAGGTGCAGGTGCCGCTGTCCGAAGTGGCGAAGGTCAGCCTGACCTCCGGCGCGTCGTTCATCTATCGCGAGCATCAGGAACGCTATGTGCCGATCAAATTCTCGGTCCGTGGCCGCGATCTCGGCGGCGCCATCGGCGAGGCGCAGAAGCGCATCACGCAGAACGTCACCATGCCGCCGGGCTATCACCTGGAATGGGCGGGCGAGCTGGCAAACTTGACCAATGCGATCAACCGCCTCTCGGTCGTGGTGCCGATCAGCCTGGGCCTCATCCTCGTGCTGCTCTACGCCAACTTCACCTCGATCATCGACACGCTCCTGTCGTTCAGCGTCATTCCCATGGCGATCATCGGCGGCGTGGTGATGCTGGCGATCACAGGGACGCCCTTCTCCATCAGCGCGGCCATCGGCTTCATCGCCCTGTTCGGTATCGCGGTGATGGACGGCATTCTGGTGGTCACGACGTTCAACCAGACGGTCGATGATGGCGTGGCGCGCAAGGACGCCATCTCCATCACAGTGCAGAAGTGCCTGCGCCCGGTGGCGATGACCTGCCTCGCGGCGGCCATCGGCCTGCTGCCCGCCGCCCTGTCCAACGGCATCGGCAGCCAGGTGCAAAAGCCCCTCGCCCTCGTCGTCGTGGGCGGCATGACGCTGGCCCCCGTGCTGATCCTCCTCGTCCTGCCCGCCCTCATCGCGCGCTTCTCGCGCCATGGGGGACGGGGAAGCGAAGGGGATGAGCTGCACCCGGACCTGAACGGCCCGGAGCATGAGGAACCGCGCATTCCGACCCGCACGCCCGAACCGGGCGACGACAACACCACCACTCCCGACATGGTGCCCGCATGAAGACTCTCCGCATAGGACTGCTCGCCAGCCCCGCCCTGCTCGCGCTCAGCGCCTGCGCCATGGGGCCGCAGCACCCGACGACCGACATCTCGCTCGCCCCGCCGGTCGCCCCGGCGACCATCGCGCCCGTCAACGGCCCCGCCCAGACCATCGAGCCGGGCGCGATCGTGCAGGCCGACTGGTGGCGCCTGTTCGGCAGCGCCTCGCTCGACGCGCTGGTCGACAAGGCGCTGGTCGCCAACAACGACCTTGCCGTGGCGGACGCGAACCTGCGTCAGGCGCGGGAGCAGGCCAAGGTCGCCAATGGCGCGCGGTCGGTGCAGGCCGACCTCAACTATTCGGCGGAACGGCAGAACACGTCGGAGCAGCTCGCCAACGTCCTGCGCGACGATCAGGTCTATCTCTACACGGTGCACACGGCGACCGTGAACGTCAGCTATCCGCTCGACCTGTTCGGCGGGCTGAAGTCGCAATATCGCTCCGCGCGAGCACAGGCAGAGGTGGCCTCGCATCGCCGCGACGCCGCGCATAACATGATCGTCGCCAATCTCGTCACCGCCGTCGTCAGCCATGCGCAATATGCCGAGCAGCTCGACGCCGCGCGGGAGAGCGTGGAGAATAACCGCAGCCTGCTCGACCTGCTGCTCAAGCGGCAGAAGCTGGGCGACATCGGCGCATCGGATGTGTCGGCGCAGCAGACCGCGCTCGCCAATGCCGAGGGGACGATCCCGACCCTGACCCGCGCGCTCGACCACCAGCGCAGCCTGATCGCGATGCTGATCGGTGTTGCGCCGGGATCGGCCATGCCGAAACTGCCGACGCTGGACGAGTTGCAACTGCCCGCCACACTGCCCGTGGGTCTGCCCGCGCAGATCGTCGCCAACCGGCCAGACGTGCGCGCAGCGGAGGCGAATATGCGCGGCGCCGGCGCGGATGTGGGCGTCGCCATCGCGGCGCGCCTGCCGCTGCTGCAACTCACCGCTGTCGCGGGCGGCATCTCGACCAATTTCGGCGACATGTTCGCAAACGGCAATCCGTTCTTCTCGATCATCGGCGCGATCACCCAGCCGCTATTCCACGGCGGCCAGTTGCTCCACAAGCAGCATGCGGCGGAGGCTGCGCTGGATGCTGCCAAGGCGCAATATCGCGGCGCGGTGCTACAAGCGTTCGCGGACGTGCAGGATGGCCTGACCGGGATCACGACCGACGCGCAGGCGCTGGACGCCGCGACCCGCGCCAGCGACGCGGCGGAGCGCAACCTCGGCTTCACCCATCGGCAGTTGCAACTGGGCGGCGTCGGCACGCTCACCCTGCTCAACGCCAGCAACAGCGCGGCGCAGGCCGCATCGCAACTGGTGCAGGCGCGCGCGGCCCGCCTGATCGACACGGTTGCGCTGTATCAGGCGGTCGGCGGCGGCATCACCGCTGGCCCCACTACTGGTGTGGCCGCCAATACGCCATCGGGACGGGGCGGCTAGGTGCGCCGCGCCGCCCATGATAAGGAGCCGGGCAGTTGACCGAGAGGAGCGACATGCCCGGCAAGATACTGGTTGCGGAAGATGACAGCGCAACCGCCCATTATGTTGTCTCCGGCCTCAAGGAGCTGGGCCATAATGTCGACCATGTCGGCAATGGCCGCGACGCCCTCTTCATGGCGACGGACGGCAGTTATGACGCGGTGGTCCTCGACCGGATGCTGCCGGGGATGGAGGGGATGGCGGTGCTGCAGGCCCTGCGCGCCGCGCAGATCGACGTGCCGGTGCTGATCCTCTCCGCCCTCGGTTCCGTGGACGACAGGGTCGCGGGGCTGACCGCCGGGTCGGACGATTATCTGGTCAAGCCCTTTGCCTTTGCCGAACTGTCCGCGCGGCTCGACCGCCTGCTGATGCGGCGGCGGCAGGACGGGGCGGAGGTGCAGACGCGGATGACCTGCGCCGACCTGTCCGTCGACCTCCTGCGCCGCGAAGTGCGTCGGGGCAGCCGCTCCATCGACCTGCAACCTCGCGAATATCGCCTGCTCGAATTCCTGCTGCGGCATCAGGGGCAGGTGGTCACGCGGACGATGTTGCTGGAGGGCGTGTGGGACTATCATTTCGATCCCATGACCAATGTGATCGACGTCCACATCAGCCGCCTGCGCCGCAAGATCGACGGCGAGGGTGAGGCTCCGCTGATCCAGACCGTGCGCGGCGCGGGGTATCGGTTGGGTGCCGGGGGGTGAACCTGTCCCGTCATCCCAGCGAAGGCTGGGATCTCCATCAGCAGCACACCATCGCCTGAGATCCCAGCCTACGCTGGGATGACGCAGAAGGAAACCGTTCCTCCTCACTCCCCGCCTGTGTAGAATGAAAGTCATGATCCGCCTCCCCCCCTGGGCGCGCTCCGCCCATGTCCGCTTCCTGCTGCTGATCGTCATCATCGAGCTGTGCACGGTGGGCGCGATGCTGGCGGTGGTGGCGCAGCAATTACACGGCGCCATCGACGCCCGTGACGAGAGCGTCGCGACGCAGCTCCTCAACGATCTCGTCGATCAGGCGCAGGAATTGAGCCTGCCGCAGTTCCGGAAGGCGCTCCTCTCCCGCCTCCACGCGCCGACCGGACGCGGCGACATCATCGCCCTGTCTGACGGGCATAGACGAATCGTCGCGGGCAACATCACCCAGTGGCCCCTCCATCTGGACAGCAGCGGGGAAGCGCACTGGCTGGTCATCCGCGTCCCCGATGCGGCGCAGGAGGAGGATCGGCGCTACGCCATCGCAGTGCAGCCTGTCTATGGCAGCTATCGCCTGCTGGTCGGCCATGCGAACCAGCGGAGCGAGGCATTGCGTGAGGCGATCACGGAGGCCGCACTCAAATCCATCCTCTTCGCCCTGCCCCTCGCCCTGCTCGGCGCATGGCTGGCCGTGCGCGTGATCGAGGGCCGCGTGGAGCAGATCAGCGCGACCGCCGCCGCCGTCGCCGCCGGGCACCTGTCGCGCCGCGTACCGCTCGACGGGTCGGGGGACAGTTTCGACAAGCTGGGCGGGCGGGTGAACGAGATGCTGGACCGCATCGGCACGCTGGTCGAGGAATTGCGCATCCTGTCAGATAGCCTCGCCCACGACCTGCGCTCGCCCATCATGCGCCTGCGCGCGCGCATCGACCAGGCGATCACCCGCGACGTGCCGAACGAGGAGTGGCCGGACATTCTCGCCGCCATCGGGCTGGAGGCGGAGCGGTTGCAGGTCATGCTGTCCAACGCCCTGGAAATCAGCCGCGCCGAGGCGGGCCTCGCCCGGCGGCAGATGTCGGTGCAGGATCTCACCCCGCTCATTGCGGACATCGCCGACCTCTACGAACCGCTGGTGGAGGAACATGGCCGCACGCTGGAACTAGACCTGCCCGCGCCGTGCATGGCGCTGGTCCACCGCGAGATGCTGACCATGGCGGTCAGCAATCTGATCGACAATGCGTTGAAATATGGCGCGGGGCCGATCATCCTGTCCGTGCGGCAGGAGGGGGCGGAGGCCGTCGTCTCCGTCATCGACCATGGCCCCGGCATCGCGCAGGAACAGGAGCATGTGGCGCTCAGCCGCTTCGGCCGTCTCGACAATGCGCGCAGCCGGGAGGGTGCGGGCCTCGGCCTCGCGCTGGTCGAGGCGACGGTGCGCATGCACGGCGGCACGCTCAGCTTCCGGCGGGGCGGCGGGGCGTTTCATATCCGCGCGGCGATGCCCGCGGCGTAAACATTCCCTCCTCCGTTCGTCCTGAGCTTGTCGAAGGACCGTACTTCTTCTTTCAACACCGCGTTTGAGAGGAAAGAACAATCCTTCGACAAGCTCAGGACGAACGGTGATTGGGGAAAGCTACCAGCCCCCACCCAGCGCGAGGAAGATCGCAATCTGGTCCTGCAACAGCTGCGCCCGCGCCGCCGCGCTGGCGACTTCCGCGCTCGCATAGCTGCGCTGCGCATCCAGCAGCGAGAGGAAATCGCCCCGACCAAAGCGGAACAGCTTGCCCGCCTGCCCCGACGACAGCGACGCGCTGCTGCTCGCCTTCGCCAGCGCATCGGCCTTCTGCACGTCGCGGCGATAGGTTTCGAGCGCCGTCTCCGTCTGGCGCAGCGCCTCGATCACCGTGCCGTCGAACGCCGCAAGATCGGCCTGCACCTGCGCATCCGCCTGTGCAATCCGGGCGCGCACCACGGGCCGGTTGGGGAAGGACCAGCTCAGCAGCGGCCCCAGACTGAACCCGAAGGACGTACTACTGCCCAGCGATTTCAGCGGCCCCGTCAGGCCCAGCGACCCGCCGATGCTGACCTGCGGATAGAGGTCCGCCGTCGCCACGCCGATGCGCGCCGTATCGCCCGCGATGGTCCGCTCCGCCTGCCGTATATCGGGCCGCCTCCGGATCAGCGCCGCGCCGTCGCCGGTCGGCAGGGACTGGCCGAGCATCGGCAGCCCCGCACAATCCGCCGCCTCCCGCGGATAGTCCGCCGGAGCCTTGCCCAGCAACGTCGCCAGCAGATAGAGCGCCGCCTGCCGCTGCCCCTCATAGGCAGGCAGCGCGGCCTCACTCGTTTCCACCGCCGCCTGCGCCCGGCTGACGTCGAAGGCGGTGCCCCGCCCGCCGCCCGACAACCGCCGCGTCGCGCTCAACGTCTCGCGCTGCAACGCGACCACCCGGCGATTGACGCCCAGCAGGTAATTGGCCGAACAGACCTCGCCATAAGCTTTGGCCGTCGCCGCAGCGACGCTGACCCGCACGAAATCGCGCGCGGCGACCCCGGCCGCCACATCCGCCCGGCTCGCCTCGATCGCGCGCTTGATGCGCCCGTTGAGGTCGAGCGGATAGGAGGCGCTCAGCCCGAAGTCATAGCCCACACTGCCCGGCAACGCCTTGCCCGTATTCGACGCCCGCGCGAGTGACGCGCCGCCATCGACCGACGTCGAGATCATCCGTCCCGCCTCCGCCTCGCGCAGCACCGCGCCGGCCCGCGCCAGATTGGCTTCCGCCACGCGCAGGTCGGTGTTCGCGGCCAGCGCCTGCTCCACCAGAGCGTCGAGGCGCGGATCGTTATACAGCCGCCACCAATGGTCGGGCAGCGGCGCGGCCCCGTCCATCTTCGGCCCCGCCGCCGACAGGAAAGCCCCCGTAGCGGCAGGCGTCGTCGCGGCTGAGTTCGCGGGCGGGCGGTAATCCGGCCCCGCCGTCGCGCAAGCCGTCAAGACCAGCGCGATCAGCGGCGCGGCAAGGGCCTTACGCATGGCGACACGTCCCCGGCTGCTGCTGCCGCTCACCCTTTACTGGCTCCACCGTCACCGTCGCAGTGCGTCCGGCGATCAGCCGCATCGATGCGGGCACATGGCTTAACCGCACCCGCACCGGGATACGCTGGGCCAGCCGGACCCAACTGAACGTCGGCTCGACCGTGGGGAGGAGATTGCCGCTGTCGCTGCGGCTGGAGTCATTGATGCCATAGGCGATGCTCTCCACCCGCCCGCGCACATCCTCGCCCTCGCCCATCAGCCGCACCCGCACCGGCGCGCCGATGCAGATGAGCGGCAGCTTCGTCTCCTCGAAATAGCCCTCGACGCGCAGGCTGTCGCGGTCGACCAGTGCCATCGCCTGCTGCCCCGCCGCGACATAATCGCCCTGATGCAGGTCGAGGTTGGTGACGACGCCATTGACCGACGCGACCACCCGCGTCCGCTTGAGGTTCAGCGAGGCGCCGTCCCGCGCGGTCATCGCCTGCGCCAGCGTCGCCTGCGCCGTGGCGACGGCGGCGACATTCTGCTCATGCGCTTCCGCCGCGACCAGATCGCCCAGCGCCAGGTCGCGCTTCGCCTCCCGCCGCGCCTGCCCCAGCGTGGCCTGCGCACTCGCCACCTGCGCATTGGCCTGTTGCAGCGCCAGCGCATAGCGGGGCGTGTCGATGACGAACAACAGGTCGCCCGCCTTCACCGCCTGATTATCCTTCACCGCGACGGAGGTGATCAGGCCGCCGATGTCGGGCGTCACCCGCACCACATCGGCGCGCACCCGACCGTCGCGCGTCCACGGGCTGCGCTCATAATGGTTCCACATCCAGATCGCCACGATCAGCGCCACGATGACGATGACGATGGTGGCGGCGCTGCGGGTGAGCGTGGCGGCGAGACGATTCATACGTGCAGTCCCAGATAGGGTGAGAGGAAGGAGAGCAGGCCGAGGATCAGCACGAACAGGCTGAGGTCGACCAGCGCGCGATAGGCAAGGAAACGATACAGGCCGAATGCCCCCATCAGCCGCGTCACCACGAAGGCGACGGCCATGGCGATCAGCGCCAGCAGCAGCAGCGTCGGCACGAACACGCCGTCAAAGGAGACTTCGCCGGTCATGCTGCCGCCTTTCCGTATCCGATGGCGTCGGGGAACAGATTGCGGCGCAGGCTGACTAGCGCCAGCGTGGCGTCGCGGCGCACGTCGGGCGCGGGGTTCGTGGACAATTCGCCAATGGCTCCATCTATGTCGTGCAGCAGCGCCGGTCCCGCAGGCTCCGGCGCTTGCGGGTCGAGGCCGCGATAATAGGCGCCCACGCCCGTCAGCACGCCGGTCAGCGGCACGCCCTCCTCCGGCGGCAGGTCGATGCGGATCTGCCGCAGCTCCCCGATGGCGACGCCGGTGCGCAGGTCGCGCAACGCATCGTAGAGCGGCTTGCCGCTATCCTGTCCCGCCGCCGCAAGGCGCGGGGCGAGCAGCGCGGTCCTGTCCAGCATGCGGTTGATCCAGCCACGCACATCGGGCGGGCTCATCAGATTGGCACGCGCCGCAATATCGGCCCAACCCGCGCGAACCGTGCGCAGCAAAGCTCCCTTCGCGCCCGCCGACTGCAACAGGCCCACCATCACGATGGCAAACCAGATGCCGATCAACTGCGCCAGCGACCCATTGGCGAACCCGCTGAACGCGTTGACATAGCTCGCCGACAATAGCGCGGGACTGCCCAGCCCCATCATCGCGGGCAAGGCGATGCCGCCATAGCGCGGCGAGGCCATCAACGCGCCGCCGATCAGCAGCACCGGGGCCAGCGCCGCCGCCAGCATCGCAAAGCCGTCCAGACGGGGCAGGATCGCATAGCCATAGATGGCCCCGACGATGGACGCGATCAGCGTGCCGATCATAAAGCCCTTCAGCGGCGCGATCGGATTGTCGCTGGCAGAGAACAGCGCCAGGAACACGCCCGCCAGCATCACCGCCGTACTGCCATCAGCCCAGCCGCTGCCGATCCACAGCGCACAGCCCGCCAGCACCGTGACGAACGCACTGAACGCCGCCCGGCCCGCGCCGGTATAGTCGCGGTGCATCTCCCGGTTGCGCCGTCCCTCCAGCAGTTCGGCGACGCGCAGCGTGACCGGCTGGCGGCTGTGTGTGATCATCTGGTCGAGGAGATCGCGGCAATCGCGATGCACCGCGATCAGCGCGGAGAGCCGCGCGAGCAGGCTGAGCCGCAGCATCTCGCGCCAGCTCATCGCCGGTCCCGCCTTCGGCTCCAGCGCGGCGCAGCGGATGATGAGCGCCTCCGCCATGATGGAGCGGACAGCCCTGTCCTCGCCCGGATCGGCCAGCCATGTGCGCACGTCCGCGATCAGTTCTTCCACCTCGCGCGACACCGCGCCGCCCTCGCGCCGGACAGTCTCCAGCCGGTCCTGCACCGCTGCGCCGAGGGGCAGCAGCATGGAGAGCTGGTCCTGCATCGCGCGCACCGTGCGCACGCGCGGCGCCTGACGGCTGATGTCGAAGGGAAGGTGCATGGACAGCTGGTGCAATTCGGTCACGTCCTGCGCCAGCCGCCGCCGTTCCGCCTCCAGCGCGGGCACGGGCTTTGTCGAGATGGCATCGCGCGACCAGCGTTCTGCATCGCGCAATATCCCCTCCACCCGCCCGACCAGCAGGCCGGTGATGGAGCCGGGCAGTACGACGCCGTGGACCAGGCTGGCGCACAATATGCCGATGCTGATCTCCTGCACGCGCAGCGACGCCACGGTGAAGATCTGTGCGGGCGCATCCACGCTCGGCAGGCCGATGATGCAGGCGCTATAGCCTGCCAGCACGAACATATAGGATCGCGGCGTGCGGTCGAGCAGCGAGACGAACACGCAGACCGCCAGCCATGACGCAAAGGACAGCGACAGCAGTTCCGGCGCATTGACCAGCGGCGGCACCATGACCACCGCCATCGCCGCGCCGACGAACGTGCCGATCAGGCGAAAGATCGCCTTGGAGATGACCGCGCCCGCCAGCGGCTGCGCGACGATATAGCTGGTGAGGAACGCCCAATAGGGCCGCTCAAGTCCAATACTGAGCGAGACGAACAGCGCCAGCATCGCCGCCGCGAAGCATTTCAGGGAAAACAGCGCCGCCGGCCAGCCGATCCTCTCGCCCATCTCTCATGCCCGCCTGTCTGCGATGCGTGCGGAGAGTATATCGAACAGGCGCAGCGTCGTCTCTATATCCGCGTCGGGAATGTCGTGCAGCAATTCGCGGCGCAATTCGCCCAGCCGCGCCTCGATCTTGCCGACCAGTGCCTTGCCGACCGGGGTGATGCTCAGGCGGTTTGAGCGGCGATCGTCGGGGTTGGATATGCGTTCGACCAGCCCCACCGCCTCCAACTGGTCCAGCGCGCGGACCATCGACGGCTGGCTGATCCCGACCTCCTGCGCCAGATCGATCTGCCGCGCCTCCGGCCCGATCCGGTCGAGATAGAGGAGGCACCAGCCGGTCGAATTGGACACGCGCAATTCGGCGAGCGCCACATCGGCCAGTTGCCGCCATCCCCGGACGACGGGCGGCATGCGCTGTGCAAGTTCGCGTTCGAGAAACTGTCTTGTCATGAATAATTAGATAGCTAACTATCTATTTTGTTCAACCCCGCATCCACGGGACAGCCGCACTGCCCCGCCCGTTGCCGTCAGAACGCGACGTTCAGCGAAGCCCGTGCCGACATGTCGATGCCGCCAGCGGTCTTATCCGCACCCGCAGCGATCTTCCACATATGGTCGAAGCTGCCCTCCAGGATGCGCGCTTCCGCCATCCATCCGCCCTTCAGCGCATCGGGCGTCAGGGAGAATTGCGCGCCGTCCACAAAGGCCGCCGTCGTGGTGCCCAGCCCACCGGCCAGTTGCGTGCGCGGGCCGCCCTCCAGCTCGAAGGTCAGCGGACGATAATCCTTCGTCACCGGCCCCATGCTCCACCCCACCGTCAGCGTCGGCGTGGCGGTCAGCGAGTCGCTCGTCCGGCCCTCAACGGTCAGGTCGATCGCGTCGCTGCCCGTCTCCGCATAGCCGCGCTCGTGCAGGCGGTAATAGTCGACAGTCACCATCGGCTTGAGGGAGAAATTCCCCTTCAGCTCGAACTTGTACGACGCGCCCGCCGCGCCCGTGACGGCCAGCCCCTTCCAGTTGCCAGAGCTGGAATAGCTGACATCGGCGTCGTCGGCGGTGCTGGTGAAGGTGCGCGTGCTGCTCATCGACACCGTGCCCGCGCCCAGCCGCGCATAGGAGTAGAAAGGACCGGCCGACTTGCGCCAGAACACACCCAGTTCCCAATCCTGCGTGCCGATCTTCTGCCAGTCGCCCGTCTTCACGGTGCCGCTGATATAGGCCAGCGAAACGCCGACATAGCCGATGGAGGTGTTCTTTTCGAGGCCGGTGGACAGGCCCCATCCGCTCGTCTTGTACCCCACGGACCCGCCCGCATCGCGGCTGCCATTAAAGTAGAATGGCTCGATCCAGCCGCCCACATCGCTGATGTCGAACAGCGAGTCCGCATCGGTGATATGGCGCGCCGCCAGCCGCGACCCGCGCGTGACGACGTCGAAGACGCCGCCCGCATGATCGGGCATTAACTGTTCGAACTGGTTCTGGACGGTCGCGACGTCCGCCGCTTGCAGGAGAGCGGTGCCGAGCGTGGTCGTGTTGATCCCCGCTTCGACGATCGCGTCATAGGCCTGCCCCTGCGTCCGGGTCAGGCCCAGTTCCGCCGCCGTCTTGCGCGTGATGTCGAGGTCGATGCTGTTGGCGTTCACCGTGATGTCGCCCCGGAACAGCACGGGCAGCACCGCCGTCGTCGTGTCGAAACTGGTCGTGCCGGTCAGCGTATTGGCGGTCAGGATCGTGTAATGCCCCTCCACGCCATCCAGTGAGGCAAGCGTCGCGGTAATCTTCGACCCGCTGGCGAAAGTGGCGCTGTTGAGCTGGAACAGCGAGGCCGCCCCCCTATCGACATAGACGCCCAGCGAGCCGCTCGAACCGACGGTCAGGCTGTTGAACGCCACCGTCGTCGCGGAACTGGCCCCGAAGGTGCCGCTGGCGACATTGACGGCCAGTTGCGATCCGCCCGTCACCGTGCCGCTGAATTTGGCGCTGTCCGACAACGTCAGGGTGGAGAGCTGATCCGCTACATCCAGCGCGCCCGTAAAGGTCGATGTGCCCGCCATCGTCATGGTCGCGGTGCCCGTGCCGAAATGAATGTCACCGACATAACGGGCATCCCCGGACAGCTTCACTATGTCGTCCCCGGCATTCAGATAGCTGTCGCCGTAAACCCCGCCCGACTGGATATTGAGCAGGTCGTTGCCGGACCCGGTGACGATATCGCCGGTGATGGACGTATAGATGGTCGCACTGGCCGCGTCATAACCGGATGCCGCCCGCTCCGTTACCTGCGCCGCTGCGTCGATGGAATTGAGATACTGGTTGATCGTGACGCCTGTCGTATTGGCGGACAGGTTGATGGCGTTGACCGTATCCTCGCTGGACCCCGTCACCGTGATGAAACCGGTGTTGTTGATCGTCGTCAGCGTGCCCGACAAGTCGTGGATGCCATAGCTCGCCCCCATGCCCGGCTGGGTGATGGCCGCAGCGATCGTGCCGCTGTTGTAGAGCGTGGGGACATTCGCCCCGGCATTGATGAGCAGCGCCGTCGCGCCGGAATCAAGCGTGGTGGCGCCGATCGACCCCGTCACGGCGATGCCGCCGGACATGTCGACCGTGCCGCCCTGCCCGCCGATCACCACGCCATAGGCATTGGTGGAACTGTAATAGCTGGTCGCGGAGATCGTGCCATCGACTGACAGGGAATAGACGCCCTCACGGCCCGTGCCGGTGCCGATGGTGATATTGTTCGTGCCGCCGATCAGCAGCGCCGGGCTGCTGCCATAGGAGGTGATGCTGCCCGTCCCCTCCGAACTGTCGGTGACGCCGTCGCCATCCTCGTCCGTGTTGGTCGTGCTGAGATCATAGGGCGGCGCGGCGATGATGATGCCGCCCGCCACGTTGCCGGCGACCTCCACCGCGGCCTTTCCGCTGTTCAGGTCGCTGCGCGACAGCAACTGCGTGGTGCCATCGTCGGCGGTGTAGGAGCGCGCCTGTCCCACCGCGCCCTGGATGGAGAAAATGCCCCCGACATCACCGTTCAGCACCACGGCCTGCGCGCCCTCGCCCACGACCGTGACCGTGCCGTCCACCTGCACATTGCCGCTGACCGACTGTGTGCTGATGCCCGCGCTGTAATCGCCCTTCACGGCGATGGTGCCCGTGTTGACGATGCTGCCGGTATAGGGCGAGGCGACCAATATGCCTGCGGAGTTCAACCCTTCGACCGTGATCGTCCCGCTGTTGGTGATCGTGCCGGTGCTGGTCGCGCCCGACAGGACATTGATGCCGTAGCGATTGGATGCCTGCGCAATCGGCCCGTCGGCGATGGAATTGGAATCACTATCGGCGGCGGTGAAATCCTCCAGCACCGAAATCGTGCCCGCGTTGCTGATCGTGCTCGTCGTGCCCGCCGCCGCCGTGATGCCGCTCGCACCATTGGCGCTGCCGAGGCTCAGCGTCCCGCCCGACGCCACCGTGGCGGCATTGTTCGAATCCACCGTGATCGCCGACCCGCCGGTCAGGGTGACGGAGCCGCCACTCGCCACGGTCACATCTCCCGCGCTCGACGTGGCGAGGGCCGTCGTGCGCGCGGTGCTGACGGTCGTCTGCGCCAGTGCCGGGGCCGCCGACAGGATCAGCGCGGCAGGGGTGAGGCAGGTGGTAAGGAGAAGGCGGTCCATGCGGCAAGGTCATCCCGTGAGGTCGGCCCCCGCCCAGGGAGGGCGGGACGGGGGCCTGTTATGGTGCGCCGCGGGCATCCGGTTCCCGCGGCGGTGGTGAACATGGAGCCCGACCGCACCGCCCCCCTTTGTTTCGAGGGGGGTGGGGAGGCGGCCCGCAATGGCTCCGGACCTTCAACGGGATGGCCTGCGAAACCCTTCGCGCCGGGAGACGGAAATTTTCCGCGCAACTTTGTAAATTCCGCATTCAGGCGATCGCCCCCAGACACGGGCGTGAGAACGGGTCCGCAACGGATGGAGCAGCCTTCGTGCGCGAGGGGCAATACGCATGAACATCCACAGACATCGCGCGGGACAAGCCGCCCCGCCCATGCCCGTTTTCTGGTCCGCGATGGATGACAGCAGCCTGATGGCCGAAGCGGCACGCGGCGAGGCCCATGCCTTTTCCGAACTGGTCGAACGCCATTCCTCCGCCCTCTACCGCGTGGCGCAACGCATGTTGTCCGATCGCCATGAAGCGGAAGATGTCGTGCAGGAATGCTTCGCGCGGCTGTGGCAGAATGCGCCCCGCTGGCAGCCGTGCGGGGCCGGGCTGGTCGGCTGGCTGCATCGGGTGACGATGAACCTGTGCTTCGACCGCAAGCGGCGTCCCGCCATGCTGGTCACGCCGCTCGTGCCCGACCGCGCAGACGACGCGCCGCTCGCCGATCACCTCCTCCACATCGACGAGACACAGCACGCAATCACCGCCGCCCTCGCCGCCCTCCCGGAACATTATCGCGCCGCTCTGGTGCTGTGCTATTATGAGGGCTTCACCAATGCCCTTGCGGCGGACGTACTGGACCTCAATATAAAGGCCATGGAATCGCTGTTGTTCAGGGCTCGTCGCCAGTTGCGCGACCTTTTGCAGGCGCGCGACATCGGATGTCGTGACCTGGAACGGCCTGCATGAGCGGGAACGCCGCTGATCCCCCTGCCTCTTCCCTAGCAAACACCGAAGGGGATCTGGACCGGCTGCTTGGCCAATTGCCGCCGCCGTCGATCCCGGACGGACTTGCCGTGCGCATCACGGCCAATGTGACGCGCCTGCCGCAGTTTTCCGATCCCCCAGCGTCAGATCCGGTGATCCAGATAGACACCGCCCCCACTCGCCGCCGTCACTGGCTGGCGTGGACGGGTGGCGGCATGGCCATTGCACTCGCGGCTGGGCTGGCGGCGCTGCTGATCCTGCCGGAGGGCGCGGAGCGCAGTGCGCCGCTCGTTACCTCGCGCCCCGCTCCATCGGCCCCCGCCACCGCAGCGACGGAACCGGCCCCGCCGCCCGCCGCCTTTGCGCCAGCCCGCAAAGCGACGCCCCGGCTTGCCGCCAAAGCAATCCCCATCCCCTCCCCGGCTGCGGCCTCGCCTGCCCCGGAGGCCGCATCGCCCCCGCCTGTCGAACTGGCGGATACGGCGGCGAGTGAGGATGCGGACATCCCGCCCGCCCTGTCCGAAGACGATAGCGCATTGCCCGACACGGCGATGGCCGCCGAGAGCAACGGGGGCGCGCCCGACGTAATGGGACAGGCGCCGGCGGCGGGAGGATGGGGTTATGCACCGGGCACGCGCTACCCGCCGCGAATGCCGGATGGCCGTTCGGACGAGAATGCCGCGGGGCGGCGCGAGAGCGGCAGGGACATGTCCGGCCGCCGCTTCTGATTCGTCGCCGTCGGGCGTTTCTCTCCACTATCAAATCCGGGCTGCACAACCCGTTGAATTCACCCGATTTCCGATAAGTTGCGCGTTTATGTCAGAAACGTGAAAATTTTTATCCTTATATAACAACATGATGCAGCCTCGTTCATCTGCCAGCAAGGAACGAAATCGGCTCCTGCTCGTAAATCCTGTGTCGCCATGAAGCGACCGCCGCAGGCAAAGCGGCAATAACAAGATGTGCAACCCGAATTCACCCAACGTTTCGTAGGGCTAGGGAATTTGTGCCTTGTCGCGCTACGATGGTCCAAGTGAATGCGGGAAGCCCTCGAATAAGGGGATTCTCATGACACGAGTTCGTCTGCTGGCGACTGCATCGGTTGCGCCTGCCCTTCTTGCCATATTGTCCAATCCTGCCGCGGCACAAAGCGGAACGACCGCCGCAGCGGATGACAGCGCGGACGACAGCGTCATCGTCGTCACCGGGTCGATCCTGCGCCAGCCCGGCCTCGACACCCCCTCCCCCCTATCCGTCGTGTCGGCGGAAACGATGGAAAAGCGCGCCATCCAGACGACGCAGGAAGCGATCCAGCGCATCCCGTCCAACAATGGCCCCGCCCTCACCAATAGCTTTACCGCAAACGGTGCCTTCGCCTCCGGCGCTTCGGCAGTGTCCCTGCGCGGGCTGTCGACCAGTTCGACGCTGGTCCTGTTCGACGGCCAGCGCGCCGCCTATTATCCGCTGTCCGACGATGCGACGCGCAACTTCGTCGACCTCAACACCATTCCCGACGATGTGGTCGACCGGGTCGAGGTGCTGCGCGACGGCGCATCCTCCACCTATGGTGCGGATGCGATTGCAGGCGTGGTCAACATCATCACAAAGAAGCAGATCACCGGGATCAGCGGCCGTGTGGAGGCCGGGATCACCGAACGCGGCGACGGCAAGAATTACCGAGCCAGCCTGACTATGGGCACCGGCGACCTCAAGCAGGACGGCTATAACGTCTATCTCAGCGGCTTCTATTATCGCCAGGACTCGCTCTATAACCGCGACCGGCCCTATCCCTATAATTCGGCGGACCAGTCGGGTATCTGCAACAATGGCGTCTGCGGGCCGCAAATCGGCCCCAACGGCGGTTCGCTCAATCCGACCAGCACCGGCTATGAGGGTTTCTACACCGGCAGCAACCGGCGGCTCTTTTCCACCACGCTGTTCGTCGCGCCGCAGAATACCGCCACCGGCGCGATTGCAGGACGCTATCAACTGCTCAACCCCGCGGCAGGCTGCGTCGCCGGGGAAAGGGCCTATACGCTCTCCGCCGCCAATCTTGCCGCCTTTCCCAATGACCCGACCACCTCCTGTTCGGGCGACCTCGTCAATCAATATGGCCTGATCTCGCCAAAGATCGAACGCTTCGGCGGCACCTTCCGCGCGACAGGCATGATCGGCGAGAATGTCGAGGCCTATTTCCAGGCCAATTTCCTGCAAAGCACGGTCAGCGCCAGCGGCGAACCCGCGACCATCCGCGCCAATGCGCCCGCCGGCATCAACTTCCCGCGCTTCAGCACCTATACCAGCGGGCTGCCCAATGCCCCCGGCTCCTTCGCACTGGCGCTGCCCGTCTATGTCTGCCCGCTGGTCAACGGCCTGCCGCAGGCCGTCTGCAATGCAGGCAATGGCACGCTCAACACCACGAACAATCCCTTTGCGGCGCAGGGACAATCCGCGCTGCTGATCGGACGCATCCCCAACATCATCGAATATACCGAGACGGTCAGCCGCACCTATCGCGCGGCCTTCGGCCTCAGCGGCCCCCTGTTCGACAAGTGGGATTTCCGGGTGGAGGGCGTCGGCATGCGGACCGACCTCAACTATGTCCAGAATGGCAATATCTATATCCAGCACCTGCTGAACGTCATCGCGGACGGCAGTTTCAACTTCGCCAACCCCTATGCCAATAGTCAGGCGCAACTGAACTATCTGGCCCCCGCCAATGTCAACAAGACGCACTCCGACCTCTATTCGATCCAAGCCATCGTCACGGGCAAGCTGTTCGACCTGCCGGGCGGTCCGGTGCAACTGGGCTTTGGCGCGTCGGCCCGCGTGGAGTCGATCAACGCGCCGAGCGCCAATAACGACATCAACGGCCCGACCGAGCGCTATCAGGTCATCAACGCCTTTGGCACCAAGGGAGAGCGTACGGTCTATTCGGGCTTCTTCGAACTCAGCGCACCGATCATCGATCAGGTCGAGGTGAATGCGGGCGGCCGCTACGACCATTATTCCAGCGGCCAGAGCGCCTTCTCCCCCAAGGCAGGCATTCGGGTCGAGCCGATCAAGGGCATAACCCTGCGCGGCACATGGGCGCGGGGTTTCCGCATCCCCAGCTTTGCAGAGGCGAACGCGGTGCCGACGACAGGGTTCGTCAACAACACCGTCGACACCTTCACCGACGCCTATCTGGCGCAATATGGCTGCACGGCGGCCACGTTCACGACCGCCTGCCCGACCTATCTGCGTTCGTCCAGCTATGGTCAGACGACGCTCGCCAGCCCCAATCTGCAACCGGAAAAGTCGACGAGTTGGACCGGCGGCGTCATCATCGAACCGATCCGCAACGTCACGCTGACCGTCGATTATTATAATATCAAAAAGACGGGCGCGATCACCACGCCGCAGGTGAGCCAGGCGCTGGCCGCCTATTATGGCGGGCAGGCCATCCCGTCCGCGTTCAACATCATCGCGGACTCGCCGGACCCCGCCTTCCCCAATGCGACGCCGCGCATCGCCTATGTGCAGTCGCAGCTCATCAACGCCGACACCATCAATTCGGAAGGCCTCGATTTCGGCATCACCACCCGGTTCAATCTGGGGCCGGAGATCAGGTGGACCTCCCAGTTGGAGGCGACCTATATCATCAACCTCAGCACCACCTTCGCCGACGGGTCGACGCAATCCTATGAGGGCACGTCCGGCAACAACTCGCTGACGGCGGGCAGCGGTACGCCGGAATGGCATGGCAACTGGGTCAACAGCTTTGAATATAAGGATCTGACGGTAACGGCATCCGCGGAATTCTTTGGCGGATACGACCTGTCGGCGGAGGATGTTTCCGGGCCGGGGACCGCGGGGCAGTGCGGCCTGCTGTCGCCCAAATATGTAAAGTGCCGGGTGGCCGATTACATCACCGTCGATCTGGCGGGCAGTTACAAGATCAACGACAAGTTCACCCTCTATGTGAATGTCATCAACGTCTTCGACAACCTGCCCCCGATCGACCCGATCACCTATGGCGCGAACAATTACAATGCCGTGCAGGGTGGCACCGGCATGTATGGCCGCTCCTATCGAGCGGGTGTGAAGGCGTCCTTCTGACGGTGACGACTTCCCCGGATGCCGCTCTCCCACGGCATCCGGGGACGGCCAATTACGCAGATGACCTGTGCGTCCCATCGCTGCTATGCACGGGTCCATGTTCAGCAGGCGCGCGACCATCGGCGGGATAGGCGGTTTACTCACCCTGCTGGCGGCGCCTGTTCCCCTGTTCGCCAGAACGCCCTCGAAACCCCCGCGCCTGCACCCCGGCGACACCGTCGGCCTGATCGAACCTGCGGGCTTCAGCGACGGCCAGCCGCAGATCGACGCGGTCAAGGCGACCATCGCGGGCATGGGGCTGGTGCCGAAGGTCGCTCCCCATGTCCTGTCGCGCTTCGGCTATCTGGCGGGCAGCGACCGGGACCGTGCCGCCGACATCAACGCCCTGTTCGCGGATGAGAGTGTCCGCGCCATTTTCGCGGTGCGCGGCGGATGGGGCTGCGCGCGGTTGCTCCCCTATCTCGACTGGGACGTGATCCGTGCCAACCCTAAACTGCTGATCGGGTTCAGCGACATCACCGCCCTCCACCTCGCCTTTGCGGCGCGGGCGGGCTTTGCGACGATCCATGGGCCGAATGCCGCGAACAGTTGGGGCAGGATAAGCTGGGACAGTTTCTGGCGGCTCGCCTTCTCCGGCGAAGCGCCCGACTTCCTGCCGCCAGACGCACAGGCGATGGACCCGCCCGCCCCGGAACGCTGGACCATCCGCACCATCCACCCCGGCAAGGCGAGCGGGCGGTTGATCGGGGGCAATCTGTCCGTGCTCTGCGCGTTGATCGGCACGCCGTGGATGCCCGACCTCGACGGCGCGATCCTGTTTCTGGAGGAGGTCGCGGAGCAGGAATATCGCATCGACCGGATGCTCAGCCAGCTCGCCCTGTCGGGGCAGTTGCAGCGGGTGGCGGGCGTCATCTTCGGCCAGTGCGCCCGCTGCGGAAGCGCGGTGCCCGGCTATATCGGCTTCACCGTACCGCAATTGCTCGACCAGTATCTTGCCCCGCTGGGCATCCCCGCCTTTCAGGGCGCGAATATCGGCCATGTCGCCAACCAATTCAGCCTGCCGGTCGGCGCGCGGGTGGAGATGGACGCCGTCACGGGCGGCATCCGCGTGCTGGAGGCTATCGTCGCCTAGCGACTGCGCCGCATCGTCTGCCGGTACAGCATCACCGTCAGCGCAGCGAAGACCAGCGTCCCGCCGATCAGCGCCACGTCCCCGAAACCCTCCGGCGCGATGGCCAGCGGGCTGTCCGATCCGCTGACCGCGACGATGCCCGCAAAGGCCACGCCCCAGAGGCTCTCGCCCACGATCAGGCCGGTAGCGGTCAGCACGCCCATGCGCTGCGCCATTTCCGGGTCGCGCGTGCCCTTCGCCCAACGGTCGTAGAACCAGCCGATGATCGACCCGACCACCACCGGCATGATCACCGCCATGGGCAGATAGATGCCAATGCCGACGGCCAGCGGCGGAAAGCGCAGCAGCTTTGCCCGACCCATGAGTTCGTCGAACAGTACGAAGCCGACACCCGCCATCGCGCCATATTGGATCATCGGCCAATTGAGGTTGCCGCCCAGCACCCCCTGCGCCAGCGCGGAGATCAGCCCCGCCTGCGGCGCGGACAGCGCATTCGGCCCCGCTCCGGGCGCACCAACGAACCCGAAAGCGGTGTTGAGCAGGTCGAGAACCGGCGGGATGATCAGGCTACCGAACACCACGCCGATGATCAGCGCCACCTGCTGCTTCCACGGCGTCGCGCCGACCAGCTGCCCGGTCTTCAGATCCTGAAGATTGTCGTTGGAGATAGTGGACACGCCAAAGACGACGCCGGTGACGATCAGCGCATAGGCGATCAGCGCCTGCGTCGTTTCCGGCGGATTGTCGCGCCCGAACAGCCCCGCCAGCATCAGCGCGGCGGCCAGCACCGCCAATATGCCGATGGCCGATACGGGCGAATTGGACGCCCCGATCAGCCCCGCCATATAGCCGCAGACGGCCGCGATCAGCACGCCAAGCACCATGATGAACAGGATCGATCCCGCGACCAGCAGCGCCGCTGACCCCGCCAGCGGCCCCGCCGTGATCACCGACCAAAGCAGCCAGCCGATGGGCAGCATCAACGCCAGCGCACCGCCGATCACGATGGCGATGGGCAGGTCGCGCTCCTCCAGCGCCAGCACTTCGCCGCCGTGCCGCGCCTTGCTCGCGGCGAAGGCGGAGCGCATGCCGCCCACCACGGGGCCCGCGATCTTGACCAGCGTCCACACCGCCGCCACGCCGATCACGCCCGCGCCAAAGAAGCGCACGTCGGCGCGGAAGACGCTGATCGCCCATGCCTCCGTCTCGCCCCCCATGGGATGGTTCGCGGTCAGTATCGGCAGCAGCACCCACCAGCCAGTGACGAGGCCCAGCAATTGCGCCATGCCCACCGAAATGCCGACCAGATGACCGACGCCCAGCAACGCGTAGGACAGGCCGCCCGCAATGCCGGTCGCACCCGCCCCGGCGCGAAACCACAGGGCGGCTTCCGCGACTGCCAGCTTCATCTGGGTCAGGATCGCGAAACCCGCCGAAATGACGCTGCCCCATATGAGCAGCCACAGGCCATGGGTGCTTTCCTCCGCCCCCATTTCCGTGCCCGACCCGACCTTCAGAACCTCCGCGGCAGCGCGGCCTTCCGGGTAGGGCAGGTCGGTGTCGATCACCAGCGCACGGCGCAGCGGTACGGAGAACATCACCCCCAATATGCCGCCCAGCCCCGTGATCGCCGCCGTGGTCACATAGGGAAAGCCCTGCCACCAGCCGATGATGACGAGGCCGGGCAGGACGAAGATGATCGCCGCCAGCGTCCCCGCCGCACTGGCGATGGTCTGGACGATATTGTTTTCGAGGATGCTCGCGCCCGGCAGATAGCGCAGCACCGCCATGGAGATGACCGCCGCCGGTATCGACGTGGCGAAGGTCAGCCCGACCTTGAGCCCGAGATAGACATTCGCCGCCGTGAACAGCAGCGTGATGATCCCGCCCAGGATGATGCCGCGAAAGGTGAGTTCCGCCAGTGGCCGCGACGGGCTTTGGGTCATGCTTGCGTCCTTCATGGCGGGATCAGATTTTTTCGGGATAGAGCGGCTGGATGTCGACGGGAATAGCCTTCATCGTCGCGATGACGGCGCTCGCGTCCGGGTCGATTTGCGAATAACGGGCGTAAAAGGCCTTTACCCCGTCATAATCGCCGTCGCCCTGCAGTTTGACGATGGTCGCGACCAGCGCGCCGATGGCATCCTCCATCCTGTCGTTCTGCACGCGAAACCGCTTTGCCCCTGCATCCCATGTCAACGCGCCCCGTTCGCGCAGGAAGCGATATTGCGCCGCCGCGCCCTGCCCATGCGCCTCGCCCAGACCGAAACGCATGGCGCGGAACAGGCCCGCGACATAGCTGGCGTAGAGTTGTGGACGGTCCGCCGCCGGTATCTCCCCCTTCTTCATCATGAAGAGGATGTTCCACACGCCCATCACATCCGCCTTGCACTCCTCCAGCCCCGACGCCTGCTCCTTGAGTTCGGCAGTGACGCTGGTCTTGCGCCCATCCTTGACGATGGAACCGGGGCCGAGGCTGTGCGACAGTTCGTGGAACAGCGTCTCCTTCTCCATATACTCCTTGGACACGAGCGCCGCCTGATCGGGCACCAGCACCAACGTCCCCATCGGTTTCAATATGCGGTCGAACTTCGCGCCCAGCACATTGGAGAGGATGACTTTCTTCGCGCCCTTGGCCTCACGCACCCGCTCGTCATTGGGCAGGTTGAACGCGACTGTCTGCACGCCCGGCACATTTTCGCCGCCGCCATGGACCTGATCCACGACGGCGATGGGGGATTCGAAACCGCGCTGGAAATTCTTGTACGCGTCGGGGACCGGCAGATTGGCCTCCATGTCGCGCAGATAATGCTTGTACTTGTCGAGCGCGGCGGAGGCGTCCGGATTGCGCAGCGTCACATAGGCCTCGAACGCCGTCTTCTGCCCGTACAGCTCGTCGCGATAGGTTTCATAGGGACCGATGGTGATCTCGATCGGCGTGTCCTTCACATCCATCCACGCGATTTCGGACTCATAATAGTCATCGGTGCGGAATGCTTTGGCGCGCAGGGTCAGGAAGCGTTTCAGACTGGCGTTGCTGGTGATCGCCGCAGCCTGTTCCAGCAGTTGCGCGGCAGGCTCCAGCCACTGCGCATAGTGGCGCGAATAGGGGATGGCGACCAGCTTGCTCCCTTCGCGGCGGACCACCATATAGGGGTCCAGCAGCCGCGCCTTCTCACCCGGATGGGCGGTGAGATAGGCGTCCAGTTCGACCTTGGTCAGGTCGTCGGGATAATGGCCGCCACCGGGCGGGGGCGGCGTGGTGCCCCAGAACGGGCGATCCTCGTCCAGCCTGTCCCATGGCCCCGCCATCAGGTCGAACAGATCGAGCAACTGCGGCTGGTCCGCGCGGCGACTGCGCGCGATGGCGCTGCGCACCTGCGGGTTGCGGGCGTAATTCTGAAGCAGGTAAATATCCGACATGCGGTTCGCCGCCTGGATCAGCAGGTTGACGACCTGACGCTCCTCCGCCGTGAGATAGGCGGTGTCGGGATTCATGGCGATCTTCGCGATGCGCGCGCGGGCGGCGACAAGTCCCTGTTCGCTTTCGGGCGCAGCAAAGCCGGGCTGCGCGACCGGCGTCATCAGCAGGAGGCCGGCAAAGAGCGCCATCCTCTTGCGCGACCGCCCGCGTTCGAGGGGGGAGGATTGCGATCTGTGGCCCTGTCTCATCGCGCCAATGTGCCCGGCAACAGCCCTCTCCGCAATGGGCGTGCAGGGCCGCCACCCATGGGAAAATGCAATGATGCTTGAGAGTTGCTCAAGCGACTCCGGGCGCGGTCTGACGGTTATCCCCCATTGTCAAAAATTGTGTCTCGTCTAAACTTTGAGTCGTGATCAAGCATGGCCGTTAAAACAGGCCGACGATTCTGGATGATTCCGAGTAATCGTGATCCAATCAGGTGGGGATTTGGAATGAACTTCCAAACTATGCTTAGCCGCGAGTCGTGGATCGCAAACACTGTCGCACATGACGACATGCCGCACCTCATCGGCAACGAAGTGATATTCTGGTGCGAACGGGGCGTCAGCAGTTTTTCGCGCGCCATGGGCCCGATACTGCTGCTTGCGGCCATTGCCGGGACGATCTGGACCATCACCGGATAAGCGGCATCCACACATCTTTCTCCAAATAGGTACGCGGCGCGAGGTCCGATCTGAACGGTTGCTTGCGCCGTCGTCGAGAATTTCGACTCGCTGATCTGAAATGGGACACATGTCTCGGACGGGACACTATCCCACCGGGGCCTTCACTGTGTCCGCCGTGGACCAGCCATGCCACGAGAGAACAAAAACCCCATGCTTTCCGTCCGTTATCGACCACGACTGGGTATAAACATCCATAGACCGGAAAATATGCGTTTTCTGACAGGCCGTAAGCTTGCTGTCAGCAAGGCGCGCTACTGTGTGTCGGCAAACCACTCCGGGAAAATACACAAAGTCGCTCCCCATCGGATTTGCGAGAATGACCTTGGGAGAGGTGCACCATGTCCGTCACATCAGAACATACGATCGACGCGATCCTAACCAACAGGGAGTTGGAAGTTCTCGCTCTGGTCGCCGCTGGCTTGTCCGCAAAGGAAATCGCGCAGCGCATTTCCATCGCCCCGCGCACGGTGGAGCGGCATGTGGAGAATGCCCGGCTCAAGATGCACGCGCGCAATCGCACCCATCTGGTTACGTGCGCACTCATCCATGGATTACTGAACGCCAGTCTTCAGGCGGAGCTGTTCCTCAATTCGCCATACCCAGGCCTGGCCAAGGCGCCGCCCTGCCTGAAGGGTGGTCAGTTCGCGACGAGCATATAACCGATCCCGCGCATCGTGCGGATCGACACCCCCGCCCTGTCCTCGATCTTGCGGCGCAGGCGGTGGATGTAGACCTCGACCGCGTTGGAGCCCAGTTCTTCGCCCGATCCGAATAGCTGGTCCTCCAGCATGCGGCGGGGAATGACATGATTGCCCCGGCGAATGAGGATTTCGGCAATATCGGTTTCCCGCGCCGACAGGTGAATCGCCTCGCCTTCTATGAACAACTGCCGGGTCAGCATGTCGAACGTCATCGACCCTGCGCGGATGACCGGATCGGAATGGCCGTCATAGCGGCGGATGACCGCCTCCAGCCGCGCGTGCAATTCCCCGAAGACAAAGGGTTTCACGACATAATCATCGGCGCCGCCGTGCAGCGCGGCGATGCGGGCATCCGTGCCGTCCCGCCCACTCAGGACGATGATCGGTTCATAATGCCCCCCGGCCCGCCACCGCCGGATCAACTCCAGCCCGTCCGCATCGGGCAAGCCGAGATCCAGGATGATCGCCGCAAATCCGGTGGTGTTCAGCAATATGTCGGCATCTCCCGCGCACGAGACGATGTCGGAGGCAATCCCCCGAAAAGCGAGCGCTTCCGCAAGCGTCCCAGCGAACTCGCCATCATCATCGACGATGAGCAGCCGCATCGGTTCTCCTTCATGCTGCACGGAACCGTGGCTCCGCGCATTCTTATACGATAACTGTATAGCCGAGATGACGAAAAAGCTGTCGGTAAAATCTCGTAACTCTTTTGCCCCCCGGCTCGACGTCGAAAATGAAAAAGCACATGGGTGATGGATTGTCGATAAAGAACGAATCTCATTCTGAAACGACGCCGCTGCGATCCGGGCGGCCCATTTGGCGACGTTCGTTACTCACGCAGCTCGCGGCAGGGAATATCCTGATATTATTTGTCTTTGGCGTCGTCGTTCCCGTCTCTGTTTCCAGTTCGGTCGTGGCGGTGTCCGATCATTTCATCATGCGCGAGCTGAAGAGCGATCTGGCCGTGATGGCGACGACGCTGCAGCAGAAAAAGGGTCGCTGGCGGATCACCGCCGACCCGGCCCTCGTCAAATCCCTGCTGTCGGGGGAATCCCGTGAAGGATTTGCGGTAATCGACCGCCATGGGCGCGTCGTCATGGGATCGTCCGGCTATGGCGCCGCCGTCGCGACCCTGCGCCCGCGGCTCATACCGGACAGCCACGGGCAGGTCGACACCCTCTCCTATGCAACGGAACGCAGGGAGTTCGGTCCCGACTATGCGGATGTCGTCGTCTATCAGGATCTGGATCGCCCGTCCGAGATAGAGGACAAGGTCAGCCGCGAAATCGCCATGACCCTGTGCCTCTTCGTCGGCGGCATATTGGCCGCATCGCAGCTCGTCGGCATGCTGGTCCTGTACGTTACCACGCGGGGCGTGCGCCGCGCCACGCGCGAGGCGTCCCTGATCGGTCCCGACCATCTGGACCGGCGGATCAGCACCGACGATGTGCCGGAGGATATC
This sequence comes from Sphingobium sp., assembly GCA_036383715.1. Classification (GTDB taxonomy): domain Bacteria; phylum Pseudomonadota; class Alphaproteobacteria; order Sphingomonadales; family Sphingomonadaceae; genus Sphingobium. The sequence goes on along the minus strand of DASVNT010000118.1, from coordinate 8,903 downwards.
AGCGGGCTGGTGGAGGCGACCAACGCCGCGCTGGACCGGGTCGAGGAAGGCTATCGCCTGCAGGGGCGCTTTGCCGATGCCGTGGCGCATGAACTGAGGACCCCGATCGCGGTGCTGCGCCTCAAATGCGAGATGCTGCCCGACTCGACGCAGCGGGACGCGCTGATCGTGTCGGTCGACCGCATGACGCATATCCTGGGGCAGTTGATGGCGCTGGCGTCGCTGGAAGGCGCGCAGCCCAATCTGGAGATGGTCGACCTGGTCGAGGTCGTGCGGGACATTGCCACGGACCTCGCGACCTCCGTCCATTCTTCAGGACGGACCATCGAGTTTATCGACCCGATGCTGCCCGTCGCCGGCAGGATCGACGTCCATTACATGCGGACGATCATCGGCAATCTGGTCGGCAATGCGATTGCCCATACCCAGCCCGGATCCCACATCATCATTGGCGTGGAAGAAACGGGGGTCGTCTATGTCAACGACGATGGGCCGGGCATGACGCTGGAACCCGGCTCCGCCACGACGCAGCCGCGCTATTTGCGGGCGGACAAGCGGCGCAGCAGCGGGTCGGGCATGGGCCTGCGCATCGTGGCCCGGTCCGTGGACCTGATGGGGTGCGAGATGAAGATACTCACCGGCGGACAGGGGAGCAAAATCCGGATCATGACGCCGCAGGTCTAAGTTAGTGCTGGTGACAAAAACCGGCACACCATGGCGGCGAGCCCCCTCTCCACAGGGACAGGCGCAAACCCCATGGACCGCAACAGCGTGATGTCCAGCGCGGGAAAGCCGGTATCGCTCACACCCGCTTCCGATGGCTGGTCGATCACCTCCGCCCCCGTCAGGTCGCGCAGTGTCGCTGCTATCGTCGCCAGTGTCGTGCGGACGCCGGTGCCGACATTGACCGGCCCCTCGAAATCTCGCTCCAGCATCAAGAGCAGCGCGCTGGCCGCATCATCGACATGCACCATGTCCGCGCCATAGCATCCGCCATCGACAATCCGTATCGGCCTGCCCTCGACCGCGTCGCGCGTCATGATGGTCAGCCGCCCGCTTGCCTGCTCCGGCCCATAGATCGCACCGATGCGAAGCGAGCAGAGGGAGAGGTGATGGGCCTCGCAATATTCGGTGGCATAGATTTCCTGCAGCAGCTTCGAACCCAGATAATAGGTCCGGCTGCGCGGAAACATCTGCGCCTGCTCATCCGGTTGCAGGGCCGTGGGAGCATAGGCGTTCGCGCCCGTCGTCTGCACGATCCGGCGAACCCCGGCCTCCCCCGCCGCCGCGATGAGGCGCAGCGTGCCAAAGGCGTTGATCGCCCAGCATCGCTCCGCCTCCGCCATGTCCCGGTGATCGCGCGGGATATGTGCCGCCAGATGGACGAGCGCATCGCACCCTTGCAGCAGCGCGGCGTCATGCGCCGCGTCCGCCATGTCGAACCGGCGCACCTCGTCATCCGGATGGAAGCCGGCGTCCGTCCGACGCGTGAGGTGACGGAGGCGGTAGCCGCGCGCCCTGGCGGCGTCGGAAAAACGCTTGCCGACATGGCCCGCCCCTCCGGTCACGGCGACAGTGACAGGGGGGCGGATCACAGCACCGCCGCAACCTGCGACTGCGGCACGAACATTTCCTCCAGATGGCGCAGGATCACGCCCGGCTTGATGGACGGTTGAACGATGGGCGTGCCGTCGAGTATGTGGCGCACGCACATCTCCACCTCGTTGAAGCCCGCCATGGCGCGCATCGGGGTGGTGCCGGAAAAGCGACCGTTGATCTCGAACACACGCGGCAGTCCCTCCTCGTCCAGACGAAACTGGAAATTGGCGGGGCCATAGGGTTGCAGCGCAGCGCCAAAGGCGCGGACCGCGCGGTTCAACTCCTCGTAATCGCCGGTATAGGCGCGATAGGTGTTCCCGTCGCGCAGGTCGCGCCGCATCACGATCGACGCCTGCACCGCGCCGTCGAAGACAAGGACGCTGGCGGTATATTCACAGCTTTCATCCCCGATACATTCCTGCACCACCAGACCGGATCGCCCGGACAGTGCCTGATCCAGTGCCGCCCGGTCATGCACGACGGACACGCCGACCGACCGTGCGCCAATGCGCGGCTTCACGACCAGCGGAAAGCCCACCGCCTCCACCAGCGCGTCCACCGCCTCACCATGTTCCCCCGCGACGGAGGCGGGCGGATTGAGGCCATGCCGGTCGAAGAAGCGCGCCGTCTCCAGCTTGTCGTCCGCAATGGCGATGACGCGCGGGTCGCTCACCAGCACATGCGTGCCGAATGTCGCCTCCAGATCGGCCCGGTGCGCGGCGAACCACGACAGCTCCACATCGGTGCCGACCATCACGACATCCGGTCGCTCTCGGTCCAGCAGTTCCGCGATGCGCCCGCCAAAGCCGATGTCCGCAGCCATGGGCAGGCGATAGGCCGTGTCCGCCCAGTGCAGGCCCGATGACAGCGGATTGGGATCGGCGGCGACGATCGTGCAATCGAGCGTGGACTGGCGCAGCGACTTGATGATGCCCTGCCCCAGCACGGCCCCCGCTCCGGTGACGAGCGCCTTCATGCGAAAAACCCGCACAGCCGGTCCTGCGTCGGGCGCGACAGGCTGCTGGCGCGGATGGCGCGTTTATGCGCGTCACTGTCGAACGGCAGGAGCCGGGGGCTGACCCGCACCTGCGTCTTCGCAATCTCGATCATCGTCCACTGCATATGCCTGTTCCCATCATCCCTCGGCTGGCCGAGCGACCCCAGCGTGAAAATCGTGCCCGCCGCGCAATCGAAGCGGCGCGGGCGGTGGCTGTGGCCAAAGGCGCCATAGGCAAAGCCGCGCGCCGCCAGTGCGACCGCCGCTTCCTCCGCATCCTCTGCCGAATTGATGTAGCGCCAGTCGCCAAAGGCATAGGGATTGGCATGGGCCATGAACAACGGCCCGGCGGACCAGTGGGTTTGCCAGTCAAAACCGTCCATGGCCCCGTCCGGCAACTGCGCCGCTGTCCATTCCGCCGTCTCGCGCAGCCAGCCGGGCAGCCTTTGCAGATACTCCCGCGCGCCGCTGCCCCGATACATCTCGTCATGATTGCCCGCGAGCAGGATGGCGCCGTCGCGCGCCACCGCCTCCTCGACCAGCGCCAGCGTCTCGCGCGGGGCCACGCCATAGGTCAGCAAGTCGCCCATCAGCAGCAGCACGTCGAAGCCCTCCCGCCGCGCATCGCCCAACGCCTGCTCCAGCGTGGTGCTGACCGCGTGAATATCCGTGAGGGCCGCAATCTTCATGCAAAAACGCTATCGAAATACGTCCTGCGTCGTAACTGGGCGATGTGGGGTCATCCTTTTGCGCCGAGGCGAACCGGACGGGGTAGCGGGCCTCTTTTGGGCTATGGACATGAAAAAGGGCCGGGAGCGCCCCACGCGCCCCCGACCCCTCATAGTCCCCGCTCGAAGAAACGGATCAGACGGCGATGCCGCAGTTCACCGCCGGGATCGCGCCCGTACCCGTGCCGATGCGCGACACGAACTTGCCGCTGCTGTCCTGGTCCCCGGCCAGCTCGTTCAGATATTCTTCCAGATTGGTATAGCCATCGCCATCGGCGTCGGCGGTCGCGCTGGTCACGCCATGCGCCTTCTCCCAATTGTCATCCATGCCGTCATTGTCGGCATCGGGAGCGGCCGTGCCCATGGCGAGCGCGGGCCATCCGCCGACCTGCGAAGGATCGTCGATGATCTTGCCACCGCAGGCGCGGAAATCGGCGACGACCCGCTGGTCGGAAACGTCACGCGGGAACGCACCGCCCCAGCTCAGCACATCGCGCACGCCCTGATCCGCCGCCGAATAGAGCTGAACGGACAAGGTGCCGATCACCTTCGACACGATATATTTCCAGTCCGCCGGGTCCATGAACAGGCGATCGTCGACGCCGGTCGACTTGCGACGGCCATCGATATTGCCGGACAGGAAGAAGGACGCCGCGCCCGGATTGGTCGAAAAGGCCTCGTCATAATCGGCGCCATAGATGGCCACGCTGCGCACGCTGCTCGGCCCCATCGACACCCAGTTGTTCATGACGTTGACCTGGCGGTTCACGCCACTGGTCCCGACCGACTGCTTTTGCAGCATCGAGAAATAATGGTTGGCCTTCTGCCCCATGTCATAGGTGAGGTTGTTGACCAGATCGACGCGCGCGCCGACGCCCAGATTGGGCATGCGGTCCGTGCCATGGGCGATCAGCGTGTGATGGACGGTGATGTCGCTGCCCTCGACGAACATGCCCTTGGAATGCTCGCCGGACTTGTGCGTGGAGTGGCTCAGCCCCTCATAGACCATCGACCATTGCACGGTGATCAGGCTCGACGCCTTGGTCGAGTTGAACGGCTCATCCGTCGCCCAGGACAGGGAGACATGGTCGAGGATCGTGTTCGTCGCCTTGGCGTCGACGGTGATCGCGTCGGTCGTGTCCTGCTTCGTGCCGGAGGTCGGTCCCGGACGGATGCGGATGTGGCGGATGACCACGTTCGGCACGTTGAGCGCGATGGGCGATCCGGTCAGGTTGGACGGCGTGTTGCGGATGGCGATGCCGCCGCCCGGCGCGGTCTGGCCCGCGATGGTCAGATTGCCGGAGGTCGGCTTGATCTGGCTCGCCAGTTCGATGGTGCCGCCCACGCGGAAGACGCAGGTGCGCGCACCCGTCGCCGTCATGCACGCACGGAGCGAACCGGTGCCGGAATCCGCCAGAGTAGTGACGGGGATGACCACGCCGCCACGTCCGCCGGTCGACGCAGCGCCAAAGCCCTCTGCGGTCGGGAAAGCGCGCTGGCGCCCGTCGGGCAGCTTGGCGGGATCATAGGAGCCGGTCGGAACCGGCGCGGGCGTCGGCGTAGGCGTCGGCACGGGGGTCGGTGTGGGTGTCGGGACCGGCGTGGGGGTCGGCGTCGGGAGAACGACCGTGCCGCCCTTTCCGCCATCTACACCCTTGGCCGCGAAGGCTACCGACACAACGGCAAGAATGGATGCGCCACCAATGAGGAGGGCGCGTTTATTATTGTTCGATTTCACGTTCCTGCTCATAAATACATCCCTTTACCGATATTTGATGAAAACCCTTCCCCATTCCGACAGTGCTTTTCCGTGTTCATTTCTTGCGACCTTTATTTTATAAAATTGGTTCGGTTATTCAGACGCGCGTTATCTATTTCATAGATCCGCCGTTCTTCATTCATGGGCACGCCATCGTCACCGGACGCGCGCATGCCCACGCCCGGACGTTGCCCCAGGCGGCTTTCATGGCTGGCAGAAGATCATTTATGAGGGAGAGGCGTCGTCCCGCTCGACGGCCCGGCTACATTGGAGCAGCGGGCGGGTCGGCCGTGACTATCGGCCATTGCGCAGGCCCGGACGGAAAAGTTCCGCCCATGCCAAGTGCCGCAGGAGTGCCCGCTCTTGCGAGAACGTTAGATAACCCCATAAAAAGACTTTCAATATCTTCCCGATCGCTCAGGAATCTAAAGGCGACCAACCATTTTTTTCTAACTGAGGTTGGTTAACGCGAAGTTTTTCTACAGAAAGTTTTTCTCGGTGAATCGTGCATACTTTAGGAGTAGCCGATACTACTTTCGGATGATGTATTGGTGGATATAGATATTGCACTATACTTATGGACTAATACTTTTGGGCATTTGCGGCATCCTGAGAGGATTGCGTAAAATTGCGCATGACTCGTCCAGCGATACAGGTCTTAACCTCTCCCGGTCCGATTTGACATGCGATTCGAACCCTCACTCTATGGCGCTGCGTATCTGCGGCAGGAGGAGCCGCGAGCCGGGGATCGACAGGTGATGACTGTCGAAATAGAGCGGAACGCCGTGAGAGGATGTCATGCACCCCTTGCGGTTGCATAGCGCATCCTCCGGATAGACCCGGCGCAGTCCCCGCTGCCGCCCCAATTGGTCCAGCAGCGCCAAAGCCTGCGACTGCCGCTTGTCATAGATGGCGCGCGCTATCGTGAAACTGGCGGGATCTCCGCCCTGACTGCTGATCCGCGCCAGCGTCGAGGGGATGTCATAGCCTGTCTCCGGCACCGGATAGACCAGCACGACACGCTTGCCAGACACCAGCAGGCGTTTGACGAGAGAGTAGAACGCCGACCGGAAATGGCGTCCGGCATCGCGGGAAAACGGCTCATACTCGTGCCCCTGCGTGTCGATCAGATGGGGCAGATTATCGTTGGTTTCCGCCGTCCCCTCCACCAGCCGCCCCCGGAGATAAAGCGACCAGCGCGCCACCAATATGACGGTGTGGATTTCCGGGTGGGCCAGCACATAATCGAGCCGCCGCTGGTTGGCCGCGATGCAATCCGCATCGGTGCCCACCCCCAGCAGCGGCGGACAGCGCGGCGTGGCGCCATAGACGCTCCCCTGCCCCTCCTTCGCCAGTTCTTCCATCGCGCCGAAGAGCGCGCCGGCATGGGAATCCCCCCAGAGGAACAACCGCGCCTGATCCGCCCGCCCGATGGTGCAGGGCGAATGCGCCTCCAGTTGCAGATCGACGCGGGCGCAAATGTCCGATTCCGGGTTCATCGACAGCGCATAGCTGGACAGGCGCTGCGTCTGCTTCGGGAAGCGATCCGGCAGGCCCTTGGCCGCGTAAATGGCGCCGCCCGCAAAGATCGACCCGGCCATGGCGATGCTCGCCCAGCGAAAGACCGGCATGTGCAGCCGAACCCGCGCGCCGCCGCGAAACGGCTGTTCGATGAAGTGCCAGGACAAGGCGCCCACGGCAAGGCAGATCGAGAGGACGAGGAGCGACTGGGCCGTGGTCAGTTCCTCGATCGCATAATAACGCACATAGACGAAGATCGGCCAATGCCACAGATAGACCGAATAGGAGATGAGGCCGATGAAAACGACGGGCCTGCAGGCCAGCATCCGGTTGACCAGCGGCCTGCGCTCCCCCGCCCCCGCCTGAACGATCAGCGCCGCGCCGACGCAGGGCGCCAGCGCCGCGACGCCCGGAAACGGGGTCTGATCGGAAAAGAGCGTGATCGCGCATCCGACGAGCACCGCCCCGCTCATGCTCGCCACCTCCGCCCATCGCCCCTGCGGCACCGGCACGGCGCGCAAGGCCAGCAGAGCGCCCAGCAGCAGCTCCCACATGCGAAAGGGCGTCAGGTAAAAGGCGGCGCTGGGATCGACCTGCATCATCACGACCGACGCCGCGAACGACGCTGTCGCCAGGCTCAGGATCACGCGGCGGGCATGCCCCGGCAGCCTGCGCCGCAACAGGACCAGCAACAGCGGATAGACGATGTAGAATTGCTCCTCGACCGCCAGCGACCATGTGTGGAGCAACGGCTTGTAATGCGCATCGCCATCGAAATAGCCGGCCTGCTCCCAGAAGAAGACGTTGGACAGGAACAGGGTGGTGCCAGCCGTATTGCGCCCCAGGCTGGCGAGATCGCGCGGCAGTAGCAGGAACAGCCCCACCGCCATGGTCGCCGCGATCATCGCAAACAGGGCGGGAAACAGTCGCCGGATGCGACTGGTGTAGAAATGGCGGAAGGAAAAGGCGCCCCGTTCCAGATCGCCTGTAATGACGCGAGTGATCAGATAGCCCGAAATGACGAAGAAGATATCGACGCCGACGAAGCCGCCGGAAAATGGCGCGAGTTCGGCATGAAACAGGATGACCGCGACGACGGCGACAGCCCGCAGGCCATCCACATCCGCGCGATAGGCGATGGGCTTCACACCCGGCTGCGACATTCTCAATCCCCTTATCGAGGGAGGCGGTCCACTTCGCACAATTTGGAGCGCGGCCGCGGGTTGTCCCGTAAGCCGCGCTCCAGTCAGTTCACTTCGTGCGACCCGAGGGATTTACCCCTTCTTGTTAAACCTGCGGCGCGTGGCGCGCCGTCGATCCTTCCGAACTCCCGCGCAGCCACCATATATCGCTGAGTATCGCCGTCATCAGGCCCAGCGCGATGTGCGCGACATTGGCCCCCATCGCCCCGATATGCGGGATCAGCGTGACGGCCACGACGAAGAACAGCGTGGTCGACGCTATGGCGATCCGCATCACCACCCGATGCTCACCCATGGCCAGCAACGCGGCGCGGGATGGTGCCGCGTGGAGATAGAGGGACACGGCCACCAATTGCGTCAGCAGGAGCGGATAGGCGTCGGCATAGGCCTCCCCGATGGCCGCGTGGATGATGTGGCTTCCCAGAAGGAAACCTGCCGTCAGCGCGCAGACGCCGATGGCCGCCAGTGCCCACTGAATCTGCAGGATCATCGACCGGAAGGTCGCAAAATCCCGCTGGACCCAGATGCGCGCCATGTCGGGATAAAGCACGGCCTGCACCTGCGCGCCCGCCTGCTGCGCCACCTTCGCCATGCGTTTGGCGATATGGTACATGCCCGCCGCCGCCGGTCCCGCAAGGACGCCGACCAGCAGTGCGTCGGCCTCCTGCGTGAAGGTCCGCATGGTCGTCGACATATTGGTCGACCATGCAAAGGACAGGAAGCCGGGGAAGCGCCGTGACAGACCCCGCCATTCCGCGCCCAACGGATTAGGGATTTTCTGCGCAGCCAGCGCGCTGAACCCCAGGCCGATGAACAGGAACTGCCCCAGCACCTGCGCCACTGTCCAGGCGATCATGAACCCGACCAGACCATAGCCCTGCCACGCGCAAACACTGGCCAGCCCGATGCGCAATATGTTTGCGAACACCTGGGCATAGGCAAGGGTCCGAAACCGCCCCGCAAAGCGCAGCGCCGCCGTGGGCATCCCGTTGATATTGCAGCACAGGGCGACGGAGTAGATCGCGACCAGTTCGACATTCTCCGGCGAGAGGCCAAAGAAACGCCCCCCCGCGGTGGCCAGTGCGACCGTCGCCAAT
>DASVNT010000117.1:0-38399 GCA_036383715.1 Sphingobium sp. | reverse complement strand
AGATCGAAGCTGCCCGTGATGAGCGTGCTGCACCTTATGCCCGCCGAGCCGAGCCGAGCCATGCTGGCAACCGGGTCTGGCTCCAGCTTGTTGGCGAGCAGGCCCGCATGGCGCAGCCCCATGTCCGACCACAGCGCCAGTTCCCGCTCGAACGGCCAGCGGAAGGTGCACATGGCATCGACGGACAGGCGGGGATGGGTCATGCCTTGACCTCCTCCTTCACCGGGAACACGTCCGTGTAGAAACGGAATCGCTCGCGCAGCGCCTTGCGGTCTAGGTTGAAGTCGCCCTCCAGATCATAGACAACCCGGCCGTCCTTCCCGCGCGGGTGGGTGTCCATATAATGGCGCATGTCGGCGACGCTCTCCGGCGAGGAGGGCAGGCCCGCCGCCTCCAGCACGCGCTGGGCGGAACCGATGTCGTCCGCCATGATGTCCTGAAACATCAGGTCGATGCGGCGATCCGCCGGGATGACGTTCATGTCGCGCATATAGGCGCGCAGCATCCGTTCGATCCGGTCCACCCAATAGTCGACATGCGCCTGAATATCCGGTTTCTTCTGGTTCGCGAGCACGGACAGGCCGCGCATCGTCAGGATGGATTGGAGCAGGGCGAGCGGATCGCGGTGCGTCTGGATGAAGATCGCATCGGGATAGACGGCGCCCAGAGCAGGCAATTGCTCGCTGTGCTGGTTGCCCTTCATGATCCAGCGGCGATCATTGGGGAATTGATAGGCGACCGCCTTCAACATGGTCTTGCCATAGCGATAATGCGGGGTCTGGTCGTGGCCGAGATAATAGTCGCGCCACTTGGGCACTTCAGCCATCCACTCCCACTGATAAGTGGAGAAGTCGGGCATCTGCAGCTCATTCTCGCCGCAGGCATGGTCCGGCGAATGCTCGTGCATCGCGGCCATCAGCGGGTTCTGCTTCATCCGTTCCCAATGGGCGGCGGAGCGCATCCAGCGCGGGTCGAGGCCATCCGGCCCCGGCTGCTCGCCCGGCGTCGGCACAGCCTCCGACCCCAGATAGACGGGCAGGTAGCGCAACCGCCGGTCCGCCGCGATCAGGTTTTCGAGATGGGTGGTGCCGGAGCGCGGCAGGCCGACGATGATGATCGGGCGGTCGATGACGACATCCTTGACGCCCGGATTAGCGGTCAGGAAGGCGCGGTTCTTGAGGCGGTTGGACGCCGCCTTCACGCAGAAGCCGACGAAGGTCTTCTTGGCCGCCTTCCACAGATTGGCGTTCGCCTCGACCTCGCCGAGCAGCAGGGCCATGCGCTCCGCAAAGTCCATGGGGCCGAAATCGTCGAGGCCGGTCGCGGCCCGCGCAGCGTCCAGCACGCCCTCGACCGACATGTCCAGCGGTTCGGCCTCTGCGGCTTCCAGCGCCAGTCGGCGCTCCTCTGGAAGCGTCGGGTCTTTGAAACCATCGACCTTGTAGACTTTTGCCTGAACGCCCTGCACCGTCATGATCCTGTCCTCTTGCCCGAACTCAGCGACGCGCGGTCGCGATGTTGATCTTGCCGGCGTTCGCCATCCAGCCGCCGTCGATGTAGACGATGTCGCCGGTGTGATAGCGGGACATGTCGCTCATGAAGTAGATGCCGACGCCCTCGAAATCCTCTGCCGTGCCGAAACGCTGCATCGGGTCGCGCTCACGCACCTGCCGACCAAGGGGGGAGTCCGGGCCGCCATCGACCACCGTCTCGCTGACGGTGTAGCCGGGGCAGACGGTGTTGGCGCGAATGCCGAAACGGCCCATGTCGACGGCGATGCCGCGCGCCAGCGATGCCATGGCGCCCTTGGCCGAATTATAATGCTGCATGCCGACCGATCCGGTGACGGCGGACAGGCTGGCGCAGAAGACGATGGACCCGCCGCTCTCGTCGCCCGCGTCCCAGCGTTTGCGCATGTGCCGGGCGCCCTCGCGCGCCGCATAAAAGGCGCCATGCTGGTTGATCGCGAGGAGGGCGTGATAGTCCTCCGACGTCATGTCGGTGAAGGTGCCGCTGTTCTTCATGACGCCTGCATTGGCGATGACGCCGTCCACGCGGCCCATCTGCTCGACCGCCTCTGCCATGGCGGCGATCACTTGCGTCTCGTCGGAAACATCGACGGCTTGCGGGAGGACTTTGACGCCGAGGGCGCGAATTTCTTCAGCAGCCGCCTCATTCCTGTCGGCGCGCCGACCCCAGATGACGACGTTGCCGCCTGCCTTGGCGATGCCCCGTGCGAAGCCGAGGCCAATGCCGGAATTGCCCCCGGTGATGACCACGACTTTCCCGCTCATATCCCACGGCATGCGCGCCATTTCGAATCCTCTCCATTTTTAAACCGACTCCTCTTTACGCCTCGCCTCACCATTAGATCAATGAGATTTCGTCTATAGAGGATACTATAATGCCGATTTGAGGAATATGTGCGATGCCGGAACCGATCATAAAGGGCCCTCTGGACCGGGGAGGCGGGCTGTGCTTCACGGGTGGGATGACCAAATTACCCAGCGAACCCGCGGTCAAAGTCGCGGCTGATCAATTGCGGACGATCGTCCTCGATACGGAGGAAGGGGGCTTTCTTGGCAGCGAGGATGCGCTGCGGGCCCGGCTGGGCTGCTCGCGCAACACCCTGCGTCAGGCGGCCCGCCTGCTCGAACGCGATGGATTTATTCTGGTGCGGCGCGGTATCAACGGCGGCTATTTCGGCGCGCGTCCCGACGTTTCGAAGGTGGAGAATGTCGTCAGCGCCTATCTGGAAACGCTGGACATGGACGCAGAAGACGTCACCGCCGTCGCATCGATCCTCTGGGTCGAAGTCATGCGCAGGGCGTCGGCGGTCGGTACGGAGGAGGCGGTGGAGGTCGCCGAAAAATTCCGGCGCAAACTAAAGTCCGTCAAGCCTAATGCGACCTTTGCCCAGGTTCGCGAATTCGAACAGGAAACGCGCAAGGCCATCTTCGCATTGGCGCGCAGCCGCTACATTGAACTCATCTTCAATATCAACATTGCCTTCTCACAGCGCGGCTTTCCTCCGCGACCCATGATGGACGAGACGCCGGAACATATTGAATTCGTTCGGAAATGGCGCGATGCCAAGACCATGGAACTGACCGCCATAGCGGAGAACGACGTCCGGCTGGGGGCCATGGCCGCCCGCCATATTCGCGAGCTTTGGCATAAGCGCCTGTGGAATTTCAATGCGGAGAACGAAGAGTGAGCCTCTCGTCCCGCCATGGCCGCCCGTGCTGATAACCAGTGCCGCGAGACGGCAAATCTGATACTATCGACCTGCCGGGTGTCAGTGAGTCAAACTCAGTGAGGAGGACGTCATGCCGGTATCGATTGACGAAGCAAAACTCCACGATCTGGTTGGAAAGATGCTGGGTGATCTCGGCGGTGCGTTCAGCGTCCCGACGGCGCGGCTGGGCTTTCGCCTCGGCTTGTTCAACGCATTGGCGGACGGCCCGGCGACCTCGACCGAGCTTGCCCAAAGAGCGGGCGGACTGCACGAACGTTATGTTCGGGAGTGGGCTCTGGCGCAGTCCGCTAACGGCTATGTCATGTTCGATCCGGCTTCCGACACATTCAGCCTGTCGCCCGAACAGGCGATGGTGTTCGTCAATCCGGACAGCCCCGTCTACCTCGCCGGGGCGTTCGAACTAGTGGCCGCGATGATCGAGGCGGAGTCCAAAGTCGAACACTGCTTCCGCACCGGAAACGGTGTGCGGTGGGGCGACCATGCGGGGTGCCTGTTCTGCGCAACGGGGGCCTTCTTCCGCCCCGGTTACGTCAACAATATCGTGCAAAGCTGGATACCGGCGATGGACGGTGTCGAGGCAAAGCTGCGTTCCGGCGCAAAGGTCGCGGATGTCGGCTGCGGAGTGGGCTTCTCCACGCTGCTCATGGCGCGGGCGTATCCACAGAGCCATTTCATCGGCTATGATTTCCACGAGCCGTCCATCGAGGATGCACGACGCCACGCCGCCGAACATGGCCTGAGCGACCGCGTGGAGTTCCGGCTTTCCACCGCAAAGGATATTGCGGAGCGGGATTTCGACCTCGTCACCATGTATGATTGCCTGCACGATATGGGTGATCCCCGCGGTTGTGCGGCCCATATCCATCACATTCTGGCGCCCGGCGGAAAGTGGATGATCGTGGAGCCGATTGCGGGGGACAGGGCGGAGGATAATCTCAATCCGGTCGGTCGCCTCTACTACAACGCCTCCACCATGATCTGCGTGCCGACCTCGCTCGATCAGGAGGTGGGCGAAGGTCTGGGCGCACAGGCGGGAGAAGCGCGGCTGGCGGGGATTATCCGGCAGGGTGGTTTCGAAACCGTTCGGCGCGTGACCGAAGGGCCTTTCAACATGGTGCTGGAGGCCTGCTGAAGCGGTGCATCCTCACTCCGGTTTCTGTACGGGCGGCGGGGGAACCGGCCTGTCGCTCAGGGTCGCCAGATATTTGAGGACGGCGGCGCGATCCTCCGGTCTGGAAAAGCCGGCAAATCCCATCTTGGTGCCCGGCACGGCTTTGGCCGGGGAGGCGAGGAAGGTGAACAGCCGGTCGTAGGTCCAGTTGCCCTGCTGCGCCGCCATGGCTGGTGAATAGGCAAAGCCCGCATGGGAGCCGATGTCCCGCCCGATGACGCTCCACAAATCGGGCCCAATGCGATTGGGGCCGCCGCGCGTCAGGTCGTGGCAGGTGGTGCAGACCTGCGCTTTCGCCTTTCCGGCATCGGCGGTGGCGCTGGCGAGAAGGGTGCCGAGATCGGGCGGCGGTGCGGTCTGGGCCGCGCTGGCGAACGGCATCACTGCGCTCGCCTGCCTCATGGGATCGTGCAGATAGGCGACCAGCCGATTACGCTGCGAGGACTCACCCAGACTATTGGGCCAGCCCCGCTGAATGGAGGCCAGATCGACCGGAGGCGGGAAGTCGCCTGCTGGCCTATAGGCAAATGTGCCCGACTCATCGGTGGGGATCAGGTGATGCGCGAACCAGTTGCCGCTCCAGATCACCCCCAGGGCCGCCGCGACCGAAACCATCGCCATGCGCCGCCGGTCCATGTCAGCCCTCGCCGCCCTGAAATATAGCGCGGGTCCAGAAGACATAATCGGACTCGATGCTCATGATCCCGACCAGCACGATCAGCACCAGCGGCGGCACCAATATGGCATAGATCAGGGACAGTCGCTCCCACGCCATATGCATGAAGATCGACACGATCAGCCCCGCCTTCAACAGCATGAAGATCACGATCAGGGTCGGGCGCATGATCCCCTGAATATGGAAATAGTCGACCATGTAGGAGAGCGTGCTGAGCAGGAAGAGATAGCCCCATATCTTGAGATACAGCCCTGTCGGATGATGCTGCGTGCTGTCGGGGACGACCGGCGCGGTGGATATGTCCTGTTCCATGCCCTTCTCTCCTTTCACCACAGATAGAAGAAGGCGAAGATGAAGACCCAGACGAGGTCGACAAAATGCCAGTAGAGGCCCGCTATCTCGACCGCCGAATAATCACCCGTCCGGTCATAGTCCCCGCGCAGCACCTTTGACGCGACGATCAGCAGCAGGATGACGCCGCAGCTTACATGCAGGCCGTGAAAGCCCGTGATCATGAAGAAGCTGGCGCCGAATTGCGGCGCTCCCCATGGATTGCCCCATGGCCGAACGCCTTCACCGATCAGCTTGGTCCATTCGAACGCCTGCATCCCCACGAATGCCGCGCCAAAGGCGGCCGTCGTAAACATCAGGGCGGCGGTCTTCCGCCGGTCGAGCCGGTAGCCGAAATTGACCGCCATCGCCATGGTGCCGCTGGAACTGATGAGGACGAAGGTCATGATGGCGATGAGGATCAGCGGTATGGGCTGACCGCCGATGGTGAGGGCAAAGACCTCCGCCGTATTGGGCCAGGGCAGCGTGGCGGACGACCGCATCGTCATATAGGCGGTCAGGAAACAGGAGAAGATGAAGGTATCGCTGAGCAGGAAGAACCACATCATCGCCTTGCCCCAATGGGTATGGCGAAAGACTTCCTGGTCCGCCGACCAATCCCCGGCAATGTCACGCATTGCCTGCGTGGCCTCGCGGTGCTCCTCACTCTCCATCATCATATGCGACATGACAGCATCATCCCGCTTTGTTTTTCACGTCGATAGTAACAGTCCGGCCAGCAAAACCCAAACGAACAGCAGGAAATGCCAGTAAATCGCGCAGAGCCGCACGCCCAGCGGCGTGGGGTGGCTCAGCACCCGCAGCCAGCCAATGATCCCGCCGACCAGATGCAGCCCGTGCGTCGCCGTCAGCAGGTAGAAAAAGGCGTTGGCGGGGTTGGCGGAGAGATAATAGCCCGCCGCATGGAGTTGCCGCCACAACAGCGATTGCCCGCCCAGAAAGGCGAGGCCGAGCAACCCGCCGATCAGCGCGCCCCGACGCATGCCGTCCCTGTCGTAACCGCCATTCGCTCCAGAAGCGGTCCGGCGCGCCGCCTCCCACGCGACGCTGCCGAGCGCCAGAAGCCCCGTGTTGATCCACAGCAGCATCGGCTCCGGTAGGGATTTCCAGTCGCCCGCATGGCCCATGCCGGCATGCAACTCCATCCGCATGAGATAGGCCATGGTCATCAACGCGAAGATCATCACCGCGACCGCGCAGTACACGTACAGCATCACCTGCGCGGCGGGCGGGCGATACTCGGCAGGGTCGATGTCCGTCCCTGCACCGGGCGTCTGCCAGCTTTTTTCGGTGAGGCGGCCAAGCAGGCTCATGACGGCGGCTCGTCTTGCGGGATGAAGTCCCGTGGCGCGCCCGGCACATTATAGTCATAGGCCCAGCGATAGACGGTGGGGAGGTGCGGTCCCCAATTGCCATGATGGGGCGGCGTGTCGGGCGTCTGCCATTCCAGGCTGGCCGCTCCCCACGGATTGGGGTCGGCCTTTGCTCCCCGGAACAGGCTCCAGATCATGTTGATGAAAAAGAGGCTCTGGGCCGTGAACACCACCAGCGCGGCGACGGTGATCGCCTGATTGGCGAGATGGACCGACGGCGGGATGAAGGCGGTTTCGCCCAACGCGAAATAGCGGCGCGGTACGCCCAATATCCCGAGATAGTGCATGGGAAGGAAAATGGCGTAGACGCCCAGGAACGTGATCCAGAAGTGCATCTTGCCCAGCATGTCGTTCCACATCCGGCCAGTGATCTTGGGATACCAGTGATAGATCGCACCGAAGATGACCAGGATCGGGGACACGCCCATCACCATGTGGAAATGGGCCACGACGAAAAACGTGTCGGAGAGCGGCACATCCACGCTGACATTGCCGAGGAACAGTCCGGTCAGGCCGCCATGGATGAAGGTGAAGATGAAGCCGATGGCGAACAGCATGGGCACGCGCAGGTGAATGTCCCCGCGCCACAGGGTCAGCAGCCAGTTATAGACCTTGATCGCCGTCGGTATGGCGATGACCAGTGTCGAAACGGCGAAGAAGAACCCGAAATAGGGGTTCATCCCGCTGACATACATATGATGCGCCCAGACCACGAAACTGAGGCCGCCAATGATGATGATCGCCCAGACCATCATTCTGTAGCCGAAGATGTTGCGCCGCGCATGGACGCTGATGAGGTCGGACACGATGCCGAAGGCGGGCAGCGCGACGATATAGACCTCCGGATGGCCGAAGAACCAGAACAGATGCTGGAACAGGATCGGACTGCCCCCCACGGTCGCGGTCGTCTGTCCCATCGACTGCATGGCGGGCATGAAGAAGCTGGTGCCGGCCAGATGATCCAGCAACATCATGATCGCCGCCACGAACAGCGCCGGAAAGGCGAGCAGGCCCATGATCGACGCGATGAATATGCCCCAGACCGACAGCGGCATCCGCATCAGCGTCATGCCTTTCGTGCGGGCCTGCAGGACCGTCGTGACATAGTTGAGGCCGCCCATGGTAAAGGCGACGACAAAGACGGCGAGGCTCACCAACATGGTGACGATGCCCCACTGGTGGCCGGGCGTGCCCTCGCTGATCGCCTGCGGCGGATAGAGCGTCCAGCCCGCGCCCGTGGGACCGCCGGGCACGAAGAAGCCCGTGACCAGGATGAGGACGGACAGCAGATAGAACCAGTAGCTCAGCATGTTGACGAACGGGAACACCATGTCCCGCGCGCCGATCATCAGCGGGATGAGGTAGTTGCCGAATCCGCCGAGCAGCAGCGCGGTCAGCAGATAGACGACCATGATCATCCCGTGCATCGAGACGAACTGGAGGTAATTATCCGGCTGGATCGCCGGGACCGCGCCGGGAAAACCGAGTTGCAGCCGCATCAGGACCGACAGGACCAGTGCAACCAGGCCGATGCTGATGGCCGTCAGGCCATATTGAATGGCGATGACCTTGTGATCCTGACTCCAGACATATTTGCCGATCCACGATCGGGGATGGTGCATCGGCCGAAGATCGTCAGCGATCGTCGTGGCCATCAGAGGCTCCCTCGGCTGGTGGGGACAGTGCAGGCATTGGCGCTGGCCAGCAGCGTGGACAGCGAAGCCGGTCCCATCAGCGCCAGCCGCTGCGTGAAGCTCGTCTGCTGGGCCAGCCATTGGTGGTAGGCTTTCGCCCCCTCGACGATGACCGTGCCGCGCATCGCATGATGACCCGTGCCGCACAGTTCTGCGCAGAGTATTTCATACCGGCCGGGCGTCGTCGGGGTCAGCCAGAAATAGGTGGATATCCCCGGAACGAGATCCATCTTGGCCCGGAATTCAGGCACATAGAAATCGTGCAGCACGTCCTTGGATCGCAGCATCATCTTGACCGGCTTGCCCACCGGCAGGTGTAGTTCGCTGCTCTCCACCAGCAGGTCGTCACGCCCGAAGGGGTCGCTGGGATTGATGCCGAGGGGGTTGTCGGGCGTCATATATTTGACGGCAGCCGTACCGAGCACGCCGTCCGGGCCGGGCAGGCGGAACGTCCATTGCCACTGCTGTCCCACAGCCTCCACGATGCCCGCGCTTTTGGGCACCGTCACATATTTGCTCCAGGCAGCAAGGCCGGGCGCCAGCATCCCGGCAATGCCAATGGCCGTCCAGACGATCAGGCGCTTTTCAAGGCGGGGATTTTCCGGCTCATAATGCGCCCGATTGCCGGGCCGATGCCGGTAGCGCATCACTACATAGGCGAGGAAAAGATTGAGCGACACGAATGCGGCGGCGCAAATCCACAAGGTGATGTGGAGCGCGGAATCGATGGAACCCCAATTGGAGGCGAGAGGCGTCTGCCACCATGGGCTGAAGACATGGAAGGCAATCGAGCCAAGCACGAGCGCGGCGATAATGATCGCGACAGGCATGGGCTCTCCCCTCCAAAGTGGGGCGGTCCCGGCCATATCATTCGGCCTGTCACGAGTCGCCGCACAGGAAACAACCGTTTCAACGCAGCATAGTCGAAAATCATGCGGAAAGCATCATTAGTCCACCGGAACAATTCAGGGTTGCTTCGGAGGTATTAGGTCCACAGCCGAGAACGACAATCTCGCCTCTGAACGCAGCCATGTATAGGTCAACGCTATGCCGCTATGAAAATTCCATATTATGTCCGAAGCGACTTTCTTGCCATCAGGCTGGCCATAGGAGAATTCCAGGGGGAGAGCGGTTGTGAATCGCAGGGACTTTGTCGGTTCGGTTGTCGCTCTCGCCGCCAGCCTCCGCGCCCAGCTCGCCGCTGCCGCGACCGACAGACGCCGCAAAGTTGCCCGAAATCTACAGCCCCAATTCCTCCAGTCCGGGATGATCCTCCGGTCGTCGCCCGATCGGCCAGCGGAACAGGCGCTCTCCCTCGGTGATCGGCAGGTCGTTGATGCTCGCGATCCGGCGCGCCATCAGGCCATCGGCCGCGAACTCCCAATTCTCATTGCCATAGGAGCGATGCCAGGCGCCTGCATCATCATGCCATTCATAGGCGAAGCGCACCGCGATCCGGTTGCCATCATGGGCCCACAGCCCCTTGATCAGCCGATACTCCCGCTCACGGCTCCACTTCGCGGTCAGGAAGGCGATGATGGCATCCCGCCCCTGAAGGAACTCGGACCGGTTCCGCCACAGGCTGTCCTCGGTGTAGGCAAGCGCCACACGTGCGGGATCGCGGCCGTTCCAGCCATCCTCGGCAGCGCGGACCTTTTGCAACGCGGTTTCATGGGTGAAGGGAGGGAGGGGCGGTCGCGACATCGGACAGGGCCTTTCAGGCAAAGGGCGTGGCGAATTCCAGACGAATGCCACCGGGAATGAAGATGAGGAAGTGGCGCGTCGACGACCCCGGACGGATGGGGCCGGGCGCTGCATCGACCATCACCTCCGGATGCGCCGTCACCGCCTCCCACGCCGCCTCAAGCGCAGCGTCGTCGGCGACCGACAGCGAGAGATGATGGAGGCCGATGTTGGCACGCCGGTCGAAGGCCCGTGCCGTCAGCGGGTCCGCCGCGCGCCACAATGTCAGCAGGATCGATCCGTCCGATACGAAGATGGAGGGATAGTCGGGGACACCGCCCACCTCCGCGAAACCCAACGTGCCACAGAAGAAAGCCTGCGCCTGATCGAGGTCGGGCACGGTGAGGCCGATATGATGGACGCCTTGAGTGAACTTGCCGGTCATGATGCTGGTCCTTCCAGTTGGGCGATGCGGGCACGCAGCGCCGCGATCTCGTCGATGAGGGGTTGGGAGGCGCGCCGCACCTCCGCCTCGGTGAAGCGCGGCGTGATGTGCTGCGGGCAGTTCCAGTCGAATCCGATGACATCGATCAGAAAGCCACGCTCCGGCTCGGCGGCATAGTCGGGCGGCATGAGCGCGGCGATGACTGCCGGGTCTTCGCTCGCATGGGCATGGCCGATGATCTTGAGGCGGCGGCGGTTTGGATAATCCATCAGGAACAGCGCGACACGGTCATCGGCGGCGAGATGCGCGGTGGAGAGATATTGCCGGTTGCCGCGATAATCTGCGAACCCGATGCAATTGCCCCCGACAGGACGGAGGAACCCGGCCGGCCCGCCGCGATGCTGGACATAGGGCCAGCCATCCTCGGACACGCTCGCCATGTAAAAGCTGTCGCGGGCGGCGATGAAATCCAGTTCGCGCTCCGTCAGCACGTCGACCGGCCCAGCGCCAGCCTCCATGCGGGCATAGGAGGATCGCGATCCTGCTGCGGTTTGCAGGGCGCGGGCGCCGGCACCGAAGAGAGTGTGGAGAAATGTCTGTGCCATGCACGAGTAGATAGCGCGTTGCTCTTGCTGCGATAATCGGCGATGATTGACGTTCACTATTTCATTTTGAGGAATAATGGATCGCTTCGAGAGCCTCTCCGTCTTCGTTGCCGTGGCCGATCAGCGCGGCTTCGCTGCAGCGGCGCGGGCGCTGGATATGTCGCCGCCCGCAGTCACCCGCGCAGTTGCGGCGCTGGAGCGGCATCTGGACGTGACGTTGTTCCATCGCTCGACGCGGGCCGTGTCCTTGACGGACGAGGGGGCGGTCCTGCTCGACCGGGCGCGGCGGATACTCGCGGACCTGCGCGAGGCGGAACAGATAGCCATGGGCGGGCGGTCCGTGCCGCGCGGGCAGCTTTATGTGACGGCGCCGGTAATGTTCGGGCGCCTGCATGTGCTGCCCGTCATCAACGCGCTGCTGGCGAGCCATGCGGGTCTAAATGCGCGCATGATGCTGCTCGACCGCAATGTCCGCATTATCGAGGAGGGCATCGACGTGGCGGTGCGGATCGGGGCGCTGACCGACAGCACGCTGCGCGTCGTGGCCATCGGCTCGGTCCGGCAGACCATCGTGGCCAGTCCGGCCTATCTCGCCGAACATGGCGTGCCGGCCGATCCTGCGGAACTCGCCAGCCATCGGTGTATCATGGGCAGCGGAGTGCGGGTCGGCAACACATGGCCGTTCGGTGCGCGAGGCGACAGGATCGTGGAGGTGGTTCCCCGCCTGACCGTCAACAGCCTCGACGCGACCATCGCCGCTGCCGAGGCGGGGGTGGGGCTCGCCAATGTGCTGAGCTACCAATCGGCCGCGCGCATCGCGAACGGGCAATTGGTGGAGGTGCTGGCGGATCATGCCCCATCCCCCATGCCGGTCAGCCTGCTCTACGATCCCGGTCGGGCGGCCATGCCTGCGGTTCGCGTGTTCATCGAGGCCATGCGGGAACAGGGGAGGCAGGGCGCGTGGTCCTGAAAAAGATCGCGAGCGAAAAAATCATTGTACTGCGAGCGAGCGTTGCGCGCCCGACGATGCGGTTCGTTACCGTGAAGTCGCGCGAGCAGCAGGTAGTACTACCGGAGCATCAGGGGGTTATGCCAAAACCCGCGAACTGTTTGTCAATCTGGGGATCGAGAGTGCGAGCCCGACCGATATCCGCGTCGCCACCCGCCTTGTCGCCGATCCTGTGCTTGGCCACGCCACGACCGAACAGGGAGGTCGTCAATTCGGAATCCTGCTTCAGCGCAGCGTCATAATCTGCAATTGCGCCTGACACGTCATAAAGTCGCAATTTTACCAGACCGCGGCTGTCGAGGGCTTCTGGCCTGTCCGGCTCCCAACTCACCACTGTGTTACAGTCGGCCAGCGCCTTCTGCAAATCTACGCCTGCCTTCGCCCTCGTCCAGCATCTGTCGTTGACCAGATCGGGCCAGCCGGGCTGGAGCGCGATCAAGGCGTCGAACTCCGCGAGCGCGAGATCGTAACGCCCGGCGTCGCTGTTGATTTCACCGCGCAATTGGCGAAGACCGAAATTACCCGGCGCATAGGTTAGGGCCTTGGCGACGTCGGCCAGAGCGAGGTCCGTTTCTCCCCACGCCCGGCGCGTTCGGGCGCGCCAGCGATAGACGCGCGCTTCGCCGCCGCCCGCGGCGATAGCTTTGTCGAAATCGGCGAGAATATTGTCATGGCTGCCGCTCTGGGACTGCATGGTTTTCAGAACATAGGCAGCGGAGGTGGGGCCCAGCGTCAGGGAGCGGTCCAGTTCGGTCCCGGCCTCCGGCAGTCGGCCCAGATGTCCCAACGCAACCGCATAGGAAAGATGAGCCTTGGGGTCCTTGGGTGCCAGGGTTAGCCACGCCTGATAGTTTCGCACCGTTCCTTCCACGTCGCCCTTGTGGCTCAGAAGCTCGCCCATCAAGGCGTAGGTCCGCAGCAAGCTGGGATTCAGGCGCATGGCCTCTTCATATTGATATTGGATCAGGGACACGGCTTCCGGCATTGCCAGCCGCATGGCAAGGCCGAAGCGCAGATGGGCTTCGCCGCTGTCGGGATTGGCGGCGACGGCGGCCTGGGCGATCTCCGGCGGCTCGGGTACGTCATTCAGTCCCATGGCCCAAAGCGTGTCGGCGAGCAGGGAATAGCGGGAGGCTTCGCTGGAAATACTGTCCAGACTGGCGGCGTCCGTCACGGGTTGAGCGATCGAGGCCGAGACTCCGATCGCGAAGGCGCAAACGGAGAAGATCGAAATCCGCAGGCATTTGGTGATCTTGTGCACGGCCCCTCCAGACAGGAACCTTCCGCGATTCCTGATCCCTGTCGTTCCTAGCGCGCGTTCCGCGCTTTGGCGACGGCCTGGCTTCGATCATGAACGAGCAGTCGGGGCGATCGAAATGGGTCGCAAGCGAATTTCAAATAATGAAGCGTGAGCAGAAGCCCATTTGACGCCGCGAATTAGCGCACCACTTTTCCAGCCTTGCGCTGCCCTAGCACGATCTTGCCGAGCAAAGGCGCGTTGCGGTCGAAATGATGTCCGCCCGGCACCACATAGACATCTGCCAATCCCGCGGGGATGGACGGGCAGGCGCTGTCTGTCTCTGCATCTCCCCGCACGCAGCGGATGGTCAGACCCTTGAGCTTCATGATCGCCGGGATGGTGGGCAGGGCATCGGAAGAATCGATGTCGATCCATGATGTCAGATGAAACTGGAAGTCCGCCGTCGAGCTCAGGCCCAGCAACGCGACACTGTCGATCCGCGAGCGCGTGTCGGCATCGAGGTTGTCGATCATATACGGCATGGCGTCGGCACCGAAGCTGTAGCCGATCAGGATGACCTTGTGCTTGTTCCAGCGTTGACCGAAACCGCGAATAAGCTTGCCGAGGTCCTGAGCGGCTCCCTTCGGTGTCCGGGCGCTCCAGAAATAGGAAAGGCTGTCCACGCCCACGACGGGAATGCCCGCCGCAGCGATCTGCGCGGCGAGATCCCGGTCGATGCCGACCCATCCGCCGTCGCCCGAATAGGCGATGGCCATGACGTCGCTCTCCTGCCCGTGAGCCGGCACGATGGTCAGGGGCATGTCGGGAATCGCGGTGTCTTCCGCGCTGCCGTGCACCATGGGCGGGGGGATCAGTGCATGGATTGCAGCAGCCGTCCGCAGGATCGACTGTTCGGAACCGACCGCATCGGTGCCAGTGCCGGGCAGGTCCACAATGCTTGCATGGGGAACGGCAGCGACGAGGGGCGTGAGCGAGCGGCCATCGGCGGCGTCACCCCCGGATCGCTGTCGCACCACCACCCATGGAACGGTGATGGTCCTGTTCGCGGCGAAGCGCCATCCCGGCTTCCCCCCGGAAGAATGGCGGGCTTTGAACCCCGGCGCGGCGCACCAGGGCTTCCTGCTGGCGAGGCGTGGCACGGGATCGATGGAGACAGCGCCCTGATAGCTCGCGTTCGCCCATTGGGCGATGCTCGCATAGGCCAGCGTCGCCCCCTCGCCATAGCCGACGAGGACCGGCTTTCGGTAGAATTCCATCGCCGTGCGGCGCTGGACATCCCTGGCAAGGTCCATGAACGGATAGTTCGCATTGTTGCAGGCGGATTTGGACTGAGCCATCGCCTGCATCAGGGCAGGGGTCGAGATGCCCGCGACGAGCAGGCCCTTGCCCGCCAGCAGGCGCGCCATTTTTTCGCGTTCCGGCGTCCATCCATCGCCGTCCGACAGCAACAGGACGACACCATCCGGCTGCCGCTCCGGGCGGTAGACGCTGACCTCCCCGAAATCCTGCAGGGTATAACGCATGGTCGCCACGGACTGGGGCAGGGGCTTGGGCGGATGAGGCGCTACGGGGGACTCCCGCGTCAGTATCTGCCCAGCCCCGACCGTGAAGGCCAGCGCCGACACCGCCAGAACGGCGATTGTCCTCATCGCATCCTCTCCCCCGATGCCATATCTCAACCCTTCCTGGACGATATCAGCGCCTGAAGGTCAATCATCGCCCGGCCGAGCGCAAGACCCTGTGGGCCAGCGATGAAGCGCGGTTGCCAGTCCGGCGAGAATTTATCCTTATAGGCCCGCAAACCCTCGAACCCATAAAGTGCTTCGCCATGCTTGTAGAGGAGCGAGCCGAGCTTGGTCCACAGGGGCGCAAGTCGGCGGGCCTCCAATCCGGAAAGCGGCGCCATGCCCAGGCTGAACCGGCGATACTTCTCCTGCTTCCCCCATTCCATCAGGCGAACGAACAGAAAGTCCATCGTCCCATAGGGCATCTGGTCATCGTGCCGCATGAGGTCGATCGACAGTTCGGATTTGTCTGCGGTCTTCCAGATATTGGCGAAAGCCACGATCCGGCCTTGGTGCCGGACCAGAGCGCAGTCGCATCGGCCGATATAGGCGGGATCGAACCAGCCGACGCTGAAGCCCTTTTCACGATGCCCCTTGGCCTTCAGCCATCGGTCGGAGATGCCGTGGATATCCTCCATGATCGCAGGCACGCCGTCCGCCGGGACGATCTCGAAGATCGCACCCTCGCGCGTGGCCCTGCGTTCGGCGTAGCGGAGCGACTTGGCGGCCGGGCCATCGAGGGAGAAGGCGGGGAGATCGACCAGTGCCTCTTCGCCATATTTGACGATTTGAAGCCCCAGATCGACGACGGCGGGCAGCGTCTCTGCGCTGATCTGGTACAGGAGCAGGCGGCCCTGCGCGGCATCCGCCTGTTCGCGAAGCTGCCACAGGAGGTCGGTCCACTCCTGCCGTGCGCCAACCGGATCGCTCATCACGATCCAGCTGCGTCCCCGGATCTGATACATGAGGAAACAGTTGCCCGACGCCGAGGTGATGAACCGCTTGTCGCCGGTAAGCGCCAGGTTCGCATCGGTGCGGCTGGACAGTGCCAATGCCCTGGGATCGGGGATGTCGCTCATCGCTGCGGCCGGACGAACCACGGCAGGCCGGAGCATGCGCCAGATCGCCGTTCCGAGAAGCAACACGGCAACCGCGAAGCTGGCGCGCAGGAAGCGGGAGGCATTGCCGCCTTCGGCGAAGTGCCACCACAGATCGTTGCGATAGGCGACATGCTTGTAGGAGAAGAAGCCGATCCAGATCGACAGGCCGACCGCGACCGCCACCGTCGCCAGCCATCCGGCGCTCAGGACATCGGCGGTGAAGCTGGTGCGGCGATAGAAGGCGGGCCGGGTCCATTGGAGCAGCCCGGCGATGACCAGCATCACGCTCGCCTCTTCATAGTCGAGGCCCTTCGTCAGTGAGAAGGCCGCACCCGCGAGCAGGATCATCCGCGTCAGCCAGAAGGCGCCATCGAGGCGGCGATACAGGCCCGACGACAACAGGAGGAGCGCCGCTCCGGCGAGGCTCGCCGCCATGTGGGATGCCTCGATGAAAGGCAGCGGGAGAAGCGCGACAAGCTCGGTGGTCCTGTCGGCCATGGCCGGCAGCGATCCCGACACCAGCAGGACGCAGCCGCCGAGAAAAACCAGCGCGGAGATCATCGTCGGCGCGAGCGCGGAAGCGACGGTCTGCGCATCGCTCAACGCATTTGCAACGGGCGCCCGCCAGCGCCGTCCCTCCTGAAAGGTCACGATGGCGACGGAGAGGAGGAGCGGCGCGATATAGTAGATCAGGCGGTAGACGAGCAGCGCCGCGATCAGTTCGGGCCGGTTGGTCGAAGGCAGCGCGGCCAGAACCACGGCCTCGAACACGCCGAGGCCTCCCGGAACATGGGTCACCAGCACCGCGATGATCGCCAGCGTGTACCCGATGAAGAAGGCGGGCCAGAGCGATGGATCGATGCCCGGAACGAGGACGAAAAGGGCGGCGCTCGCAGTGGCCAGATCGATTGCGGCGACGCCGATCTGGGCGAGCGCGAGGCCGATGCCCGGCAGCGGGATCGACCAGTTGCGGAATTTCAGCAGACGGCCATGCGGTCCCGACCACAGCAAGAGTCCGGCGACCGCGACCAGCAGCAGGACACCAATCGCCTGCAACGGTCCCGAACCGATGCCTACGCCGTCCAGGTCCATCGCTTGAGGATGGAGCGCGAGCGCCGCTCCGGCCAGCGTGATGACGCCGCCCCAGAAAGCGAAGCTCGCGAGGGTGACGACGCGGGCAACGTCGGCGACGCTGAGGCCCGCCGCACTGTAGACGCGGTAGCGCGCCGATCCGCCGGTGAGGAGGGATAGCCCCAGATTATGACTGAGCGTGTAGCTGGTGAAGGAGGCGAGGGCGGCGGTTCGATAGGGCAGATGCTGCCCGATGGACCGCAGCGCCAGCACGTCGTAGAAGGTGAGGGCGACATAGCTCACGGCGGTAAATGCGACGGCAAGCAGGATATGCCGGGGACCAAGCGCGTTCAGCGCCGCCCTTATGTCGTGCAGATGAACCTCGTGCAGCAATCGGCCCAGCGCCACGAAGCCCATCATGGCGAGGATGAAGACGAGCGCCATCGAAAGCGCGATCCGGTGACGCTGGGCTATGGCCTTGAGATCAGGCATCCGCATGGTCCTTCCTAGCCCCCATGGCGATCGTCCGACGCCGAAGCGTCTATCGCCTTGCTCAACACGGCATGGACGGCATCGACATCGCCGTGGAGCGGGTGGCCGCCGGGCAGCCCCACGACATGGACGTTCGGCTGTCGCCAAAGGGGGCAAAGCGTTTCCGTCTCCTCCACACCGTAGATGCAGGTGACGGGGGTCCAGTCCAGTTGCTTCGCGGTCGTCATCGCCGCCGCCTCCGGCATCGCCCATGTGAATATCTCGGACGGCGACGCCGTGAAGAGGACAGTGTCGGTCGGCACGACGAACGCGACCATCCGTATCTTGGCGCGAAGGCTTGGCGGCAGGCCGGTGAGTCCGACATGAAGCGCGTCCGCGCCGAAGGACTGGCCGATCAGGACGACCTTGTCCGCATGACCGAACGCCAGTGCCCGCCGGGTGAGATCGGATAGGAACGCCTCGACCTCTGCCGGTGTTCGCCCGTTGCGAAAATAGGTGAGGCTGTTGACCCCGATTACCGGAATGCCGTCGGCGGCCAGCCGTTCGGCAATGCGGGGAGCCATGCCCACCTTGAAGCCCATGTCGCCGGAGAGGATAACGGCGGCCACATGCGCCTTCGACGGAGCAGGGCGCGCTTTCGCTGGGAGATAGGTCAACACCGGGCCGCCGAAATAGCCAAGATAGGCGAAACAGACGCCAATCCCGCCGAGAACCAGAAGGAGCGCGAGAATGGCGATGCGCACGGACCCGGCGACGGCGGACTCAGTCCCTTTACGCATGGCTATTGCACTCCTCCCTCATCACCCTATCGCTCCGCCCCGTTCTGGACGCCACCGGCGACCCGTCCCGTCCGCTCCAGCTTGCCCCAGCCGACCACCCAGCCGCCAATGGCGGAGGCGATGGCGCGCAGGACAACCCAATACATGATCTGGCGATAGACCAGACGCTGCGCGACGAGCAAATGTGCCGGATAGGGTTCGCGCCGGGCGTCGAGGCGATAGGCCATCCAGCCGCACGCCACGTCGATGGTCGTGAAGGCCAGCCAGAACAGGCCCATCTCGCCGACGTCACCGCGTGTCTGCGCCCAGCCATGCTGGGCCACGCGCAGCACTGTCCCGATGATGGAGATCAGCAGGGCGAGGTCGATCAGGGGCGAGATGGCGGCAAAGGCGATCTGGAACAGCCAAGCCTGCGGAAGCCCCACCAGAGCGAGGCCGGATGGCTTGCGCGTCCGCAGGATGCCGCCATGCTTCCACAGGCATTGCAGTGTCCCGAATGCCCAGCGATAGCGTTGTTTGGCGAGGGCCTTGAACGTCTCCGGCGCTTCGGTCCAGGCGACCGCCTGCGGGTCGTAGGTCACGCGCCATCCGGCGCGCTGTATGGCAATGGTCAGGTCCTGATCCTCCGCCAGCGTGTCCTCAGGATAGCCGCCCACCGCCTCCAGCGCCGCGCGGCGCCACGCACCCACGGCGCCCGGCACCACGGTCATGGCGTCGAACCCCGCCAGGGCGCGGCGTTCCAGATTCTGCGCGGTAATATATTCCACCGCCTGCCAGCGCGTCACCACATTGACCCGGTTGCCGACGCGGGCGTCACCCGCCACCGCGCCGATGCGCGGATCGGCGAACCAGCGGGCAAGCCGGCCGATAGTCTCCGCCTCGAACTCGGTATCGGCGTCCAGCGCGATGACGATCTCGCCATCTGTCTGGAGGAGCGCGCGATTGAGCGCCGCCGCCTTGCCGCCGTTCGCCAGCGTGAGCAGGGTGACGCGCGGATCGTCGGCAAAGATGTCCGCGATGATGGCGCTCGTCCGGTCCTTCGATCCATCGTCGACGACCATCACGGAGATGCCCGGATAGTCGCTCGCGAGGACGCGGCGCACCGATGCCTCTATCACGCGCTCCTCGTTATAGGCGGGAATGATGACCGAGACGGCCGGGCGGAACGCGGGCGGTGTTCTCCGTTGGCGGCGCGATTGCACCCAGGCAAGCATGGTCATGAGGATGGCGCGGCAGATGCCGAGCGAGATGGCGAGATAGAAAATCCAGACCAGCGTGGCGGATACGGCGGCCAGCAGGATGAAGATGGCGACATCCGTCCGTACCGCGAAAAGATCCCCTGCGGCGACGGCCGGATTCGCCGCCGATTGCGGCTGTCCGACGAGCCCCGAGACGGGGACGAATTTGTACCCCTCGCCCTTGAGCGTTGCGATGATGCGGGGTAGCGCGGCGACCGTCTGCGAGCGGTCGCCGCCGCCGTCATGAAGCAGGATGATGTTGGCCGAATTCTGCGGCGTGCCGGCATGGACCTGCTCCACGACCTGACGCACGATGGCGTCGGCTCCGGGGCGCTGCCAGTCGTTCGGGTCGACATGAAGGCCGACGACCGTGTAGCCCGTTTTCTGCGCCTCCAGCGCCGGTCCGATCTCGTCCGCCGTCGTGGGTTCCGCATCCCCGAAATAGGGCGCGCGGAAGAGGCGGGTGGAGCGTCCCGTATAGGCCTCGATCATCCGTTGCGTGGCGTTGAGTTCCAGTCGTGTCTCCGAAGGAGAGGCCAGCGCGAGATTGGGATGGGTGTAGGTGTGGTTGCCGATCTCGCCGCCGTCCGCGATGATCCGGTTCAACAGCTCCGGGTTCGCCAGCGCATTCTCGCCTATGACGAAAAAGGTGCCGGGCACATGCGCCTTTTCGAGCAGGGAGAGAATCTGCGGCGTCCATGTCGCATCCGGGCCATCGTCGAAGGTGAGGGCCAGCATTTTCGGCCGGGCGCCCGCACGCTCGACCACATAGGGGGTTGGCAGGGCCATGTAATGCTCGCCGCGGATCAGGCCCTGACCGTCGAACATCGTCTCGCGGTGCCCGGTGGTGGGGGTGGCGGTGATCCGCAATATCTCGCCCGCGCCCTCGACGTCCGTGTTGAGCAACGACTCAAGCGTGCCGATGTCCGGGCGTCCGCCGGACCGGAACGCCTTGAGGCCGGTCCAGAATCCGGGGTCCTCACTTCCCAGTCGCCACAAGGCGACGTCATCGATGCCGAGCCTCTTCAGCACCTGCATCTGGTTCCAGCTCGTCGCGGCGTCGAGCATCCAGACCTGATGGTGCAGCCCCGCCTCGTCATAAGCGAAACCGGCGTTTCCGCTGGCGGGGTCGAACTGAACCGGCGCGGCGCTGTCATGCGCGCTCAGCCACGCTTCCTCGATGGACAGGGCGTCGGTGCCATCGCCGTGCCAGTCATAGGCGTAGCTGCCCAACGCCACGATCAGGCGATCGCGGCCGACCGCGTGCAGCCCCGCCTCGACCTGTTCCACGAACCAGTCCTGCGCGGCGATCGGCCCGGCGGTGCCGCTCTCCCAATGCTGGTCATAGGCCATGAGGATCAGGCGGTCGGCGACCTTGCCGATCTGTGCGAGCGGCCATGCCTCATCCTCGGCGGGTGCGGTCACCGAAAGCTCGGTTCCCTTCGGAAGGGCGTGGCGCAGCCGGGCGAGGAAATGCAGATAATCGGGCAGCGCACTGGCTGGCAGAGCCTCGAAATCCATCACGAGGCCCGCGCTTTTCTGCGAGCTTACGACGCCGGAGAGCCGTGCGATCAGCGCGTCGCGCTGCGCGGGGTCATGCAGCAGGGCGGCGGTGTTGGTCCCGTCCCAATCGTCGCCCATGAGATTCTGCACCATGGGCAAAACCTTGGGCGGATGCGGCATGGCGGCGATCATGTGGTTGAATTTCGGGTCGTTTGCGATTTTGACGCGATGACCGGGACCGGAGACGGTGACGTTGGCAGGCACGATCCAGTCCAGGGCATGGACGTGCCTGCGGAGCGAGGCGAGGCTGGCGTCATCTCCCGGCACATAGAAGCCGATGCTGAGCGGGCTATGCGGGTCCGCGCCGGGGCCTGCCCTGTGGGGCAGCCAGGACGGGAGATGAGCACCTATCCGCTGCGTGATCCGTAACTTGTCCGCTCGCGCCTGCGGCAGGGGGAGTGCGAGGTCGCGCCCATGCGGAACCGTGGCGAGCGTGGTGGCGAAGGCGATGGCCGCGACGATGATTGCGACCAGCAAGGTCGCGACAATCCGCCGCGCCCATGTGCCGCGCCGACCACTTGGATCGAAAAAGACCGGCATCGCCACGTTCATTACCCGCTCCGCATATCCTGCAATGGATCGAGGGAAGATAGGGCCGCGACGCTAATGCGAGGCTGGCTCCCGGATTACGAGTTTGTCACGATGCGACCCTTGGATTACTCGCCGCTTCGTCCTGCCCAGCCCGGCAAATGACGGGCATCATGCGCGCGCGCGACGATCAGGGCGCGTTCGAGTGCCTTGGGATATTTCTCCTCCAGCATCCGCTTGCGGATATGATCGCGGAAATAGTCTGCCCAGAGGAATTCGGAATAGGGCGTCGGCGTTTTCGCGAACCCGCCCGCCTCGCGGACGTCCCCCGCCAGCGAGCGATACGGATCGTCGACCAAGCCGCCGATATGGCGTGGTATGTCCTTCCATGAGCATGGTCGCCCCTCCGCATCATAGGGATGCAGCCAGTTATGCGCGTCCATGAAGGCGAGGAAGCGTTTCTTTGGCAGGTGGTCGAGGCGCGCGAGGATGGAGATCAGGACCATCTCCACCCCTTCGAGATGCAGCGCGAGCGCCAGATGGTGATGATCGACGATCCAGGGGCGCTTGTCGGGGCCGATAACTGCCGGGATCATCCGCTCGCCCAGATAATGTCCGGCCTCGTCCTGCGCGCGGCCGCGCCACTCGTTCGCCTTGCGCTCCACCTCGCGCATGCCGACAGTGATCTGCGTGGGGCGCAGCTCGCTGATTTTCACGGGGTTCAATATCGGTTGTACGAGACTGCCGATCGCCATGATCAACTCTCCTTGCCTGCGCGCGCGGTGGCATCCGCTACGCTGTAGGTGAATATGCCTGCAAACTGATCCTGCCCGCTCGCCATCAATATGTCGCGCACCCGATCATGCGCGCGAGCGAGAAGGAGGCGGCACTGCATGGAGCGCAGGGCGGTCATGAACTCACCCAGGGCTTCGACAGCAGTGCTGTCGAGGTCGTCGCTTTCCTCCAGGCTGAGGATCAGCGTGCGGGCGCCGCCGATCCGCGCCCGCTCCGCAATGGCGTGCAGGACGCTTTCGGCATTGGCGAAAATCAGAGGGGCATTGGGGCGAAAGATCAGGATGCCGGGAAGGTCGCTCGCCTCCGGATGACGGGCGCGATCGACGAAGTCATGCCCATGATCGAGTTGCCCCAGTTCGCTGAACGAGGGATGCGACAGGCGATAGAGCAATTCCACGATGGAAAGGGCGATTGCGGCGAGCATACCGTTGAGGACGCCCAGCACCAGAACGCCCAGCGTTGCCGTTACGGCGACCCATTGGTCCCTGCGCATACGGAACAGCCTGACAAGCGGCTGCGGCGAGAGCGCGTGGGTCAGCGCGGCGATGACGACCGCCGCCAGAACGGGTTCCGGAATATGGGCTATCATCGGCGCGGCGAACAGCGCGAGGGCGAGGAGGGCAAGGCTGGCGGTCAACGCTGCGACGCGGCTGGAGGCTCCTGCTGCCTCGTTCGCATTCCCTGCGGAAAATCCCGCCCCGACAGGCATGCCCTGCGCCAGCGCCGACAGTCCATTGGCAAGGCCAAGCCCCGCCAGTTCCCGATTGGGGTTCACCGCGTTGCCATGCGCGAGGGCCAGCCCGCGCATCGTTCCCCAGCTTTCCGCAAAGAGGATGAGCGCGATCGGCGCAGCAAGTTGCGCCAGATGCGCCCATTGCGCGAAATCGTCCGGCAATAGCGGAGCGGACAGGCTCAGGGTGACAGGCCCGCCCTCTGCTATACCCAGCGCGTGCAGATTCACCACTTGTCCGAATATGATCCCGGCCATGATGATGAGGAGCGCCGCCGGTAGGCGGGGAACCCGTCGCAGGACGATCAGCGAACAGAGCGCCGCCACGCCCAGAAGGATGCTCGGCCAATGCCACTGGCCCGTCTGTTCGCCCAGCGTCGTCAGAATGGACAGGATGGAACCGCCCCCGGCGGTGACGCCCGCAAGCTTTGGCAATTGCTTGATGACGATGGTGATGGCGAGGCCGAATGCAAAGCCGCGCAGCACAGGGCGGGAAACAAAGCCTGCCAGACCGCCAACGCGAAAGGCGGCGAGCCCCAGGAAGATGACGCCGACAATCAGCGTGAGCGCGGTCGCCATCATGGCCCTGTGCGCCGGATCGGTGTTGAGGCCCGCTAATGCGGCGGCGAGGATTGCGGCAGAGGAGGAGGTCGGGGAAATGATGGCGAACCGGCTTCGTCCGACGAGCAGATAGGCAAGGCCACCCGCGATGCCCGCCGCCAGCGCCCGACCGGGCGGCAGTCCCGCTATCCCCGCATAGGCGATGCCTTCCGGCAGGATGAGGCCAGCCACCGCAAGCCCCGCCAGCATATCGCGCCCCGGCAATAACTTCATCCCGTCGAGTCCTCTCACACTCTCACAGTACGAGCATGAAATGAAAAGTCATCGATTGGCTCTGGCTGGGCAGCAGAAAACTATTAGTCTTCAGCGGTATCTCGTGGGAGTCGCAATGATGTCTCGGTATCTTGGATTGGGCGCAGCATTATGTGCGGCGGTTATCGGCACTGCCGTCATGGCACAGCCGACAGGCGGGCTTGCCGACCTTGTGGGTGCCAGGGCGGCTGGTGGGGAAACCCAATTGGAAGCTCGGGGATATAGCTTCGTTACGACCAACATAGTCCGCGATACCAAATGGTCCTATTGGTATAATCAACGGCTCCGGCAGTGCGCGCAGGTCGCGACCTCCGACGGACGCTATGCGGCGATCAACGCCGTGCCGGAGGAGAATTGCCGCGCCACGGCAGACGGACCATCAGGGGCAGATTATCGGCCACAGCCTTCAGCAGAGCGCCCATCCGGGGATTCGCTCACGCTCATTTGCTATGGCTCCGGCAGTGGCCCCGCGGCGCAAAGCTATTCGGGCTATAGCTATAACAGCCGGAGCAAGCGGTTCGAGCCGCAGTTCGGCACAACGCTGGGGCGGGAGGGGTTTGCATCCGATGTTCAGGTCGAGATTTGGCGCGGTCGTGGCCGCATTCACCTGGCCGGTAAGTTGATCTCCCCTATTCATTCCGGCGGCACCGACGGATGGTGGCCGATCGATGAGCTTGTCGTGACGCCCGATCGGATAACGGGTCGCTATCGCCTCAACGGCATGAACAAGCCGCGTCTGGACATAGACCGGCGCACCCGCACCATCCGTATAGACGCAGCCACGAGCTTTGTCGGACGCTGTGACGCGGGCGACTGGCGCAGGCAGGATTAGGGATCATTCCGCGCAGTACCCGGTGCAGGATGACAGGAAGGCGGAGGTGCCGATGGGCGCCTCCGCCAGACCCGCTCAGGGCATCAGGACGGTGTCGACGACGTGGATGACGCCGTTGGACTGCATCACATTGGCGATGGTGATCTTTGCCTTGCCACCCTTGGCATCGGTCAGCCACCAGCCGCCCATCTTGTCCTTGGACGCGGTGAGTTGCTCGCCCTGTACGGTGGTGAGCATGGCCTTGCCGCCGTGCATCCTGGCGCTGGCCTCGATGTTCGCGGCGGTCAGGCGACCGGGAACGACATGATAGGTCAGGATCTTGGTCAGCGTCGCCTTGTTCTCCGGCTTCACCAGCGATTCCACCGTACCGGCGGGCAGCTTGGCAAAGGCGGCGTTGGTGGGCGCGAAGACGGTGAAGGGGCCGGGGCCGGAGAGCGTCTCGACCAGACCGGCGGCCTTGACCGCGGCGACGAGCGTCGTGTGGTCCTTGGAGTTCACCGCATTCTGGATGATGTTCTTGGTCGGGTACATGGCGGCGCCGCCGACCATCGGGTTCTTGGCCTGAACCGATGCGGCTCCGGTCAGTAGCAGCGCGCCGGCCAGGGCGAAGGCGATCTTGCGGGATTGTGCTTTCATGACGAGCATCCTTCTTATGGCACGCCGTAAACCGGGGTGCGGCAGAAGATACGGAGGCGGGGATGCGCCGGATGCAGCGGCGGATCAGATTATCGAGATTTTTCCCGTCAGGATCGGAATCGACGTGGGCGCCTTGTGCGGGGCGGTTGCCGGATCTTCCAGCGTGATCGCCAGTGTCATCCCGTCGCGCAGGAACTGGCGCAGCCGGGCCTCGACCGCGAGCTTGCCCCCATCCGCGCCGATCAGGCCGAGCGAGCGGGGAACGCCGTCCTCCGGTATGATCCACAATTCAGGGCTTTTCGTGCCGCTTTGCAGGCCGTTGGGACCGAGGCGAAGTACGCCCGCCTGCGGATCATAGCTGATCGCCATGGTCGCCCCGCCTTGCGCATCGGCCAGTTGCGACACGCCGACGGTCTGCGCGCCCTCTGGTGCAGGGCGCGGAATGACGAGGACAAGCGCCAGACTGGCGGCGATGGCCCCCGCCGCAATGGCGCCGCCACGCCACAGGCGCAGGCTGCGGACTTGCCCGGTGGAGGGGCGGTCGGCGATCCGCGCCTCTACCGCGTTCCAGACCCGATGCGAGGGCAGGTGCTGCGGCGTTGCGTCGAGCAGCGGCGAGAGGCGGTGCCCCCATGCCTCCACCTCGGCCGCGAAGTCGGGATCGGACAGGCACAGCCGCAGCGCCTCCGCGCGATCCGGTCCTTCGAGCAGGCCCAGCGCCAGTTCCGCCGCCAGACCAGCGCGATCCGGGGGGAGGGTGGGGTCAGCCATCGCCCAGGCACTCCTTCAAACCCTGCATCCCGCGCCTGATCCAGCTTTTGATCGTGCCGAGCGGGGTTGCCATGCGTTCGGCCAGTTCCTGATAGGTGAGGCCGCCCAGAAAGGTCCGGCGGATGGCATCTGATTGCCTGATGTCGAGGCCGTCGAGGCAGGAGAGCAGCCGCCTCCGCGCCTCGTCCTGCTGCATCAGCGCATCCGCCAGCGGCGCGCCGTCGGCGACCGTGCAGAGTGCGTCGTCATCCGCCGCATCATGGCGAGCTTGCGTCCGTCGCCAGTCGATCGCGGCATTGCGCGCAATCATCGCCAGCCAGCTTATCGGGCTGGCCAATCCTTCGTCGAAGGACGCCGCCCGCCGCCAGACCTTGACATAGACATCCTGCAAAATATCCTCCGCCGCTTCCCGGTCCCCGGAGATACGGAGGCAGATGCCGAAAAGTTTCGCGGAGGTGAGATCATAGACATGGCGCAGGCCGGAGCGGTCCCCGGACGCGGTCAGATGGAGCGCCGAGACGAGCCGGGCGCGGGCGTTTTGCGCATCACTGTCGACTATCCTGGCCACCGCTACCCCGTTTGCTGCATCCCCGACACTGCACGAATACACGACATGGCCTTTGTCTCCCACCCAAGCGTGCGGACACGGACAAAAATGCCGGATGACGCCTCCGCCGCCACTAATCACGCCTTTTCATAGCTCGCGCCGAAATAGCATCACAGCGTCTGGATTGCATCGCTATATCCCATCGTATACGACGTCCCCAATTTCAATAATATGATACAAAAGGGGACTATTTCATGCGCATGCGTTGGGGGCTGCTGGCCTGCGTTATCGCGAACCTGCCGGTCATGGCCTATGGGCAGGAGTCAGCCGTTCCGGACGGCGCGGCGGAGGCGGATCAGGGGCAGATCATCGTGACCGCGCGCCGCCGTGAGGAAGATGTGCAGAGGGTTCCCGCTGCCATATCGGTGGTGGGAGCGGACACGCTGACCAAAACCTACACGGTCAACACCAGCCAGATCAGCCAGCTTGTGCCGACGTTGAATTACAGTTCAGCCAACCCGCGCAATACCGCCTTCACCATTCGCGGCCTCGGGTCGAGCGTCGTTGCGGTCAGCCAGGCCAATGACGGGCTGGAACCGGGCGTCGGCTTCTATGTCGATCAGGTCTATCATGCGCGCCCGGCCACGGCGGCGTTCGACTTCGTCGATGTCGAGCAGGTGGAGGTTCTGCGCGGGCCGCAGGGTACGTTGTTCGGCAAGAACACGACGGCAGGCGCGATCAACATCACGACGAAAAAGCCGAGCTTCACCACGGGCGCGGAGGGAGAGATTTCCGTCGGCCAGCAGGGCTTTTTGCAGATCAAGGCGGCGGGTACGGGGGCGATCATCCCCGACCTGCTGGCCGCGCGCATCTCCGGCTCGCTGACGCGGCGCGACGGGGTCATCTACAACACCCGGCTCAACAAATATCAGAACGACATCGGCAATCAGGCCGTGCGCGCGCAACTGCTGTTCACGCCAGCGCCCAATTTCACTTACCGGCTGATTGCCGACTATGCGAATTTCAAGAATGAATGCTGCACGCAGGTATTCGTGCGGGCAGCGCCGACGCTGAAGCCAGCTGCGCAGCAATATGCCGCGCTCGCCGCCAATGCACCCGGCGGAGCCTATACGCCGCCCAGCTTCAATCCCTATGACCGGGTGACGGACATCGATGCCTCGCTGGGCGTCGACACCAATGAAGGCGGCGTGTCCGGCATTGCGGACTGGAACCTCGGCCACGCGACGATTACGTCTGTCTCCGCATGGCGCTTCTGGAACTGGGATGCGGCCAATGACCGCGACTATACCGGCATTCCGATCCAGACGACTCAGCATATCCCGTCGCGGCAGGACCAGTTCAGTCAGGAACTGCGCATCGCCTCCAACGGACGCGGCAAGATCGAATATGTGGCGGGCCTCTACTTCTTCCGGCAGAAGATCACTGGCAATCCGATCAGCATCTACAGCTCCGCCGCGAGCTACTGGCTGCTCAACAATGCCACTGCCACTACGCCGAACACCGTCTCGTCCGCCATATTGGACGGATACCAGTCGTCGGGTCGCACCAATTTCCGTACCAACAGCTATGCGGCATTCGGCGAGGTGACATGGCGTCCGCTGGCTGGCCTCGCGCTGACCGGCGGCATCCGCTACACGCAGGAGGACAAGGACGGCTATTACCGGCAGAGCACCTTTGGCGGAAGCAACCCCACGGGCACGCAAGCGCAGGGTATTTTGCGCGCCCAGACCTATAGCGCGCACGACAGCAACGGCAGCGCGTCGGGCCGTGTCAACATCGCCTATGACCTGACCCCCGGCATCATGGCCTATGCCAGCTATGCGCGCGGGCAGAAATCGGGCGGCATCAACATGTCGGGTCTGCCCGTGAATACCGCCAATCAGGCTGTGCTGGCGACCGCCGTCATCCGGCCGGAGAAGAACACGACCTGGGAGGCGGGCCTCAAGACGCGCTTCTTCGACAATGCCGTGACCTTCAACATCAATGGCTATTGGACCGAGGTAAAGGATTTCCAGGCCAATATCGTGGACAGCAGCGCGACGGTCGCACTGCGCAGCTATCTCGCCAATATTCCCAAGGTCACGGTCAAGGGCGTGGAGGTCGATACCGCCGCGCGCATCGGTTCGCACCTGACGCTGCGGGCGGCGGGCAGCTATTCCGATGGCGTCTATACCGATTATCCCAAGGGCGGTTGCCCGATCGAACTGACCGGCACCGGAACAGCGAGTTGCAACCTGACCGGCAAGGGACTGCCCGGCCTGCCTAAATGGTCCGGTTCGGCGGGCGGCGAATATGTCGCACCCGTGCCGTTGGGCACGCTGGACGGGTCGGCTTTCCTGCGCGGCGACGTCTATGCCCGCACGAAGGTTTTCGGCGAGGCGACGGACAGCGCCTATACCGTCATTCCTGGCTATGCGATCGTCAACGCCAGCGTCGGCTATCGCACTCCGAAATGGGAGGTCGCGCTGTTCGCCCGCAATCTGCTCAACAAGGACTATCTCCAGAACGTCACCGTGCAGGCCGGCAATAGTGGCCTGATCGTCGGCACGCCCAGCGATCCGCGCATGTTCGGGATAAGCTTCCGCGTGCGCCAGTAAATCGCGTATCATGGCCTCCTCGAAAAGTGAGGAGGCCATGATGAAGATCAGTGCACGCAATCAGATTCGCGGAACCGTAACGGCGGTCACGCACGGTGCCGTCAACGGCACGGTGAAGGTCGATATTGGAGGCGGCAATATCATCACCTCCAGCATCACCAACGACGCCGTCGATGATCTCGAACTGGCCATTGGCGATCAGGTCACGGTTCTCATAAAATCCAGTGATGTCCTGATCGGCAAATAGCCGGGCCACCGTGGAAAGTGACGGTGCAACAGGATCGGTATCGCAGCCTGTATCCTGTTTATGAATGTCAGCTTATGTTCGTTATGAACGAACTTCTGACTGAATCGCAGAACTTTATCACCATCAGCGCGATCGGTTGCATCCGGGCGGCTTGTGATCGCGACCCCGTCGAGCGGGCTGGTCGCGCGCCGCCGACGAGGAACGCTCGGCACCACGTTCTATCGTCTGGCCAGTATCGCGGACACTAACCGGTTCCATCGTGCGACTGGCAGCGACTGGGCATCGAGTTGCACCTTCAACCGACATCACGCGCGTCACGGCCTCGCGATTGTCGAACAATGTTCGTCGGATCATTATCCTCGCGAGACCGAAAAGACAGCGTTCGACGTCAAACGCGACCGCCCAGCATCAATCCTCGGCTGCTATCGTCACGCGCAGCCCGTCGAGGGTGGCGTCAAACGGTATCTGGCACGAAAGCCGGGACGTGGGCTGGTGATAGGACGAGCTTTCGATCAGATCGTCTTCGTCGCTGGTCGAGGGCGGAAGTTGATCGAAGAATTCGGGGTCGACGATAATATGGCAGGTCGCGCAGGAGCAGCAGCCCCCGCAAAGCGCCATCAGTTCGTCGATGCCGGCATTGCGGATGTTTTCCATTACACTGACGCCGGTTTCGGCGGAAATCGTGCGGCTTTCACCATCACGCGTGACAACATGTATCTGGTTCAACGTATAATCCCTATCGATGAGGCAAGTCTCGCCCGGCTCTTGACGACGATCCGGGCGAGATGGTGGTCAAGTTGCGATCAGGCAGGCAGCGGCGCGCGCGCGCCGGCATCGATCCTGATCGTAGTGGCGTTGATATAGTCATTTTCAAGGATATGGAGCACCAAGTCCGCGAACCGGCGCGGGTCGCCCGGACGGCGCGGAAAGATCATGTGCCGGATCATGTCGTCGCGCATGAAGTCGGGGAGGAGCTTCTGCATCGGTGTCTGGAACATCCCCGGCGCGATGGCGCACACGCGGATACCATGTGGCCCCAAGTCGAGCGCCAATGGTCCCGTCATCGCCACGACCCCGGCCTAGCTGGCGGCATAGGCAGAAAAGCCCGCCGGCCCGTCGAGCGCCGAGATCGAGGAGGTGTTGATTATGACGCCACGTTCGCCGCCCTCGTCCGCTGCATTACCCGACATGAGGGGCGCGGCGAAGCGCACGACGTTGTATGTCCCCACTAGGTTCACGT
Organism: Sphingobium sp.; assembly: GCA_036383715.1. Lineage (GTDB taxonomy): Bacteria > Pseudomonadota > Alphaproteobacteria > Sphingomonadales > Sphingomonadaceae > Sphingobium. The sequence continues at coordinate 7,247 of DASVNT010000117.1, read as the reverse complement.
CCAGCAACCTGCGCATCGATTCAAGACTGGCCGGCCCGGAGTCGGTCATGATCGGTTCCATGATGCCGATGCCAGCGCAGTTGATGACGAAGTTGATTTCGCCCAGCGCACCTGCTGCCTGTTCGATGGCGTTCGCGATCGCGTCCTCGTCAGTGATATCCACCTGAAAGCTGTGATCTGCGGATGCAGATGCGGCGATATCCAAGCTCGCGACGCGAGCGCCCTTTTCCTGTAGCGCGGCCACGACCGCCTCGCCCAATCCCGAAGCACCGCCGGTCACGATGGCGCCACGTCCCTGAATGTTCATGAATTACTCCTTTTTAAATAGCTTAACGCTTGATCGAGAACTGCACGAGGACCGCACGCGCCGGGTCGGTCATGGCGTAAAGGCTGCCTGGGAAAGATGCGCTGTTACGGAAAGCAGCCGTGGTCTTGTCTGTGATATTCTTGCCGCCGATTCAGTCGTTGATCCGCAATTGAGGGTTCACGGTGTGTCGCGGCTTCGCGTGGTCGACGCCTCGGTCATGCCCACCGTACCGGGCGCCAATACCAACGCGCCCACGATCATGATCGCCGAACGCGCAGCCGATCTGATTCTCGGTCGCACGCCACTTGGCGCTGACTAAGTCGGCTTGGCTTCGTCAAACAGGCGCTTTCAGGAGTTCATCGCATGCGATTTGACCAAAAGACCATACTCGTCATCGGGGGAACCACCGGCATTGGCAGGGCGACCGTCGATGCGTTCGTCGCGGAGGGGGCGCACGTCCTATTCACGGGCCGGGACCAAAAGGTGGTCGATCGCGTGGCGAGTGAACTGGGCGCACGCTGCACCGGCTTGGCTGCCGACATCGCCAGTCCAGGCGATACCACGGCACTGATGCAGACGATTGAAGAGACGTTCGGTCGGATCGATGTCCTTTACGTAAACGCTGGCGTCGGCGCATTCATGCCGATCGAGCAGGTTACGGAGAGCGATTGGGACCGGATCACCGACACCAATATTAAGGGCGCATATTTCTGCATCCAGAAGGCGCTGCCGCTGATGGGTGCGGGCGGCTCGATCGTGACCTGTGGCTCTGCGGCCCATGTGAAGGCGTTATCGGGCAACAGCATCTATGCCGCGACAAAGGCCGGCCTGCGCGCAATAGTTCGCAATCTGGCGCTGGAATTGATGGATCGGGGCATTCGCGTGAACTCGCTCAGCCCCGGACCGGTCGACACGCCGATCATCGACAAGGCAGCGGGAGCAGATTCGGCCGGGGCAGCGGAAATCCGCCGCTTCATGGCAGAAGCCGTTCCGATGAAGAGGCTTGGGCGTCCCGAGGAGATTGCGCGCGCGGTCCTGTTCCTGGCCAGCGACGAGGCCTCTTTTATCACGGGTGCCGATCTGCCGGTGGATGGCGGTATGACAAATTTCTAGTCATGTGGATTTAAAATTCGCCATATAAGGTCTGCTCGGTTTTCTGGCAGAACCGTTTGACCGAGGCGATGTCGAGCACTGCGAACAGCGGGTCGCTTGGTGATTGAAGGTCTGATAACGGTACGGTCGCAGCCTAACGGCGTTCCACAATCCGCAGCTTGTCGTATACGAAAAACCCGCCTCTGCCGCCATCGACCGGTGAGGCGCATCGGCGAGTGTGGTGCGCAGCGTCTGCTCGATCACGGCAGCAACCCAATCATCGTCGATCGTGCAGGATTGTCGGAATGACGTCAGTTGGTCGACAGCCGCCGGAATAGCGGACGGTCGGCACTTGGGAAACGGAATCTGTCTGTTGAATGGCCGACAAAGGGTCGAGGTCGGAGCGAGGTGCCGACGGCAGATGACCCATATCCAACCCTTGGAGGAGAGTCAGGCCAATAAAATGAGCGGCGCATCGCGCAAGATCTCCAGCACGCGATCGTATCCGCCTGTGATCATTGCGGGATCGGCGAAGAATTCGAAGTCGTGGACAGCAGTCACGGTAACATGATCGGGCTTGCCACCGCCGGTGTGAGGGTTTTCGATTGTGGCATGATGGAAAGAGCCTCTCCGGCTGTGCAGGGGAGGGGCGGCAGACAGGACTTGCCCGCCACCCCTTTATCTTATGCAGGCCATGAGACCATCTTCGTCTCGAGATATTCCTCGATCCCCTCGACGCCCCAGGCGCGGCCGATGCCGCTGTGCTTATAGCCGCCGAAGGGCAGATCGCCGTTGATCGGCACGCCGCCGTTGATGCCGAAGGTGCCGGTGCGGATGCGTTTGGCAATGGCGAGCGCGCGGTCGAAATCGGCCGAGTTGATTCCACCCGACAGGCCATAGACGCTGTCGTTGGAGATGCGGATCGCGTCCTCGTCATCCTCATAGGGAATGACGACGAGGACGGGGCCGAAGATTTCCTCCTGCGCGATGCGCATGTCGTTGGTGACATCGACGAAGCAGGTCGGCTCGATGAACCAGCCGGTGCCCTTGTCGGGGCGCAGATTGCCACCGGCGAGCAGGGTCGCGCCCTCTGCCACGCCGATGTCGACATAAATCTTCACGCGCTCCATCTGCTTCTTCGACACGGCCGGGCCCATGGAGCAGGCCGGGTCATCGAAATGGCCCCATTTGTCTGCAAAGTCTTCATAGGCGCCTTTCAGCGCGGCAACCGCCTCCGCATAGCGGCTGCGGGGAACGAGCAGGCGCGACTGGACGGCACATCCTTGGCCCGCATGAAACACGAGGATGGACCGGGCCACTTCCTGCGCGAAATCGGGCGCATCATCGAGGATGATCTTCACCGACTTGCCGCCGAGTTCGAGGAAGGCACGCTTCATCGTCTCCGCGCCCTGCCGCATGATATGCTTGCCGATCGCCGTCGAGTCGGTGAAGGTAATGAGGTCGACGCGGGGATCGGTGACGAGCATCTCTCCCGCTTCGGCGGGGTCGCTCGCGGTAATGACGTTGATGACGCCCGCGGGGAAGCCCGCCTCCACCGCCAATTCGCCAAACGGCACCGCGCTTAGCCAGGTCTTCATGCGATCCTGCTCGCTTGCAGCGCCTCCTTGAATAGTCCGAAGGCCGTCGTGCCTTGCCGATCGGGGAAATAGAGGTGGTAGCCAGCGAACGGCTGGCACCACGGCTCCAGCAGGCGGGTGAGACGGCCATCGGTAATCGGCGCCGCCACCAAATCCTCCAGAATGTAAAGGATGCCGAAACCCTCAAGGGCGGCGGCCACCAGCAGGTCGCCGTCGTTGAACACGGGCCCGCGGCCTGGCGCAACCGTCACCGCATGGCCGTCGCGCTCGAACGACCAAGGAGACAGGTCGCCATGCGCGTCGCCATAGGCGATGCAGCGATGCGCGGTGAGGTCGGCAGGCTGCATCGGTGCCGGATGATCGCTCAGATAGCAAGGAGCGGCTACCACTGCGACACGAAGCTGAGGCCCGACGGCCAGCGCGATCATGTCCTTCTCCAGTCGCTCACCGAGCCGGATGCCCGCATCGTAGTGGCCCGCCACGACATCGGTCATCCTGCCTTCCACGCACACCTCTACCTCTATGCCGGGGTGGCGGCGCATGAAGGACGGGAGCATCGGCCACAGCAACGTGTCCGCTGCGTGTTTGCCCGTCGTGAGCCGGACGGTGCCGATCGCTGCCCCGCGCGCCTGGGACAGTGCCTCGATCTCGTCGTCCAGCCCGGCCAATGCTGGCGACAGAGTGGCGAGCAGGCGCTCGCCAGCAGTTGTCGGGGCGACACTGCGTGTCGTGCGGGAGAGAAGGCGAAAACCCAGTTGGCCCTCCAGCCGCTTCATGGTCTGGCTCAAAGCCGACTGCGTGACTCCGAGCCGCTTCGCGGCGCGCGTGAAGCTGCGCTCGGAGGCGATCACTGCGAAGACGGCGAGATCGCCGAGTTGATCAGGACGCATTGATAATCCCTGCTACTGAGGCCCATTATTAATTAGGATATTATCATAATAAATTAGCATGACTACTTAGCTAGGGACAGTGGAACGAACGAGGAGCAGGCGATGAGCAAGATTTGGCTGGTGACGGGCGCGAGCCGGGGACTTGGACGCGAGATTGCAGGCGCAGTGCTCAAAGCGGGTGAAACGGTCGTGGCGACGGCGCGGTCCGCCGACGCGATTCGCGAAGCCCTCGGGAGCGACCATGATCGCCTCCACGCCCTCGCGCTCGATATCACCGATGCCGGAGCCGCGAACTCGGTCGCCCGCGAGGCTACCGAGCGGTTTGGCGCGATCGATGTGCTGGTCAACAACGCCGGCTATGCCGAACTGGGTTTCTTCGAAACCTTCACTGATGCAGCGGTGCGGCATCAGTTCGAGGTCAACCTGTTTGACACGATGAACGTTACGCGCGCAGTTGCCCCCCACATGCGCAATCGTCGCTCGGGCCTTATCGTCACTATCTCATCGGTCAGCGGTCTGGTGTCCAACGGTGGGGGCGCGGTCTACTCGGCGTCAAAGTTCGCGGTCGAGGGATGGATGGAGGGCTTTGCGCAGGAGTTGGCGCCGTTTGGCGTCCGCTCGATCGTGGTGGAGCCGGGGATGCTGCGCACCGACTTTATGGATCAGAAGTCGGCGAGCTTCGGCACCATCGACATTCCCGACTATGCGGAGGCGATCGCGCAATATCGCGCGTTCGTAGAGGGGGCCAATGGCAACCAGCCAAACGATCCGAAGCTGCTCGCCGCGCGTATCGTGGCGCTTGCCTCGCAGGAGGAGGTGCCGTCGCGGTTCCTGTTCGGCGACGACGCCCGGCAGTGGGCGAGCGCGAAGGTCGATCAATTGCGGCAGGAGATCGCCCAGTCCGCCGATCGCAACTGACGCGGCAGATCAAGGCGCCGACACCACAGGGGAACGGAAGAAGGATGTAGCGGCCGAGGTGTTCTATCTAACCGCGGGCAAGGGCGTCGACCTGGTGCTGGATCCGATCGGTAGCACGCTGGACGTCTCGATCGCGTCGCTTCGTGCGAAAGGACGGCTGGTGTTTGTCGGCAATGCTGGCTCGTGCTCCGCTCAAGCCAGACCTCTGGCCTGCACTCGCCGGCAACCTGACCCTGCATGGCGTCTTCTTCGGCGGTCGGTGGGACGAGCCCGAGGTCATAACCAACGTCGACCACATCTCGGCCTCGTCACAAGCTAGCGGTTAGATTGAGCGAGAGATATTTGCTGTCGCCCGTCAGCGGTGCGTTTGGCGCATCGGTCAGGAAGCGCCCTTTGGCGAGCCATACGCCATCCACCTCAAAGCGCAGCTTCCTGGGTACGATCCAGGTCCGCACTCTCGCGTCGATCTGGTGGCCAGCGAAGTTGCCGGAACCGCCGCTCGCATCTCGCACGCCCGTCCCTGAAAAGCTGTCGGTCGCCTCGGCGAGCCAAAGTAGCCGATAGCTCAGCATGAGATCCATCCGTTTGCCGGGCGTCGTTTCGATCCTGGCGCCCGGCGTCAATACGTTGGTTCGGGCAACGACGTTATAGAGTCCGACCGGTCCGAGATCGGCGCGGCGCATGCCGAACAGGCTGTCGAACCGAGTATAGGTGCCACCCGCCTTGTCGCCCGATGCGATGTCGAGTTCGGCCATGATGTGCGTCTTCCACGCGTCGAAGAATGTGTAACCGATATCAGCGTGCGCGAACCACGCGCTGACCGGAAGGCGGGCAGCGCCGTCCGCAGTGCTCGCGCTGATGTGACCTGACTGGTAGATACCTTCCAACTCATAATCGACTGCGCCGGGCGCCGGATCACGGATAACGCGCGCGTCGAAACTGTTGAGCGAGCGGTCGCGCGTCGGCCGACCGGGCGTGTCATGCTCGCCAAGGTGGAAATAGCCAAGCTCCAGCGTCGCAGCGCCGAGTGTCTTGGGGCGGGTCAGCAGTCCACCCCATAGCAGCTGATCGAAGCCTTCGTGGTCGAATTTGATCTTGTTATCGAGGACTGACGCCAGGTCATCGGGGCGCCGCTGCTGCGGCAAAACATAGATCAGCGTCGCCTTGGCGGTCTTGAGCCGGAGGTCCGCGCGGATGCCTGTAAAACCGTTGGTCGTATTGCGATAATCGTCCGCGGCAACCAGCCGCCGTGATCCGATGTCGATCTGCATACGACCTGCCTGCAAACCGATCGATGTCCCCGGCCCGAAGGGATGGGCGATATCAACGCCAACCCATGCTGATACGAGTTCCAGTGCGTTGACCTCGTTGGTCGAGATCGGGGTTCGGTTATTGGCTAGCCATGACCGGCTGTCATAAACCTCGGCGCCCGCACGAAACGGTCCCGACTTGTATGTCGCAGCGACGATGGTGCGCAGGTCCAGCAAATCGTCGGCTGCGTTGAAGCCGGGGCGGACCTGCCCATCGACCGTCTCGTAGCGCAGCCGCATCGACCCGCTGAGGTCCAGCCCCTCCGATGATGCAGGAGCGGGAGCATGTTGTGCATGGGCCGGTGTGGCAAAGGCGAGCGACACGGCAGCCGGGATGGCATGCCGGAGGCGAGACGCCGGACGGCGCTTGAGGATGGTCATGTCAGCCCTTTATGATGGTCGCGACCAGACGGTCGGCGTTGGCCCAGCTGATCGAGCGCATGAAGGTGTCGACATAATCGCCAGCCTTCGCTCCGAAATCCATGGCATAGGCATGCTCATACATGTCGAGCGCGAGGATTGGCGTGCTGCCCGCCAGCGCCGCCGTGTGATCGGCGGCCCACTGGTTGGTCAGACGATTGTCGCGATGGCTCCATTGCAGCAGCACCCAGCCGGAGCCGCCGCCCAGCGCCTTGCCCATGCTTGCAAACTCGGCGGCCCAACGGTCATGGCTGCCGAAATCCCGCTCGATAGCTTGCGCGAGGGGCTGGCCGGGCCTGGATGGTGCGCCCAGCCCTGCAAAATAGAGCTCGTGCAGGATCATCGAATTCCACGCGATGAGTTCTTCCCGCTTTAATCCGTTGACCGTAAAGCCGGGCGCCTTGGCAGGGTCAAGGCTGGCGAACTGGGCCGTGATCGCCCCGAGCCGCTTTACCGCGCCGACATAATTATTGTCGTGATGGCTCACGAGCAGCTTCTCGGAGAGGCCTGCTATCGATTTAGGATCGAAGGGCAGGGGCACGGGCTGCGGCGTAAAGGGCCGACCAGCAAATCCGGCGGCGGGAGTTGGCGTTTGCGCGCTCGCTGCTGCGGCGCTCACCGTCAGCGCGGCACCGGCGGCGAGGAGATTGCGGCGATCAATCATGGACTATCTCCGGTCGAGTTTCGGTCGGAAGAGGGGGGTGGCCGGTCA
>DASVNT010000116.1:0-39987 GCA_036383715.1 Sphingobium sp. | reverse complement strand
GCGATTTTGGCGGACCGGACCTTCTGGTGCGCTGCGCTGGTGTTCGCGGTGGTGACGTCGGGGATGAAGGGGATGATTACGAACCTGATGCCGCTCGCGCTCGACGAAGGCATCCAGCCGACTGTCGCGGCCCTGCTGATCTCAATCTACTCAGGCTGCGCCTTTTGCGCGAAGGTGGGCTTTGCTGCGGTTGCCGATCGCCTGAACACGCGGACGTTGATGATCGTCAGCCTCGGCGGATTCGCTCTCGGCGCGGCTTGCCTGACCCGCGCGGACCTCGGCTATGCCATGATCGCGAGCGGAGTGGGCCTGATGGGACTGTTCGGCGGGTTGATGGTGCCGATGCAGGGGTTGTTCGTGCCCCGCGTCTATGGCGCAGCGGTGGCGGGGCGCGTCGGCGGCATATTGTCGTTGGTCACGCTCTGCGCCCTGCTGTCCTCGCCGCCGGTCTTTGGCCTGATCTACGACCAGACGGGAAGTTATACGGCGATTTTCGCAACGTTCGGGGCATTGTGCATCGTGACGATGCTGGCGGTTCCCTACATCCGCACAGGCCCGCGGCCGACGCAGCAGGACGGCGAGCAGGCCGCTGCCGCTGCGATCGACCCCACCCTGTCAGTGGCGGTCGAGCAGCCGAGAGGCTGACGCGCGCTCTTGCTCCTGCGGTTCCTCCCTCTAGGACGGCGGAGCAGCGGGAGCGGGGGCAGCGAATCATGACGGCGACGACCATCTTCGAACGCATGTCGCGTCTTGCGCAGGAACTGGGCGCGATCAATCTGGGGCAGGGCTTTCCCGACATGCCTGAGCCGCCGGAATTGCTGGAGGCCGCCGCGCGCGCCGTGCAGGAGCGGTCGAATCAATATCCGCCCATGCGCGGCTTGCCCGAACTGCGCGGCGCCATCGCCGCCTATTACGCGCGCGAACAGGGCCTGCACTTCGGTCTGGACGAGATCATCGTCACCTCCGGCGCGACGGAGGCGCTGGCGGCGAGTTTCCTTGCCTTCGTGCAGCCGGGGGACGAGGTGATCCTCGTCCAGCCGCTGTACGACGCCTATCTGCCGCTGGTGCGGAGGGCAGGGGGCGTGGCGCGCCTCGTGGAGCTGGTGCCGCCCGCATGGACGCTTTCGATAGAGGCGGTGGCGGCGGCGATCAGCGACCGGACGCGGATCATCGTGCTCAACACGCCCAACAATCCCGCAGGAACGGAACTGGAGCCGGAGACGCTGGCCGCACTGGCAGGACTGTGCGAACGCCACGACCTCCTGCTGATCTGCGACGAGGTGTGGGAGGGGATGCTGCTGGACGGGTCGCGACATGTCTCGCCGCTCAGCCTCGACACCTTACGCAACCGCGCGATCAAGATCGGGTCGGCGGGCAAGATCTTCTCGCTCACCGGCTGGAAAGTCGGCTGGGCCTGCGCCGCGCCGCAGCTGATCGACGCGATTGCCGCGCAGCACCAGTTCCTGACCTTCACCACCGCGACGCCGCTGCAATGGGCGGTGGCGGAGGGGTTGGCGCTGCCGCCGTCATGGCATGAGGCGCACCGCGCGCGCTATGTGTCGGCCAGAGCGCGGCTGGTGGGCGGGCTGAGCGACGCGGGCTATCACTTGCTGCCGTCGCGGGGGACATGGTTCTCGACCATCGACCTTGCCGCATCGGGCCTGCCGACCGACGATCCGGCCCTGGCGGAGCGTCTGATTCGCGAAGCGGGCGTCGCCTCCATCCCGCTGACCGCCATGTATGCGGACAGGGAGAAGACCGGCTATCTGCGGCTGTGCTTCGCGAAGGGCGATGCGATGCTGGATGAGGCGGTCGACCGGCTGGCGCGTTTTCGCCGGGGCATCATCTAAGCGCGTTTATTTCGCCTTATGATCGTGCGCGGGGGCTGGCTCGCCCGTCTTTTGCACGACGGCATCGACCAATATGCGGTCGCCGTTGGAAAAGAGCAGGGTCAGCGTCACCTTGCCCGTCGCCGCGACCGCCGGGTTCAGGTTCCACAGCATCAGGTGATGACCGCCCGGCTCGAATTTCAGCACGCCCTTGGCCGGAATATCGATGCTGTCGAGCTTCTCCATCGACATCATGCCGTTCTTCATGACGCTGTCGTGCATTTCGACCCGCACGGCGGCCTCGGTCGTCACGTCGCGCAGTGTCACCGGATCGTCACCCGCATGCACCGTGAAATAGCCCGCCGAGGGCGTTTCGGCATTGGGAGAAGTACGAATATAGGCCTGATCGACGTAGAGCGGCGCTTTCTCGCACGCGCTGAGCGCGACGAGGGCAACGGCGGGGAGGAGGGCGGTGAGCAGGCGGCGCATGGGAAAATCTCCTCCGGTTATCAGGGTCAGGCGCGCACGGACCGAGGCTGTGTGTCGCGCGCCAATATAGCCTCATAGGTGCCGAACAGCGCGCGGAAATGATCTTCCTCCGTGCGCGTTTGCGCGGAGGCGGCCAGCGTGGCGGGCAGGTAATGGTCGCGCCCGTTGTCAGAAAAGCGGCGGATCGCGGCGGCCATGGATGCGCCGTCGCGCGCCTTGTAATGTTCGCCCATGCCTTCGCCGCACTGGTCGGAGGAGCCGCCGGAGTCGGGCACGATGATCGGGGTTCCGCTCGCCACCGCTTCCGCCGCGCACATCCCGAACGTCTCCGCCTCGCAGCCGTGGACCAGCGCGTCGGCGCTGGCATAGAGGCGCGCGAGCATCGAGCGGTCGCTTGTCGGCGCCATAAGGTGCATGTGCGGATTGTGGGACACGGCGCGCACGACGCGCGACTGGTGCCGCCCGTCGCCGATGATGACGAGGCCGATGGGTCGGTCATAGCTGGCTGCCTGGACCGCATCGATGACCATGGGCCAACGCTTTTCCGGGGCATGGCGGCCCACGCCGAGCATCAGCAGCGCCTCCGGCCCCAGTTCGCAGCGTTCCAGCAGGCGTGTCCGTAGCCCCTCGTCCCGGAAGGTGGGGGAAAAGACATCTGCCGTCACGCCCATGGGGATCGTCTCGACCCGGTGCAGCCCGCCCGCGGTCAGGCGGCCCGCGAGGCCGGGGCTGGCGCTGACGATGATCTCGAACTTCTCGTCCAGTCGGCGCAGGTGCCGCCAGTACCAGTCGAATCCCCGGTCGATCATCGCCTCGCTCGCGACGGGCGAGAACCAGCGATAGGCATAGGCGGAGAGGGGGTCGGCGTGCATGATCAGCGCCTTGGGCGCCGCGCCGGGCCAGCGGGCGACCATGGCGGCGCTGCCCCAGGGCGAACTCGCTTCGACGATATCAGGCGCGAGGGCGTCTAGGCGGGCGTGCAGCGCCTTCTCGTCGTTGAAATAGCCATAGCGGCGGTCGAGCGGGAAGCGGGGTCCGGCCAGCGTCTCCACCTTGCCATGCTTGCTTTCGCTCAGCGTGGCGGACGTGTCGCCGGGGGCGAGGATGATGACCTCATGCCCGAACCGTTCCGCCGCGCGCAGTTTCTGCTCGACATAGGTTTTCACCCCGCCGCCGGCGGGGGTGTAAAAGGCACAGACGTCAACGATCCGCATCGGACCCGCCGCTCAGTGCTGAACCGGGCCGAAGCAGACGAGGTTGCGACGATATTGCATCGTCACGGCGACGCGGGTCGGGCCATTGCCGACCGTCGCCTTCGCATCGCCGGACTTGGGCTGACCCCAGCAGAGCTTGGGATTGGTCGGAAAGCCGATGCCATCGACGGACAGGCCCATCTTGCGGTTGGAATCGCGGTCATGCAGCAGGCTGAGCGAATAGGTGCCCGCGCTCGGCGCGCGCACGCACATCTGGACCGGACCGGATTGCGGCACCGCCATCTCCACACGCCGGAACGCCTTGCCCTCGTTGAGCAGGATGTTGTCGTCGGCCAGGAAATCCTTGTCATTGGCGGGGTAGAGTTCGAGCTTGAGGTTGCCCTTGCGGTCCTTCAACCCCGTGATATCGACCAGAAACGCCGGGCCGGACTCATTCGAGCGGCACTGTCCCTCTGCCTTGCCGAGATCGGGCGAGCTCTGAAGGGCGGCGGCAAGCATCAGTAACGACATCATCTTTTATCTTGTCCTTCCGTCAGCAGGTCCATTGCCCCCAGAACAGCGCCGACCATCAAATGGGCGGCAAGCGAGATACTGGCCATCAGCGTCATCGCAGCAACCAGCACATTGTCATGCCCGACAAAGAACGCCGCAAGCGCCGCAAAGGCCAGATCTTTATTGGGTATGAAGGGCAGGCGCGACACCAGCAGGCGCATCGTGTTGAGCAGCAGCAGCCAGACCAGATCGATGTCGGGCATCAGGCAGTACCACATATAGGCCGTCAGGGTCAGGCTGACGAAGATGCGGAACATGTGGATGCCGGTCACGATCCACAATTCGCGCGCAGGCAGCGAAAACAGCCGGTTGCGGAAGAATGTTATGACCAGTGACAGGCCCAGGACGAACAGGACCGAAAATTCGATGCTGTTGCCCTGCACGTTGCGGTGCAGGAAGCCCATGAAAGGCCAGCACAGGACGACGAGGACGAGGGTGACGAGATTGCCCGCGAGCGCGGACAGGATCGCCACATCCTTGATCGCGCCAAAGGGCGCAGAAGTGATCGACGCATTGCGCCGTGCCCAGGTGTAGAAATACACCTCGCCCAGATAGCCGAGCAACAGGTCGTTGCTGACCATCTTGCGCATCAGTGCGGCGATGCCGCTGGCGGGGAGGTTCCAGAGCCTGCGGAAAATCACCCAGTCCGAAAGTGGCGTGATCATATAGGCCACCAGAAACGCCGCCCAGAAGGCGAAGCTGGTCGGCAGCATGACCCAGAGCATGTGCATGTCGAGGAAGCGGAGTTGGTACAGCACCGCCGCCAGCACGAGCAGCGAAATGGCTGGCCCCGCAAACCGCGTCCAGTGACGCGGTGACACCTTCAGCGGTGCCGGGTCGATCACGGTGGCAGCATCGACGGTCGTTGCGCCGCCCTGGCTGTCGGGGGTCATGCAGGGCTCTCCAGCAAATCGCCATAGCGTCCCGGTCGGTGGGACGTCGTGAAGGCGCGAATGGTCTTGTCTATACTACGGCCAAGCACATCGACATGCACGTCGCCGGGATGCACCGCGACCCGCACGACGGGCGCACGCTTCAACAGGCGGCGCAGCGCAGTGGCGGCGAACAGCGAGGATGCGATGCGGCTGCGGCTGCGGCTGGCCCAGGTGATGACCGGGCCGCGCGTCAGCACACGGTCGCCGGATGCGGGCGACCAGACGCGCATATGATCCTCTGCGATGGCAAAGCCATTGTCCTTCAACGCCTCGCGCGCGCCCTCGCCATAGAGCCAGGCGGGGGCGATGAATCCGGCGACGGGGCGGCCGATTATGTCCTCGATCAGATTGCGCCCGTCGGCCATGCGGCGCGCGGCCTCGTCACGGGACAGGCCCAGGAATTCGCCTTCGCCTGCCGTCATATGCTTTGCCCGGAAACGGTCGGCGCCGCTGCCATGCTGCGCCTCGTCGCGGTGGAACCAGCCGTGGACGAACATCTCCACCCCGGCTGCGGCCCAGTCGCGCAGGCGCGTGCCGAAATCGCTGCCGAGAAGGGGGGCCTTGCCCCAGTGATTGGGAACGACGAGCATGGCATAGCGATGGTCAACGCCCGCCGCCGCCATGCGGTCGGCATGGCGGTCGACTTCGGATATGAAACGCGGACCCACATCGTGGATCGACAAAAGTAGCTGGCGCCGCTGATATTCCATCTTATTCCACATGTCCGCGCCCGGCTATCGGGCCGACCGACTGACCTATAACTCCGTCAGCGCGGCAGTTAGGATGCCGCTTGCCTTTGGTCAACATGCACCGGGATTGTGGCGGAAACGGGGTCGCGGGGTGAACGGCGGCTGACGAAAGGCGATTTTGCCGGGCGGCGCCCCTGTCACGCGGGGATCAGCCGCTCGCTCTCCGTCCAGAAGCGCGCCACGGTTTCAGGGTCATCGGCCAGGGGATTGGGCGTGCGCAATGCTCGCTGGAACCAGTATCCGCCGCTGTCCCGTCCGCCCGCATCGTCTGTGGCGAGCCAGATGAGCGTGTCTGCGCCCTCTGTTTCGGTGAATTTATGGATGTCGCGCGTTCGCTCCTGCGTGTCGGCGGGCGCGTTGGAGAAGAAATTGGAATCGACCGCGCCCGGATGCACGGCATGGGCGACGATACCGTCCCCGGCCAGCCGCTCCGCCAGCCCGCGGGTGAACAGCACATTGGCGAGCTTGCCCGTGCAATAGGCGAGGCCGGGGTTGAACCGTTCGAGATTCTGGAGGTCGTCGAGATTGATCGCAGGGATCATCTCGCTGGCATCGGATGCGGTGTTGAGGATGCGCACCGATCCCGCCGGACGCCCCGCCGCCGCCGCGCGCAGGAGGGGGAGGACGTCGCGCGTCAGGACGAACGGGCCGAGGTGGTTGCCCGCGAAATTCGCCTCCAGCCCCTCCGACGTCATGACCAGCCTGTCGGTCATGCCGCCCGCATTGTTGACGAGCAGGTCGAGCCGATCCGTCCGTGCCGCAACATCGCGGGCCAGTTGACGCGCCTGCCCGATCAGGGACAGGTCGGCGCGCAGCATCTCCACCTCTGCACCGGGCGTGGCATCGCGAATCTCCGTTTCCGCCAGCGCCATGCGCGCCGGGTCGCGGCCCGTGCCGATCACCCGCCACCCTTGCGCGGCGAGGGCTTTGGCGACTTGCTTGCCAATGCCGGAGCTGGCTCCTGTCACAAGGGCGACGGCTTTTGTCTGGGGCTGCATGATCTCTCCGTTGATGGGTGCGCGAGCTGCCCGATCTTTTCCTCAATACAGGCGTCGGGGGAAGCTGCATGTCTTTCGAGGATCGGCCATATTCCCTCAGGCCCTATGCGTCGGCGTCAGGCGGGCAGGCGTACGCGATAGACATAGGCGTCGCCCCTGAACAACCCCTCGACATATTCCACCATCGCGCCGCTCACGACGAAGCTGCGGCGTTTGATCAGCAGGCAGGGCGTCGGCGCGGCGAAGTCGAAAATGCGACTTTCCTGCTCGGTCGGCATGGCGGTTTCGATCGTCTGGTCGCAATAGCTGAGCGGCATGCCTGCGCGGCTGAGCTGATCGTACATGGACGCTCCGAAATCGGCGGTTTCGAGATGCGGCGCGATATCGAGGCTGTACCAGGCGGACTCCACGGTCAGGGGCTGGTCGTCGCCATAACGTATCCGCACCAGCCGCAGGAAACGCGCCTCCGACCGCAGGCCAAAGATCGAGGCCATGGAGCGATCCGTCACGACCTCGCATTCGACCACGCGGGTCGAAGCGATCCGGCCCATCTCCTCCATTTCCTGCGTAAAGCCCTTGAGGCGGTCCATTCCCGTTGCAAGGAGGCCCAATGGGCTGGGCTGGACTACGGACCCGCGTCGACCACGCCCACCCAGAAGGCCGCGCGTCCGCAGCGCATTATAGCTGATCTGGACCGTCCCGCGACTGACGCCCAGCGCCTCTGCAAGCTGGCGCTCAGGAGGGAGGGTGGTTCCGGGCCGGAGGCGTTCGCCCGTGACGAGCGCCTCTATCTGCTCCTCGATCTGGAGATACAGGGGGTGGGGCGCGCTGCGATCCAGAGCGATGAGATTGTGCAGGGAATGGGGCAGCGATCCGGTTGCCGCATCGCCCTCTGGCGGCTCGATCACCGCTGGCCCAAATATGTCTTTCGTGGATGTCATCGTGCAGCACCCAGTCTATACGGCGTAAGTATCCGAACAACAATCCGGGGGGCAGGCGTCAGCCATCATGATCCAGACTCCTGCGCGTCCCATTTTCGTCCTTGGCAGTCTCGTCGCCGCCTGCTGCGCCCGTGTCGCCCGGTGCCCGGAGCCGGGTGAAACGCTGCGGGCGACGGACTTCCTGCTCGAACCGGGCGGCAAGGGGTTCAACGTGGCGCTGGCGGCGCATCGGCTGCAGGTGCCGGTGGACGGCCTGTTCGCGGTCGGAGACGACCTCCCCGGCGCATTGATGCGCGCCTCCTTCGCCCGGCTTGGCCTGCGGGAGGAGATGATCGAGACGGTTGGCGTCCCCACCGGGGCGGGTGTCGGCTTGATACAGGCCGATGGGGAGAACCGGATTGCGGTGTTTCCGGGGGCGAATGAGGCACTGACGGCTGCACATGTCGCGGCGAGAGAGCACCGATTGCGCGATGCGGCTGTGGTCTTTGCGCAGTTTGAGGTGTCGGATGAGCCTATCGCAGCCGCTTTTGCACTGGCGCGTGCGGCGGGGATCGCGACCATCCTCAATCCTTCGCCCTATCGGCCGATCAGTCCAGAGATTCTCGCCGCGACGGACATCATGATCGTGAACGAGAATGAGGCGGCGCAGCTGGCCCGTGATTGCGACTCGCCCGGCTCCTTCGATCGGTTGGCTGCGGTGCTGGCGCCAAGGACGTTGATTGTTACGCGCGGTGCTCAGGGAGCACTGGTATGGATCGAGGGCGAGCACAGGCTGGAGCAGCCGGGGCTGGTCGTCGATGTCGTGGACAGTATCGGCGCGGGCGATGCGTTTGCGGGGGGCGTCATCGCGGCCCTTGCGCGTGGGCTGGGTCTGGCAACGGCGTTGCAATGGGGATGCGGGGCGGGTGCGCTGGCCGTCGTGCAAATGGGCCTGATCGATGCGCTTCCCGACGTGCCTGCCCTCGATGCGGTAATCCGGGCCGCCTGAGCATCCGTTAATTTTCTATGGCGATAAAGGCCGGGCAGAAAGATTTAGCTGGAAATTTGGACCCTCTTTGGTACAGGTGGGGTGCGACCCGAAGGCTCGGTTCATTTGATAAGAGTCTTTCCTCAAGGCCCGCCCGCGAAAATCTGGCGGGCCTTTTTTGTCGTCTTGATCCAGTTTAATTTTCTGGCTCCCCCTGCGAAGCGGTGATCGCCTTCCGCGCAGAGCCGTGCCGAACGTTTCAAAATATGGCCAATCGATGATTTTGGACCGGTATTGGAATGATTGAATGTTGAGAAGCGGACGGGTGTATCCGATATTTCGCAGGAACAGCTTGGGCCGGGGACGGTTGAACCAGAACCGTTTACGTTCGAGAGATCCCCACATGACCCGCATCCCCCTGTTCGCCATTGTGTCCGCCGCTCTCTTCGCCACGGGAGCATGCAGCGAAAAAACCGATCAGCAGGCGCAGGATGCCGCGAATTCAGCGGGGAGGGATATTGAGGCAGCGGCGGATCGCGCGGGCAATGCCATCGACCGGGCTGCAAATAGCATATCCGCGACCGCCGACCGTACAGGCGACAATATCGAGGGTGCGGCGGATCGCGCCGGTAACGAGATGGAGAATGGCGCACAGAAGGCTAAAGCGAAAACCGGCGCTGCACTGGAGCGCGCCGGAAAGCATCTTCAGGACTGATCGATGGATGACGAAATCATCAACACACCCGACGGCCCGATGACCTGGGCAGAGTGGAAGAAAAAGAACCCGGTCCAAATTCCCTCCCGGCGTACCAAGGGAAAGAAGCTGCCGAACAAGGTCAAATTGCGGACGGGCGATTGAGGCCGTCAACGCGAACCACTGGCATAGTGCGGTCTGGTATAATGAGGTCGACGGGGACGCTACGCCCCCGTCGATTCAGGCTTTATGCGTCCTGAAGATTGACGGCCGAGGTCTTGCCACGACGGTCCGTCTCCAGTTCGTAGGACACGCGCTGCTCTTTGTTGAGCGTATGCATGCCCGCGCGCTCGACGGCGGAAATGTGGACAAACGCATCGTCGCCACCGGTTTCCGGTGCGATGAAGCCATAGCCTTTGTCGGCATTGAAGAATTTTACGGTTCCGATGGGCATATGGATACTCCTTGATCCCATGAGTGACGGGCATGGACCACAACGGTACATCCCGGCTTCGGTAAGGCTAGAAAGGGACAAGGGAGCATGACGCTGGCCATTATCCGTCGCACGCGACGTCAGCCCCTCCTTATAGCACAGATCGTGATTTGCGAAAGAGCGGTTCTGATCGATTGATCCGCAAGGGCAAATCCGTTCGTCCTCTGTGGGGGCGACAGGTTGCAGGGCTCCCCTGACTGAATGGATTGCGGCCATCTCCAAATAAGAACATAATAAGAACATTATGGTCGAATCGCGCATCATTCCATTCCCCCGGCCTGTCGCTGCCGATCGCATGGCGCAGCCCGCACTGGCGGGGCATCGCCCTGTCACAACGGGTCATGGCGATCTGGATGCCGGGCTTCATGGCGGACTGGCACGCGGGCGACTGCATGAGCTGTTCGCGGCATCCGGCCATGCCTCGCAGGCGGCGGGTTGTGCGGCGATGCTGGCGATACGGGCCAATGGTGGCGCCGCGCCCTTCCTCTGGCTGCGGAACGAGAGGGCGGAGCGGGAAGGGGGACGTCTCTATATGCCCGGCCTCGCTGCCCTGGGCGGGACGCCGGAAAAATTGCTGCTCGCCACATTCCGGGATGACCAGAGCCTACTGCGTGCAGCCCTTGAAGCCGCGCGCTGCCGGGGGCTTGGCGCATTGGTGGTGGAATCCTGGGGGCAGGCGCCTCTGTACACGTTGACGATGAGCCGTCGATTGGCGCTGGCGGCGGAAAAATCCGGCGTGACGCTGTTCCTGATACGCATCGACGCCGAGCCTGTGCCGAGTGCTGCCGCGACCCGGTGGAGCGTCCGGGCGGCCCCCTCTTTGCCCATGGCTGCCAATGCGCCGGGACATGGCGTGATGGAAATCGAATTGCTGCGGCGGCGAAATGGTCCGGCGGGCATGCGCTGGCGGATGGAGTGGAATCATGAGGAACGCAGGTTCAGGGAACCGGCGCTGGCTGGCCCTGTGGCGGCCCCGGTTGAGTATCGAGCGGGTGATGCGCGGCGCCGTTCCGCCTGAAGCGCCCGTTGCGTTGGTGACAAAGCTGCGCGGCATGATGCGGCTGGCGGTGCTGGGTCCGGGGGCGGTGGCGGCGGGCCTGCGACCGGGCATGGCGCTGACGGATGCGCAGGGTCTGGTGCCGGAACTGCTGGTGTCCGACCATGACCCGGCAGGCGACAGGACAACGCTGGAGCGGCTGGCCGATGGCTGCCTGCGCTACACGCCGCATGTCGCGGTGGAGGGGACGGAGGCGCTGTTGCTGGACCTCACGGGCTGCCTTCACCTCCATGGCGGGGAGGAGGCTGTCGTCGCGGATATCGAGAGGCGGCTGGGACGCATGGGGCTGGGCGTGCGGGCCGCCTTTGCCTATGGGCCGGAGGCGGCGCTGGCGCTGGCGCGCTTTGGGCGGGGGCCGGTGACGGATGAGCGGGCGGCGGTGATGACCCTGCCTATTGCGGCGCTGGCGCTGGGGCAGGAGAGCGACACGGCGCTGGCCCGCGCGGGACTGACCACGGTGGGCGATGTCGCACGGCGACCGCAAGCGGGGATTGCGGCACGCTTCGGCGAGGCGGCGGTGCGGGCCGTGCGGCGCATGACGGGGGAGGTGGACAGTCCGCTCGCCTTCCGTCCATCCGAGGAGCCACTCATCTTCGACCGCCGCTTTGCCGAGCCGATAGCGCGCACCGATTTCGCGCTGGAGCGGCTGGAGGAATTGCTGACAGGTGCGATGGTGGCGCTGGAGGCCCGCAAGCTGGGTGGCCGCCGGTTCGAGGCGATCGTCTTTCGCACGGATGGCGCGGCGCGTCGGCTGGCGGTGGCGACAGGCACGGCGACCCGCGACGGGGCCATGGTGATGCGCCTGTTCCGCGAACGGATCGAGACGCTGGACGATCCGCTGGACCCCGGCTTTGGCTATGACATGCTGCGGCTGACGATAACGGCGCACGACCCTCTGGGCGCCCAGCAAATGCTGCTGGAAGGCGGGGAGGCGGAGGAAGAACGGGAGGTCGATGCCCTGATCGACCGTTTGAGCACGCGCTTTGGCGCGCGGACCATCCAGCGGTTTCGATCCCAGGACAGCTATATCCCGGAATTGGTGCAGGAGGCGTTCCCGGCAATCGACGGACCGCCCCCCTCCGGTGGCTGGACTATGCCACCGGCCGGCAGCCCGCCGCTGCGCCCGCTGACCCTGTTCGACCCGCCGCGACGGATCGAGGTGCTGGCCGAGGTGCCGGACGGCCCGCCGCACCGTTTCCGCTGGGCGGGCAGGCTGTATGAAGTCTCACGCTTCGAGGGGCCGGAGCGTATCGCGTCGGAATGGTGGCGCGCGCGCAGTGGCGATCCGTCCCGCGCTGCGCCGACGCGCGACTATTATCGTGTGGAGGATGGGACGGGGCTTCGCTTCTGGCTCTTTCGCCACGGCCTTTATGGGACCGGACGCGAGCCGGTCTGGTATCTGCATGGACTGTTCGCATGACGCTCGCGCCGCCGCCGTCCTTTGCCGAGCTGGGCGCGGCGACCAACTACTCCTTCCTGCGTGGTGCGTCCCATCCCGTGGACATGGTCGGGCAGGCGGCGGCGCTGGGCCATGCGGGGATCGGTATCGCGGACCGCAATACGGTGGCGGGCGTGGTGCGGGCATGGTCCGCGCTGAAGGAACTCAGTGCCAAGGCCGAGCATGAGTATAATCATGGCATAGACCTCAAGCTGGTGTCGGGCGCACGTCTCGTCTTCATGGACGGTACGCCGGACATCATCGCCTATCCGGCCACGCGACAAGGCTGGGGCCATCTGTGCCGCATGCTGACCGAGGGCAATCGCGCGGCGAAGAAGGGCGAATGCCTGCTGACGCTCGATCACCTCCTGCGGTTCAGCGGCGACCTCCTCCTCATCGCCATGGCGCAGGCGCAGGATGAGGCGGTGCTGCGCCGCCTCCTGCCTCATGCGCGTGGTTCGTTGTGGCTGGGCGCGACCATGGCCTATCGGGGGGACGACAGGCGGCGTCTGGCGGGGCAACAGGCGCTGGCCGATCGGCTGGGCATTCCCCTCATCGCAACCGCCGACCCGCTGTATGCGCAGGCAGAGGACCGCCCGTTGCAGGATGTCATGACCTGTATCCGCGAAGGCGTGACCCTGCTCGACGCGGGAACCCGCCTGCTGCCCAATGCCGAGCGCCATCTGAAATCTCCGCGGGAGATGGCGCGGCTGTTCCGCGACGCGCCCGATGCGATCCGGCAGACCATGGTGCTGCTGGACCGCATCCAGTTCAATATCGGCGAGCTGCGCTATGAATATCCGCATGAGCCGGTGCCGGAGGGGTGGGAGCCGCAGGACTGGCTGGAACATCTCGTCCGTTCCAAACTGCCGGGGCGCTATGCGTACGGACTGGATGAGCGCGGGCGGTCAAAACTACAGGCCGAGTTCGATCTTATCCGAAAGAAGGATTACGCTTATTATTTCCTGACCGTCCATGATGTCGTCCACTATGCCCGCGACCAGGGCATATTGTGCCAGGGGCGCGGATCGGCCGCCAATTCCATCGTCTGCTATGTGCTGGGCATCACCGCGATCGACCCGATCAAGGAGCGGCTCCTCTTCACCCGATTCCTGTCCGAGGAGCGGGATGAGCCACCGGACATTGACGTGGATTTCGAGCATGAGCGGCGCGAGGTCGTGATGCAGTATATCTACGACCGCTATGGTCGGGAGCGCGCCGCCATCGCCGCCACCGTCATCCATTATCGACCGCGCAGCACGGTGCGGGAAGTGGCCAAGGTGCTGGGCTTCTCGGAGGATGCCGCCGCGCGCATGACCGGCACCGTCTGGGGCAGCTTTGCAGGGTCGATGGAGCCGCAACGCTATGTCGAGGCGGGGATCGACCCGGCCAGCCCGGAAATCATACGGCTGAAAGTGCTGGTGGACCAGTTGCTCGGCTTTCCCCGCCACCTGTCGCAGCATGTCGGCGGCTATGTGCTGACGCAGGGGCGGCTGGACGAGATGGTGCCGATCCACAATGCCGCCATGCCTGACCGGACTTTCATCGAGTGGGACAAGGATGACATCGACGCGCTGGGCCTGATGAAGGTCGATATATTGGCGCTCGGCATGCTGAGTTGCATCCGCAAGGCGTTCGAGTTGATGCGGGACTGGGGCGTGGGCGATTATGCGCTCCACACCATCCCGCAGGACGATGCTGCAACCTATGCGATGCTCCAGAAGGGCGACAGCATCGGCGTATTTCAGGTGGAGAGCCGCGCGCAGATCAACATGCTGCCACGCCTCAGGCCCGCCTGCCTCTACGACCTGGTGATACAGGTGGCGATCGTGCGGCCGGGACCGATCGAGGGGGATATGGTCCACCCCTATCTCCGGCGGCGACAGGGAAAGGAGAAGCCGGAATGGCCCTCGCCCAAGCCGCCCTATGACCCGGATGAGTTAAAGGGCGTGCTGGGCCGGACCCTCGGCGTGCCGCTGTTTCAGGAGCAGGCGATGAACCTCGCCATCACGGCGGCGGAATTTTCGCCCAGCGACGCGAACCAGCTCCGCCACTCCATGGCGACATTCCGCAATGTCGGCCGGATGGAGCGGTTCCGGGAGAAGATGGTCGATGGCATGGTGCGGCGCGGCTATGAACGCGACTTCGCCGAACGCTGCTATCGCCAGATCGAGGGCTTTGGCAGCTATGGCTTTCCGGAGAGCCATGCCCAGTCCTTTGCGATCCTGGTCTATGTGTCGAGCTGGATCAAATGCCACCACCCGGCGATCTTCGCCTGCGCGATCCTCAATTCGCAGCCCATGGGCTTCTATGCCCCCGCACAGCTGGTGCGCGATGCCCGCGAGCATGGGGTGGAGGTGCGGCCAGTGGATATCAATATGTCGGGCTGGGACCATGGCATCGAGCGGCGGGAGGATGGTGCGCTGGCCCTGCGCCTCGGTTTCCGGTTGATCGACGGTTTTCGGGAGGAATGGGCGGAGAGGATCGTCGCCGCGCGGGCGCTCTCACCCTTCACCGCGATCGAGCAACTCGCCCGCACCGCCGATCTGCCGCCCCGCGGACTGCGCCTGCTGGCCGATGCCGATGCGATGCGGTCCCTTGGCGCCGGGCGGCGCGAGGCGGCATGGGAAGCGCGGCGGGTGCCGCAGGGCAGTTTGCCCCTATTCGATCATGGGAAGACGGGCGAACTGGGCGCAGAGGCTGACGCGGCATTGCCTGCCATGCGGGACTGGGAGCATGTGACCACCGACTATCAGACCACCCGCCTGTCGCTCAAAGGGCATCCGATGGACTATCTGCGTGCCCTGTTTCATGCCGAGGGCGTGCTGAGTTGTGCCGAGGTTGCGGCGGCGAAGAACGGACGGCGTGTCTGCGTCGCTGGCGTCGTTCTGGTGCGCCAGCGGCCGGGCAAGGGCAACGCCATATTCGTCACGCTGGAGGATGAGGGCGGTATCACCAATGTCCTCATCTGGGCGCGTCTGTTCGAGGTGAATCGCCGCGCGATCATGGGCGCGCGCCTGATGCTGATCGAGGGGGAGGTGCAGCGCAGCCCGGAAGGCGTGGTGCATGTGATGGCCAGCCGCATCATTGACCGAACTGCTGAAATGGAGCGTCTGATGCTAGGCCATGGAGCGGCTTCGCCCTTGGGCGTGGAGGAGTCGCCTGTCGCCGCACAGGGAGGACATCCGCGCAATGTCCGTATCGTGCCACGGTCGCGGGACTTTCATTGAAGAAAGGGCGCAAATGGCGGTTATTATGGTGGAGGATTCAGACTGTCCGGCCTCGCTTCTTGTGACCGCAGTGCGTCACAAGTGGAGGTCTTGGAAAGTTTGGCTCCCTGAGTAGGATTCGAACCTACGGCCATTCGATTAACAGTCGAATGCTCTACCGCTGAGCTATCAGGGACCAGTACCGGCTTTCGCCGGGCAGGCCGCGCCTATGCCGCCGTTTCAGACGGATTGCAACCCCTTCATGTGATAAATTGTTCTGCCGCGATGCGGTCGTCCAGCGTGTGTTCGGGGTCGAACAGCAGGGAAAGCGGAGTCGCGGGATCGTTGACCACCTCGACAACCCGCACGTCGCGGATTTCCCGCTGGTCCGCCACCGCAGACACGGGCCGCTTGACGCTTTCGAGGATGGTGAATCGGATGCGCGTCTTTTCCGGCAGGATCGCACCACGCCAGCGGCGGGGCCGGAACGGGCTGATCGGGGTCAGCGCGACGAGGCCGGAACCGAGCGGCAGAATCGGCCCATGGGCGGACAGATTATAGGCAGTTGAGCCTGCGGGCGTCGCCACCAGCACGCCGTCGCACACCAGTTCGGGGATCACTGTGCGGTCGTCCACCTGAACCTCCAGCTTGGCGGTCTGGCGCGTCTCGCGCAGCAGCGATACCTCGTTGATCGCGGGCAGGGTGTGGACCTCCCCGCTGACGGTCGTGACCCGCATCCTGAGCGGCGTGACCTTCACCGGCTTGGCCCCGGACAGACGCTCGACCATCCCCTCCAGCCGCCATTCGTTCATCAGGAAGCCGACGGTGCCCAGGTTCATGCCGAACACAGGGGTGATGCGGTCGGTTTCCAGCATCTGGTGCAGGGTCTGCAGCATGAAGCCGTCACCGCCCAGCGCGATCACGATGTCCGCATCCTGCGGCGCGACGAACGCATAGTGCGACCGCAGCCGCCGTTCGGCGTCGCGCGCCATGTCGGTGGGGGAGGCGACGAGCGCCAGCCGGAGATCGCTCATTAGCCGCCGGTCACATTCATGTGGCGCTGCGTCGCGGGGGCCAGCCCCTCGCCAATGGCGAAGTCATGGCGCAGCGGCTTCGCGCCCAGTGCCTCGTCCAGCAGGACGTCGACCGCATCGGCGCCGCCCGAACGGAAGGCGTTCATCAGGTCGACATGATCCTCATGCCCCAGGCACATATAGATGCGGCCCTGACAGGTCAGGCGCATCCGGTTGCAGCCCGAACAGAAATTGTCCGACATGGGCGTGATGAGGCCCAGCTTCGCCGTCATCCCCTCCACGCCGAAATAGCGGGCGGGGCCTCCGGTGCTGTGATCGCTGGGATAGAGGGCATGTTCGGCGCGCACCGGCGCGATCGCCTCGTGCAGGGGCATGTAGTGATCGGTGCGATCCTCCGACACGCTGCCCAGCGGCATCGTCTCGATCAGGGTCAGGTCATGGCCATGGGTGTCGCACCAGCGCAGCATGTCGAGCACTTCACCATCGTTGAGCCCGCGCATCGCGACCATGTTGATCTTGATCGCCAGTCCCTCGGCCCGCGCCACGGCAATGCCGTCCAGCACCTCGGCCAGACGGTCGCGGCGGGCGATCTGGGCAAAGACGTCGGGCTTCAACGTGTCGAGGCTGACGTTGATCCGCCGCATCCCAGCCGCATAGAGGTCCGCCGCGAACCGGGCGAGTTGCGTGCCGTTGGTGGTGAGCGTCAGCTCGTCGAGGCCATGGCCGATGTTGCGCCCGATGCGATGCGCCAGTTCGGTGAAATCGCGCCGCACCAGCGGCTCCCCGCCCGACAGGCGAATCCGTCGGACGCCGCGCTGGATGAAACGGTCGGCGATCACCCCGATCTCGTCCAGCGTCAGTATCTGCGTCCTGGGCAGGAACGTCATCTCCTCCGCCATGCAGTAGCGGCAGCGCAGGTCGCAGCGGTCCGTCACGGAAATGCGGACATAGTCGATCCGCCGCCCAAAGCGGTCTGTCAAAACGGGGGAGGGAAGAGTGTCGGCCATGTCGGTAGAGCGTACCCTGTTTCCTGCCACGATCCTACCATCCTTGCGGATGGGGACAATCTTTCATCCATTCCGGGAACGGGACGCTTTTTACGGACTTGCGTGAGCAGGCCGGTTCAAGGTCTTTCCACATAACGATCAAATCGTCTAGTCCGGTCAAACGGGGTGAGGCCGATGGGGATCGGCCGATCATTCACGTCATATAAGGGATCGCAATCCTGTCGGATCAAGTGGACGATAACGAAGTCGGGGCAGAAACGGGGTCGGTCCAGGGGGCGGGGCCAGGGACCGTGCTGGACGCGCCGCCGGTGTTCATCCTGTCACCGGACAACCGCGAGGCGCTGTCCGCGCTGGCCATGCAGGCGGGGTGGAAGCCGGTCGCCGCGCGGCGGCGGGAGCGGGCGGAAAGTCGCTATCTGGGCAGCCTCGCGCGGACCGCGCTGATCGACCTGCGCGGCGGGGACGAGGGGCAGGCGCTGGAACTCATCGCCTCGCTCAGCGAAGCGGTGGAGGCGTCGGGCGGCGCGATCCTGCTGGTCGTGGACGAGGCGCTGGAACCGGCATTGCCGCGCCTGATCGCGGCGGGCGGCACGCATTTCCTGACCGGCGAGCTGACGGCGGTCAGGCTGGCGGCGGCACTGGCGTCGGCGGACAAGCTGGCGGAACGGCTGGTCGGCAATCTGTCCGCCGTGCGCAATCGCCATGCGGTACAGCGGGGCGACGCGTTGTTCTGGCGCTGGCGTGCGACGGAACGGGTGCTGTCGGTCAGCCCGGCGCTGGCGCTGCTGCTGCAACGCATGGCGCCCGGCGTCGATCATAACCGGGCAGGGGTGGCCGATCTGGTGCGGCTGCTCGACCGGTCCGACCGGGCAGGGGCCATTGCGGCGATCCGTCATGCGGTGGACGACCTGATGCCCGCTGCCTTTGCCCATTCACTGCCCGGCGAGCGGGAACGGCGGCTGGTGCAGCATCTCTATCCCGATCCCTCCGGGTTCAGCGGAGAGGTGGAGGAACTGGACGCGCGCCGTCGCGGCAACAACCGCGACCGGGACTTCATGACCGGCCTCGCCAGCCGTCAGGGTGCGCTGGGCTGGATCGGCGGGGCGCTGGGCCGGGGGGAGCCAGTGATCGTCTTCCTCATCGGGCTTGGCGGGCTGGACCGGATCAATACTGGCTATGGCCGAATGGTCGGCGATGCGATGCTCAGCCGGGTCGCGATGCGCCTGTCGCGCATGGCGGAGCAGGTTGGCGGCGAGCATCCCCTCGTCGCGCGGATCGCTGGGGCGGAGTTCGTCATCGGCATGCGCGTGCCGGGCGATCTGGAGGAAAAGGCGCTGCTGGAACATGCCAGCCTCCTCGCACCGCAATTGCTGGGCGACATCGACCGGCCGTTTAATGCGGGCGACCATATCATCCGCCTGACCGCGCGCAGCGGCATTGCCGTGTCCACCGAGGAGGATAGCGCGGAGGCGATCCTGCGCCGCGCCAGCTCCGCGCTGGCCGATGCCCGCCGCGCCGGCGCGCATGGCGGCGTCCGGGTGCGGATCGCGGACGGACAGAGCGTTGCGCTCCACCACGAACGGATCGACAGCGACCTGCGCCTCGCGCTTGACCGGAATGAGATCCAGATCCTCTACCAGCCGCAATATGCGATGATCGACGACCGCATCACCGGGGTCGAGGCGCTGGCCCGCTGGCAGCATCCGGTCCATGGGGAGATCGGCGCGGGCGCGTTGTTCGCCATTGCCGAACGGTCCGACTTCCTCGTTCCGCTATCCGATCATATCCACGCCCGCGTGTTGGAACAGGTGGCGTCCTGGCCCGACAGCCTGTCGCACCTGCGCGTCGCCATCAACGTGACGGCAGCGGACATCGCGCAGCCGGAGTTTGTCGAGACGATCCTGGAGCAGGTGGACCGCACCGGACTGTCGCGCCAGCGGATTACCCTCGAAATCACCGAAAGCGGCCTCATCGAGAATATCGGCGCGGCGGCGCGGTTGTTGACGCAGCTTCGTTCGGCGGGGCTGACGGTCGCTATCGATGATTTCGGGACGGGCTATTCCAGCCTTGCCTATCTCAAGTCCCTGCCGGTCGACTATCTCAAGATCGACAGCACCATCGCACGCGACATCGTGGGATCGCACCGCGACCGGATCATCGTGCGCGCGATCATCGACATGGCGCGCTCGCTGGGCCTGAACGTCGTGGCGGAGGGGGTGGAAACGGAGCCGCAACTCGCCCTGCTCGCCCGCGCCGGGGTGGATATCTATCAGGGCTTCCTGCGGTCCCCTCCGCTGGAAAATTCGGTGCTGATCACGCTGGTGGAGAAGGGCTGACAGGGGAGAGGGCGTCTCACGCCCCCTCCAGCCCCGGTTGCCGGGACGGGGCAGCCCCGTGGCGATCGCGCCAGCGCCGCAGGATCATCTTCGACGCCGGGCGCTCCACGCCATAATGGAGGGCGGCCCCCAATGTGACGGCCGCGATGCAGGCCAGCGCATAGCCCAGAAGCGGGGGCAGGCCGAAGCGGTCGCTGTTCAGCATGATGACGAAGCCGATATGCTGGTGCACCAGATACAGCGAATAGCTGATGCTGCCGATCCACAGCAGTGGGCGGATGCACAGCCATTGCAGCCGTCCCTGCACCATGGCGGCGAACAGGGTGATGATGACCACCGACGCCAGGATCAGTTCCGGCGCGCTGGTCCGCGCTACGGTCAGCAGCAGGACGAAGATATAGGGGAGTTGATCGCGCCAGCGCCGCTCGCCCACCCAGACGCGGTAGCTGAGCAGGCCGATGGCGAAAAAGGGTATCCACTCCAGCACCAGCAACTCGCTGAGCCGCGTCGGCATGTCGGACCAGTAGAACAGCACCCATTTGCCGAACAGCCAGCCGACCAGCATCACCTCGATCCGCCTGACGAAGCCCGTCATCCACAGCGACAGCATGCAGACGTAAAAGCCCAACTCCAGCGCCAGCGTCCAATAGGCGCCATCGACGGGCGGGACATAGAAATAGGCCTGCAACATGGTCAGGTTGATCGCCACGTCGCTGAGCGGGATGCGCAGTTGCGGCGTGCTGCCCAGATATTCCACCGCCAGCGTCAGCAGGATCGCGGTCCAATAGGCGGGGAATAGCCGGGCGACGCGGTTCGCCACGAAATCCGGCGCGCTCTTGAGGCTGCGCAGCGTGAAGAAGATGGCGAAGCCCGAAATCGCAAAGAATAGCATCACCCGGTAATTGCCGCTGAACAGGTGGAAGGGGACGTGATGCGCGCGCGGGAATATCTCCGCAAAGCGCGTCGAATAATGGAAATTCAGCACCAGTATCGCACCGATGCCCCGCAGCGCGTCCAGTTCGTTGAGGCGCGGCCTGCCGCTCGCCGGGGAGGCCGTCATGCGCGGCACATGATTCTGCTCGCCCGCCCGTTTCCAGCGGCGCAGCAGCCAGTCCCCGGCGGGCCGCTCGATCAGGTGGTGGATCATCCCGCCGAGGCCCAAGGCGATGATAGTCGCAAGTCCCATGCCGCTCCAGAAACCGACACCGGCGGCATGGGCGGCCTGCATGATCGTCATGCCGACATGCTGGTGGACGAGGTACAGCGGATAGCTGATCGCGCCGACCCATAATAGCGGCGCGGCGCATATCCAGCGCATCCTGCCCGCCGTCATCGCCGCGAAAAAGGCGAGGGCCGTGCCCGCGACGATCAGCACCTGCCATCCCTCAAGATACAGGATGGTGCCTATGGCGGCGGCGATGACCGGCATCTGCTGGCGCCAGCTTCGCTGCCCGGAATGCACCCGGCTGGCGATCAGGCCGATGGCAAAGAAATGGACGTGGCGCAGCACGAGGAACTGCGCGACCGGCTCCGGGAAGCGGTGCCAGCCATGCAGGGCGACCGCCAGGGCCAGCCATCCCGCCAGCAACCATTCGAGCCGCGCCAGCAGGCCCACCCGCCAGATCGCGGCCATGCACGCATAGAAGCACAGCTCCACCGCCAGCGTCCAATAGGCGCCATCGACCAGCCCCACATGCGCAAAGCCCTGCAACATGGTGAGGTTGACCAGCAGGTCGATGCCCGGCAGCCGGAACAGCGGCACATCCGCCACGAACTGCACCGCCAGCGTGATCGCCATCGCCGCCCAATAGGCGGGGAACAGCCGCGCAAAGCGGGCGACGATGAAATCCCCGACATGGGTGAGGCGGCGGAAGGAGAAATGGATGGAAAAGCCCGACAGCGCAAAGAACAGCACCACGCCGTCATACCCCGCATTCAGGCCGAAACCGGGGTCGGGCGCGCCCGGAAACATCTCCGGGTAGCGATGGGTGTAGTGGAAGATCAGGACGAGGAGCGCCGCAATACCGCGGAGTGCATCGATTTCGCGCACGCGCGAGGGGGCATCAACCTCACGCACGCGCGAGGGAGGCTGTGTGTGCGTCGGCCTGTCCGCCGGATACATTGCGGCTCCTGCTTCGGTCCCCATCAAGGGGCCTTACGCGAACCGCATTGATTTTCGTTTAATCGGCGGGAGCGTCTGCCGCTTTGCGCCAGACCGGATAGGCGGGCAGGCTCATCATCAACAGACCACTCAGCGCGCAGCCGATGCCGCCCGCCAGCAGGAAGGGGCCATAGCCGCCTGCCTGATCATAGACGATCCCCGCCGCCATCGGGCCGAGGCCGGAAGCGAGCGCCATCAATGCGCCCATCACGCCGTAGATCACGCCGAAATGCTTCATCCCACCATAGCCGGCGGTCAGGAATCCGGTGATCTGCGTCTTGGTGCCGAACGCATAGCCGTTGACGATCATCGCCACGATGATGAGCGTCGGCGAGCGAATGCCATTCATCAGGAACAGGAACGCCAGCGCCGCCACGCCCAATGTGACGCCACCAATCCAGTTGGGGCGATAGCGGTCGAGGAGCGCACCCGTCACCAGCTTGCCGACAATGCCTGCCAGACCGGCGAGACTGGACAGCCAGCCCGCATGCGCGCGTGTCACGCCCGCTTCGGTCAATATGGGAACGAGGTGGATGGTGAGGCCAATGGTCAGGACCATGACCACGAAATTGGAGATGCCCACCCGCCACAGGGCGGAATCGCGCAGCGCCTGTTTGGGCGTCAGGCCGGTGAGTTCAGCCGCGGGCGCGGTTGTTTCACCGCTGGCCTTGCTGGCTGCGGCCCGGCGGCTATGCGCGTCGAAGAAGAAGAACAGGCACAGCAGGAAGGTCAGGCCGCCCCAGCCCAGGCCAAGGCCGACGAACGCGCCGCGCCAGCCGACGCTGTCGATCAGAAAGTTGGAGAGCGGCGGCACGACCATCTGCGCGACGGCGGTGCCGGACAGGGTGAGGCCGAGCGCAAGGCCGCGCGATTGCTGGAACACGCCCAGCACGCCCGCCGTCCATGCAGTCGACTTGATGGTCACGGCCATGATCCCGAACAACAGCCACAGCAGCATCCACTGCGTCTGCGAACCATTGGCGAAACTGAACGCCACGACGGACAACATGGTCAGGATCAGGCCCGGCAGGACGAGGCGGCGCGAGCCATAGCGGTCGATCAATATGCCGAAGAAAGGAGAGAGGATCGCGGTGGTCGTCGTCGCGATGGCGGGGCCGGAGGAGAGCAGCGTGCGGCTCCAGCGGAATTCCTGCGCCAATGGCTCCATGAACATGCCGCTTGCCGCCAGCATGACGGAAAAGAAGGAAAACCCCATGGACGCGGCAAGGACCAGCGTCCATCCGCTTTTCCATTCCTGAGCCGCGGCAATTCTGGCGTCGCTCACATCTCTCTCCCTTTTGACGCGCTTGTGTAGCTGTACCGGGGGGATTGTCCATGACCGGTAATCGGCATTGTTGTGCAATGTGCGACGTGCGGGCGATATCGTCGCAAATCAGTACAGGGGCACGGTCTGGGGCAGGCGCGCTTTACGCACCGGATGCGCCCCTGTAGGGCGTCGGGCATGGAGCGTATCGCCGCGATATTGGTCATCTTCGTCCTGCTCATCAACGGACGGCACGTGGACTATAAGCGGCCCGCCGAGACGGTGCCGATCACGATCATAGCGCAGCCGGTCCCCATCGACCGGAGCGATCCGGTGCGCCGGGCGGTAGGCGAGCTGCGCTATCTGGAGGGCTGGGTTCTGACCAGCGACCATCCGGCCTTTGGCGGCTTTTCCTCGCTGCATCTCCGCCCCGACGGCCAACTCGTCATGCTCAGCGACACGGGCGAGAGCGTGACGTTCCTGCCCGGCACGGGAAAGCGGCCCGGCCTGTTTCGTCCGCTGCCTTTCTTTGGCTGGGAGAAATATGAAACAAACTGGCGGTGGGACAGCGAATCCCTCGCCGTGGACGATGCCACGGGGACCGCATGGGTGGGGATCGAACTGACCAAGCGCATCTGCCGCTACTCGCGCGATTTCCGGCGGGTCGAGCGATGCCGGGCGCATCCCGCGATCCAGCGATGGCCGAATACGACGGGCATGGAATCGCTGATCCGCCTGCCCGACGGACGCTTCCTCGCCATTGCGGAGGATGCGCCCGGTCCTTTCGGCGGGCATGACGTGATCCTGTTTCCCGGCGATCCGGTGACGCGGGCGGGTGAGAAGGTGGATCATCTTGGCTATGTCCCGCCGGAGGGCTATGCGCCGACCGATGCGCTGTGGCTCGGCAACGGGCGGATGCTGGTGATGAACCGGCGCGTTTCGCCGCTGGACCTGTTCACGGGTGTCCTGACGCTGGTCGATGTCGGCACGCCGCATAGCGGGCAGATGCTGAAGGGGCGGGTCGTGGCGCGGCTGGAAGCGCCGATCCAGCATGATAATTATGAGGGGCTGACCCTGTCGCGGGAGGGCGGCCAGCCCGTGCTGTGGATGGTATCGGACGACAACCATCTGTTCTTCGAACGAACACTCCTGCTCAAATTCGCCATCCCGCGGGCGTGGGTGGACTAGCGTTTCGCCGGGGCTTGCGCGGCCCATCGTTCCGCGCCCCACAGGTGGATCAACCCGTCCGTGTCGCGCCGGTCCGCCGTGCCGGGCGCCATTTCGGCATAGCGGCGGTAGAGATTGCGCTGCTCGAACCATGTTTCCTGCGCGGTCGTGTCGAACGCCCATCCTGCGCCGCTGCGGTCCACCATCCCGATGGCGGCAGGATCGTCGAGGCTGCCGATGTAGCGGAGTACGGGCTTGCGGGCCTTTGCCGCCTTGTCGCCCGCCAGCGTGGACAGGATGATGCGGCGATAGTCGCGCAGGCCGAGCGGACCGGAGAGGTCGACGCCAGCCTCATTCATGACCAGCGGCACATGCGTCTGGATGCGGTTGATGCGGTGGCCGTGGCCCAGGAACCCGTCCTCGAACAGGGACTCGCCGTGATCGGCAGTCACGACCAGCAGAGTGTCCTGCCAGACGCCCAGCCGCTTGAGCTGGTCGATTACCCGCCCGATCATCGCGTCCGAATAGGCGACGGCGTTCCAGTAGGTGCTCTGGACATGGTCGCGATGGGCGGCGTTGATGTCGCCGCGAGGGATCGGGCTGTGCTCCAGCCGGTCGGTCATCCCGTCATGATGATAGGGGAAATGCGGCGACTGGAAGTTGAAATAGACGAAGGTCGGTTTGACCCAGTCGGCGGGCTTGCCGAGGCGGCGATCGAACTCGCGGAGCAATTTGCCCTCGTCCACCAGCAGCGATCCCTGCGCCGCGAAACCGAATGCGCGGTCGGCCTTCATCGCTTCGGCATCGGCGAAGATGTCGGCGCTTTCCCGCATACCGGTGATCGCGGAAATATCCCCGAAATCCTCCGGCTGGCCGGAGAAGACGGCGATCTGGTAGCCTGCGTGTTTCAGGTCGCGGAACAGCGACGGCGCGCCGATTTTCGGCTCCAACTGGCCGGTGAACAGGCTTTTCAGCGAGGCGGTGGTGAAACCGACATGGCTATAGGCTTCGGCGGCGCTGCTGCCGGTGCGGGCCAGCGCCTCCATGTTCGGGGCGACGACCTGCCCTTTGACGCGCTTGCCGATGACGTCGCCGCGTGTGCTCTCCAGCACGATCAGGACCAGGTTTTTCGGACGGGCGGGGAGGGTAGGGAGCGCAGGCTCCGCTTGCTGCGGGGCGAGTTTCAGGTCGCCCGCCAGCCCATCCTCGTCGATGCCGTTGTTCGGAATGTCGAGCGCCATCGGATGCCGCGTGGCATCGAACGGCGCCGTGTCGAGCAGGGCGGAGAACCAGCTATAGCCGTCACCGTCGAAATCGGTGGCGAGGCTCAGCCCGTTATTGATCAGGGCCGAGGCGGTCATGCGCTGGACCGCGTAATGGACGTTCGGACGGCTGTTGCAGGCCAGCAGCAGAGCCGGCACGGCGAGGGCGAGCAGCAAAAGGAAGCGGGGCCCGGCAACACGCGGCCATGCGCGATCCTGCCGGCTGGTGAATCGGCGGATGACGAACAGGCAGATCAGCCAGAGCAGGACCGCCCCGCCGATCAACTGCACGATCAGCGCGCTTTCGCTGAGGCCAAAGAGCGCCGCGTCGACCAGACTGCCGCCACCCAGATTGCGCAGCAACCCAAAGGACACCGTGTCGCTGAAATAGCTTAAAACCTGGAATTTACCGATTACGACGCCCGCCAGCACGCCGATGGTCAGGAACAGGAACGCGGCAAGGCGCACCAGCCGCCGGGCCTTGCGATATGTTAGTTGGCAAATCAGGCGGTAGGCGAGGGCGACGATCAACGTCTGCGCCGCGACCGCTGTCACCAGGAACAATGCGATCTCGCCGCCGTTTGCGAGGGCATGGGATTGCCCGAAACCGCCGCCGAACAGCCCATATTTGCGCTCGGCCAGCACCAGTTCGAACAACAGGCTGGCCACCACCGCAAACATGATCGCGAGGCGTTCCGTACCAATAGGCTGTTGACCAGCGGGGCTGATGACGGGAGTGGCTTTCCTCATGACCCGCAAAGCTTTAGGGCAATAGTGCCTCTGATTCCGTTAATCCCCCGATCGGTAAGGCTTCCTTGAAGGGTCGGGATGCAAAAGGCCGTGATGGCGAAAGTCGTGCAATTGTTCAGCAACCCGCATGCCGGGACATATTCGCGCAGGCGGGTGCAGTCCCTGGTGCGCGCGTTGCAGGACCTTGGCGCGACGGTCGTCCAGTCGTTCAGCGCGGATGCGCCGCCGGAGATATTGGACGGCGTGGACCATGTCTGCATCGCGGGCGGTGACGGCACGGTGCGCCATGTCGCCTCCGCCGTCCTGCGCTGCGGTCGCCCCGTGACGATGAGCATCTATCCGGTCGGCACGGTCAACCTGCTGGCGCGGGAACGGCTGTACCCGGCCTGCGCGAGCGATTTCGCCCGGCTGGTGATGGCCGATGCCCATGGGAAGGATCATTTTCCCGTGGTGGTGGGCGAGGATTTCTTCTTCGCCTGCGCCAGTGTCGGGCCGGACAGCATGGCGCTCGACTGCTATTCTCCGCGGCTCAAGCGTTTGATCGGGCGCGGGGCCTATGGCTTTGCGTTTCTGGGCCTGTTGTGGCGCTGGCGGCGTCACCGCATCCGCCTCAATGCCGAAGGCGTGGCTGTGGAGTGTGAGGCATTTTATGTCGCGAAGGGCCGTTATTATGCGGGGCCGTGGAGCCTCGCACCCGCATCGCGTGGTGACGATCCGCTGATGCACGTCATCGCGCTGGAACGGGCGCGGCGGATCGATTTCGCCCGGCTCGTCCTCGCCCTCTTCTTTCGCCGGGCCATCGACACCGTGCCCGGCGCGGTCTGCTTCACGACGACGGACCTCAAGGTGGAAAGCGACGAGGCGCTGCCGTTGCAGGCGGACGGCGACATCCTCGCCACCTTGCCGGTACGGTTCATGATCGGCAGGACGCCTCTTTCCTTCCGCTAGATGCGGCTTGCGCGGGTCCAAATGCCGATCCATGCGTTAAGGGGGCTTCACCCCCTGAACCGGAGTATCGACCATGGCGGATCTGAGCGCGATCAAGGAACATGACGAAGTTATCGGCGCGGACGGCGTGCATGTCGGCACGGTCGACCATGTCGATGGCGACCGCATCAAGCTGACCAGGAAGGACAGCGGCGAAGGATCGCACAAGGGCCATCATCATTATATCCCCGGCGGGTTGGTCGCGACCGTGCACGAAGGCGTAGTGCGGTTGAGCGCCAATGCCGACGTCGCCGTGACGTTCGAGGAAGAAGCGAGCGGCAACTGATCGGTCGCTAGACCTTGGCCCAAGAGGCGCTGTCCATCGGGCGGCGCCTTTATTTCCGCGCATCGTAAATTTTTTTGAACCATCCTGTGCGGATCGGTTCTCCGCGTGCCGTCTATCCAGTGGTGGATGGGGGAGTGCGGAGTGCGCGGACTCAAATTGCTTATCATTACCCTCGGGGTCGCGACCACGTTGGGAGCGGCGGACTCACCGCCGTCGCAGCGTGATATGCTTTCTACGCATTCCGCACTTTTTTCCGGCGAACTGTCGGTCCTCACTTATAATGTGAAGGGACTGCCGTGGCCGCTGGCCTGGGGCCGCCCTGCCGATTTCCTGCATATCGCCGACCGCCTGCGCGACCTTGAAGAACAGGGGCGCAGGCCGCAGGTCGTCGTGCTGCAGGAAGCCTTTACGCAGGACGCGCGCGAGATCGGGCGAGAAGCGGGCTATCGCTACGTTGCGGACGGTCCCGATGCCAACGGCGTCAACCCGCTGAAACCCGCCCGTGTCGAGGCGGGCTTCCTCTCCGGCGCAAGCTGGACCAAGGGGGAGGGCATGGGCAAGGCCGTGGGTAGCGGGCTGCAGGTTCTAAGCGACTATCCCATCGTGCGGACCCGCGCGGTCGCCTTTCCCGCGATGGCCTGTGCAGGGTTCGACTGTCTCGCCAACAAGGGGGCGTTGATGGTCAGCATCCGCCTGCCCGGTGCGGCGGGCGTCGTCGATGTCGTGACCACGCATTTCAACAGCCGTGGCAAATCGGGCGTCGGTGACGAGCGGTCGAACGAGGCCTATCGGATGCAGGCGGAAAGCCTGACCACCTTCATCCACGCCAATCATGACGCGAACCGCCCGCTGATCGTCGCGGGCGATTTCAATATCGGCACCTCCGCCTTTCGCCGCACCGAACTGGTCGGTCGCATGCGGCCGGAATGGGTGGAGACGGGCGCGGTGCATGCGGTCTATGACGAGGCGGTTCGGCGACGCATGCCCCTGTCCGCGGATGCCGATTTCTCCCGCAAAAAGGCAAAGGACTGGCAGTTCTTCGCATCGGGCAAGCAGGCGGACATCGCCCTGCGGCGGGTCGATGTGCCGTTCGGACGGGACAAGGACGGCGCCATGCTGTCCGACCATATCGGCTATGCGGCGGTGTTCAGCCTCACGCCGCCATCGCACATGAACTAGTCCAGAGATAGCTTCTCCACCTCTTGCGCCCTGCCGAGATGGCGGGGCAATCCTGCCATCCCGTGCCGCGCAGCAGCGGCTCAAGCCGTCGCGCCTGCGGGTCGTAAAGGGTGATGACGACATGGTTCGCCAGTCCCTGCGCGCAGGCGATCGTCGCTGCCGGGTCGGCCATGTAATAGAGCACCTCGCACAGGGTCGCGACGTCATAGCGGGACCGGGGGAGTGTCGGGACCAGCGCGGTGAGTTCGCCCGCCAGAAACGCCATATCCGGCATGGCGATCCGGGCGCGGGCCAGCGCGGTGTCGGAAATGTCGATGGCCGTCACATGCGCGGCGAGTTCCGACAGATAGCGTGTCTGCGCGCCCTCTCCGCAACCGATCTCAATCAGGCTGGCGACGGACGGGCAGTGCGCGCGGATCAGCGCATTTGTCGCCTCGAACCGGACGCGCTCCTCGTCACTGGCGAGATTCCACGGGTCGGGCTTGTCATACAGGGCATCCAGCACGGCCGGACCACCGGCATATTGGCGGCGGCGCAGCGACCAGCGGGTCAGTGCCGTGGATGCCGCGCGAAAGGGCATCACCAACTCACCCCGATGCCGAAGCGCACCGTGGCAGGGCGCAGGGGCACGGTCTGGTTGCGCATATAGGCGGTGGTCGGATTGCCATAGGCAAAGCGGTTGCCGCGCGTGTTGAGGATATTTTCCCCCGTCAGCGAAAAGTCGAATGCTCCGATATGCGCTCCGGCGCTGAGGTCGACCACGGCATAGTCGCCCTGACTGATGTCGAGCAGCGCGCCCGGCCCCAGTATCGAGCGCCCGACATAGCGAAAGAACGCTCCCGTCCGGTATCTGATGCTCCCGCTGCCATCCCAGCCATAATCGGCATGGGCGACGGAGGAGAGTGTCGGCGTTT
Source organism: Sphingobium sp. (assembly GCA_036383715.1). Lineage (GTDB taxonomy): Bacteria > Pseudomonadota > Alphaproteobacteria > Sphingomonadales > Sphingomonadaceae > Sphingobium. The sequence continues at coordinate 10,075 of DASVNT010000116.1, read as the reverse complement.
CCGGCAGGCGGCGGTTCCTGGGCGCCGACTGGTCGGTCAGCGGGCCTTTCAAATGGCTGTCGGTGTAGAATAATGATCCGCCGACGTTCAGGCCGGGCAGAGGCGTCCAGTCGGCGGTGCCCTCCAGCCCCAACACGCGCGCATCGCCGATATTGGCGGCATAGGGTGAACCGCGCCGGACGATCAGGTCCGCCTGAATGTCGTCCCAGCGGGTATAGGACAGGGCGACGCTGGCGGAAAAGCCGGTCGATCCGTCGCGCATCCGCCGCGCGCCGATTTCGCCCATGACGACGGAATCGGACTCGAAGTTGGCGACCCGTCCGACGCCGCGCTCCACCGCCATGCCGCCATTGCGATATCCCGTCTGGAGCCGGGTATAGAGCAGCATCCGGGGCGCGACCCGCCACGACAACGCGATGGTGGGATCGATACGCCGCGCCGTGATGCCCCTGATGCTGGGGCGGCTGTCGCGGCTGGGATCGCTGTCGGTGCGCGCCGTTGTCCAGCGTACGCCGATCGTCGCCTCCAGCGGTTCCGCGAGCCTGAAATTCGCCTGCCCGAACAGCGACGTGCTGTAGGTGATATTCGTCACCTCATCGAGTTCCGCCGGCTCGTCTGCCCGGCCATAGGAGCGCGTCTGGCCGTCGCGGGCGCGCTGGAACGCTGCGCCGAGAACCCAGGAAATGCCCGTCTCATTCTGGCGGGACAGGCGCAGTTCGGGCGCGAAGGTCGTGGACTCGCGGCCGAGTTGATAGGCGAGGGGTTGGGCGAGCATGGGCGGGGTGGCGTCGAACGTGTCGAACGAGGATCGCTTGCCCATGCTGGTGACGCCGGTCAGCTTGAGGCCGCTGTCCCATCGCTGCTCCGCCACGATATAGCCGAGCGTGAGCTTGCTGGCATAGGGTTCGGCGATCCGGGCATTGCGGGTCAGCGCGCCGGAGGTCGTGGCGTTGACATATTGGGCGTCGCGTCCCGCCGTCTCCTGATAGAGGACGCCTGCCTCCACATGGACATTCGCGCCGATGCGCGCGGCGAGCGCGGCGCGGCCGCCGTTGACCTCCACCGAATTGCTGTTTCGCCCGGCACCGGCATTGTCGATATAGCCGCCCTGAAGCTCATGATAGCCGACGACGCGGACTCCGACCCGTGAGGCGAGCGGAACGTTGAGCATGGCACTGCCGTCCCACCCCGGCGCACCGCCCGCCGTTGCGCTGCCCCCGACCGTCGCCGATCCGGAGAGATGGTCGTAATCGACCCGATTGGGTTCGATATGCACGATGCCGCCGAGCGACCCCGCACCATAAAGTGTGCCCTGCGGCCCCTCCAGCACTTCGACACTGGCGATGTCGTACAGCTTGAGGCTGGGGCTGGGGCTGCCGAAGCCGAGCGGGGCATCGCCGAAATAGATGCTGGCGGTGGGCTGGGTCGCGCCGTTGAAGCTGCTGTCGACCAGCCCGCGAATGAAGATCTTGTTGCGGCCCTCGCCCAGTTCCGTGCCCTGCAGCACGGGCAGGCGCTGCGCGACATTGTCCATGTCGTCGGCGGGCATGCCGGGGCTTTGCGGGTTCACCTTCATCTGCACCACGCTGCCCGGATAGCGCATCAGGGGGACGGGGAATTTGCTGGCAGTGACGAGGATGTCCGTCGGAGAGTCCACGGGTCGGGGCGCGCGGCGGGCGACCTGCCTGACCTGCCGCCGTGGACGGCGCTCGATCCGAAAGCTGTTGGCCGTCAGGCGCACGGCGCGATAATCCGTATCGCGCAGCACGGTGTCGAGCATCTGCGCCGCCGATCCGCCAATCCGCCGCATTGGCACGCGAACCTGATCCAGCCCGCGTTCCAGGGTGATGATTTCCGACCCGCTGCGGCTGGCGATCATGCGCAGCATGTCGGCCAGCGATCCGGTCTGCTCGGCAAGGGCGGCAGGAGATAAGAGGACGGTCGCCGCCGGTCCACAGACCAGCAACGCACCCGCAATCAGGCTATTGCGCAGCCCGCGTCGGCGACAATAGCCATTTCTCGCCGTCACGACGTACGTCGGCCCCTATCAGTTGCGCCAGATGCCGTGCATCGCGCGCCGCATCTCCGGTGATTTTGACGTTGCCCGTAAATGGCGTGTTGGACAAGAGGGCGCTGACGGCGATCTGTGCGCCTGTCCTGCGATGGATCGCTTCGGCGACATCGCCCAGCGCGGCATTGCTGAACTCCATCTCGCCATTGCGCCAGCCGCCGACATTTCCTGCCTTGGCGCGCGTAACGATATTGGCGGTTTCGTCCACCGTGATCGCGTCGCCCGCCTGCAGGGTCAGGTGCGCGCCGTCGGGATCGAACAGCACGCTGCCTTCCGACACGGCGACCGACAGGCGGCCCTTGCTGCGCACGATGTTGAACACCGTGCCCAGATCGACTACGCGGAAACGCCCCAGTGCGACCTCGAAGGGCTGTTTGGCGTCATGGTGGACGGAAAAGAGCGCCTCACCCTCGGTCAGGGAGGCGGAGCGGGGATTGGCCTTGTCAAAGGCCATGCGCGTGCCGCCGTTCAGGGTCACCGCGCTGCCTTCGCCCATGGCGATGGTACGCGTGGTCCCGGCGGGCGTCGCGACCGAATAGGATTGATCCTGCGGGCCGCGCAACTGCGTCGTCACGGCAAAGAGTGCGGCGAGCGACGCGGCGAGGGCGCCGCCGATCCACATCGGCTTGCGGGACATTGCGTATATCGGTCGCCGGTCGGCCAGCGTTATCACATTGGCTGCGGGAGGCACCTGCGCCAGACGCGCGTCGGCCAGCGTCACCGCATCATAAGCGGACGCATGCGCCGGATCGGCCTCCAGCCACTCGACGAACGCATGCCAGCGATCCTCGGTCATGGTCGGCATGGCGATGTGCCAGGCGACCGCTGAGTCCCTGATATCGGGCCCGGCATCAGTCATGCGGTGAACTCCCTTCATCTTCATGACGACGCGGCACCGCACAATCCGCACTGGCCCCCGAAATTCTTTCTACCAACTGGCGATAGCCCCGGCGCAGCAGCTTTTCCACGCCGCTGACGGTGATGCCCAGCGTTTCCGCAATGACGCGCTGCGGCTGTTCCTCGACGCGAAAGAGGATCAGCGCCCGGCGCATGCGTTCGGGCATCTCGTCCAGCACCGCCTCGACCTGTCGCAGTTCGTCGGCGGCGATCAACTGGCGCTCGCTGTCGGGATAGTCGGCGTCGCCCGGCATGGCGTCCTTCCACGCATCGTCGCGCCGCTCGCGCCGGGTGGTGGACAGGCGGCGGTCGGTGGCGAGGTTGGTGGCCATGCGGAACAGATAGGCAGCGGGATCGGCGATGGGGCCGGAGGGCACGCGCTCCAGTCGGAACCACATATCCTGCAATATGTCCTCTGCGTCATCCGTCCCGCCGAGCCGGGCCGTGAGCAGGCGTAGCAGCACGGGCCGCTGCGTCAGGAACAGGGCAGTGAGGCCGGATTCGCTCACAGGGTGACCCGCAGCTCCGCCAGACGGGCCGCCAGCGACATGCGGCGGATCACCGAAGCCTCCCGAATGCGCGCCTCCGCAATGCCGTCGCCGTCCAGATGACCGCTGCCCGGATGGCACATGATCAGGTGCCTGCGTCCCGGCGCGCGAAAGAAACGCGGCAGCAACTGCGCGAAATCGCTGCGATAGTCATAATGACCGGCAAAGCTGTCGTTCGCGGCGATCCCGCGCAGCCGATAGGCCTTGCCCAGCCCGGCGGCATGCACGGTTGATCCGATGGCTTTTCCGGCGAAGGGACGGCGCAGCATCGCGCTCATCCGATCCGCCGGATTGCGCATCCACGCGCCCGGCGCCAGCCGCTGCGTCGCGGTGATGACACATTCTCGAATGCCGGGATGGACGTGAACATGCTGATGGGCATCGACAAAATCCGGTGCATGGCCCCGCGCCCGGACGAACGCGGCGAACTGCGCCTCTATTTCCCGCGCCATCTCCTCCAGGTCAAGTCGCCTTCCATAAGCCAGCATCATGGTCCGGTCTGCGCTGGGCAGGCGGCCGTCGGGACGCTGTATCGTCATGGGGGTGAGGGGTCTGTCCCCGGCGAGCACCAGATGCAGGCCGATCTGCACCGGCATGGCATTGCCGTCGCCGATGCCGGACAACAGGCGCGCATCCTCTTCCCACGACGGCAGGGCGGCCATGCAGCTTATGGCATTGATGCAGCCCCGGCTCGCCAGATCGGCTATCGTCTCGCTGATTGCCGGGGAGAGCGCGAAATCATCCGCGCACAGCGTAAAGGTCGGAAAGCCCCGGCGTTTCATCACGATATTGGGTATCTCTTCTCAGGCGATCGCTGGACAGGGCGCGCTCGCGCAGGCGCGGCCCCAGAAAGTCGTGAAAAAACGCCTGCCGCGTGGCCGGTGTCGAGGCGTGGTAGCGAAGCTGTTCCGCCAATTTCCAGCCGACCGTGCTCACCGAACGAGGGCGGGTGATCGGCGCGCACTGAAAGGCGGCGTCATAGGCGATCCGGCCCTGCTGCTCGACACGCGCCATGATCTCATGATCTTCCAGCACAAAGTTCCAGAGGCGCGGATCGAAACTGCCCGCGGCCTTCAGGGCGGCAGTGCGGAAGACCTGACCCGCGCCGCCATTATGGCATTGCTGCGGCAGGAGCCTGCCCGCGATGGCCATGTGCAGGCCCGCCGTGCGCCGCTGAAACGGCGTGGCTTCCGGCGGCGCGGTGGCCGCGACCGCTGCCACGGCGTTCGGGCGATCGAGCAGGGCGGCGGCGCGCTCCAGATAATCGGGCGGATAGATGGTGTCGGCATCGCAGGTCGCGACCAGTTCGGACGTGGTGGCCTCCACCCCCGATTGCAGCGCGGACACCTTGCCGGGACGCCGTTCGGTCAGCAAGGACGCGCTGATGCCGCCGAGGTGGCACAGCGCCATCGCGACGTCGGCGCTGCCGTCCGTGCTGTTGTTGTCGACCAAGATGAGGTGGAACGGCACGGTCTGCGCGGCCAGGCTCTGCAGGCTGATCGGCAGATAATCGATTTCATTGTAGAAGGGCAGCACCACCGTCCAGCGCGGCTGCGTCGGCAGTCCGGCGGGCGTGAAAGCAAACAGCGGACCGCTTTCGCACGGTTCCGCATCGGTCAGATCATATGGCCTTTGATCCAGAAGCACGGCATAGTTCTCCACCCACTACAGCCCAGAGACGACACCGCGCGTTTCGACCCGCACATGGGCGCAACGATTTTTTAACCGATCCTTGTGCGGATCAGGGACACCGTGACCGTCTAGCGAGGGAAGGGATGACGAGACGCCGATGACAGGAATTTACACCACGCCGCAGGACGGCTTGTTGAGGCGTTGCCGGGCGGGGCTGCAGCGGGCGCAGGGACCGATTGCCGCGGGTCTGGGCGTTGCGCTTTCGCTCGCCGCGCTGGCTGTCGTGATCGCGGAACTGCGCGATCAGGGCATGGCACCGCTTCGCATGCTGGCGCAGGCTGGCCCCGCCTTCTGGATCCTGTTCATCGCTGGCCTGCTGGTCGAGCCGGTCACCGAATATGCCATATTGCGCCGCCTGATCGGCGCGGAGCGCGACGTGTTCCCACCGCTGGTCCGCAAGCAGGCGCTGAACAACCTGCTGTTCGGCTATGCCGGGGACACCTATCTCGCGGCATGGCTGCGGCAGCATATCGGGGACACGCGCAAGGCGTTCGCGACCGTGTGCGACCTCGCCATCGTGTCGGCGCTGGTCAATAATATCGCGACGATCATCCTGCTGATCCTCGTCTGGCAACCGATCCAGACGCTGGCGGGCGCGCGCTTCGATGGCTGGACGATGGCGGTCGCGGCGGCGCTGGTCGCGATCCCGATCACGCTGATCGCATGGCGGCGCGTGCGGACGCCCGACGGGCGGATGGGGACGATATTGGCGTTCCAGACCGGACGCACCATTATCGCTACCGCCCTTGTCGCCCTGACCTGGCATTTCGCCCTGCCGGACGTGTCGCTGCTGTCGTGGGCGCTGCTGATGGCGGGGCGCATGGTCGTGTCGCGCCTGCCCATCGTGCCGAACAAGGATCTGGCCTTTGCGGGCATCGTCGCCCTGTTTGCAGGGGCGGACAGCCGCATCGCGCCGATGATTGCGGGCATCGCCCTGCTGTCGCTGATCGCGCAGGGGCTGGCCATGGTGGTGCTGACCGTCGCGAAACGTCCGCGACTCTCTGCTTTGGCGAGCACCGCTCCATAAGCCGGGCTTGCCCGTCGGGGCGGGGCTTGCCCGTCGGGGCGGGGCTTGTCACTGAGGCGGAGCGGAAGGGCCGATTCGGCGGTTTCCGGCCCCTTTCAGGAGTTTCCCATGGTCGAAACCGTCGCATCTTTCCGTAGCCACGGCGGAACGCAGGGCGTCTATTCCCACGCGTCCTCGTCCACCGGCACCGACATGACCTTTTCGGTCTTCGTGCCGGATCATGCGGAGGGAGCCCGGCTGCCCGTCGTCTGGTATCTGTCGGGCCTGACCTGCACCCATGCGAACGTCACGGAGAAGGGGGAGTTTCGCCGGGCCTGCGCTGAACTCGGCCTGATCTTCGTCGCGCCCGATACATCGCCGCGCGGGGAGGGCGTGCCTGACGATCCGCAGGGCGCCTATGATTTCGGACTGGGCGCGGGCTTCTACGTCGATGCGACGCAGGCGCCGTTCGACCGCCATTACAACATGTGGAGTTACGTGACGGAGGAATTGCCCGCCCTGCTGGCCGATCATTTCCCGGTGGATGCTGAGCGCCAGTCGATCATGGGGCACAGCATGGGCGGCCATGGCGCGCTGACCGTGGGGCTGAGCTTTCCGGGGCGGTACAAGGCGATTTCCGCCCTCGCACCCATCGTCGCGCCGACGCAGGTGCCGTTCGGGATCAAGGCGTTCGGCGGCTATCTGGGCAATGATCCTGCCGCATGGCGGCGGCATGACGCGGTCGCCCTGATCGAGGATGGTGCGCGGGCACCCGACATACTGGTCGATCAGGGGCTGGCCGACGAATTTCTCGAAACCCAGCTTCGCCCGGAACTGCTCAAGGCGGCGTGCGATACGGCGGCCATCCCGCTGACGCTGAACCTGCGCGAAGGCTATGGCCACAGCTATTATTTCATCTCCACCTTCATGGCGGAGCATCTGAACTGGCACGCCGAACGGCTGAAAGCCTAGGCTCCGCCACCAGCCTTGAGGCGTGCGATCAGCGGTTCGGTGGTCCGGCGGATCATCGCGCTGAACGCCGCCTCGTTCATGCCGGAATTGGCGCGGCCCTGCCCGGAGAGGAAAGCGGAATAGAGCGCGGCGTCGAGCGGGGAGACGGCGTGCTCCGACCCCAGCGCCGCCTGCAGGATGCGCCCGCTGCTCCGTCCACGCAGAAAGCGCAATTGCGGGGCAAAGGCCGAATAGGCGGGGTCGCGCGCCACCGCGACGATCAGTTCCTCCATCGCGAGGATGAGCGGTGCGGTGTTGGGCTGCGTCTCCATCGGATGCGACGGCGGCAATCCTCCCGCCGATACGGGCGAGAAATCCGTGTTCGCGACGACGCGGGTATAGAGCATCTCGAATGTGCCCCGGATCAGGTCCGCACTGGTCCGATAATGATAGGCGACGGTGCCAAGCGTCAGGCCCGCCCGTTCGGCGACGGCGCGGTGCGTCAGGCCCGTGACCCCGGCCTCCTCCATCACATCGGCGGCGGCGGCGGCGACCTGAGCCGCCACGCCGTCCGGTTCCGGCAGCAGCGGACGGGACGCCTGCGCATCCTCCCGCGCGAACTGGCGCCACGGCCCCTCCGGCGCGAGTGATCCCATGAGCCAGCGCGTCCAGCCGCGCGCAAATTCATCGAGGCAGGCACGGTCGACGGGCCGCCGCCAGCGCATCATGTGCAGCAGGCTCTCCCCGTCGAAGACCAGCGCGCAGGATTCGCCCGCGCCGGTCAGGCCGCATCGGTCGCAAATCTCTTCCCAGAAACCGATCCAGAGCGTGCGCCACTCCTCCATGGGCGGACAGTAACGCTGGTCCCGCTCGGACAGCAGATGGCATTCCCGCCACGCGAAGCCGAGCGCCCGCTGCTGGGTGGCCCAATCGTCGATGAGCGCGGCGAACAGTCCGGGGAAGGCCTCCGGCGCGCCGCCGGGGGCCTGGCCGATCAGGTCGAGCTGTTCCGCGCACCACCGCCGGGCGGCTTCGGTCGCGGTCGCCTGCGCTTCGAGGAGGAGGCCGTCGAGATTGCCGAAATGATGATAGATGCTGGACGTGGGCAATGCGGTCGCCTGCGCCAGCCCGCGCGCGGAGATCGCGGCATGTCCCTGCTGCGACCATGTGGCGATCACGGCATCGATCAAGCGGTCACGGGAGGAGGGAGCGTCGGTTTTCGCTGTCGTCGTCTGCGTCGGCACGCTGGGTCTTTCCATTTTCCCCTGAGGCGGGGGCGAGCATGGACCACTACGCATAGCGCCCGGAATTTTGCATGGCGAGCCTCTTGCGGTGCAGAGAAGCGCACGGAGACGCGCCAATCGGCGTTTCGATGCGCTAAGGTCATGGGCTGACAGGGAAATCCCCGCACCGTAAAGGGAGCTTCAACCATTATCGCGGCAAGGAGCCACTGGCGGATCAGGATCGCGCCGGGACGGGAGTGATGAAATGACGAAGCGATCCGCACTGCGCGCGATCGGGCAAATGCCTGTGATGAGCCTTGCGGCGATGGCGCTGGCGGTTCCCGCCATGGCGCAGAACCGCGCCGTGGAGGTCGTGCCGGGCGGACAGACCGGCCCGCAGGGCGTGCCGCAGACGAACCGCTGGACGGAAAACTGGTCGGCGCAGCCCGCGGATGACGCGCCCCTGCTCGAAAAGATCCGGCACATCCCGATCGGCGATGGCGGCAGCTATTTGTCCATCGGCGGGGAAGCGCGCGCCTATTACACCGACTGGAAGCATTCGACGCTGGGCCTGCGCGCCGGGGACGACAATGACCCGGTGGCGACGCGCCTGCGTCTGCTGGCGGACCTGCATGTGGGAGAGAACCTGCGCGCCTATGTCGAGCTGGGCGACAATCGCGAATTTGGCGAGCAGTTCGGGACGGTGAACAATCGCGACAAGCTCGATATTTATCAGGCGTTCGTGGACGTGACACTGCCGCTGGGCAAGGCGGGCCGGATCACGGTGCGTCCCGGCCGGTTCGAAATGCCGCTGGGCAATGCCAAGCTGGTCGGCATGCGCGAAGGGCTGAACATGCGCTTCACCTATCAGGGCGTCCGGGCGACCTATATCCTGCCGGGCAAGCTGACCGTCGATGCCTTTGCGCTGCGCCCCGTGGCGATCAAGCCCGATAGGATGGACGACGGCCCGAACCATGCGGTCAAGTTCCACGGCGTTTACCTGAGCACGCCTCAGTCGCTCTTTGGGTTCGGCGTGGACGCCTATTGGTATGCGGTGGAGCGGGACCGGGCGGTCCTGTCCTTCGGCACCGGGCGGGACGTGCGCAACAACTGGGGCGGGCGGCTGTGGAAAAAGGGCGCGCGCTGGGATGTCGATCTGGAGGGCAATGTTCAGACGGGCAGCTTCATCGACCGCGACATTGCGGCCTATGCGATCCTGTTCGAGGGCGGCTATACCGTCCCCACAGCGCCCCTGAAACCGCGTTTTGGCCTGAAAGCCAATCTGTTCAGCGGCGACCGCAATGCGGCGGATGGAAAGGCGGGCACGTTCGTCTCCGCATCGCCGCGCCTGCCGCTGATCAGCGAGGCGGCGTTCTTCAACCTGTCCAACCTCATGGACCTCTATCCTTCCGTGACGGTGAAGCCGCATAAGGCGGTCACGGTCATGGTCGGGCCGGATTTCCTGTGGCGTCACCGGCGCGGGGACGGCGTCTATATCGGCCCGTCCGGCGCGTCTTTCGCACCCTATGCCTCCGGTCGGTATATTGGCACCGACCTCAATCTGGAGGCGGCGTGGCAAGTGTCGAAGCGGCTGTCCCTGCGCCTTTACGAAACCTATTTCCTTGCGGGAGACGGGTTCGCGCAGCGCGGCGGCAGGGACGGCAATTACCTCGGCGTGATGAGCACA
>DASVNT010000115.1:0-3013 GCA_036383715.1 Sphingobium sp. | reverse complement strand
GTTGGGTCTGGCGGGGGAGGTTGAACACCGGCTCGCCACTGTCCTGATCCTGCGCGAGCGCGGGCGAAGCCAGCAGCAGCGGCGCGATGAACAGCACGGACGGACGAAACCCCATGGACCGCAGCCAAGGCAGTGACGCCGCTGAACGGGAGGTGAACGTTCGGATGGGTTGGCGCGACGATGACATTATGTGTGCAATGGCGTAGATGGCCCGTCATGAACGACACGACCGAAACAGCAAAACCGATCCACCTTGGCCAGACCAGTTCGCTGCCGTCGCATCCGCAGGAAGCTGTGCTGGATTATGTGCCCAATCCCCGGCCAGGCAAGCCTTATCTGGTGCGCTTCACCGCGCCCGAGTTCACGTCGCTGTGCCCGGTGACGGGGCAGCCCGATTTCGCGCATCTGGTGATCGACTATGCGCCCGCCGCGACGATCGTCGAATCGAAGTCGCTGAAGCTGTTCCTGGGGGCGTTCCGCAATCATGCCGCCTTTCATGAGGACTGCACCGTCGGCATCGGCGAGCGGTTGTTCGACGAGATGCAACCGGTCTGGCTGCGCATCGGCGGATATTGGTATCCGCGCGGGGGCATACCGATCGACGTGTTCTGGCAGTCGGGCGAGCCGCCGGCGGGGCTGTGGCTGCCTGCGCAGGATGTGCCGGGGTATCGCGGGCGGGGTTAGGCACCGTTCTTCGGTAGAGGCCTGAGATGCCAGCGTGCGCTGGCATGACGAATATGAATGCCGTCATCCCAGCGTACGCTGGGATCTCAGGCGGCGGCGAGTAGCGGTAGATCATGACGCGACGCAGTTGGACCTACATCATGACCAACAAGGTGCGTGGCGTATTGTATGTCGGGGTGACGACAGGGCTTGCCGAGCGGGTGGACCAGCATAAGCGAGGCGCTGGATCGGACTTTTGCCGGAAATATAATCTCCATCGGCTCGTGCTGGCGGAGGAGCATGGGCGGATCGACGACGCCATCGCTCGGGAGAAGGCGCTGAAAGCCTGGAAGCGCGAGTGGAAGATCGGGCTGATCGAGGAGAGCAATCCGGAGTGGGCGGATTTGTTCGACCTCATAGGATAGCCGCCTGAGATGCCAGCCTGCGCTGGCATGACGGAATACCCCTATTGTTTGACAAACGAGCAACAAGGTTCGACCAACGACATGGGCGACAGGCGGCGCCGCTTGACCGGGGAGGAGAAAGGTTCGATCCCGCAACTATCGTGGCGCTTGGCCGATGGGGCTGCGCCGTTCCCAACGTGTCGGAGTTGCGAACCTGATGTCTTTTGCCAAGATTCTCCCGCTGATGCTGGCGGCGGCCCCGCTGGCGCTTGTCCAGCCCGCTTTGGGCCAGACCCCCGCTGGCCCCGCGCCCGCGATCACGACCCAATTGCCGCGTGGGGCTGCGCCCAGCCATTATGCGATTACCGTTACGCCGGACGCCGCCAACCTCAAATTCAGCGGCAAGGTGACGATCGACATCAGCGTGGCGCAGGCGATGCCCGTGCTGGTGCTGAACGCGGCGGATTTGACGGTCGGGAGCGTCACGCTGACTCCGGCGAAGGGCAAGGCGGTGAAGGGGACCGCCGCCATCGACGCCAATGCGCAGACGGTCGCCCTTGATTTCGGCAAGCCGGTGCAGCCGGGCAGTTACAAGATCGACATCGCCTATGCGGGCGTCATCAACACGCAGGCGAACGGGATGTTCGCGCTCGACTATACCGACAATGCGGGCAAGGCGAAGCGCGCGCTGTTCACCCAGTTCGAGGCGCCGGACGCGCGGCGTTTCGTGCCGAGCTTTGACGAGCCCAGCTACAAGGCGACCTTTGGCCTGACGGCGATCGTGCCGACGGGACAGCTGGCGGTCAGCAACATGCCGGTGCAGGCGTCGAAGGATCTTGGTGGCGGCCAGACCCAGGTGACGTTCGGGACTTCGCCCAAAATGGCCTCCTACCTGCTGTTCTTTGGCCTGGGCGAATTGGAGCGCGCGACCAAGATGGCGGGCGCGACCGAGGTCGGCGTCATCACGGGCAAGGGCAATACGGGCCGGGCGCAGCTGGCGCTCGACGCGTCGGCGGCGATATTGCCTTATTATAACGACTATTTCGGCGTGCCCTTCCCGCTGCCCAAGTTGGATAATGTCGCCGGGCCGGGGCAGAGCCAGTTCTTTTCGGCGATGGAGAATTGGGGCGCTATCTTCACCTTCGAACGCGCGCTGCTGGTCGATCCGCGCTTTACGTCGGAGGGGACGAAGCGGACCATCTACTCCATCGTCGCGCATGAAATGGCGCATCAATGGTTCGGCGATCTCGTCACCATGGCGTGGTGGGACGATCTGTGGCTGAACGAGGGGTTCGCCAGCTGGATGGCGACCAAGGTCACGGACAAGCTGCAACCGAGCTGGGAAATGCTGCTGACGCGTGTCGGCGGGCGCGAGCGGGCGATGACGCTCGACGCGCTGGCGACGACGCATCCGGTGGTGCAGAAAATCCATACGGTTGATGAGGTGAACCAGGCGTTTGACGACATCACCTATGAGAAGGGCGAGGCCGTCATCACCATGCTGGAGGGCTTCGCCGGCGAGGATGTGTGGCGGGACGGCATCCGCAGCTACATGAAGGCCCACGCCTATGGGAACACCGTCACCGACGATCTGTGGAAAGCGGTCGAGGGCGCGGGGGCGAAGGGGCTGGTCAGCATCGCGCATGACTTCACTAGCCAGCCGGGCATTCCGCTGGTGAAGGTGGACAGCGCGCAGTGCAAGGGCGGGTCGACCGTGCTGGCGCTGAGCCAGGGTGAGTTCAGCCGCGACCGGAAGGACAAGACGCCGCTGCGCTGGAACGTGCCGGTGATGGCGCAGACGGTCGGCGGGGCGCAGCAGCGGCTGATCCTGAATGGGCAAGGGTCGGTCACGTTGCCGGGCTGCGGCGCCTATGTGATCAATGCCGGGCAGACGGGCTATTATCGCTCGCTCTATCCGGAGGCGAATGTGCGGGCGTTGGCGAAGG
>DASVNT010000114.1:0-2753 GCA_036383715.1 Sphingobium sp. | reverse complement strand
CGAACGAGATCCAGCGCAACATCATCGCTGAGCGCATGCTCGGCCTGCCCAGGGCGTAACATCATGGAATTCGCCTTCACCGAAGATCAGGTCGCGATCACCGAAGCGGCGCGCGAGATGCTGATCGAAACGACGACAGCCGCCGATCTGCGCAAGCAACTGGAGAGCGGCGAGGCGCGCGACAGCGCCCGTTGGGACACGATCAGGGAAATGGGCCTGCTAGGCCTGCTCGCGCCGGAAAGCGCCGGGGGCCTCGGCATGGGCCTGACCGACCTGATCGGCATCGCCGAAGCGGCGGGCTATGTCGGCCTGCCCGAGCCGCTAGTGGAAACCGCTGGCGTCGCAGTGCCGCTGCTTGCGGCGATCGGCGACGAGGGTCGCCTTGCCGCCGTGCTGGATGGTGCGACAGTGGCGATCGGCTATCCGGGCCGCGCGTTCGTGGCCGATGCGGACACTGCCGCGTTCCTGCTGCTGTCCCATGGCGACGAACTGCATCTGGTCGACGCGAAGGACGTTCAGCTGACGCGCCAGCCCAGCTTCGACCCGTTCCGCCGCCTGTTCAGCGTGGAGTGGACCCCGTCGGACGCCACCCGCCAGTCTGTCGGCTGGGCCGATGCGAAGGATCGCGGCGCGGTGCTGGCGGCGGCGCAGCTGATCGGCCTGGGGCAGCGCTGCATCAACCTCGCGGTCGCCTATGCCAAGGAGCGCACCCAGTTCGGCAAGCCCATCGGCAGCTATCAGGCCGTGAAGCATCAGATCGCGACGGCGCAGGTGCAGGTGGAGTTCGCAAGGCCGGTGGTTCATGCGGCGGCGGCGGAACTGTCGCTGGGCACGCTGCCCGCGCTCGCCCGCGTCAGCCATGCGAAGATCGCAGCGGGCGAAGCGGCGGACCTTGCCGCGCGCACCTCCGTGCAGGTCCATGGCGCCATGGGCATGACGTGGGAAGTCGATCTGCACGTCTTCCTGAAGCGCGCGATGGCGCTGCGCACGGATTGGGGAACGCCGGCCGAACACCGTGCGCGGGTGCTCGATCGGATCACGCGACTGCCGACCGGAACCGACCGCACCTTTGCGAGCGAAATGGCCATCGGGGCCTGACATATCGACCGCCGGCCAGGTCAGAAATTTTTTAAGAGAGTGGACGAGGCATGCACAAGGTTACGGAAGCGCAAAGGGCGGATGCGATGCCGGGCCTGACGCCCCATATATTGCCCCTCGACGTCTCGGACGAGCAGATTGACAAGGCGGTTCATGAAGCGGGCCTGATGCCGTTGCTGATGGCTGTCGTCCACTTGACCGGCAAGCTGGACATATTGGACGAGACCGGGGAAACCCAGCGTCCGCAATATAGCACCGACATGAGCGGCGGCGTGCCCGCCGAGCTGGCGGCGGCGCTGCGCGAACATGCCGCCCGTGCGGTCCGTCAGTGGCGCGACGCGGGCTGCCCGCCGCCCTACCAGCCTACCGAGGCCGAAATGGCGCGGATGATGGATGTCCTCGCGGGCGCGGCGCTCGACCCGCGCTACCGGCCGCTGCTGACCGAAGAGCTTGGCCTTTCCGGCGACGAGCGCTTTCCGGCATGGGGTGACGAAGTGCCCGGCGAAGCTAAGGAACGCCTGTCGACGATCGTCGTCGGCGCGGGCCTTTCGGGCATCGTCATGGGCTATCGCCTGAAGCAGGCGGGCGTTCCCTTCACCATCGTCGAGAAAAATGAGGGGCCGGGCGGCACCTGGTTCGAGAACCGCTATCCCGGCGCGCGCGTCGACGTGCCAAGCCACTGCTATTCCTTCTCCTTCACCCGCGACTTCCCCTGGCCGGAGCTGTTTTCGCCCTGGCCAGTGCTGCGCCGTTATTTCGCGGAGATGGCCGACAGGCTGGGGCTGACCCCGTTCATCCGCTACAACACCCAAGTCACCCGCGCCGTCTATGACGAGGAAGCGGCGGAATGGGCGGTAGACCTTCTGTCCCACGGCGTTGAGGAACATCAGCGCGCGCGCGTTCTGGTGAGCGCCGTCGGCCAGCTCAACCGTCCGCTCATCCCCCAGATCGAAAATCAGGACGCGTTCAAAGGACAACGTTTCCACACCTCGCGCTGGCCCGACGGGCTGGACGTCACCGGCAAGAAGGTCATCGTCATCGGCACCGCGGCGACCGCGCTTCAGCTGGTGCCCGAGCTTGCGACCATGACCGCCGAAGTTAGCGTGTTCCAGCGGTCGCCGACCTGGGTGTTCGTCCATCCCGAATATCGCGATCACATTACGGCGGGTCAGCAATGGGCGATCGACCACCTGCCCGGCTATGCCCGCTGGTACAGGCTGATCCTCTACAATTGGGCGACCGACGGCGCGCCGTCGCACATGATCATCGATCCGGACTGGCCGCAGGACGGCAAGTCGGTGAGCGCCGCCAATCTGGCGTCACGCGAACGACTGACCCATGGCATGGCCGCGATGATCGGCGACGATCCGGAAATGCTGGCCAAGATGATCCCAGATTATCCGCCCTATGTGAAACGCCCCAATCTGGGCGACGGCGGCTTCTTCCGCGCCTTTTCGCGTCCGAACGTGCATCTGGTGACGGAGGGCGCTGGCCACTTCACCGAAAACGGGCTGGTCGACGGGTCGGGCAAGCTGCACGAAGCGGACATCGTGGTGTACGCCACCGGCTTCCGCGCGCTCGAATATCTGGCGCCGATGGAGATTGTGGGTCGCGGCGGCCAGCGCATCGACGCCTTCTGGGGCGACGAGCCGCGC